>CALMYQ010000251.1 GCA_937873655.1 uncultured Lewinella sp. | reverse complement strand
GCCAACTAAAAGACTGCCAACTAAAAGACTAAAAGACCGCCAACTAAAAGACTGCCAACTGACAACCGCTTTTTTCTCCAAATTTTACCTTTCAAACAGGAAAAAATCTGCAACTTTTTCATCCTACTTATGTCTTTGTGTAAAATTTCACTTCCTAAAACAAGTGCCTTATGAAGAAATTTACCCTTATGCTGTTGGGGCTGGCTTTTTTTGCAGTTCCATTGTCTATTCAGGCCCAGGAAAAAATGGAGGGCCAGCCTGCCGCTGTGATCGTCAAAAAAGTGACGACCACTGACGGGGGTATTACAATCGTTAAAGAGACCGTTCCTGAAGGGCAATCCGTTATCCATGAGCTGAAAGACCTAAAAGATCTGAAAGGGGAAAATGTAGAGATCCATATCCTCAACGACGAAGGACTGGAGATCAACCTGGATCAGAAAGCCGAAACCATCCTTTATATCCGCAAGGCCAAAGAGGATATGGATCGGATGAAAGGCGACATGGAGAACATGCAGAATGAATTCAAACAGCTCAGGATCTACATGCACGACAATCAGGAGCTGGGCGAAAAGATGAAGGAGCTGGGTGAAAAAATGGGCAGCTTCAACGCGGTCTCCGTTTCTGATCAGCGTCCGCTTCTGGGCATTTACCCCGATGAGAACCGCGAAGGCAAAGGCCTTGCCATCGGCAGCCTCGCCGGTGAAGAAGGCGCAAAAGCAGCCGGAATGCTTTCAGGTGACGTCATTACAGCGGTTGACGGTCAGGCGATCAACAGCACCTCCGACCTGCGCAACGTATTGAGCGCTCACAAGGTCGGCGATTTGGTGAAAGTGAACTACGATCGCAACGGCCAGGCCGCCGAAACAACGGTGAAACTGAAGGGCTCATCCTATAATTATTCCTACAGCTATAGCTACGAACGCGATCCGTGCAAAGTATTCATCGGCGTTTATGTCGGCAGCACGGGCGATAACGGCGAAGGCGTACGCGTGAACGGCATCATCCGGGGGACTTCCGCTGAAAAATACGGCATCCAGGCCAAGGATGTGATCCTCGCACTGGACGACGTGCCCACCAACTCCTTCTCCGAACTGCACCGCGAGCGCGACAAGCACCAGCCCGGCGAATGGTACACCCTGAGCATCCTCCGCAACGGACAGCGCATGGAGATTGACGCCCAGTTCAAATCCTGCGAAAAAACGGCTGAAGAAGTAACCGAACCGGTTGAAGAGCCCGTTGCAGAAGAATTGGTCGAAACGGTGGAAGAAGTAGCGCAACCCGTTGTCCAGCCGGACTTCGAACTGCAGCCCGAATCCTGGAAGATATACCCGAACCCGACGTTCGGCAGATTGCAACTGGAATTCCAGGCCGAACCGCTGCCGACTACCATTCAGATCCAGGATGTCAGCGGCAAAACCGTCTATCGCGAAGCCCGCAACCAGTTCGACGGTTATTACAACGAAACCATCGACCTGAGCAGCGCTCTGCCCGGCCAGTACCTGCTGTCCGTACAACAAGGCGATAAGATCAAAACCGAAAAGATCGTGCTGATGCCGAGAGCCTGATACCGGATTCGGTTCGGCAATAGATTTTGCAAATAGAAATCATCCATATTGACCTTGGCAGTCTTGCCCGTATCGCGGCAAGACTGCCGGTTTTTTATACGGGAAGCCCGCTACCGCCCAATGATGAAAAGCTTTACCTTTGCGCCTAATGCATTGCCCGCACGATGAATATTCTTGAAAAATTACAGGAGAGGTACATCCAGGAATTTGCCGATAATATCCCTTTCGACGAATTCCTGCTCAATATTCTGGTCACGGCCCTATTGGTGGCGGTGCTCCGCTGGTTCTATATCCGCTACGGCTATTCCGAAGCCGGTCGCCGGCGTTTTGCCAACAATTTCCTGCCGCTGGCACTGGGTACCCTGTTGATCATCATGATCGTCAAATCCTCGATCGCCTTGTCGCTGGGCCTTGTCGGCGCCTTATCGATCGTGCGCTACCGGGCCGCCATCAAGGACCCCGAAGAGCTGACCTATCTGTTCATCGCTATCGGCATAGGCCTGGCCGGCGGCGCCAATCAACCGGTGCTGGCCATCGTCGCCTTCGCCTTCATCATCGGCCTGCTGTACCTCGGCAAACGCCTGTCAGGGCGCCAATCCAACGCAAAAGAAGGGCGGCTGCTGGTCCATATTCATACCGACAAGGAAAGCCTGGAGGAGATCGCCGGCCTGTTGACCTCCATCCTCCCGTACGCCGAACTCCGCAGGATGGATACGCTCCGGCCGGGATTGAAACTTTCCTTTGTGTGCAGAGCGGACAACCTCGAACAACTTTCGCGGCTGAAGGACGCCGTGAGCAACCTCTCTCCCCAAACCCAACTGTCGATTGTTGAACAAGTTGACCTGACCATATGATCCTGGGGGACGGAAAAACGACCCGGCCTTTTCAACTGCCGGACAAGACGCCGGTGATCATCTTCCTGTTGCTGTTTTTGCTGATCGCTGCGGCCTTGATTGTTCGCCGGGGGCATCGCGGACCGTCCGCAACCGCTGAAACCGGCATATTGCTGGACGCGGAAAGGAATTATCCGGGCGTCGATCCGCAGTTTATCAGCGATGAGGCGGCCCATACCGGAAGCCATTCCTACAAAATCCCGGCCGGCGACGGCCCCCAATACGGCCCCGCTTATGACCTGGAGCCGGTTCAGCCCGGGGAAGTTTACCGGATCACCGTCTGGCGGCAGCGCAATTCCCTCAACGAAGGCAAACTGGTGGTCAATGCTTCCGGCGGCGGCAGCTTTTACCTCGAAACCGCCGACAAGACCGGCGCCGACGAAGCCGCCTGGGAAAAACTGGAACTCTATTTCCATATTCCGTTCGAGACGCCGCCCCAAAGCCTGAAAGTATATATTTATACCAACGGCTACCTGCCGGTCTATTTTGACAACCTCCGCATCGAAAAAGTGGATGTCTGGCAAAAAAGCCGTTTTCAACCCGTTGCCATCGGGCTGGAAATCGGTGCAAAAGCCCTCCAAAAACTGGAAGAAAAACGGCAGCAAGCACTTCGGGAAGGCATCCTGGTCACAGCTGACGACGACTGGGTAAATGCCAGGCTAACCGATACCTCAGGACAGGAAATACCGGTGGAGATCCGCCTCAAGGGGGACTGGCTCGACCACCTGAACAGCCGAAAATGGTCGTTTCGCGTCAGGGTGCGCGATCCCTACAGCTGGCGCGGCCTCAAGACCTTCTCCCTTCACACACCCGCTGCACGGTATTTCCTGCACGAATGGCTCCTCCACCAGTTGTGGGAGCGGGAAGACGTGCTGACCACCCGCTATGACTTCGTCGAACTCCGGCTCAACGGCCAAAGCCTCGGAATCTACGCCTTTGAGGAACACTTTGAAAAACAACTGATCGAATCCCGGAAACGCAGGGAAGGCCCGATCCTCAAATTTTCCGAAACCGGGATGTGGACGGCCATCCAGCGACAACTCGAAGGCCCGGGATATACACGGCCCGGCGCCACCCATTCGGCCATGGACGCCGACAATGCACCGGTCGAAGTCTTCAGAGAGGGCCCTACCCTGGCCGATTCCACCCTGGCCGGCGAATGGCGCGAGGCCCTGCATGCCCTGGAGGCTTTTCGGACGGGCGAAGCGCCGCCCGCCCAGATTTTTGATCTGGACAGGCTGGCCAGGTACTACGCCGTAGCCGATGCGCTCAACGCCTACCACGGGATTGCCTGGCACAACCAGCGCTTCTACTACAACCCGATCACCGGCCTGCTGGAGCCCATCGGCTTTGACGGGTACGGCGAACAGCCCGCGCGCCAATACGATATTCTGGGACAGGGCGGCCTCAATCCTTTCTCCCTCGACCAGAATTCCCTTTTTTCGGGGTTGGCCCAGGACAGCGCCTTCATGGCCGCTTACGTCCGGGAGCTGGACCGGATCACCTCGCCCCGGTATTTCCCGGGGTTCATCGATTCGATCCGCGAAGAATGGACGCCGCGCCTTGAGTGGCTGCAAATGGAAACGCCGGATTACAAGCCGGATCTGACCGGGTTTGAGGCGGATGCCGCCTACGTCCACTCCCTGTTGCTGCCCTATCCCGGGGAAAGCCTCCGGGCTTATATTCAAACCAGCAAGAACGGCCTCCGGCAGGTGGCGGTCAGCAACCGGCATACCCTGCCCGTTCGGGTAGTAGGATTCGGCAAATCGGCTAAAACGATGACCATACCCCTGGACGAAACGGTATTGTTGCCGGGAGTGACGCCGCGCCGGTTCCGGATGAAGCTGAAGCGGGACAGCCTGATCCGGGACTTTGCGTCGCTCCGTTTTCAGGAGGAAGCCGCCATGCAGCAAGGTCCGCCGGCATACCGTTTTCTGGAAATCAGCGGGCAGGCAGACTTTCTCTTCTTCCAACCCCTTGGCCTGGATACGCTGATGTCGGCCCCCCTGATCCCGTCGGCATTGCCGGAGGGGTTGGCTGCTGCGCCGGCGACGTTTGCCCGGGCTGAACTGAAGCTGAACGGCCCCTACCTGGTGAATGGCCGCCAGATCGATTTCCCGCCCGGCGACCATACCATACGGGAGGATATTGTTATCCCGGCCGGGTACGCCGTCCGGTTTGCCGCAGGTTCCAAATTAAACCTGCTGAACGGCGCCGCCTTTATCAGCCGTTCTCCGGTGGAAATGGCGGGGGAGCCGGATAAACCGGTGGAGGTCAGGTCAGAGGACGGGACCGGGAACGGGTTTACAGTGCTCGAAGCCAAAACGGCATCCGTCCTGCAACATGTTGTCTTTGATAACCTCACTACCCTCAGGCGCCGCGACTGGCAGTTGACCGGCGCGGTCACGTTTTATGCCTCCGCGGTAAAACTGTCCGATTGCACCTTCCGGAAAAATCACTGCGAAGATGCGCTCAATATCGTCCGGTCGGAGTTCGATATGGAATCCTGCCATTTTTCCGACACGGCAGGCGACGGGTTTGATACCGATTTCTGCCGGGGCGAGATCCGGCGTTCGGCCTTTGTACACACGGGAAATGACGGGATGGATTTTTCGGGCTCCGTTATTGTGGTCCGAAACTGCCTGTTGGAATCCAACGGAGACAAGGGCATCAGCGTAGGCGAGGAAAGCGACGTCCACGTATTCGATACGGAATTTGCGCATGATCCGATCGCTATCGCCTCCAAGGACCTTTCCATGGCATACGTTTCCAAGGTCACCTTGTCGGATTGCGATCAGGGGTTTGCGGCCTACCGGAAAAAGCCCGAATTCGGCGGCGCCGACCTGATTGTGGAAAGCTATAAGGCTACCGGCATCCGGCGATTATACCAGGCGGCAGAAGGAAGCAGGGTCATTTTCAAACAGGGAAAATAAAAAAAGCTCCTACAACAGGGGAGGCAATTCGGATGTAGGAGCCTGAACATACTATGAGAAAACTACACAGTTGTAAAGTTAATTCCTTGATATAACATCGAATCCGGATAATTACGCAAAGGGCGCTATCCGGCCCCCTGTGGTAGGTTTGAATTAGAAAATGGAAAGTGGGGGAGAAATAAGGTTTTTAAAGTGTAAAATTTTGGCAATCAGATAATTAGTGGTCAGTTGTCAGTTGTCAGTCGACAGTACCCGATAACCGGACTGACAACTGACAACTGACCACTGATCACTGATCACTAACTTATTCTTTCACCACCCTGAACACCTTCTGTTCAGCGGCAGATTCCACACTCAGCAAATAGATGCCCTTGGGCAGGTTGCCCAATGAGAGGGTTTCCGTAGCGAAATCCACCTGACCGAGGTCGCGGTTCAACACCGTTTGGCCAAGGCCGTTGAGCAGGCGGAGGGTTGTTGCCTGGCCGGCGAAGCCCGTCAGATTGACGTTCAGGTCGTCGGTTGCCGGGTTCGGGAAGATGTCCACCTGAGAAGCGTTGATATGCGTATCCGCAGCAACCGGGCGGGAAGGAGCGCCGCCGCCGCCGGTTACGCTGACGTTGGTGAATACGCCCGTCGAGATATCGACATGGTTGTAGCTCTCGGTGTACATGCCCATTTCGATGCAGGAGGACATGGTCACGTTGACGCTGAAGGCGAAGTACCAGGTAACCCCGTTAGGAGAGGAATAACCTGAGAAATTATTGCCTGATCTGGTGATGCGCAGCCAGTTTCTGCCCGGAGGAACAGACGTCAGGGAAGTGGTGCCGATGCCGTTGGTAGTGGAGCGTATTTCGCGCCCCAACTGTGTCAGCAGTTTGGTTTTCAGCCCTACTTTCTTGGAGCCTGTGGCGTTGGTTTCGCGCATCATGATGCCGGCCCAGCCTTGTGGCGTTACACTTTCCACCTTGACGGTAATGGAGCCGTCGCCGCAAAGCGGTTGGTTGACAAAGAACAGCCCGTCGACGGTCAGGGTAGTATTGCCGTTGGTGGCCAGGATATAGGTTGGCTCGCCGCAGGAGGGAAAGGTAGCCGTGCCGTGGGCGCTGCCGATACTGCTGGCGTCCCATTCTTCGGGCAGGTCGCCGCCGGCTGCAACCGTTACGGTCTTGGAGCAGGAAGCGGTGTTATTGCTCCCGTCGGTGGCCGTTACGTTGATCACCTGAGAGCCCAGCGTAGCGCAGGAAACCGTAGCCGGCGAATAGGAAATAGTGACCGGACCGCAGGCGTCGGAAGCGCTGGCCACCAGTTCGTTGCCGCTGAAGGTGTAGGTGCCTTCAGGGCCGAGCTGTACGCTCACGGTACCGCCGATACAAGAGATGGACGGGTTGGTATTGTCCGGGTTGCAGGGGTCAGCGCATTCAACCGACAGTTCGTAGGTACCGCTTGCTGAGCTGAAACCGTGGACGAGGATGTAGTAGGTCACGCCGTTAGCGGTGTTGAAGTTGACCGTTGAACGAAGACTGCTGAAAGAGCAGGAAGTATCGTCATCATTACCTGCGGCACAGACCAGGCCGCCGCAGCTGCCGGTATATACCCGGATTTTGGTGTCAAAGCTGGTGCCTGCATTGCAAAGCGAGAGGGTAGCCGGCAGGCCGTTGCCGACCAGTTTGTACCATACGCCGCCGCCGGTGCCGTCGGAGGTGCCGCAGAAAGGCGCTACATCGGCCGTCGCATTTGCGGTGCTGCCGGAGACCGTTTGTCCGCAGGTCACCGTGATGGCGCCGGAGCAGAGGTCGTTGGCGGGCGGCGGTGGGGGCGGTGCGGCGCAGGTGGCTGTCAGCTCAAAGTTGCCGGTTGATGCGCTGAAGCCGTGTACCAGCACGTAATAGGTGGTACCGTTGACAGAGTTGAAGGTAACCCTGGATCTCAGCGAACTGAATGAACAGGCAAAATCGTCATCATTGCCGGATACGCAGACCAGGCTGCCGCAGGAGCCGGAAAAAACGCTCAGTTTGGTGTCATACCCAATAGAAGCACACGTAGACAGGCTTATACTGGCGCCGGTGCCGGTGATCTTGTACCACACACCTGGCGCTGTATTGGATACGTTACAGGTGCCCGCATTGTCAAACGTAGCGTTTATAGTCGTACCGCTCAGCGTCTGACCGCAGGAAATGGCGGTGGCGTTGGCGCAAAGGTCGTTGGCCGGTTGCGCAAAGGCCGAGTAACCCATCAATGTGAACACGAAAAATGCCGCTCCGGTGAGGAGACTGCTAAAGGATCTGGTAAAATTCGATTTCATACGATTTGATTTAATCAACTTAATTGGTAATACCTATCAGGACATGCAGGTGCATGAACATGAATCCTTAAGAAACTGAATAATAGACAATAAGGTGATCAACGATCGGCTTGGGAAGTACGGTTTCTATTTGTCAATCTTGCTGTCTTACGGATAAGTACAGTGTAGTCAGAGAAGAAATGCGTTGATGAATCCTCAGAAAAAACGAGTGGGCGCACAAGAAAACAAATGTCCGCTAAAATTTGCTCAAAGCTATAGAAATTACGCAGGGAAACGCCTTCAAGGGACAAATATAGGAATATTTAGATATCAACAAATTTTTTAAGCGTTTTTTTTTAATGCATTGAGCGGTGACTTGGATCAGTGCCGGCGGCGATAATAAGCCTTTGTATGGCGCTTTTTTCGTAACATTGCCTCAAATTCTGACGACGTATGGAACTGATCATGCCCAATCTGGCCAGTCCCGAAGTATGGCTCAGCCTGCTGACGCTGACCTTCCTGGAAATTGTGCTGGGTATTGACAATATCATCTTCATCTCCATCGCTGCCGGCCGGCTTCCGGACAAAGACCAGGCCAAGGCCACCAATATCGGGTTGCTGCTGGCCATGGTGCTGCGCATCGGCCTTCTGTTTGGGATCACCTGGATGGTGGCCATGGAAGCGGCCTGGTTTCACATCGACTGGGGGTGGTTCAAAGGCGGCTTTTCCGGGCAAAGCCTGATCCTGATCGCCGGGGGACTTTTTCTGTTGTACAAAAGTACCACGGAGATCCACCACAAGTTGGAAGGGGAAGAAGGAGAAGGGAAGTCAAAAGCATCATCCGGTTCCTCCCTGGGGAATGCGATCCTGCAGATTACCATCATTAATATCGTATTCTCTTTTGACTCCATTCTCACGGCAGTCGGCATGACCAACGGCGTTCACGGCGCCCTGGCCATTATGATCTTCGCAGTGGTTCTTTCCGTGTTGATCATGATGTTGTTTGCCACGCCGGTAGCCCGGTTCGTCAACCGGCACCCGACCATCCAAATGCTGGGCTTGTCGTTTCTCCTCCTGATCGGTTTTATGCTGATCGCTGAGGGCGCCCACCTGGCGCACGTCGAATTGGCCGGCGCTTCGATCGGGGCCGTCCCCAAAGGCTACCTGTATTTCGCCATCGCCTTCTCCCTGTTCGTGGAATTCCTCAACCTGCGATTGCGGCGCAGGCAAAAGCCGATTCAGTTGCATGGGGTGCAGGAGGAGGCGGTCCGGGAGGGGATAATCGGGGCAATCGAAGAATCCTTGCCGGCCGGCGGGAGGAAGTGAGGAACTGAGGAACTGAGGAAGTGAGGAACTGAGGAAGTGAGGAACTGAGGAACTGAAAGTAAGACCAACTCCTGGCTTCGCTGAAGCTATGGCGGATGGCGGAATCAATCGGATCAATTGAACAATATGCAATTTTACAAGCCGCTCTTGTTTCTGGTGCTGGCGGCGGTAGCGCTCCGGTTTTTCAGTTTTTTTCCCAGCGTGATCGATCATGATGAGTCGACCTATATCGTGATCGGCAAAGCGCTGCTGGACGGGCAGACCTATTTCGTTGATGTTGCGGACACCAAGCCCGTTGGTATTTTCCTGGTCTATGCTTTTTTCGAATGGCTGACCGGCAATTCCATTTTTCTCATCCGGCTTTTGACGGCGGTTTGGGTCGGCCTGACGGCTTTTGTCCTGTTCCTGATATCTGTCAGGGCCTACGGCCGGGAGGCGGGCGCCCAGATCGGATGGAGTGCCGGGATCATGTATTTATTCCTGACTTCTATCTGGACCTTCTTCGGCCTTAGTCCGAATACCGAATTATTTTTCAACCTATTCAACGTCCTGGCGGTCTGGATGGCCTGGAAGCAAACGGCGACCTGGCGGTACGGCCTCGCAGGCATATTGTTAGGGCTGGGGTTTGTCATCAAGTACGTTACCTTGTTCGACGCCGCTGCGCTGGGCTTTTTCGTGATGTGGATAACATGGCGGGACAAACAGCCGTTCCTGCCGCTTTTCTTCCGCCTGGCCGCACTCGGCGCCGGCATAGCCCTGCCTTTTTTGACAGTGACCGGGTATTATTACGCGATCGGCGAACTCGGCACTCTTTGGCATTACACCTTTAAAGTTACGGGCAGTTATCCCGTGGACAAGGTTTGGTGGAAAACCGCGAGATTCCTGATCGACCTGCCGCTGCGGTTTTTTCCGCTGACCATCATGGCCGTTTACAGCTTCCGGGAGCCCGTGCAGGAGGAAAAGGATTTTCACCGCTTCCTGGTTTTGTGGATTTTGTTCGATATGATCGTCATCGCTCTGCCCGGGAAGTTCTTTTTCCATTATTTCATACAGGTTATGCCGGCCTTCAGCCTGTTGGCGGCAGGTTTTTATCACCCCGCAAAACAGAAAATCAGGTGGCTTAGAAACTGGCCGCGCAAATGGGCTGTCGGGGTTCTTGCCGGCCTTTCGCTGATCACGGTTATCGTTCAGAAAATAGAAATATTCGACAAGCCGGATTACCCCCGGCAGGTGGCCGGGTATCTGCGCCCGTTGCTGTCGGATAATGACCGCATTTATACCGGCAATTACCACCATATCCTGTATTTCCTGCTTCGCAAACAAAGCCCCACGCCCTATGTGCACAGTTCGCTGCTTTGGGAGCCGCACCACGCCGATGCATTGGATGTCGACCTGGCCGAGGAAACCAAAAAAATAATGAAACAGCGACCGAAGTATGTGCTTATGCGTGAAAAGTACCCTGAAAATGCGCTTTCCGAAGCCATCCTGGACCGATACCGGCCGGTTCACTCCTTCGAGGACGAGGTGACCTTGTACGAGCTGAAGAATGACGCCGGAGCGGAATAAATAAAGGTACTATCTTTGCCCGATGGCCATTAAAGTTCTCGTCGTCAGTTCATACAAGGATACCTGGAATGCCGTCAGGCCCGAAGGTGAAATGCTGATCGGCCTCCACCGGCAAGGGGTCGACATCCAGGTCATGACCCAGGGTGACGCCGATTTTGCTGCAAGATTCCGGGAAGCCGGGATCCGGGTGATCGATTTTCACCCCCGCAAAAAATTCGACCGGGAGGCCGTCGGGAGGATCAGGCGCGAACTGATCGAACAGGACAGGCAGATCCTGCACCTGTTCAACAATAAAGCCATCCGCAACGGCATTGCCGCCGCCCGCGGGCTTCCGGTGAAAGTAGTCACCTATCGCGGCTATACTGGCAACATCCACTGGTGGAACCCGGTCAGCTACCTGACCCACCTGAGCCCGCGTGTCGACCGGATCACCTGCGTTTCCGACGCCGTAAAGGAATCCCTTGAGCGGCAATTGTTTTTCCCGAAAGGCAAGGCGGTCACCGTAAGCAAAGGGCACGATCCCGCCTGGTACGCCGATATTCAACCGGCCGGGCTTTCGGAATTTTCACTGCCCGGGAACGCCGTTGCAGTGGCGGTTGTGGCCAACGCCCGGCGGATGAAGGGAATTCCTTTTCTGATAGAAGCTACCCACCGGATCCCGCCGGAACTGCCGGTCTATTTCCTGATGATCGGCCGGGGGCTGGAAGGTGGGAAAACGGGGCAACTAGTGGCGCGTTCGCCGTTGCGCGACCGGTTTATCTTCACCGGTTTCCGGTCGGATGTATTGTCGCTGGTCAGCGCTTGCGATATCAGCCTGCTACCGTCGGTCAAAGGAGAGGGGTTGTCGAAGGTGCTGCTGGAATCCATGTTTTTGGGCGTTCCGGCCATCATGACGGACATTGGCGGGAACAGGGGCCTCGCCATTCACGGCGAAACAGCCCTGGTAGTGCCGGCCGGCAACCCCGACGCTCTGGCGGAAGCGGTAATCCTGCTGGCAGAAAACCCGGAACTCCGCCGCGAAATGGGGCCCAAAGGGCGGGCGTTTGTCCGGAGCCATTTTGGTATCGACCGGTCGGTGGCGGAGATGAAAGCGGTTTACGAATCCCTGATCAACGGATGAAATAGATTTACAAACCACGTGTAAACAAAAGGATATGAGATCGAGCCATTTTGCCTTTTTGGCCGGGACAGTTACTTTACTGGCCTTGTCCGCCTTTATGCTTCCGGGTGACGCGCAGGACATCGAAAAGCAATTCGCCCGGGTCAACGGCCGGCTTTACGTTCAAAAAGCGGAAGTGAGCAACACCGATTACCAGGCATTCCTGACCGACCTGGCGAAAAACGGAAAGTGGGAAGCGGTTAAAAAATACCGGGTGGATTCCACCGGGTGGGCGCTCAAAACCAGGCTGGAAGACGCCGGTTTCTGGGCGGAAAATTACCATTCAGACAAAAAATTCGGCGATTATCCGGTTGTGAACATATCCCTCGAAGCTGCTCAGGCTTACGGCGCCTGGCTCACCGAGAGGTACATGCGGGAAGAGAACCGCACCTTCCCCAGCGTGGCGTTTCGATTGCCGTCGGAGGCCGAATGGAAGCTGATCGCCCTGTCCGCGCAGGCTTATTCCGTCGATCCCCGGGAGAGCGCCAAGAAAAAAAGCAAGAAGAATATGACCGCCAACCTGAGGACGGGAGCGGGGAAACGAAAAGCCGGCAAGGCGCCTGTGACCATGAAGGTGGACGGTTCAAAAGCCAATAAACTCGGCCTGTTCCATATGGTGGGCAATGTCTGCGAAATGACCCGGTCCGGCGCCTTGAAAGGAGGGAGTTGGGATACGGTGGCCGGGGAAAGCGCCGTTCACCTCAGCCAGAAATACGAGCTGCCGAATCCCCGGGTGGGGTTCCGGTTGGTGATGGAAATGGTTGAAAGATAGCCGACCTTATTTGAATTAAGTCTAAATAAGCTTGGTTGGCATCGGTTTTCTTTTTATTTTTGAAGCTGAATCGAGAAAGCCTGGCATATGAAACATCCGATTTCCGTTTTGATAGCTGACGAACAATACCTGGTCAGGGTAGGGTTGCGGCATTTGCTCAGCGGCCATCCTGAGATACAGATCCTGGGGGAAGCGCGGGACGAGGAGGAGTTGTTCGATATGCTGCCGGAATTAAAACCTCAGGTGGTTCTGCTGGATTACAAGCAGCCGGGGTATTTTGATGAAGGGACGATCGGACGGTTGCGGCGGGAATTTCCGATGGTGAACATCATGGTCATCAGCGCGGACAATGAGAAATCGAGCATCTTTCAGGTGCTGGAATTCGGCGTCAACAGTTTCCTGACCAAGACCTGCGAGGAGGATGAGATCATTGACGCTGTGGCCGCTGCCGCCAAGAACGAGAAATTCTTCTGTACCAAGATTCTGGATTACGTGCTGGAGCGCACCTTTTCCCGGAACGAAGAGGAAAGCTGCGCCCCGACGCCGCTCTCACCCCGCGAGGTGGAGATCGTCCGGCTGGTCGCGAAGGGGTTGATTGCCAAGGAAATTGCCAGTGAACTGCACCTCAGCACCCACACCGTATATACACACCGCAAGAACATTATGCGCAAGCTCAAGATCAATTCTTCTCCGGAATTGGTGCTTTATGCCCTGCAGAACGGCATCCTGGCCTGATCAGCCTTACTCCCCTTCCTTCTTTGCCTGGTTCAGCCGCTCAAGGACGATGGAGGTGATGTCGAGGCTGTCGTTGACCATCAACACCCCGGTACCCGGCCCATAGTTGAGGATATAATCGTAGCCCATTTCGTCCCGCAATGCTTCAAGGACCGCCTTGACCTTATCCTGCAGCTCATTGTTGAGGGTTTGGGTCTCTGTCATGATCTCCTGGGCTATCTTGTCGCTTTCCTGCATGAGCGACTGCTGCTTCTGGGCGATTCGCTGCTCTTCGGTGGCGATCTGGTTGGGGGTCAAAAGGCCCTGCTGGATTTTAGCCTGGATACCGGCCACTTCCTTTTCCAGGGCGCGGCCGCGAGATTGCAGGCTGGCGTCAGCCTGTTGTTTTTTATTGTTCAGCGTTTCCATTTTTTCATGGAAATCCTTGAACTGGTTCAGCAGGGTGTCTTCCCGTACATAAACCACGTTCAATGCCGCTTTTTCCGTTTTGGGTTCCGTCGGAACCGCTTCGGGTTTGGGGCCCGAAAAATGGGCGTAGAACAGGTATATAACCGCCAGTAAAAGAACGGCATTGAGGATCAGGGATAAATTTTTCATGCAATTTGGTTAATTCGGCGCAAAGCTAAGGAATTTAGTTGTAAGTCGTTTAGCTGGAAAATTGGGTTAAATTGCAGATCAGAATTTTATCCCTTGATTTTTTAACCTAAATCCGAATACCATGTTCAATTTACGTTTTCTTTTACCCCCCCCTGTTTTGTATTTGTGTTGTTATCGGGATTTGCATTTGGCGGATATAGCCAATCGGTCACTTATTGCGGCGCTTATGTAAAAAGCCAACAACCCGATGATGGCGAATTCTTTGATCGATTCGGGAATTTATACACTTACCAGGAATTAAAAATCCCTGATATCTCGTCTCCTCCTTCAGGAGGGCGTCCGGTAGGTGAAGTATGTGATTGCGAAGGGCTCGGATTTGACACAGGACCCTTTGAGTTATTTTTTATGGATTGTATCGAAGGCAGTGGCATTGGGTTTAATGATCCAAATGACGGTGAAGCGCGGCGTATAATTGCTTGTCGCGTTTTTCAAATGCTTTCGCAACTTATTGTTGAACAGCAATCAGATTGTCAACCTGGCGGTGTTATTAATGTTGAATTTTTGAGAAGCGATGATATTGGCCTTCAATTTGCAGGTACATTTGGTTCGGGACTGTATTTTGGGCCTAGAGGAAATATTTATAATCCTCTGCCGTGGTTTGGCCTTGCAGGTGGTGGTTTGCCTGGATATTCCCCCGATTTGTTTCAAGCAAGAATTGGTGTATTATTCGACGGAACCACATTTTACACAGGAACTCAACCTCCTCCTGCCGGTAATACGCAAATGGATTTCTATACCTTGGTTCTTCACCATGCTGTGCATACAATTGGATTTCAATCCTTACTTATTGCTTTCTCGGATAGATTTTCTGATTTTGACCGGCTTCTTATTTCTCAGGAAGCAGGAGGAGATGAACCTGTAATTATATCAGGTACAGACCCATATTTCTTTGATTTTAACTCTTCTGTCAGTACATTATTTGGTAGTTGTCAGGATCCCAATCCCTTAGGCCCTGAAATGGTATTCCAGGGGAGTCAGGGAAATTATCCGATTTTTACGGGCTCTATGGGCGTGAACGGAGCGTCTTTTAGTCATCGTTCCCCGATTATCAAGGCATTACGGACAATGTTTTGCAGATTCCAATTACAGGCAATGCTGTTGGAAGGCTAGGCAGGTGTTTTTCAGTAAATAGCCCGGAATTCAATGCTTTATGGTTCTATACGGCCCCCACCAACGTTGACAATATTGGAAATATAACATTCAACCAGGTTGAAGTCATACAGGACGAATTCACTGCGGGTGCTGACCAAACTATCATTTGCGGGGAGGAAGCCAGATTGGGTGGCCCGCTTTGCATGCTTAGTGATGTTGAAATCAGATACGAATGGTTTGTTCAGAATCCGGATAATAGCTTTACGGAGATTGCCGAATACCTCGAGGAAAATGGGAATATAACGGTCGTTTCTGGAAATGTAGATCCTAATACACATGAATTGATCGTGAGTCCGGAGGAAAACACCGTGTACAGATTGGTTCGTACCCCGGTTGTCAATTGCAAACACTTTGCGATTGCCCTCCTGGGGGCCTTAGTATTGATTGCATAACCAGAATCCTAATCTTTTTGAGTATATCACCAATGGTATTCATATCAAGGATGCCTCGGCTACTGTTGAAAATTCGATTTTTACCGGTATAATGACTGATCCGGGGATAAGTATACCCTTTAATGGCAGAGCTTTGCATTTCATCAGTGAACTACCGACACCTGAGCGGTTGATAGCCGGGGTTATCGCTAATCAACCTGAAGGCGACCTTTCTTTCACTAATTGCCCGGTTGGCATAGAGGTAGTTAGCGCCCATGCGGATATTAGTCACAACAACTTTAGTTCAGTAGAAGAAGGAATTCTTTGCAGGAACGCTTTCGGCTACACGTTGAATATTACTGAAAATGAGATGACGAATGCGGGCACTGGGGTTCGATTGATGTTCAATGATCCGGCGTCCGGGATTACAGTCCAGGGGAACGAAATTTCTACTTCTCCGGGAGGAATTGGAATTAGGGTCGAAGAACAAGGTAATGGTCAACCTGAGGCTGCGGTCAAGGAAAATACGATCACCGGTCAAATGACTGCCGGCATCCGGCTCAATAATGCTTCAGGTTATGAAGTCTCCGGCAATACCGTACAAATGAATAATTCGATTGAAGGTTCAGGTAGAGCCATTCAAATTAACAATTGTTCTAATTTGTTAGTAGAAGAGAATTCCCTTATTGGGGGCAGTAGTCCCGCCTTCAACAATATTGGTCTGGATGTTCAGGACGCTACCAATAGCCAATATCACTGTAACTATTTCCATTCTCTTAAATTGGGAGCAAGGTTTCTGGGAGCATGCAATAATATGGCATTTTCTACCAGTCAATTCCACCCGCCTTTCTTTGGCCCTGCACTTACTTATGAGGATGCATTAATGACAAGTCAGCAAATCCATACCGGGAACAGGTGGTATTTGGAAGATGATTATTATGGAGCCGCTGCGATAAATAGAGCAGGATCTTTAAATAACCTTCTTCTATCTCGATATATTGTCAATGAAGAAGACCCATCATCGCAATTCCCGACGCCCGACTTCAGCTATCATCCGTCGGGAATCTCTCTGCCAAATTTGCCTGGAACACCAGTTGAACAGTGGTTTCCTGTAGATGAAATGGGCAACCCTTTGATTTGTATTGACCCGCCGGGGGTTGCAAGCCCGGATCCCAAAGATATCGATCTGATGATTGCAGGAGGAACAGACGGTTATTTCCCGGGCGGAAGACCGAAGGATTCCGACTATACCCAAATCCTGCGACGGAAAGAATGATGTTAAATTATTCGAGCAGTTCGATTTTGCAAGGGGTAGTTCGGGATGCATTCGGACGGGTACTTGCGAAAACAACGCTGCCGCCTGATAAAAATGGTATGCATGTTTTTGAATTGACAGATTTTCCGGAAGGCGTACTGTATTTACAGGTATTCCGGGAAGGTGAAATAATGTTTTCCGAAAAAATGGTTGTTATTCATTAATCGACGTTTATATGCTACCGGAAGAACTCCTTGCGAAGGCTTCCGGCAGCTTTCAATTGCAGCCCTATGAAAATGCTTTTCTTTTTGCTGTTTGCTGTCATTACTTGCCATTTGCAGTCCCAGCAAACTTTTGTCCGGGAAAAACGGGATTATATCTGGCAATTTGGATGGAGTTCTTCCCTCGAAAGTCCCCATATTGGCGGGACAAAGATCTCTTTTTTAACCGATGGCGAAATATTGGTAGAACCTGCTCATCGGGAGATGAGCCTTGACTATACCAATGCAGGGATCTGCGACACGGAAGGGAATCTTTTATTGTACACAAATGGTATTTACGTTGTCAATTCCGAAGGCGATACGGTTGAAAATGGTTATGGCCTGAATCCCGATCCGCTGACGGACGCGTGGTCCTATAGTGGTTATTATTTACCGCAGGGGGCAGTCATACTTCCCGCCCCTGGAGGAGGGGATTCATTATTTTATATTTTTCATACCATGATGAGCGTTTGCCCTGATGTTCCAAACAGTGGCGGGTATGCAACCAAATCTTTTTTCTACACGATTGTAGATTCGGGCTATAATGATGGGCAGGGTAAAGTCATTGAAAAAAACGTACCAATCATACAAGATACCATTGCTGGCGGCGCGGTCACCGCGACCCGCCATGCAAACGGGCGGGATTGGTGGTTGATCATATCCGAATTTTTCACCAACCGGTATTACCGGCTGCTTTTAACGCCTGACGGCGTACAACAGTTACCCATTCAAACCATTGGAGAACCTACTGTTTCCGGCCTGGATAAGGCTGTTTTTTCTCCGGATGGGCGCCTATTCGCCCGCCTTTCAGGTTGGCGATTTGACCGCGACAGCTACCTCGATATTTTTGATTTTGATCGATGTTCGGGGGAATTGAGTAATTTCAGAAGGAAGCCTTATTATAATCTGGGAGCATCAAACGGTCTGGCCTTTTCAGAGAACAGCAGATTTTTATATATATCTGCAGGAATTCATGTTTATCAGACGGACCTAACTGCTGAAAGCCTGGAAGCCAGTTGGGATACAATTGCCATAGGTGATGGCTTTTTATCCCCCACGACTAATTATCACGTAGTTTTTGATATGTCCCAATTGGCGCCGAACGGCAAGATTTATATTACACCTCCCGCTTCCGTGGAATATTTAGGTTATATCAATCATCCTAATTTACCCGGGAAAGCATCACAAGTTGTTCAACATGGTATTCAATTGCCAACACTGATTTATTATGGGATCCCCAATCATCCCTATTACGGTTTGGGCCCGGAGGATGGCAGCGCCTGCGACACGCTGGGGATTGACAACCCGCCGCCAGTAGCCGGGTTTGAATACCTTACAGACAGCCTGCTGCATGCGGCGTTCTATCACGATGCCCGATTCAGCCCTGTTGATTGGTATTGGACCTTCGGGGACGGCGCCACCAGTACAGCCGTCTTCCCGAAGCATACCTACGCCGCACCCGGTGAGTACGAGGTTTGCCTCACCGTAAGCAACCTCTCCGGCAGCGATACCTATTGCGATACGATCTCACTGATGATCACCGGGACGGCTGGACCGGAGGAAAACCCGGGCGTTCGCCTATACCCCAATCCGGCGCGGGAAAGTATAGTGATTGAGATCGAGGGAAGGGCCGCTTTCCGTGGGACGATCGTTTTGTGCGACGCACTGGGCAGGCGGGTATTGCAGCAGGCTATTCATTCCTCCCGGCAGTCCATCCTGATTTCGGCTTTGCCGCCGGGGCTGTATTTTTATGAACTTCGGGAGGAGCGGCGCAGGGTCGCGGGCGGCAAGTTGGTTCGGCTTTAGGACGCTGGTGGCCGCCGGGCGGGTTCTTTTTTTCGCAAGTCGGAGATTTGAGGGTAGCCGCTGCGAGGCGGAACCTCTGGCAAACGGTGGCCGGATTTTATAAAGTCCGTCCGATTGCCAAACCATTCTGGTTCGGCTCGTATCTTACCACATAGGCATATGAGTTCATGGTTTTGAAAAAAACGATTGTTCATTCGAAATTACATTGTTACCCATTATAAAGTCTTCCCCTTTACTCATTTTGTCCGATAGTGTGGTTTCCAAAAAGCGGATGCCGGGCAATTCCATTTCGACCTAATATTGTGCCTTAGCTAGTGGGAAGTAAGTTTTTTCTTGCGCGAAAGCTCCTTTAGAACAAAACGGCTGTAAGGGGTCGCAGGTCCGGAGCATCGGAAGCTCGATTCGGGCCTGCGACCATCTGGTTTTTATTCTCCCGACTGATCCGTGATCAATGCCGGGATATTGCGGTTCCGGAACAGCTCATTGTACGCTTTTATGTCTTCAGCGAGCAGCTTTTCCAGGTCGGCCTTATAACCGGTCCATTGGATTTCCAGATCAGTGAGCCGGTCGCGAACCCCTTGAGTGACTCTGGGATCCTGGGCGTCCATTGAGGCGCGCAGCGCGAAGAACTCGGCATTGAGCTTGCTGGGCCAGTTGATCACATCCTGGAAGTTTTTTTGCCGCCTTTCCACCACGTTGGCTTCCCATTCCTCCATCTTTTTGATCAGATTCTTACCGGCATCGATCATTTCCTGGCCATCAGGCATTCCTTCCATGGCTTCATTGTAGCCTTCGATCTGTTTTTTGACCCGGGCCATCCGGTTGACGGCTCCATGAATTTCACGGATTCGATCCTCCACCCGGGAGAGTGTAGTTTGCTGGTTGGCCCAGTCGGTGGAGCTGAAACTGGCTCTCGGATCGGAAACGATCTCAAATGCCGTTTCAGACGTCTGGTCCTTATAGGAAAGACGGGCTTTGTACTGCCCCGGCGCTACCCGGTGCCCCTGAAAATCGCCGTAAAGGTAAGTGCCGGGTACTCCGGGCAACCCTTCCAGCCGAAAGTCCCAGGCAAAGCGATTGATGCCGGCCTGCGCCGGAATGGTTTGCGGTGGCGGCGGCCCACCCGGATAGCCTTTGAATTTTTCATCTTTCTTGCTGGAATAGGCCCGGATCACATCCCCCTTCGCATCCAGGATTTCAAGGGTAGCGGCATTGGAATCGGCCTTTTCGGCGAGGTAATAGGTCAGAATGACCCCGTTCATCGGATTCTGGCCCAGTCCCGGCGGCATTTGATCCAGCCAGGGCGGCATGAAACCGCTGAGTCGAACGGTCTTTTTCGGCATGTACAATTTCACCGTTTCTTTTCCAGGTACGCCGAGGGATTGTTGAAGGGCGCCCAGATCGTCGAGAATCCAGAAAGCGCGGCCTGCAGTAGCTGCCACCAGGTCATTGTCGTGAATGATCAGGTCGGTTACAGGGACTACAGGCAGATTGAGCTGGAATTTCGCCCAGGTTTCCCCACCGTTGTTGGACAGGTAGAAGCCGCGTTCGGCGCCGCCGTACAGCAGATCTTTGACCTTTTTGTCCTCGCGGATCACCTTGAGGAAGTCGTCTTTATCGATCCCATCGGCGATCCGGGTCCAGGTCTTGCCGTAGTCGGTGGTTTTATAGGACAAGGCAGAGAAATCATTGAATTTATAGCGTGTCGCAGAGATATAAGCGGTACCCTTGTCATGAGGGGAAACCTCGATGGACTGGATCATACATTCCGGCAGGCCCGCCGGGGTGATATTCTGCCAGCTCTGACCGCCGTCGCGGGTGACGTGTACCAGGCCGCAATCGCTGCCGGTGTAAATGACGCCTTTTTCAAGGGGCGATTCGATCAGGTAGTAGATGGTATTGTAGTTCTCGCCCCCGGCCCCTTCATTGGTCAGCGGACCTCCGCCGTCCTCCTGTTTGGCGGCTTCATTCCGGGTCAGGTCGGGGCTGATCTGCTGCCAGTTCATGCCGCCGTCCGTGGTTTTGAAAACGACGTTGCCGGCGTGGTAGATCGTATTGGGGGCATGCGGCGAAACGACGATCGGCGCGTTCCAGTTAAACCGGTATTTCATGTCCTTGGGCTTGATGGCCAGGTTGAGCGACACGTACTCCATGATGTCCTTGGTCTCTCTGGTCCGGGTGTCAAGCGCCTCGATAAGCCCCTGATAGCAACCGCCGTACAGGACAACGGGGTTGTCGGGATCAAAGGCGATATAGGCGCTTTCGCAACCGGGTCCGTTGGTCCAGTCACTTTCAGAAATACCGAAACTGTTATTCCGGCTGGCGATGACAACGGAGCTGTTGTCCTGTTGCCCGCCGTACACCTTATACGGGAAAGTATTATCGGCATTGACCCGGTAGAATTGGGCCGTCGGCTGGTTGTTGAGGGTTGACCAGCTGTCGCCGCCGTTGAAGGAAATTGAGCCGCCGCCGTCGTCGCCCAGGATCATGTTATTGCTGTTTCGCGGGTTGATCCAAAGATCGTGGGTGTCGCCGTGGCCGATGTTGATGCTGTTGAAGGTCTTGCCGCCGTCGATGGAACGCATGATCGGTGCATTGAGCACATACACCTTTTCCTGGTCGTTGGGGTCGGCAAACACTTCCATGTAGTACCAGGATCTGGAGGTGATATCCTGGTTATTGGACAGCAAGGTCCACTTCATCCCGCCGTTATCGGAACGATAAAGCCCCGCCTTGGATTTTTCCGCTTCGACGATAGCGAACACCCGGTTGGGATTGGCCCTGGAAACGGAAATCCCCATTTTGCCCAGTGCTTCAGGCAGGCCGTCGGTGATTTTTTTCCAGGTTTCGCCCATATCGGTGGATTTCCACAAGGCGCAACCCGGGCCGCCGCTCTCCACTTTCCAGGGATAGCGCCGGTGTTGCCAGGTCGCGGCATACAGGATCCGGGGGTTGGTCATATCCATGCTCAGGCTTGAGGCGCCTGTATTCTCATCGACATAGAGCACCTTTTTCCAGGTCTGTCCGCCGTCAGTGGATTTGTAGATGCCGCGGTCTTCGCTTGGGCCGTGGGGGGCGCCTTGAGCTGCGACAAACACGATGTCGGCATTTTGCGGATGAACGGCAATATCGGCGATATGGCGCGTTTTTTCCAGACCGGTATGGCTCCAGGTTTTGCCGCCGTCGGTGGATTTGTAAACCCCGTCGCCGAAGGAGGTCATCACGCCCCGCACGGCATGTTCACCCATGCCGACGTAAATGACGTTGGGGTCGGCTTCCGAAACGGCAATCTCGCCGACGGAACCGGCTTTGAAGAACCCGTCGGAGATATTTTTCCAGGTAGCGCCGGCGTCTTCCGTTTTCCAGACGCCGCCGCCGGTATAACCGGTGAAATAGACCTGGTCGTTGCCCGGAACGCCGGAAACCGCATTGGAACGCCCGCCCCTGAACGGGCCGATATTGCGCCAGCGAAGGGCCTTGAATGGTGCGGGATCGATCCGGGTGGTCTGGTCAACGGTTGAAGCATTGGACGGTGGTTGCTGCTTGTTTTTCTTCTGCCCGTAGCCCGGAATGACAGACAGTGTTAACAGGCATAACAGACAAATTAAAGCATTGCTTTTTTTCATGTTGGCCGTAAGTTGGTTTTGGCTTCCAAGTTACGAATTGCAGCTCAAATTCAAGTCATTCCGCATTTTCTACAATAAAGACGGCGTTGTGGTTGAGATCGAAGAACCCGAATTCGTGCGTTCTCCAGGGGGTGTTCATCCTGAGTTTTTCCCTGCTGACGGCTCCCCTTTCGACAAATTCCTCAAAAATGGACCGGATGTCCTCAACAAAAATCCGGATTACCGATCCGCCGAGCAATGGATCCTCTGGTGTGCCGGCATGCCACTGCAGGTGAATGTGCAGATTTTCGCGGCGGAGCCCGGCATACATTTCATCCTGAAAGAACGGCTCAAATCCCGTTTTTTCGCGGTACCAGGCTATATCTCCGGCAATATCGGCCGAAGGGAGCACAGGGACAATTTGGAGGAGTCTGGTGCCTTTTTCCATCATAACAGTTTTGACAGTGAGATCCAAAGGTACTAAAGCACGGTTACACCCGCTGGCGAATGCTATCTTTGCCGGGTAAAACTGAAAGGGGATCGCATTTATGGCTGTATTTGTGGACGAATTTAATCTTCCGCCAGGCCCGGTAGAACAATTGAAGCTGCCGCGGGAGCTGGAAAATGCCGGCGTAAGCCTTTGGGTGAAGCGCGACGACCTGCTCCGCTTCCCCCAAGCCCCTGAATTATGCGGCAACAAAATCCGCAAGCTCAAATATAACCTCCAAGCCGCTATGCGGTCCGGAAAGGAAAGACTGCTCACTTTCGGCGGTGCGTACAGCAATCATATCGCTGCCGTTGCCGCTGCGGGTTTTTTATTCGGATTCAAAACAATCGGGGTCATCCGCGGTGAACCCGTTGAGCCGCTCAATCCGGTCTTGCACCTGGCCCGGGAACGCGGAATGGAACTGCATTACCTGGACCGGGCAGCCTATCGACGCCGCAACGAACCCGGTTTTCAGGAGGAACTGATCCGCCGGACCGGCGACCCGTATTTGTTGCCCGAAGGCGGCACCAACGACCTGGCCGCAAAAGGGGCTGCAGAGCTGGTTGGAGAAGCGGAACAACAGCTGGGGTGGTTGCCGGACCAATGGCTGCTTGCTGCCGGTACGGGCGGTACATCTGCCGGTATTGCAGCCGGACTCGACGGGGTTGCTTCCCTGACAGCCGTTGCCGCAGTTAAAGATCCTGGTATTGGAGAAGTCATTCGCCGGGCTACGGGAAAAGATGAACAAGCCGGGAACTGGTCCGTGAATTTCGATTATACCTTCGGCGGATATGCAAAAAAAACACAGGAATTGACGGCGTTCATTCAATGGTTCGGAACTGCGTACCGCATACCGGTCGAACCCATCTATACGGGAAAAGCATTTTTCGCCGTTTTTGACCTGATTAAAAATGGCTATTTTTCGCCCGGCAGCCGGATTTTGGTTGTTCATACGGGTGGGGTTTAGGAGAGTGAGAGGGCGAGAGGGTGATACTTCGGCTTCGCTCAGTACGGGGAGTCCGACTTCGCCTGAGGCTTCGTCGGATGGGAGGTGAGAGGGTGAGAATGGGAGCTTTTACTTTGAAATATTTGTATGAACGATTTAAAGGAAATATATCAGCAGCGGAGTTCCGGTTTCCAAAAGGCTGCGGCTCAGTTGCAGCGACGGTACAATCAATTATCGGTAGTCCGGTTGTTGATATTCATTGTTGCCGTCGGGGTAGCCATTTATTGTTTCAGCCTCCATTGGGGTGTTGGCATCGGATTCGTGGGGGTGTTCCTGGCAGCTTTTTACCGGTTTGTTGTATGGCACAGCGGGATATTGGAAGCGGCTCGTTTCAATGAGCGTCAGAGCAGGATCAATACCTGGGAAAAAGCTGTACTGGACGGAAATTACGCTGTTTTTTATTCTGGAAAGGAATGGATGAACCCGTCGCATCCTTATTTATTTGATCTCGATATTTTCGGGGAATATTCCCTGTACCAATACCTCAACAGGACAACCACATCGGTAGGACGCAAAAAACTTGCGGATTGGCTTTCGATCCCAACGAATGAACCGGAAATAGCAGCCCGGCAGGCCGCTTTGCCGGAATTGCGGGATGCGCTTGACTGGCGACAAGAGTTTCAGGCAACCGGGCTGGACACTAACGACAATCCGAAGCACCTGCTGGCCCTGGATGCCTGGATGGAAGAAAAGCCGTTTGTTCTGGGCAACCGATGGTTGACGGCTGCTCTTGTGCTGGCCCCCGCCTTCGTCCTGAGCGGTATCATATTGTGGATATTCGTATGGCCCTGGCAAGCGGCGATCTGGTTTCTGGCCCCTTCTGTCTGGGCTTTATCCACCACTGTCAAAAAGGTAACGAAAACGCACGAACATACGGCCAAAGCCGCCGAGTTACTCAATTATTACAGCCGCCTGATCCACCGGATCGAAACGGCGCCCGAATGGAAAGCGCCCCGCTTGAACCGGTTGAAAGCCGTTTTTCAGGAAGAGAACGAAACCGCCTCACGCCGTACCCGGC
Organism: uncultured Lewinella sp.; assembly: GCA_937873655.1. Lineage (GTDB taxonomy): Bacteria > Bacteroidota > Bacteroidia > Chitinophagales > Saprospiraceae > JACJYC01. Next base: position 26,234 of record CALMYQ010000251.1, on the reverse strand, counting down.
AGCTTTCTTATATTATCGCCCAGTTGAATGTACGGTATAATGTGTTTGCGGTTTTTCTCAATTTGTTGACCGTCTGGGATTTGCAATGGGTTTACAGGCTTGAGAAATGGAAATCAAAGGAAAAGGGCCGCCTGCCGTTGTGGTTCGATGCCCTGGCGGAAATGGAGGCCTTAGCCGGCCTGGCCAATGCCTGGTACAATAATCCCGACTGGACCTTGCCGGTCCTGCATCCGGAGGCGAGGTTGTCAGCTGTTCAACTCGGGCACCCGCTGATTCTCCCCTCGAAAAGGGTGTCAAACGATATCGGCCTGCCCCTGCACGGCCATATCAAGCTGATCACGGGCTCCAATATGGCGGGCAAGAGCACGTTCCTGCGCACGGTTGGCATCAATGCGGTCATGGCCCTGGCCGGCGCACCGGTTTGTGCCCGGCAGTTATCCCTGACGCCGTTGCAAGTGTATACCAGCATGCGCACCCAGGACGCCCTGCACGAAAGCGCGTCCTCCTTTTACGCTGAGTTGAAGCGTCTAAAACAGATCATTGAATGCGTGGAAGCCGCACAGGCGAACGAAACGAATCAGTTGCCTGTTCTTTTCCTGCTGGACGAGATCCTGAAGGGCACCAATTCGGTTGACCGGCACACAGGCGCCAAGGCCCTTATCCGGCAGCTCATCCAAAGCCGCGGCGCGGGCCTGATCGCTACCCACGACCTCGAACTCGGCGCCCTCGAAGCCGATGCCGGCGGCGCCATCGAAAACCTTTGTATGGAGGTCGAGATCCGCAACGGCGAACTTTTCTTCGATTACAAACTGAAAAAGGGCGTCAGTAAGAGTTTCAACGCCACCTTGCTGATGCAAAATATGGGCATCCGGATCGCATGACGACTGGGAAGCCAGTCAAAGATTATCGACCAGTCAGTACAATATTGGCTGTTCTCAATGGTCGGTTTCCTGCCACAACTGAAATGCAGTATACCCCGGCCGGCTCCCCGGTCAGGTCAACGGCAATTGCCCCTTCAGAAACATCCGCGATCTCCCATCTCCTGACAAGGCGCCCCTGAGCCGACCAGACCGCTAACTGAATGACCTCACCGCGACCGGCCTGTACAGGCAAATAGAACAGCCCATCCGCAGGATTCGGGTATAATTCCAGTGTCGGCGATGGTTCATTCGCAAGCAGAGGTACCCCAAGGTTTTGTACCGGCTTGCTTGCCGGGGGCTCACACAGGCCGGTGGCGCCGTTCACGCAAGCCAGCGCTTCCCTGATCAATTCCAGGTGGGGCGGACCGATGATGTTGCCGAGTGCATTGTTGGCCAGCCGCAGCAGGTCGGTCAGGGTCGGATTTTTGCCCATATACTGGAAGATCACCGGATTAAGATCGCATTCGAATTCGCTCAAGAGCGTTTGTCCGAGGCCGGGGTTCAACCGCAGTTCAATAGCGAGGAGGAGCGTTTGTTCCAGCAACGGATTGGTCAGTTTTCCGGCGCTGTTGACCGGAACGGGACCGGGCAGACAGTCTTCCAGGTTGACCGTGTGATGACCGCGACGCGGAATGGCCGCCGCGGGACCCGGTTGAGCAGGCATCCAGATTCCCAGGCAGGCTGCGGCGTCCTGATCGATGGTCAGGGTATGGCTCCAGGCGCCCAGGATGATGGGCCCCATGGACAGGGCTTCGTCGATCATCGGCTGGACGGTCCGGGTGATGTACTGTTTGCAGGATTGCCGGTTGCCGAAAAGATCGGTGGCCTTCCAGGTCCTTTCCGTGACGCACTCCCAGGCGCAATTCCCATAGATCAGCGAATCGGTATATACCAGCTCCGGTAAGGGATCGCAATTGTCGCTGACAGCCGGCGTACCGCTGATGTCGGGTGTGACCGGCAGGCCGCAACTTCCGTAGCTGGCCTGGGGGCAATTCATGGACGGTGCCTGTTTGTCCTCCACCGTGATCGTAAAACTGCAGGTGGCCGTATTGTTGCTGCCGTCCCGGGCTTTGTAATATTCAATGGAGACGCCGACCGGAAAGATCGCTCCGCTGCCTAGCCCGGCTTCCAGTGCGAGGGTAGGATCCGGGGCGTTATCCGTAACCGTGGGCATTGCATAGGCCACGGTTGCTCCGCATAAACCGGCATCCGAATCAACGATGATATTTTCCGGGCAGACGATGGTCGGCGGGGTCAGGTCCGGATCGCTGACGACTGTGATCGTATACTTGCTGGCGCAATGGTTGGTATCCGTGACGGTCACGGTATAGGTGCCCGCTGCGATGCCGGTGAGGTCTTCGGTTGTTGCCCCGTTTGACCACATGTAAGTAAAAGGCCCATATCCCCCGGATAAGTCCAGGTCGATACCGCCGTCGGACGATCCGGGCGTACCGGGGGCCGTCACGGTATATGGCGTTATGGGTTCAAAGTTTGTATAATCGATGCAAACCGTCTGCCGGTTTGATGTTGCCCCGGTGGCGGCTGTGAAGCCCCAGTAAACCTCCGTTATGCCGTTGAGCAGGTAGGTCGTCAGGTCTCCTTGATGGGAAAAGTAATTGAATCCGTTGATATAGAGCTGCAGGTATTTGGTCGTTGCGTTGTAGGTGATGTTGATCAGGAAATCGGCGCCGGTTTCGAAATTGAACAGTGCAAATCCGCCGCCCAGCGAACCGGATGGATCATTATGGCTGCTGATTCCTGCCTTTGACATGCCCAGGTGGTCCTGAGCCGGATCGTTGTTCGCCGGGTCCTGATAGGTATCAAATTCGAGCGCAACAGCCGGGTTAATGCCGCCATAGCCCAATCCGCTTTCACCTGCTCCCAGGCCCTTGCAAACGGGCTGAAGCACAAAGGCGATGCCGCCGCCGCCCAGCGAATCCTTGTCGCCGAAATTGGCCTTGAACCGGATGGTGAAGTTATGCTCCAGGCTGATCTTTTCCTGGTACCATACGGCGCCGGTTTTGAAAGTAGAATCGGGCGTTAGCTGGAAGCATTCTCCGCCGAGGTCGACGGCATCGCCGTTTAGAATATAGTCCTGGGCTGAAAGGGGAACAGCTGTTGAAATAAAGAAAATGAGGGCTGAAATAAGGCAGGTGTTTTTCGAGAACATGCGTTTCGTTTTTTTAGGGATATGATAAGATTCAGATGTTGCAAGCGTGTTACGGCTTTGCTGAGCAAGGTACTTGTAAATTTTTAAATATATAATTTTACTTAAAATGTGTCCGGATTTTTTTTATAAGCGGCAAGATATTTTTTGAAAGAGGTGGAGTTACGCAGAAATATTTTAAATATTATTTGTTTTTATTTAAATTTATTTAAAAAAATAATTTATATTTGATCAATAAAACCCATAATGAAACGCGACGACACACTCTGGAAAGGGATCCTGGAGGATCTTTTTGATGATTTTATTAGGTTCTTTTACCCGGAAGCGGAAACCCTGATAGATATGGAAAAGGATTTTGAATTCCTGGATAAGGAATTGGAGGATATATTTCCGATGCCGGAGGAAGAAAAAATTCGCTATGTAGATAAATTGGTAAAGGTCTTTCTGAAAGACGGCAAGGATCAATGGATGTTGGTTCATGTTGAAATTCAAGGGCAGCGGGATGCGGATTTCGGCGAACGGATGTTTACCTATTACTACAGGATCCGGGACAGATACAAAAGGCCGATTACTGCCATCGCGATATTGTCTGATCGATCTCCTGGGTTTAATCCGGAAATGTTTCAGGAGTCCTTCCTGGGGACGTCGGTGATTTATCGCTTCAAGACATTCAAGATTTTGGATCAAAGGGAGCAGGAGCTGAAAAACGGGAATAACCCTTTTTCGCTTGTTATCTTAACGGCGCTCATTGCCTTGAAGAAGGGGAGATTATCAGAAGAAAGTTTGCTGACCTTAAAGTTGGATTTAGCCAAAGAGCTGTTGCGAAAGGAAATGCCCAAGGTCAAAATCAGGGCATTAATGAACTTTTTGCGCGCTTACATACGTTTTGACAATAAAGAACATTTTCTTATTTTTGAGAAAAAACTGGAAACGATAACCGGAAAAAACTATACTATGGGTATTGAACAGCTTTTACTGGAAAGAGCCCAGAAAGAAGGCCTTGAATTGGGGCTTAATCAAGGTCGAAAACAAGGTCGAGAACAAGGCCGAGAAGAAGGTCGAGAAGAAGGCCGAGAAGAAGGCCGAGAAGAAGGCCGAGAAGAAGGCTTGGAGCTGGCAAGGTCTCAAGTCATCCTGAATGCAAAGAAAAAAGGCCTCGAAATTGAAGTAATAGCTGACCTTGTTGAACTGTCCGTTGAGGAAGTCCGCAAAGTCCTGATGGAGGCCGGGTTGGAATAATTATTTATCCTGGCGATAGGGCTGAAGCCCCTCCGCAATCTTCCGGTCGTTGCTCAGGCGGGGCACCTTGTTCTGGCCGCCGAGTTTCCCTTCCGATTTCATATATTCCCTGAACGCGTCGCGTTGCAGCGGCCTGATGACGAGTTTACGCAGGATATTGCCCTCGATCAGGTCCTGGTAATAGATGTTCTGTCCCACCATTTTGTCGTCGAGCAAAGCGGCGAAGGCATCGAGGTTGTCAGGTAATTGATCAAATTCCACAAACCACTCGTGGTAGGGTAAGCCGCCTTCCGGAGGATTGACCTGGGGCGCCACCGTGAATTCGACGATCTTGACGCCCTGATCCCGGGCGGTTGCCAGCATGGCTTCTTCAACCTCCTTCCCGATGACATGCTCGCCGAAAGCCGAGATATAGTGCTTCACCCGTCCGGTCACTTTCAGCCGGTAGGGCTTGGTGCTCACGAATTCGACCGTATCGCCGATATTGTACCCCCACAGTCCGGCATTGTTGTTGATGATGATGGCGTAATTGACGCCGGTTTCGACCTGTGACAGGGACAAACGGGTAGGGGAGTCCTTGAAAATTTCGTCGGCGGGTATGAATTCGAAGAAGATCCCGGAATGGGCATTGAGCAGCAGTCCCGGTTCGGTTTGGCTGTCCTGGAACGCGATAAAGCCCTCGGACGCCGGATAGGTTTCCACGCTGTCGATGCGGCCGCCGACCAGCTCTTCGAGTTTTGCCCGGTAAGGCTCGAAATTGACCCCTCCGTAGACGAAAACCTCATAGCGGGGGAAGAGCTCGCGAATGGTGCGCTTGCCGGACTGCTCCAGCAACCGCTCGTAGTACATTTGCACCCAGGGCGGTATGCCGCTGATGAGGCGCATATCCTGCGTCAACGTTTCCCGGACGATATGATCCAGTTTTTCCTCCCATTCCTCGATACAGTTGGTAACATAGGAGGGCAGCTGGTTGGTGCGCAGCCAGGACGGGACCTGGTGGTTGACAATGCCGGAAAGCCTGCCGGTGGGAATGCCGGCTACCTCATCCAGTTCCGGACTGCCGGAGAGGAAGATCATTTTGCCGTCGAGCCAGCCGCCTTTTCCGGTGCGGGCATAATAGTTGAAGAGGGCATTGCGTGCGGAACCGAAATGGTTGGGCAGGCTGTCTTTGGTCAGCGGGATGTATTTGACGCCTGAAGTGGTACCCGAGGTTTTGGCAAAGTAAGCGGGTTTGCCGGGCCAGAGCACACTTTTTTCGCCGGCCTTGATCCGGTCGATATAGGGGCGAAGGTCTTCGTAATCGCGGATGGGGACCTGTGCCTTGAATGCCTCGTAATTGCGGACCTTATCCAGCCCGTGATCCTGACCGAAGGCCGTTTGGGCTCCTTTAGTGACCAGTTGGTCAAAAACGGCTTGCTGCGCGGCAATAGGCTGTGCGGACCAGCGATCAATGTTTCGGGCGATTTTTTTGGCTATAGGCTTGATGACGGATGCTCGGAATCCCATACCTGTTGGTTTCTGGCAGCAAAGTTAGGGATTTTGGCGGCGACCGCCCATCAAATTATTTCTCCGACTTTTCCAACACAGACGACCTGCACTTCCAGCGATTTGTTTCCTGAAGAATGGCCGTGGAGATACCAGAAATTATCGGAATGGTCAATGAAGAGGCGAACCTCCGCGAGGGCGCCCTTTAAAGATACGATTACGGGAAACCCCCGGTTCTTGTGGATCAGCTTGAGCTTGTCCTGCCCTGAAACCCAGGTTAATGCTTTGCTGTAGCTGATTTTGGCAAAAACTTCACCGTCAATGTTTACCCGTTCGGCTTCGATTTGGAGTGAAGGAGCGTGCAGTAGGAGCTCTTTTCGGGCCTGAATGGCAAAATTTTCTGAGAAAGGTCTGTCCGCGTGCAAAAGGCTGTTCATTTGATCCTCAAGCGCTTTGAGGCGCATTTCAATGTTTTCATTGGTCATACTCAAGGGTTTAACATTATGAACTTAATAGAAATAAACGTTCTGCTAATATAAATTCAACCTATGCCTTTTTGGTTCAAATCCCTGTATTAAAAAAGCCCGAACCGCCGTTCCTCGGTGCAAGGATTATGGGGTCAAACCCTCAAAAATAATGGTATCATTGACTTGATCCAGCGTAACCTTCAATTTGTTACCGTCCTCGAAAGGTAATTCAAATGCTTTGCCCCAATCAATATCAGCACCGGTAACGATCAGGTTTCCGGACGTGTTGGTTTCGAAATCAATGGAAGGAGAATCTGATACATCGGAGGTATGTGTGATATCCGGGCTGCTCAAACTCTGGCCGTCTGTCATGGACAACTGCCATTCGCTGCCGGTATACGCGACATTCAATAAAAAAGCGGGGCCGTTTCGTAGCGTGTAGGAATAGCTTGGGCCAGTAACTACGGGGTCCAGCTTAAGTGACGTATACGAGTTGCCGAAACTGATTTCGTACAACATGGTTAAAGACGTGAGGCTTGGCCCTTTTGCTACCATGATCGTTGCCATAGTGTTGAGTGTTAGTTTTGAATAAAAGGGATCTATGCGTAGTTTTATCGGCTGATCGGGGTGGGGGTTGAATCCATCTTGGGAAAGCTGCCTAACTGAACTAGTTAAACTGATTTATGTATGAAGATCATAGGGCAAAAATAGGGTGGAAAACGATAAGCGTTTTACTATAATTTGGCCTCAAATTAAAAACCCAATTTCGAATAATTTCCGGATAGAAAGAATGGGCCTATCTTTGCCGGTACAATTTTGCTTATGAACCAGCCGGGTGCTTTATTTGAGTTGATCGCTTCAATGTCGCAGAGTGAGAAGCGCTATTTTCGCCTTTTTTCTGCCCTTCAAAGCGGAACCAAACAATATGAATACTTATTTGACGCCGTCGATCAGGCGTTGCCGGAGCCGGGTACAGCGGTAGATTATCATGCCCTGGAGCTGGTTGTCAGGCTAAAGCTGGAAGAAGGGGCGCTGGTGGCCCAGAATCAATATCCGGTTGTCAAAAACCACCTGTACAACCATATCCTGAAGGCTTTGCGATACAGCAGGGAGGACCAGCAGGAGCCCGAAGTGAGGATCACCAACTGGATTTCGGAATCCATTAACCTGGAAAAGAAAGGGTTGTTCGCTCAGGCATTGTCGCGCCTGGTCAAAGCCAGAAAACTCGCTGAAAAATATGAAAAACTTCCGCTCCTGGTAGAGATCCTGGACCGGATGATCCGCCTGAATGCCCAATACCCGCCTGATAAAAAGAAATGGTTTGAGAACTACATGCATACTCAACAGGAAAAAGCGAGGGCGGTAGAAAACCTCAGGTTAGAAAGCGTGTACAAACAATTGTATTTCGACCTGCTGGCTTTATACAAGTCGCGGACGGAGATCAAGGACTCGAAGGCCAGGATCAAGGCCATTTTTGAAAACGAATTGCTGAACCAGTCCGAAAAGGCCGTCACATTTAACGCCCAGATCTACCTGTATTCCCTGCTATCTTTCCGGCACTTGCTGGACGGCAACAAGGAGCGCATGGTATTTTACCAGAAAAAAGTCATACAAACCTGGGAAAACTATGACCACCTTATTGAGATCGACCCGGTCAGGTTTAAAGTTGCCATTTACAATTACCTGGTTTATAACCATGCCCTTCAAGATTTAAAAGAGTTCGAAACCTATATCAACCGGTTCAAGAAATTGATGAAATCGACTTCCGGCAGTATCGGACCTAACGCCTCGTCGGAAGTGGTATCCGATTACGAACGCCTGGTCCAGTTGCAATATATCTTGTTGCTGAACACCGGTGAAATAGATAAGGCCATGACGCTCACCAGGGAAGTGGAGCATTGGCTCGCACAACCCGGCATAGAGGAAAAAATGAGACCCGGGGCTTTGATCTGGATACAGTTTGATTGCTTTATTTCCTATTTTTTCAATGAACAGTACCACGAAAGCCAGGTTCGCGTCGACAAGATCCACGCTTTGCCGAAAGCCCAGGGTAACGAGGTGAAGCTGACGGCTTCCATGCTTGAATTGATCATTCTTTACGAATTGAACATAGATGAACGCTTTCAGCGCTACAAAACCTCTTCCGCCATACACCAGTATAAAAGATCGCAGCACTACAAGGCTTTTGAAAAAATGGTTCTGAGCAACCTCAAAAAACTTCGAAACCCCAAAGGCAATCACAGAAAGAAATTATTGAGCTTTGAAAAAGCATTTGATGAGTTCGAACGTAACAGTTTGGGGCAATCCATCTCGGGTATGGGAGAAGTGAAGATCTGGCTAAAGGCCAAAGTGCAGAAAAAATCTTTGAAAACGGTATCCAAAGAATTGGCCCAGGAACAACTCAATCCGATTGCCGAAAAGGTCTGAACGAAAAGGCCCATCGATCCAAATCGATGGGCCTTTGAGCGGGCAATGGGAATCGAACCCACGGCCCTCAGCTTGGGAAGCTGATGCTCTACCCCTGAGCTATGCCCGCTGTTCTGAGAATACAAAATTAAGGCTATTTTCGTAACTGACAATGTGTTTTTTTGGGTTTTACCGCCCCATCAGGAATTTCTCCCAAATTCCGCCGCAAGGCTGTCAGTTCTTGCTGGGAGCTTTCGTGCCGTCAGCTTCAACCGAAACAAACCAGAGACAAACAACAAACAACAACAAACAACAACAAACAACAACAAACAACAACAAACAACAACAATAAACAACAACAAACAACAATAACCCCAAGCCGAAGTGCCGAAGCATCGAATAAACCTTTTCCCCCCTCCATTGTTTCGCCACTGTCTCAACCGCTATCGCCATGAAATCAGCAGCCTTTCTGATCCTTTTGTTCTGTTTCACCGGCCTGACGGCGCAAACCGCTATCATCAAGGGTACAGTAGCCGATGCCGCTACAAACGAACCAATCCCATTTGCCAATATCCTGGTGCTGGACACGGAAACCGGCGCCACAACGGATATTGACGGCCATTTCGAAATCACCGGCCTGACGCCCGGGTTGTATGCCTTGCGCGCCACCTATGTCGGCTATCAGGAAGCGGTTTTTTATGAATTGCAGGCTACCAGCGCCAAACCCCTGGTGGTCGACTTTCGGCTTGAACCCGCAGCGGAAGAATTGGCGGAAATCGTGGTCAGCGCCCCGCCGTTCAAAAAGACCGAGGAAAGCCCCGTTTCCCTCCGCACCATCGGCGTAACGGAAATTCAGCGCAACCCCGGCGCCAACCGGGATATTTCAAAGGTGGTCCAGTCATTGCCGGGCGTGACCTCTACGGCATCCTTTCGCAACGACCTGATCATCCGGGGAGGAGCGCCCAATGAAAACCGGTTTTATCTCGACGAGGTGGAAACGCCCAACATCAACCATTTTGCCACCCAGGGCGCCTCCGGCGGACCGGTCGGCCTGATCAATGTCAACTTTATCCGGGAAGTCGATTTTTACAGCGGCGCCTTCCCGGCCAACCGGGGAAATGCCTTGAGCTCAGTGTTCAACTTCCAGCAGCGCGACGGCCGCGACGACCGGCTCGGCGGCAATTTTACCCTCGGCGCTACCGATTTCGGATTGATGCTGGAAGGCCCCCTTTCCGGTAAAACCACTTTCCTGCTGTCTGCCAGGCGGTCATACCTCCAGTTTTTGTTCAAAGCCCTGGGATTGCCCTTCCTGCCGACCTATAACGACTTCCAGGCCAAGGTCAAATACAAGATCGACAAGCAAAACGAAATCTCCTTCATCGGGCTGGGCGCCATTGACGAGTTCAAACTCAACCTCGACGCCGACGAAACGGAAGAACAGCGATTCCTGCTCGATCAGCTCCCCGTAGCCCCACAATGGAGTTATACCAACGGCCTGGTGTACAAACACTACCGCCAGAACGGCTACTGGACCTTCGTCCTCAGCCGCAATATGCTCAACAACGAAGCAACCAAGTACCTCCGCAACGACGATACCGACCCCGGCAACCTCATCCTGCAATACAGGTCGCAGGAAATCGAGAACAAATTCCGGGTGGAACGCAATGTCCGCTTCAACAGCTTTAAAGTGATCTACGGACTGAACTATGAACGCGTCAAGTACAACAACCGGACCTTCAACCGGATCTTTACCGGCGCCGGCCCCCAAACGGTGGATTACAGCGCTGCATTCGGGATGCACAAGTTCGGCGGCTTTTTCCAGGCAGGCAGAAAATGGCTGAACGAACGCCTGACCGCCTCCGTCGGCTTCCGGATCGACGGCAACAGCTATTCTCCCCAGATGAGCAATCCGCTGGACCAGTTCTCCCCCAGGGCCTCCCTTTCGTATGCCCTTACGGACCATTTCTCCCTCAATTTCAATACCGGCATTTTTTACCAATTGCCGCCCTACACGGTACTTGGATACCAGGATAACGGTGAACTCGTCAACAAGGAAAACAAGATCCGCTATATCCGCAACGCACAACTGGTATTCGGCGTCGAACTCAATACGGCGGCCAATTCCAGGTTCAGCCTCGAAGGTTATTACAAGGCTTACAACGACTATCCGTTCCTGTTGCGCGACAGCGTTACCCTGGCTAATCTGGGCGGCGACTTCGGGGTGATCGGCAATGAACCCGCTATTCCCAAATCCAACGGGCGGACCTACGGCCTTGAATTCCTGTTTCAGCAACGGCTGTTCAAGGGTTTTTACGGCATTGCCGCCTATACCCTCGGCTGGAGCGAGTTTGAGGATAAAAACGGCATTTTTGTCCCCTCTTCCTGGGACGCCCGGCATATCGTAAGCCTGACCCTTGGCAAAAAGTTTAGTAAAAACTGGGAAGCCGGCCTGAACTGGCGCTTCCAGACAGGATTGCCGTATACGCCATTTGACCAGGCTTCTTCGCTGGTGCAAAGCTGGGACCGCAACGGCAGGGGCCTGCCGGATTACGACCGGATCAACACGCTGCGGACCACGGCGGGGAACACCGTCGACATCCGGGTGGACAAAAAATGGTTCTTTGAAAAATGGAGCCTTAACCTTTATATCGATATCGAAAACCTGACCGGCAACTCGGTGGGCCGCGACCAGCTGATCCTGGATCGCGAACTGGATGCGGACGGTAAGCCGGTCGGAGAGCCGGTCATTGTCAATCCGGATGCTGTCCTCGCAGCGCAGCGTTACCGCTTGAAGACGATTAACGACGCCCAGGGGACGGTCATCCCAAGTATCGGGATCATGCTCGAATTTTAGGCGCCCGGCCAAATAAAAAGGTTCCGCCGTTCGAAAAAAGCGGAACCTTCCAAACGCAATGCTGCCGTTCGGGCGGTCAGGCGTTTGCGAGATTCATGTCAATGACACGGGTTACCAGGTAAGAACCTATCAGACTAACCACAATTCCCTCCGTCAGGATGAACAGGCTGGCGGTAATCGGATTAAGATATTCACCTATCGGCATAGCCGCACGGAGGTGTTCCATGAACCCGGTGTCAAAGGCGAGATAAAGCAACATGAATATGGTAAATCCCAGAACGCCGACAGCGGACGTGTATACGCCCATCGCAACGCCCGAAACGTAATTATTGATGGAATCTTCATTTTGCTTCCTATATTCGCGGATCGCGTAATAGATGGCGGCAATGTGGAAAACGCCGTTGAAAATTCTGAAGAAATACCGGTGGCTGAGCCCCAGCAAATGCATGGTCAGGAAGAACGCAACGAAACCGGCGAACATCCAAAGGCCATACTTGATAGCAATCTTTTTCATGGAGTTGATTTTGCACGGTTCTTGACAAAGATATAAAATTTTTACAAATAAGTCAAGTCTGAAATTTTGTACCGGATATATTTTTAAAATAAAAATAAAAGGATGGAACATTTGAAATACCCGATCGGCAAGTTCCAGCGTCCCGATTCGTTCGATCCCGCCCGGCTCAAGGAATGGATCATGGAAATCAGGATGCTGCCCGAAAAACTGAAGATCATTTTGGGAGAAATGACGGACGCCGAACTCGACCAGCCTTACCGACCCGACGGCTGGACCGGCAGGCAGGTCGTTCACCACATGGCCGACAGTCACCTGAACGCCTATATCCGGTTCAAATGGACGCTCACCGAGGACACGCCGACCATCAAAGCTTACAATGAAAAAGCCTGGGCGGAGCTGCCGGAAGCTAAAAGCTCGCCGGTGGACGTTTCTGTTGCCCTGCTGGAATCATTGCACCGCCGCTGGTCGTTGATGCTGGAAAATATCGGGGAAGCCGATTGGCAGAAAAGCTATATCCATCCGGAATATGGCACCCACTACCCGCTGTACGTCGTGGCGGCCTTGTACGCCTGGCACGGCAACCACCACCTGGGACATCTGGGATTGCTGATCGAGGATTGAGGCAGCAAGGCGGGGGGGCTGCCCTTGAATAAATTCAAGGGATATTCAGGATCTTGTGGGTCTGCAGGCTCAGGCGCCATTGCGGGTGCGCCAGGCAATAGGCCAGGGTGAGCCGGGTGTTTGCTTCGGCCTCAGGCCCGTCCATAGGCTGGAGGTAAAATTGATCGAAAGCCAGGTGGGCAAATTTTTCCGGCTCGGCTCCAGACTGAGGGAACACCAGCTTGAGCTCATTGCCCGAAGTGATAACCAGCTCGGCGCCCGCCTTCGGGCTGACACAGACCCAGTCGATGCCAGGGGGCGGTACAATGGTGCCGTTGGTTTCCACCGCTACCTCAAAACCGGCGCGGTGCAGCATTTCCGTAAGGGCTTCATCCAGTTGCAGCAAGGGCTCTCCGCCGGTACACACAATATAGGGTTTACCGCCTGCATTTTCCGGCCATAAGGAGCGGGCCTTTTCCGCCAGCGATTGGGCAGAATACCGCCCGCCGTTTTCCCCGTCGGTATCGCGGAAGTCCGTATCGCAAAACCGGCAAACGGCTTCCGACCGGTCTTCTTCCCTTCCGCTCCACAGGTTGCATCCCGTAAAACGGCAAAAAACGGCAGGCCTGCCCGATTGGGCGCCCTCTCCCTGCAAGGTGTAGAACAATTCTTTAATTTTATATCGCATCGTTCGGAGCCGAAATACCAGCTGAGTTTAATTCCGCGTTATTTCAAAGTAAATCAACACTCATGCGCCGCTTAAAATTGCTGTTTGCCTGTTTTTTTCTCGTTGCCGCAACAATCGGTAACACCCAGAACGCCTTTCGGGTTGCCTTTTACAACGTAGAAAATCTGTTCGATACCATCGATGACCCCATTACGCTGGACGAAGATTTTACCCCCCAGGGCAAGCAGAACTGGACCGGGGAGCGCTACCAGACCAAACTCGACCGCATGACCCAGGTTTTTGAAGGCATGGGATGGCCCGTCTGGATCGGTTTGGCCGAAATAGAAAACGACCGCGTACTCACCGACCTGACGGGCAAAATGGGCGCCAAAGGCCCTGAATACCGTTTCGCCCATTTTGAATCGCCTGACCTGCGCGGTATCGACGTCGCCCTGCTCTACCAACCGGGTGTTTTTACCGTTACCTCTTCTTCCTTTATCCGGATGGATTTCCCGGACGATGCGGAGCCAGATTACACCAGCCGGGATATCCTGCAGGTGGACGGCCTGCTGCAAAACGGCGATACGCTCCACTTCTTTGTCAACCACTGGCCGTCCAGACGCGACGGCGAGGAAGCCAGCGAAGGGCGCCGGATCCGGGCCGCCTCCTTCCTCAAAGGCGCAGTTGAAAAATTGCAGGCCGCCAACCCGCATGCAAAGATCGTGATCATGGGTGATTTCAATGACGAACCGATCAACAAAAGTATTGCCCAGGCATTGCAGGCAGGACCGCTGGAAGGCAAACCTGAGAACGGAAACCTTTACAACTGTTTCGCCAAAGCCAAAAAGGACGGATTGGGAAGCTATTGCTACCGGGGCAATTGGAATATGCTCGATCAGATCATCACTTCCTGCGAGCTGGTCTGCAATACAGGCTCCCTGATCGCCGCCAATCCCACCATTTTTAAGCAAGACTGGATGCTGTATAAGGATTCCAGGAACGAGATGCTCCCCAACCGCACCTACGGCGGCACCCGCTATTACGGCGGCTACTCCGACCATTTGCCGGTGTACATCGATCTGGTGCCGACGGCCTGGGGGATTCGGGGGCGGTGAGCTGGATGCTGGGGACTGGATGCTGGATGCCGGGGACTGGAGGCTGGATCCCCGATAACGGATACAGGATACTGCCAACTGACGACTGGCAACTGGCAACGGCAACTCAAAGACTGAAGTCTGACGACTGGTTTAGAGACAGATTGCTATGCCCGAAGTGCAGGTAACCCAAATTTTCACGTCAAACCTTTTTTATAAACTTCAAGGCATCGCTCCCGGGCCATTTTATGGTCCACGATGGGTTGGGGGTAACGGTCGGTGCCGTATTCAGGTACCCAGCGGCGGATATATCGGAAGTCCTTGTCAAATTTTTCCTGCTGGGCGGTCGGGTTGAAGATCCGGAAGTAGGGCGCTGCGTCTGTACCGCTGCCGGCCGCCCATTGCCATCCGCCGTTGTTGCTGGCCAGGTCGAAATCCAACAGTTTCCGCGCAAACCAGGCTTCGCCCCAGCGCCAGTCGATGAGCAGGTGCTTGGTGAGGAAACTGGCGGTGACCATGCGCACCCGGTTGTGCATATAACCCGTTGCACTTAACTCCCGCATGCCGGCATCCACGATGGGGTAGCCGGTTCGGCCTGCCTTCCAGCGTTCGAATGCATCTTCGTTATTGAGCCATTGGATCCGGTCGTATTCCGGTTTGAAAGCCCGGGTGGCCACATGAGGAAAATGAGCCAGGATCATGCTGTAAAAATCCCGCCAGATGAGCTCGTTCAGGTAAGTGGCATTCAGTTCACGCGCCTTGCGCGCCTTCTCCCGGATGCTGATGGTGCCGAAGCGGAAATGGATACCCAACCGGCTGGTGCCTTCGATGCCCGGAATATCCCGTGTTTGATCGTAGTTCTTGATGAGCCCCCGGCTGACGGAGGTCGAAGGAAATGACATCCCGGTCTGTTCAAATCCCAGGTCTTCCAGGCTGACCAGCGGCGCCGGAGCGGTTTTGTGGAAATGTTCGGAATATTGCGCAGTAGGATAGGATTGCAGGTAGAAGGAATCGTTGCCGGCATTGCCGGAAAACCCATCGCCGACCGGTGCTGTTGAATCCAGTTTGTCGCGCCATTTCCGGCTGTAAGGAGTAAACACCGTATAGGGATTGCCGTCGTCCTTGAGCACTTCTCCTTTTTCAAAAATCACATGGTCCTTGAACGTGTGAAAAGCGATTCCGCGGCCTTTCAGCAGTCCGGCTACCTTCTTATCCCGCTCCAAGGCATAAGGCTCGTAATCCCTGTTGGTGAAGACCGCTTCAATATCATATTTTTCTGACAGCTCTTTCCAGATCTGCTCAGGGTGGCCGCTGTACACCAGCAAAGTCGAACCGAGGCCCTTGAGTTGGCCATGCAGCACCGCAACGGCATGGTGGATAAATTCCACCCGGGCATCCTTTTTGTCCTCCAGGTCGTCCAGAATATTCCGGTCGAACAGAAAAACCGGCAGCACGGTGCGACCTGCGCGCAGTGCGTGGTAAAGCCCGGCATTGTCCTCCAGGCGGAGGTCGCGGCGAAACCAGAAAAGATTGATCTTGGACATGCGCAAACCGGTTTTTGGGGTAAACGCTGGATCTGGGAAGTTGTTCATGGATAGTTGGGGGGATTCATTGTTTCATTGTTTCCTGATTGGCGCCCGTTTCAGCGTCGAAACATCGCCTTAACCCCGACTGGCAACCGACAACTTATTAAAAAACCTGAAACCCGGAGTATATTTGCACAAAAAAACGGATCATGAACCGGATTTTTGCATTGTTTTTATTCAGCGCAGCGCTCCTGGCACAATCCTGCCAATCGGATAAGCAAAAACTGCAACAGGAGATCGCGCAAATGGAAACGCAACTTGAAGCGGCTTCCAGTACAGAACTCGCCAATAATCTGATCGACAAATACCTGGCTTATGTGGCGGCTTACCCGGAAGATGCCGACACGGACGCCCGCTTTCTTTACCGGGCAGCGGGTGTCAACTACCGCCAGGGCCGGTACCAGATGGCGGCAGACCTGCTCGAACAAGCCCTCAAGGAATATTATGCTTCTGAGAACACTCCGGCCAGCGCCCTGTTGCTGGGTACGATCCTGAAAGAGAACCTGAAAAAGACAGAAGCCGCCACTACCGTATTTCAGTCCATCAAGCAGGCCTTTCCAGGTTTTGAGGAAGCCAAAACGGAAACGGATCAACTCGACCCTTCCCTCCCCGCGATATCGCAACGCATGGGCGCGCTTTTGCAACAGCTTTCCTCCGATTCGCTCGGCCGGGTCAACTTCCAGGCCGCCAATGATTACATATTGAATTGCGAAATGCTGGCCGTTGTCCAGCCCAATGCTGAAGTGGCTCCGCAGTTGCTGTACAAAGCCGGTGAAGTAGCCGGATCCATCGGAGCCTATGAAAAAGCAATTGACCTCTTCGACTGGATCTACAACAAGTATCCCGATTATGAAAAGGCGCCCCTTGCCTTGTTTATGAAAGCCTTCACCCTGGATAACAACATGAAGAACATCGATGCCGCCCGGCCGGTTTACGAGGAATTTCTGGCAAAATATCCGGATAACGACTTCGCCCGCGACGCGAAGATCCTGCTGGAAAATCTGGGCAAATCGGATGAGGAGATCTTTAACTCCTTTACAAAAGGCGCTCAGGAAGGAGAGACGGAATAAAAAATTATAGCCATTTCGTCATCAATGCCCGTTTATGGGCCTCGAATTGCCGGCTCCGGTACAGGCGATTGGCCTTCTCATTGTGCTTTTCCACTTCGAGGTGCACCGCTTTGATGCCGGCTGCTCTGGCCTGGTCCAGAACGTAGTCGAGTACAATAGCGCCCAACCCTTTGCTGCGCTGTTCGGGAACGACGTAGAGCTCGTCGACAAAGGCATCCCTGCCCTTGAATTCAAAACTGTACCCGAAGGTCAACACAGCATATCCTGCAACAGCTTCAGGGGTGCTGACCACCCAAAGCCTGCCCAATCCCGGGTCGGCGATGAATTTTTCAACATTTATCCGGGTTTCCTCCCGGGTGAACGGATACAGATCAATAGCATAAAAATCCTCCATCATGTCGAGGATCTGTTCGATATCTTCCGGGCCGGCTAATCGGAATTCGAGCGACATTTTGTCCTGGTTTAGGCCGCAAAATTACCGCTTTATGTGAAAAACAGGCAGCCGGCGACCCTGAACGTTCTCAGAACCGCCGGCTGCCCGGTCAAAGCCTTGAAAATACCTTATTGTTTGATAAATCGTTTGTTGATCACGCCGCCGGCTGTTTCCAATGCAATGAAATACATGCCGGGTTGCAGGTCTTCGATATCAATGGTCTGCCCTTTTTCAAAAGTCTTCAGGTTTTTGACCAGAGCGCCGTTGGTTGCAAAGATCCGGACGCCCAGCAGTTCATCTGTCGTATTGATGCTGAGCTCATCCGTTGCCGGGTTCGGGAACAGGGTCACTGGCGCCTCGCTGTCGCCTTCCAGGAAAGCGTTGCCCTCAGGAACGACCTTGCCCAGTTCCTGGATCGTCTGCCGGGTCGCTCCGCCGGCCATGAATCCGGACGGGTTGGAGGCCGTCACCGTCACCGCATCAATATAAACCAGGTCGTTATTGGCGCTGGCATCGCACTGGAACCGGATCTGTGCATTCGACGGGAAGGTATACCCGGCGTTGGTCAGGGTCACGGTTGCAACATAGAATGTATTGTTGTTGAAACTGGTACCCCGGGCATAGGCTGCAACTGTTGTCCAGGAACTGCCGTTGTAATACCGCACCCAGAAATCCTCGCCGTTTTCCATGCTGTAAGCGTAGAAGTAGAACTCGATATCCAGTTGGGAATAACCGCTCAGGTTGAGCGTCGGGGAGGTCATGGCGGATGCGACCCCCGAATTGTCCCGGATGTAGATCGAATAATTGCCTTCCCAGGACCGGGATCCGAAATACCGCGCACAGTCGCTGCCGCCGTCGGCCCAGCCGTCCCAGCCGGTTTCGAAATAGCTGCCCAGCAATACATCGCTGCCGCCGCCGCCGCCGCCGCTCTGGGTCGTTACATTGATGGTGTTGCTTGAACCGGATTCATTCCCGGCCGCATCATACGCCGTTACGTAAATGGCATAAGTGGTAGAAGCCGTCAGGCCGCCCAATGCATAGGAGGTAGAGGCGGTATTGTCCACATTGACCCCGTCAACGTAGATGTTGTAGCCGGTTACCCCGACATTGTCCGTGGACGCATTCCAGGATAGGTCGGTACTGGTTTGTGTGGTATTGGACGCGCTCAGGCTGGTCGGAGCTGAAGGCGCTTGCGTGTCCGGACCGCCGCCGCCGCCGATCGCGATGGTATAATCCTCCACTTCGCCGTAGGAAAAGGTTTCGCACGGACCGGTAGGGGTTGCGTTGTACTTCATGGTCACCCGCATGCGGGTTGTGGTGCCCGCGGCCCCGGAGGGGATACTGATGCTGCCGCTGACAGTAGCATTGCTGCCGCCTGAGGCATAGACCTGCTCGCCTGAGTCGGTAAAATCGCCGTCGGCATTGAGGTCGATCCAGATTTTCCAGTATTCGGTATAGGTGGAGCTCGAGAAACCCGGCGTCAGCGAAATGCTGTAGTTCTGTCCGGCATTCACATTAACTGTTTGAGAAGTGAAATTGGTATAACCGGCCGCTCCGGAACTGTTGCTGAACGAGCCGACCGTCACATTCGATATCCATTCGTAGCTGGAGTTGGATCCGGCCGAAGAGCAGTAGGAAATGGTGCCGTATTCGCCGCCTACGCCCACCGCGTACCAGGCGTTGGTCGTGGCAATTTCCTCAGCCGAACCGGCGCCGTACAGGTCGATGGCTGCCTGAATGGCGCCGTTGCGGGCGTCGGCATAGGTAGAACTCGACGACAGATAGGTGGTCAGACTCCGGTACGTGATCGCTGCGGCCTTGGTGCGGCCCACACCCGATACACTATATGAATTGCCCAGGTCGTTGGTGCCGGATTCGCCCATGGTCAGGATGTAGAACCACTTGTTCTGCACGCCCGAGTTGGTGTGTACCCCGCAATAGTCGTTGTTTTGGGTCGGCGTACCGCAGTTGGGGTTGTACCAATAGCTGCCGCCGTAAGTATCCGGGTCGCCGTACAGGTTCGGATTGTTCATGGAGCGGATGGCGCCGCTGCCGCCGATCCCGATATCGGTACCCATTTGCCAGTCGTTGGAACCTTCTGCGAAGTATTCGACCATTTCGCCGAAGATATCCGAGAAGGATTCGTTCAGTGCCCCTGATTCCCGCTGATAGGCCAGGTTGGCGGAGTATTCCGTAACGCCGTGCGTGATCTCGTGTCCGGTGATGTCGCTGGAAACCAGCGGGCCGTAATTCACCCCGTCGCCGTCGCCGTATGTCATCCGGGTGCCGTCCCAATAGGCATTCACATAGTTATTGGAATAGTGGACATAGTTCCTGAGCACCCCGCCGGCGTTGTTGTAGGAATTCCGGCCGTGGTTCTGGAGGTAGTACTTGTAGGTTTGTTCGGCGCCCCAATGCGCCTGGACGGCGGTATTGTCCACGTTGTTGAAGGACGACGAGCCGCTCGTGATATCGGTGGCATTGTTGTAATTGGTGCCGTTATTGAGGCTGTAGGTTTGCACGCCTCCGCCATCGGCTGTCTGGCGGAGCCTGTAGTTGGAGCCGGTGAAGTCGGCCGTAAAGGATACGGTGCCGTTATACAGGCTGGTGCCGGTGGCGGGTACGTTGGATTCGTGGATGCGTGCGAACTCGCGGACCACTTCGCCGTTGTGGGCATCGACAAAGACGTAAGCTCTGGAGATGGGCTCAACGGCATAGACGTCGAATTTGTAGGTCAGCCTGGCGGGCAGAATGCCTTCAGGGTCGGAGAAAATAACGAGTTCGCCCTGCGGCTTCTCAAACCCGTCGAACCCGCCGGGTTGCCAGGCGTATTTACCTGCGCCGACATGCTGCATGGCATATTGCAGCGCCTGGTCGGAAGAAATGAACGCACCTACATCCAGGTCAAATACGCTTCTGAAATTGCCGGAGAGGGTAAGGATCCTACCGCCTTTTTCGTGTACGGTGTAGATGGCGCCATCCACCTTCACACCCTTG
Organism: uncultured Lewinella sp.; assembly: GCA_937873655.1. Classification (GTDB taxonomy): domain Bacteria; phylum Bacteroidota; class Bacteroidia; order Chitinophagales; family Saprospiraceae; genus JACJYC01. The sequence goes on along the minus strand of CALMYQ010000251.1, from coordinate 5,735 downwards.
TAGTACTGTTGGTAGCGGTAATGGCTGAATCCGAGATTGTCGGTATCTGTGCGTTCCAGCCGCAATTCGTCGTCCTGTCCCATTTCAAGGTAGGCGTTGAACAGGTTGTTGCGTTGGGTAAGGGGTTGGGGTTGTTCCAGTTGAACGAAGGAAGGAAATTTTTTGCCGATTTTGGGTCTCGGTTGGGCAAATAACACAATGAGCGTTGCAGGAAGCAACATCAAGGTAAATAGTGCTTTTTTCATACCAGCTTACGATTTGAAGTTTGTAAAACACCCTCGAAGGGCGATAATTATTATGAACAAGAAATTTTACGAAACTTCAAACAGTCGGATAAACATGGCGTAATACTGGCAAATCTAATATTTAAATTTTTTAAACGAAATTTTTTGGGAAATTTTCGATTATTTTTTTGTGAATTATGGTAGAATTTTTTGAGAATTTAAGGTGAATTTAGCTGGGATTTAGAGTGGAATATTCAGGGATTTTAGCAACATTTTCCTAGGATAGGATCATACTTCAGGACATGGCGGCAGGGGAGGAGAAGGTGAAATAAAGATGATCAAGGGGCGGTACAAAAAGAAAAGCAGCTTGCCGCATGGTCTCCCGCCTCCGGGGCGATTTGAACCGCGCGACAAGCTGCCCGTCACAACATTTTTAATCCTATTGTTTTACAAATCGTTTGTTGACGACTTCCTTGTCTGTTTCTATGGCAATGAAGTAAATGCCGGGCTGCAGGCCGGAAATGTCTATGGTTTGTCCTTTTTCGAAAGTCTTCAGGTTCTGGACCAGGGAGCCGTTAACGGCAAAGATCCTTACAGAACGCAGAGCATCCGGTGTTTCGATATTGAGTTCGTCGGCAGCCGGGTTGGGGTACAACCGGAATTCCGCCTGATCTTCCAGGAAACCAGCGTTTTCGGAAATCACCCGGTCGATCTGTTCGATCGTTTGACGGGTTTCTCCACCCGCTGCAAAACCAGACGGGTTGGAAGCGGTCACCGTAACCGCGTCAATGTAGATCAGGTCGGTATTGTCGCTGGCGTCACACTGGAAGCGTAGCTTCACTCCGGAGGTGAAACTCACCTGGGCGCTGGTCAGGGTAACCGTCGCGTGCCAGAATCCGTTGTTGGTGAAACTGGTTCCAGCCGCATAAGTAGCTACCGTACTCCAGGTGCTGCCATTGTTACTGGAATACCGCAACCAGAAATCTTCTCCGTTCTCCATACTGGTAGCGTAGAAGTAGAAGTCAACAACTACCTGTGAATAACCGCTCAGGTTGATGGTGGGCGAGGTCATAGCTGATGGAACGCCCGAGTTATCCCGGATATAAATGGAATAACTGCCTTCGTAGGACCTGGTGCCGGAGTACCGCGCACAGTCGCTGCCGCCATCGGCCCATCCGTCCCAGCCGGTTTCAAAATAGCTGCCCAGTAATTCGGTGCTGCCGCCGCCGCCGCTGCTCAGCGTGGTCACGTTGATGGTATTGCTGGCGCCGGAGTTATTACCGGCGGCATCGTATGCAGTTACATAGACGGAATAGGTCGTAGCTGCCGTAAGGCCGGTCAATGCGTATGAATTGGTAGCGCTGGTGGCCGTATTTACGCCGTTGACAAAGATCTTGTACCCGGTTACGCCGACATTGTCCGTCGAAGCCGTCCAGGAAAGATCGGTAGTGGTTTGCGTGGTATTGGAGGCGCTCAGGCTGGTCGGCGCAGTTGGCGCCTGCGTATCCGGAACGGCTCCGCCGATGGCAACCGTATAGTCCTCAACCTCGCCGTAGGAGAAGGTCTCGCAGGAACTGGTCTGGGCAGCGTTGTATTTCATGGACACCCGCATGCGGGTTGTACCCGACGCACCGGAAGGAATCGTAAGACTGCCGGAAACCGTGGTTGCGCTGGGGCCGGCTGCAAAGACCTGCTCACCGGAGTCGGCAAAGTCGCCGTCGCCGTTGAAGTCGATCCAGATCCGCCAGTATTCATTATAGGTGGCGCCGGAAAAGGTCGGCGTCAGGGAAACGCTGTAGCTCTGGCCGGCGGTCAGGTTGGCGGTCAGGTTGGTGAAATTCGTGTAACCTGAAGCGCCGCTGTTGTTGGTAAATGAACCGACTGTTACCTTGGAGATCCACTCATAGCTGGAATTGGAACCCGACGAGGAGCAATAGGTGGCAGAATTGTTGCCGTACTCGTTGCCCACACCCACTGCATACCAGGCATTGGTGGTAGCAATCACTTCGGCCGACCCTGCGCCGTACAGGTCGGTGGCTGCCTGGATGGCGCCGGCCCGGGCATCGGCATAGGTGGAGCTCGACGACAGGTAGGTGGTCAGGCTGCGGTAGGTGATCGCCGCGGATTTGGTCCGTCCAACACCCGTTACGCTGTACGAATTGCCCAGGTCGTTGGTGCCGGATTCGCCCATAGTCAGAATATAGAACCATTTGTTCTGTACCCCCGAATTGGTGTGTACCCCGCAATAGTCGTTGCTTTGGGTCGGGGTGCCGCAGTTGGGATTATACCAGTTGGCGCCGCCGTAGGTATCCGGGTCGCCGTACAGGTTCGGGTTATTCATGGACCGGATCGCGCCGCTGCCGCCGATCCCGATATCGGTACCCATCTGCCAGTCGTTGGAGCCTTCAGCGAAGTATTCCACCATTTCACCGAAGATGTCGGAAAAGGACTCGTTGAGGGCGCCGGATTCCCGCTGGTATGCCAGGTTGGCGGAATACTCCGTAACGCCGTGGGTGATTTCGTGGCCGGTGATGTCGGTGGAAACCAGCGGCCCGTAATTCACTCCGTCGCCGTCGCCGTAAGTCATCCGCGTACCGTCCCAGTAGGCATTGACATAGTTGTTGGAATAGTGGACGTAGTTCTTGAGAATGCCGCCGGCGTTGTTATAGGAATTCCGGTTGTGGTTTTGCAGGTAGTACTTATAGGTCTGCTCCGCGCCCCAATGGGCCTGAACGGCCGTATTATCGACATTGTTAAAGGATGCTGAGGTGCTGGTGATGTCGGTAGCGCTGTTGTAATTGGTGCCGTTGTTGAGGCTGAAGGTTTGCACGCCGCCGCCGTCAGCTGTCTGGCGCAGCCGGAAGGAACTGGCGCTGACCTGATCGGCCGTGAAGCTGACCGTACCGTTGTACAGGCTGGTGCCGGTGGCGGGCACGTTGGTCTCGTGGATGCGGGCGAATTCGCGAACCACTTCCCCGTTGTGCGCATCCACCAGAACGTAAGCCCTGGAAATGGGCTCAACGGCATAGACGTCGAATTTGTAGGTCAGCCTGGCCGGTAGCAGGCCTTCAGGGTCAGCGAAAATGACGAGTTCACCCTGCGGCTTTTCAAATCCGTCGAACCCGCCCGGCTGCCAGGCGTACTTGGCTGCGCCGACATGCTGCATCGCGTATTGCAATGCCTGGTCAGGAGAAATGAACGGGTTGACATCCAGGTCGGTTACATCCCTGAAATTGCCGGAAAGGGTGAGGATCCTTCCGCCTTTTTCGTGTACGGTGTAGATTGCGCCATCCACCTTCACGCCTTTATAGAATTGCTGAAAGCGCTGGTGCGTAAACCCAAGCTGGTCCGCTTCGGTCCGGATAAGCCTGAGCTCATCCTCGGGGTTCATCTCAAGGTAGGTATTGAACAGATTGCTCCGCTGACCGGCTGGTTGCGGCTGTTCGAGAGAGATGAAGGAGGGGAATTTTTTGCCGGTTTTCGGCTTTGATTGGGCAAGCAATAAACCCATTGTTGCAGGAAGCAACAGAAGCGTAAATAGTGCTTTTTTCATACCAGTGTTACGATTTGAAGTTTGAAAAAAGGCTCCCGGGGGAACCCGTTATTATGAACAGATAAATGGACAAACTCCAATCAGTCAGGATACACTATTTCTTACCGGACAAATCTAAAATTTTAATTTTTCCCACATAACTTTTTTTGAAATTTATGGACGAAAATTTTCAATCCCGGATCGGCCCCGCGAAAGGGATTTGAATTCCTCAATTAAACAATCTTGCCTATCTTTGCCGCCGGACACTAAAATCCAATTGCCATATGAAGAAAATCGGAATCCTGTTCGGGCAAGAACGCTCCTTTCCGCAAGCATTTGTTGACCGCATCAATGACAAGGGCGTCAAAGGCATAAAGGCCGAACCCGTCCTCATCGATAAGGTTGTTCAGGCCGAATCCTGCGGGTATGCCGTCATCGTTGACCGGATTTCCCAGGATGTGCCGTTTTACAGGGCTTTCCTGAAAAATGCCGCGGCTACCGGTACGGCTGTGATCAACAACCCGTTCTGGTGGAGCGCCGACGAAAAATTCTTTAACAACGTGCTGGCTGTGAAACTCGGGGTTCCGGTACCCAAAACGGTCTTGCTGCCTTCCAAGGATCACCCGGAGGACACGACCTCCAATTCATTCTCCAACCTCGCCTTCCCGCTGGATTGGGAATCGATCTTTAGCTATGTGGGTTTCCCGGCGTTCATGAAACCGCATGCCGGCGGCGGCTGGAAGAGCGTATACAAGCTAAAGAATGTTGATGAATTCTTTGAAAAATTCTCGGAAACAGAGCGCCTGGTGATGATGCTCCAGGAAGCCATTGAGTTCGACGCCTATTTCCGTTGTTATTGCATCGGCAGAAAGCACGTCCGGATCATGCACTATGAGCCGCGCAATCCGCACCATCTCCGGTATGTGGCCAATCACAATGTGCCCGACAGCCTGATCAAAACAATGGAAAAGTACGTGCTGGCACTGTGTGAAGGACTGGGATACGATTTCAATACGGTGGAGTTTGCGGTCAGGGACGGCATACCCATCGCTATCGACTTCTGCAATCCCGCCCCGGATGCCGACATCAATTCCGTAGGAAAAGAGAACTTTGATTGGGTCGTCGAAATGTCAGCCGCCTACGCTATTGAAAGGGCACAAGCCCAGGAACCCGGCAAGGACAACCTTACCTGGGGTACCTATATTCGTGAAAGTGCCGGTGCAGGCCCGGCGCCGGCGGTCAAAAAAACAAGCAGGGCCAAAAAGGCTTAGTTCAAATCTTTTAATATTGTATGAAAGCAATCCAATTTTTTTTGTTCATCCTTCTGGTCGCCTTTACAGCCTGCAAGCAGGACGCGGGGACCAATTCGGGAGAAGGCGATGCCGCTGCCGCCGAAGGTGATTTCAACTGGAGCGATTCCGAATATTACCTGAATCACCCGTTCTCGGAGGACTTTATCACATCAATCGGGAATTTGGGAAAACCCGTTAACGTCGCGCCCAATAAGATCATGGTGGAGGGCGAAGAGGCGGTCGATTTTCCCTCGAATCCCGCTATTAACCGGGTATACCACCTGAAAGGAACGCGGGACAACGTGACCTACAAGCTGGATCTGGTCCGGATCAACTATTCCACCGTGCGGTTCAGGCTGCAGATTGAAAAAGAGGGAAAGGTTGCTGAAAACTATGAAGGGGACGCGGATATCAATCCGGCTTTCTACCTGGGTTCGGAAACCGATACCGACGAACTGGATGCCATCTCCTATTCAGCCAACGAATTCAGCTACCTCAAAAACGCCTGCACCACCGTCCTGCGGATCGGCGGTACGCCGGAGGGCGAGGTCAGGGCCCGCATCAGCCGGAATTGCTTTGAGGATTCAAAGGATATAGCGCTGGAAAGCTCGCCTACTTTGCGGTAGTAGATTGTTGTAAGTTGTAAGTCGTAAGTTGTAAGTCGTAAGTTGTAAGTCGTAAGTTGTA
>CALMYQ010000250.1 GCA_937873655.1 uncultured Lewinella sp. | reverse complement strand
TTGGCAGTTGGCAGTCGGGTAGCTGGGTGAAGTCGAAGGTGCAACGGACGCCGGCCATGAAACAATGAAACAGTCCTCAGTTCGCCAGTTGGCAGTTGGCAGTCGGGTAGCTGGGTGAAGTCGAAGGTGCAACGGACGCCGGCAATGAAACAATGAAAAATCTCAGGATTCAGACTCCTCCCGGCCGGGGTGGATGCGCGTACCCCACCAGACCAGGGCAACCATCAGCAGGTTGATCAGTATCCCCATCCAGAGGGTGTAGGGCATGCCCAGCAATTCGGGTTTGAACACGCCTTTCGGAATAACAAACGGGGTGAAAGTGAGGATGGTCAGCAGCAGGAAGAGGATGCGGACGAGGGTCCAAAGGTTTTTCTTTTTCATTGCGATAGTTTTATAGCCGTTGGAGGGTCATGCCGCCGTCGACCATGATGATCTGGCCGGTGGAAAAGTGGAAATCTCCGCGCAGGAGGGCGGCGACTGCTTTGCCCACGTCCTCGGGCTCACCCCATCGCTGCTGGACGCTTAATCCATTGGCAATAAGGCGGTCGTATTTTTCACGGACCCCGCTGGTCATGTCCGTGGAGATGACGCCGGGCCGAACCTCGTAAACCGGAATATCGAATTCCCCTAATCTGGCCGCAAACAGCTGGGTGACCATTGCCAACCCGGCTTTCGAGATGCAATATTCGCCGCGATTGACAGAGGCTACGGTAGCTGAAACGGACGAAACATTCACGATATAGGCCTCAAAGGATTTATCCCGTCGTTTGGCTTCCGCCATGATATTGGCGGCCGACTGCGAGAGGAAAAAGGCGCCTTTGAGATTGATGTTCAACACCCGGTCAAAACTTTCCTCGGTAGTTTCCAACAGGTCTAGGCGTTGTTTGGGGGCTACGCCGGCGTTATTGACCAGCGCATTGAGCCCGCCGAAACGATCCATCACCTGGCGAATAACGGCGGCGCGGTCGTCCGGATTTCCGATATCTCCCCGGCAATAGAGGGTTTCAATACCCGTCGCCTTCAACTCGCTCATCGTCTCCGCGACCTCCGGTTCGGGGCGCATGCCGTTGATGGCAAGGTTCCACCCCTCCGATGCCAACCTGCGGGCGATACCCAGGCCGATGCCGCGGCTGCCGCCGGTGATGAGGGCTGTTTTGTTGGATGGGTCGGTCATGTTTTTATCGTTGGAATAACCGTAGGGACAACCGCAAGGGGCGCCCCTACGAGGGTAAATTGTCGATGGATATCCAGCGGCGCTGGGCCCAGCTTTCCAGGCCTTTTTCTGCCAACTGCACCCCTTTGGCGCCTTCGAGGAGATCCCAGGGGAAGGGGGAGCCGGTTACCACGTGTTTCAAAAACAGTTCCCATTGGGCTTTGAAGGCGTTGTCGAAATGCTCCTGTACGGGGACTTTCGACCAATCCTCGTAAAAGTCAATGGGCTGCGGAACATCCGGGTTCCAAACCGGTTTTGGGGTATTGCCGTAATGCTGGATATGGCATTCCCGAAGGCCGGCTACAGCGGACCCGTGGGTGCCGTCGACCTGGATGCACAGGAGGTCGTCGCGCCGTACCCGGACCGTCCAGGAGGAATTGAAATGGGCGATCACGCCGCTTTCCAGCTCGAAGGTGGCGTAAGCGGAATCGTCGGCGGTGCAGGTATAGGTCTTGCCGTTTTCGTCCACCCGCTCGGGGATATGGGTAGCGCCCAGGCAGGATACCGCTTTGACCTTTCCGAAGAGGTTGTCGAGCACATACCGCCAATGGCAGAGCATGTCGATGATGATGCCGCCGTCGTCCTCCTTGCGGTAATTCCAGGATGGGCGGTTGATCGGGATGGAATGGCCTTCGAAGACCCAATAGCCGAATTCGCCCCGCACAGAGAGGATGCGCCCGAAGAAGCCCGCCTGGATGAGCCGTTTGAGCTTGAGCATGCCGGGCAGCCAGAGCTTGTCCTGCACAACGCCGTGTTTGACGCCTTTGGCTTTGGCGAGGCGGTACAGTTCCAGCGCCTCTTTCAGGTTGGCGCCTGAAGGTTTCTCGCTGTAGATATGTTTGCCTGCTGCAATGGCTTTGGCCACGGCTTCGAACCGTTGGCCGGTCACCTGGGCGTCGAAATAGAGCTGGTTGCCGGGATCGGCGAGGGCTTCGTCCAGGCTGGTGGTCCATTTTCCGACGCCGGACATTTTGGCCAGGGCTTCCAGCTTGGCGGCGTTCCGGCCCACCAGGACCGGTTCGGGTACGATCACTTCGTCAGGTGACAGGCGCAGACCGCCTTGTTCGCGGATGGCGGCGATGGAGCGCATGAGGTGCTGGTTGGTGCCCATGCGGCCGGTGACGCCGTTCATGATGATGCCTAGTTGGTGTTTCATACAGACGGTTACAGATGTTGCGGTCCTACGGACTTTTACAGATATTACGGTCCTACGGACCTTACGTGTGTTTCGGTCCTGCGGACTTTTACAGATATTACGGTCCTACGGACCTTACGTGTGTTTCGGTCCTACGGACCTTACAGATGTTGGGGTCCTCTGGACCTTTGGTGCTTACCAGATGCCCCGGTAAGCTGTGATTATTTTTTCCAGGAACTCCGGCTGGGGTATTTGCCAGAACCTGTTGGAAAATATTTCCACTTCGCGATAACCGGAAAAGCCGGTTTTATCCACCCAGTCGCTGATCTGTTTCAACGGGATGCATCCTTCTCCCATGAGTCCCCTGTCGTTGAGCATATCTGATGTCGGGGTGTTCCAGTCGCAGATATGAAATGCGGCGAGGTTGCCGTTCCTGCCGCAGCGTGCGATCTGATCCTGTAGGTTCGGATCCCACCACAAGTGATAGACATCAACGGCGATACCGACCCATGCCGAATCGAAATACTCGGCCATATCGTTGGCCTGCTCCAGGGTATTCACTGCCGAACGGGTATCCGCGTACATCGGGTGCAACGGCTCGATGGCCAATTGAACACCGTTGGCTTCCGCGTGCGGGATAACGGCTTCGATCCCGTCACGGATCTGCGCCCTGGACAATTCCAGCGGTTGCCCCGGGTCGGCGCCGCAAACCAGTACCAACAGGGGCGCCCCTATTTCTGCCGCTTCATCCAACATCTTTTTATTCCTGTCGATTGCGTTTTGGCGGGTATGAGGATCAGTGGCCGGGAAGAAACCGCCGCGAACATAGGACACCACATCAAGCGGGTACTGCCGGATCAGGTCACCGGCTTTACGGCTGCCCAATGCCGCCACGGCATCCTGCCAAACGCTGACTCCGCCCACGCCTGCCCGGCTGTAGCGGTCCAACGCCTCTTCAAGGTCCCAAGGCTTGGTGGTGATGGTATGAATGCAGAGTCTGGACAGGTCCGGATGCATGGAAACGTAGGCTGTAAAGGGGTAAATGTAAAATTAAAAAGCGATACTTCAAAAGCCGAAAAAGGTATAGTACGGCCGGCCCTCAATGATCCGCCCAAGGTAAAGCGCCGCTTCCCGGGCGTGATAGTCTCCCCACATGCTCGACTCGCCGCAGGGTACTTTGGATCCCGGAGGAATATAATCCCATCCGTTGGGCCGGTGATAAACGGAATGCAGGATCAGCCCCTGGTGATCGGCTGAAGGGCTCAGGTACGGCTCTTCGAAGAGAGTATTCAATACGGTCAACCCGGCTTGCCAGTAACGATCCCCTTCCGGATCGTTGCGCGATTGCAGGTACCGGCCCAGCCGCAACAACCCTTGAGCGCCGATGGCGGCTGCGGAACTGTCAACGGGTTCAAAGTCGTTGTAGGGGTCGGCCGGCCGGCTAAGGTAGTCGCCGAGCCTGTAGAGGTCCGGGGCGCCGGTATCCCAATAGGGTATGCCGTCGGCCGCCGAGTGGTCAATATAGAAATCGCAGGTGGCCCGGGCGGCCTTCCTGTAAATGCCTTCCAGGTGATCGTGACCGCCAAGCGACTCGAGGTCAGTTTTATCGGCCTTTTCGAGGTATTCGAGTTGTTCGGCAAACCCGGTCATGGCCCACGCCAACCCGCGGGTCCAGGTGGTGAAGCCGGAGAACCCCTGTTGGGAATTCGGGCAGCGATAGTTGCCGTCATTGGTATTGAAAACGCTTTCATGGGCGGTGCGCCCCCAGGTATCGTAGCTGTCGCGCCCTTCTCCGTAATAGACCGAATGGCGGGCCGTGGAAAGGGCGTGTTGAACGGCTCGTTCCAGCAGGCTGGTTGTCCGGTCGTTCTCAGCGCTCATGGCAAAGCCGAGCTCATGGCCCACAACCAGGCTTCGGATGGTCCTGATGGTATCTACAAAGAGGGAGTGGGGCCCGTTGAAGGAGTAGATGAAGCCGCCGCCCGGAATGGTTGTCCACCTGCGGGCCTGCACCGAACCCGAAAGCCGCAGGGCCATTTCGTAGAGTTGCCGTTCTCGCTGGTCAAACGGGATCCGGCCTTCCTTCATCAGGCGGAGGAGATTTCCGTAGGTGCTGACGTTGTTGAAGCCATGATCGTGGACGCCGAAATGACCGACATGGGCCGTCATCTTATCCAGCGTGTTCCGCCGGCCGATCTCCAGGAATTCGGGATCGCCGGTTGCGTCAAACTGGAGGATGGCGGAGCCGTACTGAAAACCTTGGGTCCACTCCGTCCAGCCGCGGGCGGTGTATGTTCCTTTTACGGTAAACACGGGCGCGCCCTTGGCCGCATCGAAAGATTTTTCGATAGACCGGATCTTGGCGGCCGAGCATTCCCACAGGCGGTTGAGCCTGGGGAGGAGGTCGGCGGGGGTAAGGGATGGGTTGATGATCATGGTTTGGTGTTTTCCGGACTTAGTCACTGAAGTCGGGCCAAGATAGGCATAGAAATCGGAATGACCATAGCCTGACCGAAAACCCTAACTGTCCGGGATGCCCGGGATGAAGGACCGGCAAGTGTTCCCTTAAATTCCGCACCCAAGATTTTACCTTACGACTATTTTTTGCCGGCCTGCCGGACGATGATCGGCGTCAACTACCTCCAGGAGGTACAACCCGGCTGTTATTCCGGAAATGCTCATCCGCGTCGTTTCGGTTTCCAGTGTTTTCCGGTACACAACATGGCCGGTAAGATCATAAAGCTTCAATTCGGCGGGCAGGTTGACGGCCGTCATCGCCAGATTCAGTTCGTCGCTCAGAACCGGGTTCGGCCAGGCGTTGAAGGCAAGGGGCTCGGGCCGTTCTCTCACGGAATTGATGACGCTGTCAAAATCGAAAGGCGTTCCGCATTCGCCATTTCCATTTTTCAGGTAAACCAAAACCCGGCTGGAAAATCCGCCCAGGGAGCTGAAGGAATAATATCCGCCCATTGCGCCGGACAAATACATCGGAGATTCATTGAGGTCAAACGGAACGCGAAGGCATCCTTCATCCTGTTCAAAAAGCGGATAAGCCAGGTGTTTTCCGGTCAGATCGCAGACTAGGCCCGTCCGCAGCGAAATGGTTGCAGGCGGCGTTTGCAATAAGGTATCCATGAAAAGCTCGCCGGGTTGCCGGTCCAGGAATGCAAATTGATCCAGGTAAAAATCCCAGTAGCCTGCGGTTTCGGCGATAACGGTATCCTGCTCCGGATAGGTTTCGATGTACAGGGATTGATCCTGAAAATCGAATCGCAGGATATTGTGTTCCTGGTCAAATTCGCGGCCGGTGATTTTATACTTATCGCGTCGGACAGAATTTCCCATGAATCCGTCAACCCTGGAATAAATATGCAATTCATCGCCTGGGTGCAGGTCAAATATTTCCTGGGCATCGGGGTTATGGATTCCGGCATCCGGTTCGCTGATGCCGGCGATCGGCAAGACATACCCCACGCTGGGAAAATCGCGGAACCACAATCCGCTGATGAGGCCGTAATGCTTGCTTACAGCGATGGATTTCCCGTCGACGGCTGTGGCAACCGGATTACCGGCGGGATCTTGCGTGGAAAACCGGATCGTTTTCACGGTGTCTTCCAGCCCCAGGAATTCACCTGGGCCGATCGCGGTTACCTCACCGTAGATAAGGGTATCTTCAACCTGGGCAACCTGCCACGTCATTCCAAGGGGCGCCTGATGGAGAAGGGTCAGCGTAACAAGGGAATCGATTTGAAGCAGGGTTGCGGTGTCATTCTGGCAAACCCAGGTTCCGGCAAATGCCGGTGCGGCGCGGTTGCATTCGAATTCGCCCAGGTACTTGATCGCTGTGTAGGTCGGCTGGCAGGGCTCATCTGTGAGCTTCATGCCGACAATACCTGATTCAAGATAAGAGGCTTCCGGGTATTCGTACAGGTACTGGATGTCCGGGCGAAAGAACTGGAAATCGGCTTGTCCGTAAGCAGCGGCGGGGCCGGCCGCAATGGCGAGGAGAAAGAGCATTTTTTTCATAAATGGGTTTTTGAGGCAATATAATCCGTTAAAAATCAAAGATCAATTGCTAAATTCCGGTTTGTCATTCAATCGACTTTCCTTTGCAACCTCCGTGTCATCCAATGCAACACCAGGACTATCCTGTACTGCCCTATACCTCCAACTTTGCAACATTGATTCACCTAAATATCAAGATCATGTTGAAAATTGTGGATTGGGATCTGACTTATCAGGTCAGGGATTAATACTTTTCTTTAACCATTGCGCATTGACGGCCACAATCACCGTACTGATGCTCATAAGTATTGCACCCAACGCCGGGCTCATCACAAATCCCCAGGGATACAGTATCCCTACAGCCAGTGGGATGGCAAAGGCATTATACCCCGTCGCCCATGCGATATTCTGGATCATTTTCCTGTAGGTGGCTTTACCGAACAGGATAAGATTGGCGATGTCCTTGGGATTGCTGTTCACCAAAATAATGTCTGCGGTTTCGGCAGCTACATCAGTGCCGCTGCCGACTGCAATGCCGACATCGGCCTGAGCCAGAGCAGGAGCGTCGTTCACCCCGTCGCCGGTCATGGCTACGAATTCGCCTTTGGCCTGGAGTTCCTTGACAATTTCTACTTTCTGATGGGGCAAAACCTCGGCGTAGAAGCCGTCGAGTTCCAGATCGGCGCTCATCGTTTTTGCGACAGCTTGATTATCGCCCGTGGCCATGAAGACCTTGATGCCGTTGCTTTTAAAAGTCCGGACGGCTCCGGCGGATTCCGGGCGGATTTCGTCGGCCAGGGCAATGTACCCGGCCGGTTTATTATCCAGCAAGACAAAGACAACCGTTTCGGCATCGTTGGTGATTGCGCCTTCTGGAATATCCATTTCTTCCTCTTTCATATAACCGGGGCTAACGACTTTAACTTCCCGGCCTTCCACCGCAGCCTGCACGCCTTTGCCGGTGATATTTTCGAAATTTTCGGGTTTTGGAAGGTCGATCCCGAGTTCCTCGATTTTTTGCAGGATACCTGTGGCAATGGGGTGCCCGGAGTTTTGTTCCAGTGCCCCGGCCAGTCGCAATATCGACTTTTTATCTTTTTCTCCGGCAACCGACTCGTAACGGGTGACGCCGAATTTGCCGATGGTCAGCGTCCCCGTTTTATCAAACAGCAAAGCTGAAATCTTCCGGGATGCTTCAAAAGCAGTTCGGTTGCGGATCAGCAAACCGTTTTGGGCGGAGACAGCCGTTGAAATTGCAACCACCAGCGGGATGGCCAGGCCTAACGCATGGGGGCATGAAATAACCATTACGCTCACCATTCTTTCCAGTGCGAATACAAAATCTTTTCCGAGCGCGAGCCACAGTACCAGGGTAGCAAAACCTATGGACAGAGCTATACAGGTCAGCCATTTTGCAGCCCTGTCAGAAAGGTTCTGCATCTTTGACTTGGTTTTCTGAGCATCCCGGACCATGGTAATGACCTTGTTCAGATAACTGTCTTTTCCGGTGTGTTCCACTTTTATTTTCAGTGAACCGTTGCCGTTGATGCTGCCGCCGATAACCTTTTGATCAACGCCTTTTTTGACAGGTTTTGATTCTCCTGTGAGCATGGCCTCATTCAGGTAGCTTTCGCCCTCGACGATCATACCGTCTGCCGGCACTTTTTCGCCGGGTTTTATCAGGAGTTCGTCGCCGGCCTGCATGTCTTCCAGGCTGATGTCCGCCACTTTTCCATTTTCTATTCTGTGCGCCTCCGCGGGCATCATGCTCACAAGCAATTCCAGCGCTTTCGAGGCGCCCAATACTGATTTCATTTCGATCCAATGGCCCAGCAACATGATGTCGATCAACGTAGCGATTTCCCAGTAAAAACTTTTGCCCGGAAGCCCGAAAGTGGTGGCGGCCGAATAGAAATACGCTACCGATATGGCCATTGCAATGAGGGTCATCATACCCGGCGACTTCTTTTTTGCCTCGTCAAAGAAGCCTTTTATGAACGGATATCCGCCATAAATGAATACGGCGGAGGAAAGAAGAAACAACAGGAAATTATCTCCTTTAAACCCCCATTGAACTCCCAGCCATTGTTGAATCATCGGGGCCATGAGCAAAATGGGAGCAGTTAGCGCGAGCGACGTCCAAAACCGTTTTTTGAAATCCGCGATCATCGTGCGATGATGGTCGTGGCCTCCGTTTTGACTGTTGTGGTGATCATGATCCATTTTTTGCGTCTCGTCAGGGTGTCCCTTTTGAGAATGTTGGTAAGAATGATGATTGGAATCTCGGTTATCCATGACGGCTGTTTTAGCTTTGCGAATGTACAATTGACGTACGGCAGGCGAAATATGTCCTTTTCGCCTGCCAGTACCGGGATCAGGTAAAATCTGCCGGCGGGTCAGACCAAAACACAGGTCACTGCCGGATTGGGTTGTAAAACCAGGACCTATTCGTGCGAATGTCCGTCCTTGAGGTCAGCCTGCGCCACATAGTCCATGCCGCATACAGGGCAGGTGCCGGCCTGGTCGCTGCCGCTGCCTTCGCAGTGCATGGGGCAAACATAGGCGGAGGTGTATTCCTTACCTTGTTTTTCGGCGTCCGGCTTGGCCGCTTCGGTGGTCTCTTCCGTGGCTGCTCCTTCCTGATCATGACCTTCGTGGTTGTGGCTGTTGCCGCCGCATGCTGCCATAGCGCCCGCCAGGGCAATTCCGAGAAAAAACATTTTGAACGATTTCATTTTTTGTGTTTTAATGATGAAGATAAAAGTTGTCAGTTGTCAGTTGTCAGTTGTCAGTTGTCAGTGGTCAGTTGTCAGTTGTCAGTGGTCAGTTGTCAGTTGTCAGTGGTTGGTAACTGAGCGAAGCCGAAGTTCAGTGGTCAGTAGATCTTATCTGTAACCGAACCGCATTTCAGCATTTTATCGCCGAAATAGGGGTTGCGGATCTGCTCGTCCAGGCTCAGCCAATCGGCGCCGGTATTGCTATCCGCCATGGGGCAATGTTGAACATAGACCGTTTCCCCGAACGGACCAAAGGCTTTGGCCAAAGCAACCATGTAACCGGAGAACGGCTTGAAATGTTTCCGGGCTTCCTCCACATTTCCGGCAATTGCGATCCTGCCCAACAGCTCCAAAGCCGGGTAACTGTTTTTTATCCATTGGTCCTGAGCGATCCCGGTGAACAAATGCTTGTCTGTTTTTGAAAATGCCTTTTTCAAATCTGCCGCCTGTTTTCGGGCAGCGGACAGGTCGTCGCTCACCAGGGCGTCTTTCAAAGGGAAGTAAAGGTCGAATAACGCCTTTATTTTTGACTTTACATCCGGGCCCGCTTCTGCCGGCAGGTTCGCTGCGGTTTCTTCGTTTCCCGGGTTCATCATGCTGGGTTTTCCAGCCAGCTGGGCAGCCGCATCCACCGTAAAGACGCCGTTCACGACTATTTCGTCCCCCGCTTCAAGGCCTTTGCTGACTACATAACCAATGGCTGTAAGCGGCCCCAATATGACCTCGCGCATCCGGAAAGCCGAACCTGTCCCGGAAGTTTTTTTCAGGTAGACTAACGATCGTTCGCCCGTCCACATCACCGCCGATTCGGGTATGATGAGGTTTTTCTCTCTGCTGCTCAGGCGGGTCTTTACCAACCCGTCGGCAAACATCTCCGGTTTGAGCCTGCCGCCGGGATTGGCTATCTCCACCCTGGCCCCAGCCACCCGGGTGACCGGATCGATCACGGGGTCAATAAAGGTGATCTTCCCCCGGAAATGCTCACCAGGCAGAGACTGAACCGTGAATTCCACCAAACTGCCGACCTTGGCCCAGGGCATATCGCTTTCATAAACATCGAACACCACCCACACCCTGGAAAGATCCACCACATCGTAGAGCGGCATTCCCCGCATGAGGTAATCCCCGGGGTTGACCCTTTTGTCAAAGACAATCCCGCTGACATCGGCGAGGATAGGAAAGTGGTCTTGCGGGCGGCCTGCTTCAATAATGGACTGGATCTGCTGGTCGGTCAGTTTCCAGTTTTTCAACTTCTGGATAGCGGCCTGGTACAAGCCGGGTTGCAGGTCCTTGATCCTGGCCGCGGAGAACAGTTCTTCCTGGGCCGTGACAAGTTCCGGAGAATAGATTTCCGCAAGCTTTTGCCCTGCCTGTACGGACTCTCCGGTAAAATTCACGGTTAGCGCTTCGATCCGGCCCTCCAGGTGTGTGACCTGCGTAAACCGCTTTCGCTCGTCGGGCTGCACCTTACCGTTCATGCGCACTTCCCGCGTGGGTATGCCGTAGCCCACAACGGCTGTCTGGACGTTGGCGAGTTGCATCGCTGTCGCGGACATCCTGATCTCCGTCGGATCTCCTCCACCCTGGGCCGTTTCCGCTTCCAAAGGGATCAGATCCATACCGCAAATGGGGCATTTGCCGGGTTCGGACTGGCGGATCTGGGGGTGCATGGAGCAGGTCCAGGTAGCTGGCTCGCCCCCTGGCACATGATCGGTTTCATGCGGGTAGCCGCCTGTCGTTGCAGGCTTGACGAGCCATCCGATGAGTATGCCGGCGGCCAGGATGAGGAGGCCGATGAGGAGTTTTTTTGTTTTTTTCATGTTACAGATATTGCGGTCCTACGGACCTTACAGGTGTTGCGGTCCGCTGGACCTGATTTTTTTTAGTTGCCGGCGTTTTTTCCGGTCAGGTAATCGAGTTTTGCCAGTGCCAGCTGATAACCGGTTTGGGCGGAAATCTTATCCGTTCGGTAATCAAATAATTGTTGCTGAAGGTCCAGCACTTCCTTGAAATCTTGGCCGCTGTTGGCGTAAGCTGCTATCTGAAGATCTATGACCTGTTGAATTTTTTCCATTTGGACGTTCAGCAGATCAATCCTGGCGATTGCTTCCTCCAATTCGTACCGGGTTGCTTCAAACAGGGCTGCCAGATCATTGTGCCGGTCCTTTTTCATTTCCGAGTAGGCCACCTGCAGGAGGCGGCGTTCCTTGACCGCTGCATCGTATTTCTTTTTCCAGATGGGTATCGTCATGGAGATCATCGGCATAATCATATCCTGGCCCGTATTCGGTTCGATATGGTCGTGGATGCCCGTCCGGATTGCCAGAGGCATGTATTGGATGCCGGCTGAAAAAACGGGCTTCCGCTGGAAGGAGGCGGCCTTTTCACCAGCGGCGGCTGCTTTGATCTGCCGGTCGATGAGCGCAAGGCCGGGGTTGTTGTTCAGTTGATCAACCTCAGCCGGCGCCGGGCGCGGCATGGCCTCAGGCGCCCCGCCCGGCATGGAGACCGGCGCATCTCCGTCCCGGTTGAGCAGGCTGTTGAAGGCGGTGGTCAGCGATCTGCGCTTCAGTTCGAACAGCCGGATGCTGGTTTTTGCCTCGTCGATCATGACATCCGCGCGGATAGCGTCGGCCATCGGGGCCAGGCCTTGCTGAAATTTCAGCACAGCCAGATCTTTGTCCGTTTCCAATACCCGGAGTTTTTCCTGCTGGACCCGGATTTTCTGCTCCAACTCCACCATCGGGAACCAGGCGTTCCGGACCATGAAGACCAGGTCGTTTTGCAACACTCCCACAGATTGCCGGCTTACTTCAGCCGACCGGTTGGCCTCCTCCTTCATCGCCTTCAACGTACCCGGCCATGGTATCATCTGCATCGCCGAAACGCTGCCCAGCTGATTGCCTTCCGGCAGGATCATATGGCCCAGGAAAAAGGAAGCGTTGAGGGTCGGGTCCGGCATCGCGCCTGCCTGGGGCGCTTTTTGGCTTGCTGCCTGGTATTCTGCCTGACGGGCCCGGATGCCCGGGTTATTGTCCAGCGCGATCCTGATGTAGTCATCCAGGGTTTGGGCTTTCAGGGCGCCGGCTGCCAGGATGAGGAGTATGGCGGTTGTTACAGATATTGCGGTCCGCTGGACCTGGGGGGGTACAGATATTGCGGTCCTACGGACCTGAGTTATAAGTGGCGCGGGCTGCCGGATGTTTTTTTGATTGATGATTGATGAATACATGATCGTTGATTGTGGATATAAACGGCCGTTGCAACGACGGAATTTTTGGCATTAATCAGCAGGTGGAATTGTCAGCTGACGTCTTACAACGGTTTCCCGCCAGAACGCCTGCAATACGGGCACCACAAAAATGGTCATCAGCTGGATGGTCATGCCTCCGAAAGTCGGGATCGCCATCGGCACCATAATATCGGCCCCTTTACCGGTCGAGGTCAGGACGGGGAGCAAGGCAATGATGGCAACAGCCGCCGTCATCATGGCGGGGCGCACCCGTTTTTTGCCCGCAATCAGCACCGCTTCGCGGACTTCCTCAACGGTTTGCGGCTTTCTCTCCTCGAAAACCTGGTGAATATAGGTGCCCATGATCACGCCGTCGTCCGTAGCGATCCCGAACAAGGCGATGAAGCCTACCCAGACCGCCACGCTGAGGTTAATGGGATGCAGCTGGAACAATTCCCGCATATTCACGTCAGCGACAGAGAAATTCAGGAACCAATCCTGTCCGTACAGCCATAACATAATGAATCCACCCGCAAAGGCCACAAACACCCCTGAGAAGTGAATGGAGGACGCGATGACCGTTCTGAACTGGAAAAACAGCAGCAGAAAAATAGTGATTAGACTGATGGGAATGACGATGGACAAGCGTTTCATCGCCCTCAGCTGATTTTCGTAACTGCCGGAAAACTTGAAGCTCACCCCGGCAGGCACAACCAGCTCACCATCATCAATCCGCTGTTGAATAAACCGCTGCGCTTCTTCCACTACATCCACCTCTGCATATCCATCTTTTTTATCGAATAGCACATATCCTGTAAGGAACGTATCTTCACTTTTGATCATTTGCGGTCCCCGGACATATTCCATTTTGACCAGTTCACCAAGCGGCACCTGGGCTCCGACCGGTGTGGGGACGAGCATTTTTTTGATGCTTTCCGGGTTGTCCCTGAGTTCCCGAGGATAGCGTACCCGTATCGGGAAGCGCTCTCGCCCTTCCACCGTCGTCGAAATGCTCATGCCGCCTATGGCCGTTTCGATAAACAGCTGCAAGTCCTCGATATTGAGCCCGTAACGGGCCGCAGCCGACCTGTCGATATTGAGGTGAAGATAGGGCTTGCCTACGATCCTGTCCGCAAAGGCGGCTTCGGCTTTCACCGAAGGCACCTCCTTCAGAATGGCTTCAAGGCGAAGGCCGAAATCCTCAATGGTCTTCAGGTCGGGCCCGTAGACCTTGATGCCCATAGGCGCCCGCATCCCGGTTTGCAGCATGACCAGGCGGGTTTCAATGGGCTGCAATTTCGGAGCGGACGTGACGCCCGGCAATCTGGTTTCCCGGACGATCTCGTCCCAGATGTCTCCCGGATTTTTGATCTCCGGTCGCCAATTGCGATAAAAGAGGCCGGCCGGATCGCGGATAAGATCGCTGCGGTTCACGCCTCGCAGCAGCGCTTCTGCATTAGAAAGCGTATCGCCCGAAACAAGCATGAACCTGTCTTTTTTATCCACTTTAAACGTTTCCCGTTTTCCATTTTCATCGATCAGAAATTCAGGTTTATAATTGATCACATGCTCAAACATCGACAGCGGCGCGGGGTCGAGAGCGGTTTCGGCACGGCCGGCCTTACCGACGGCCAGCTCCACTTCCGGGATGTTGGCCAGCAGCATGTCGAGTTGTGCGACCACCCGCCGGTTTTCGTCCACACCTGAGTGCGGCATGGAGGTCGGCATCAGCAGAAAACTGCCTTCGTCGAGGGCAGGCATAAACTCCTTGCCCATACCCGGGAATTTGTGGATCGCCGCACTCCAGAACCCGGTCGTCCGGACGTTCCACCCCACCTGGTCGAAGCCCCTGGCAACAACGCCGAATGTCCTGTTCCAGCCCAGCCATATGATCAGCCCGAAGAAGATGGTGAACAACGGAATCAGCATGAATTTGCCTTTATTGGCCAGGCACCATTTCAGCACGGGTTCATACAAATGGACAATGGACAACAGCGTGCCCATGATCATGCCGAGCAGGGCCAGGACAAACAGGTAATTGACCAACATCGGATTATGATGCCCCAGGGGGACCCACTCCGCTGTCAGAAACCAGGTGGCGACCAGCAACACTACGGCGACATTGACGAACTTGGGAATAACCTGCCGGCGCCTTTGCCATTTGTTTTCGAACAGGTTGTTCAAACCGATGACGACCAGCCAAACCGGCATCCAGGTCTTGTAAACAAAAGCAAATAAAATACCCGCCGCTACGAGCGCCGCATTCCAGATACCCCGCACCCGTTTTTTGTCAACATTAACCGACAACAACAAGTGGGATAAAGCGGGCAATACCGCAATGCCCAATACGAAGGAAGCGCCCAGGGCAAAGGTTTTGGTAAAGGCCAGCGGCCTGAACAGTTTGCCCTCCGCCGATTGCATGGCAAAAACCGGCAGGAAGCTCACCACCGTTGTCGCCAGGGCAGTCGTGATCGCAGAAGATACCTCTGCCGTTGCGCTGTAGATCACTTCGAGCAATTGTTTGCCCTGAACGCCCTGATTTTCTGGCAGTTCGAGGTGCCGGATGATGTTCTCCACAAAAACGATCCCCACATCCACCATCACCCCGATGGCGATTGCGATTCCTGACAGCGCCACGATATTGGCATCCACCCCCGCATAGCGCATGACGATGAAGGTCATGAGCACCGCTACCGGCAACATGCTCGAAATGAGCAGCGATGCCCGCAGGTTCAACACCAGTACAATGACGACGATGATGCTGATGAGGATCTCATGCGAGAGCGCCCGTTCAAGCGTTCCCAGGGTTTCATGGATCAATTGGGTGCGGTCATAGAAAGGTACGACGGTCAGCCGGCTGGTGCGGCCGTCCGCCAGGGTCTTTTGGGGCAATCCCGGGCCAATTTCCCGGATCTTTTCCTTGACCCCGTTGATGACCGCCAGCGGATTGGAGCCGTATCGCGCAATGACCACTCCGCCGGCTACTTCGGCGCCATCCTTATCCAGCAGTCCGCGGCGGGTTGCAGGGCCCAATCCCACTCTCGCAATATCCCTGATGCGAATGGGGACGTTATCGTGAACCGCAACTACCGCCGACTCCAGATCTTCCGGTGTCTTTACATAACCCAGCCCCCTGACCAGGTACTCGACCTTGTTGATCTCGATGGTCTGGGCGCCCGCGTCCCGGTTGGATTTTTTTACTGCGGTCATCACGTCCGTCAGGCTGACGTTGTAGGCTTTGAGCGCGTCCGGGTTGACATCCACCTGGTATTCCTTCACCATACCGCCTACCGACGCGACCTCGGATACGCCCTCAACCGCATTCAGCGCGTATTTCACAAAAAAATCCTGGGCGGTCCGGATTTCGTGCAGGTCCCATCCGCCGGTGACCCGGCCGGCGGAATCCCGGCCCTCAAGGGTGTACCAGAATACCTGGCCCAGGGCAGTCGCGTCCGGCCCGAGTGTGGGCTGCACGCCGTTGGGCAACAACCCTTCCGGCAGGGAATTCAGCTTTTCCAGGATCCGGCTTCGCGACCAGTAGAACTCGGTCCTTTCGTCAAAGATCAGGTAGATGCTTGAAAAGCCGAACATGGAGTTGCTGCGCACCGATTCAACGCCCGGGATGCCGAGCAGGAAGGTCGTGAGCGGGTAAGTGATCTGGTCTTCCACATCCTGGGGGGATCGCCCGGTCCATTCCGTGAATACGATCTGCTGGTTTTCGCCGAGGTCGGGTATGGCGTCCACCGGAACGGGGTCGGAGGGGATGAAGGTCTTCCACCCGAAAGGCGCGGTAGAGATTCCCCATCCGATCAGCACGATCAGAACGAGGAGGGAAACCAGCTTATTTTCCAGAAAAAAGCGAATGATTCCGTTGAGCATATTGAGCCGTCTGTTGAACAATGAAGGCATCCGTAAGGCATCGGCCAAACGACTTCAGCCACTGCAATGGGCGGCATTGAGTGGCGAATGATCAAAACGGCCGGTCTATAAACGGAAGACCTGCAACCTGGAATGGATATTGTCGCAGGCAATGGGCGGTTTGAACTGTTGCCAGGCGGGGAGGTGCGGTTGCTCGGCTTGCCGGTATCGGGCCAGGCCGGTTGGGAAGAATAAGGCCGGCGTCAGGGCCTGGAGATCGGCTTGGTGGATATTGAACGAGAAGGCCTGATTTTCGTCCGTCTTCAATAATTCGGATTTGTCCTTGCAGCAGCCTTTCTTTTCCTTTTTTGACTGGTGTTTGTCCATGCCCTGGTGCATCGGGCAGGCAACTTTCCCGTCGGACCGGTGGCAACCTTCGGCGGGAACAAAGAAGGCAACGGTTTTCAGTTCATTCTGGCAAAAATGCCTGTTCAGCAGCAAGCCGCAGGAACTTACGAACAGCAAAATAGCAAGGATAATATGTCCGGCCCTGTAAACCAATGGTCATTTGTATGATGACAAAAGTACAAAATAAACAATATCTGGCCGATTAATGTTGCCCTGCACCTGTAAAACAAACATATGCCATCCCGGTTCTGGGGATAATCGACTTATCGGGGCCAACGGACGAGGAGCAATAAAAAAGGTAGGGATATGGCTATTATTTGCTTGCTTTTCCCGAGAGGATTTCGGGAAAACAACCGAAAAACACAAACACTCCGGGGACCATTGATTTATGCTGAACCACAAAATAAACAAAAGGGCACAAAAGTTTGAATTGATCCTGAATCCCGGCGGGATTCAGGATCAACGCTTTTGTTTTCTTTTGTGACCACGCCAAAGGCGTGGTAGTAAAAACATAGAAAAACTTGTGTTATGGATAAAGTAACTTTCGGTCACCGGCAGCCTGATTGTCCAGAAGGGCATCCTTTGAACAACGAAACCGCTGCTGATTTTTAAAGCGAAAGCTTGCGGGTACCGGAAAAAGGAATTTACCCGTTATCAATAACCCGATTTGCCTTTTGTCGCTGCGGGCGGGTCCATCTCCGTATCCGAGGGAGAGGCTACCGCGAATTCTACCCGGCGGTTCATGTAGCTGGCTGAGGAGGGCACCAGGGCATCCTGTTTGCCTTTCCACTGGAGCACCAGGCGACCACGGCCGATACCATGGTTGTTCACCAGGTGTTCGATCACGGCATTGGCGCGCTGGTAGGACAGCATGTCGTTGTAGGCTTCGTCGCCTGTCTGGTCGGTATGGCCGATGATGACGAGGCGCAGGTTCGGGTTGCCTTTGAGCATTCTGGCGATGCTGGCCAGGGAGCCGTAGTCCGAATATTTGATGGAATAGCTGTCGGTACCGAAGTGGATCATCGGCAGGAACCATTCCGTCACGGGTGCGCCGTTGCCGCCGCCGCCGCCGCTACCCTGAACGCCGCCATTACTGCCGATCCGGTTGGTGATGGCTTCATCGATGAGTTCGCGGACGCGTTGTTCGGTTACGCCGCCTGCAGCGGGCAGCGGGTTGGTCACTACGCCTTCGGCGTTGACCTGTTCGCCGGCGCGGGGCGGGTAATAAGGTTCTTTATCCTTGTAATCGGGAACGCCGTCCTTGTCGCTGTCCAGGGTCCGGCCTTTGGTATCCACGGTAGCTTCGGCTGGCGTATTGGGCTCTTTGTCCAGGGCATCGATGACGCCGTCGTTATCGCTGTCGGACAACATATCAGCCTGGTTCTTTTTCACCTCATCGAGGTCTTTCAGGACGATATCGAGCGGATTCACCCAGTAGAGCGGTTCGGATTTGCCGGAGGCTTTACCGATATTGAAATTCAGGTTGATGGTGGAATAGTTGACGATATCGCGGAAGGGGGTGCGGACGCCGACTTCTTTTTCGGTGCCGTCGATCAGGTCGGAGCGGCGGCCGAAAGCGATCATCGCCTGATGGCCGATGCCGACGTTGAAGCCTTTGCTGACCCTGACGGAGATACCGCCGATACCTGCGATATGCGGCGTGAAATCGGCAGGGATCGTTCCGCGTTCGACTTCGTTGACGAATTCCGTTTCAAACCGGTTGACGCCGACACCGACGCCGGCGTAGTAGTTGAATTTGCGAACTGCCCGGTCAAAGCGCATATTGTTCAGGGTAAATACCCCGTAACCGGTAGCAGACATCCATTTGGTGGTAAAGGTCCGGTCGTTGCTGGTAGCGCCTTCCGCATTGCCGTACATAAAATCGGTGCGGATGGAGAACAGGTGGTCGGTGGCTTTCCGGATATGGACGCCGGCGCCCCAACCGAATTTTTGCTGTACGTCACCGGCAACAAACAGATAACCGCCGTTGAGGCCTACCTCCCACATGTCTTTGGGAGTAACCGATTGCGCCTGTGTTGGAATAGTGCTGGAAAAGCAGATGGCCGCAGCCACAAGGAAAGTAATTGTTCGTCCCATAGGGGTAATATTAAATCAGTTCATGGAATAAGATGATCATAAAACAGAAAAAGGCCTGATGCACCAAGTCATCAAACCTCTCAAGCTTTTTCATGGCAGACAATTTCAGTTTTCGGTTTACTCATTTGTATGTTTAACTAAGCCCTCGTTTACAAACGTTTCAGGCTGTTTTTGGGAATTTCAAGGTGTAGATCGCTTCTGACACCATATGAAACGATGTGTTTGTGAATAGGTTACAAATTTAAGTCATTTTTTTCAACGACCAAATTTTTTCGGGATTGCTGCCTGAAGTTGGCGGTTTTCAGTCTTCAGTTTTTAGTTGGCAGTCTCCAGTTTTCAGTTGGCAGTTTTCAGTTGGCAGTCTTCAGTTGGCAGTCTTCAGTTGGCAGTTTTCAGTTTCCTCCGTCCGCCATAGCCCCAAGGCGTAGTCGGGCAGTATCAAGCCTCCAATTTCTTCGACAGCATTCCGCTGGTCGTCTTGGGTTCGGCTTTGCCTTTGGAACGTTTCATCACCTCGCCCATGAAGAACCCCAGCAGTCCTTTTTTGCCCGACCGGTATTCCGTCACTTTATCCGGAAAATCAGCGATCACTTCGTCGGTGAGCCGGTCCAGAAAATCTGAGTCGGCGTTCTGGATCAGGTTCAACTCCTGCGCGATGGAGAGGGGTGTTTTTTGGGGTTGATCGATCAGTGCCGGAAAGATGAACTGGTAGGCGGCCGCGTGGGCTACTTTTCCTTCATCGATCAGGCGAACGAAGTCCGCCAACTGTTCGGGGCTCAGCGGCCCTTCATCCGGTTGGCGGTTATTTTCGTCGCACCAGGGCAAGTATTTTTGTACCAGCAGGTTGGCTGCTGTTTTGTTGTTGGAGGAAAACCGGCAGAGCTCTTTGTAAAAAAGCGCTGCTGCCTTCTCCTCGCTCAAGATGGCGGCCTCATTTTCGGCCAGTCCGTAGGTTGTAACCAGCTCCTGGTACATTTCCCAGGGCAACGCCGGCATATTTGCTTTGATACTTTGGACGTAATCCGCGCTTAAAGTCACAGGCAGCAGGTCGGGTTCGGGAAAATAACGGTAATCATGCGCGTCCTCCTTGTCCCGGAGCGGGGATGTGGCGCCTGTAGCCGGATCGAAATTCAGGGTTTGCTGGGCAACCCTTTCCCCGCTTTCCAGCAGGTCGATCTGCCGGCGGGTTTCGAATTCTATCGCCCGGCGGGCGTATCGCATAGAGTTGAGGTTCTTGATCTCGCAGCGCTGGCCGAGGCGGGTTTCTCCCTTCAGGCGCACCGATACGTTGCAATCGCAGCGCATGGACCCTTCCTGCATATTGCCGTCGGAGATTTCCAGGTAACGCGCCAGCCGGCGCATGGCCGACATATAGGCGTCTACTTCTTCGGCGGAGCGCAGGTCGGGCTCAGAGACGATTTCCAGCAAGGGGGTTCCCGCGCGGTTCAGGTCGATGAGGGAGTGGTCGTCGTGGGCATCGTGGATGGATTTGCCGGCGTCTTCCTCCATATGGATATGGTGTATCCTGACGCGTTTCACCTCGCCGTCGCCGACCCGGATGTCGAGGCCGCCACCGATGCAGATCGGCGAACGGTCCTGCGTGATCTGGTAGCCCTTCGGCAGGTCGGCGTAGAAATAGTTCTTGCGGTCGAAGGTATTGCAGAGGTTGATTTCGCTGCCCAGCGCCAACCCGAGCCGCACGGCGTATTCCACCTGCCGTTCGTTCAGGCGCGGCAATACGCCCGGCAGCCCCAGCGATACAGGGCTGACCTGCGTATTGGGGTCGGCGCCAAACCTGATGGCGTCACCGCAGAAAGCTTTGCTTTGGGTGGAAAGCTGGAGGTGGATCTCCAATCCGATGACGGTTTCGTAGCGGCTGTAGTCCCTCAAAATGAAAAATGTAAAAGGTTGAATGCAAAATGCAAAAACAGTGCTGCACGGCAGCCGGCGACAAACCGGCCGGGGCATTTCCAGGCGGCAAATTTAGGGCATGCAGGTTAAAATCCGTTGTTTCCGTTCAAAAAAGGAGAAAGCTGGCAAAAAATGTCAGCAACAGGGAAAAAATAAAGATGAACAGATAGCTGAAATTGAGGAATGAATACTTGAAAAAGGTCTTAATGAATCCTTGCTGGTAAACCCGTTTCATGGCAATGAACAAATACAGCAAAATGACCATGGGCAGGATCAGCCCCAGGATATAGGACTCCATATTTTCATTACCCTTGCCCCCGAAATAGAAAATCAGCATGATAATGGAAAAAACCAGGAAGGCAAAGGCGTGATAGTGAAAGGAAAAGATCAGGTGTTCGACAAAATACCGCTTTCGCCGGATGTACAACAGCTTCAGGATGACCGCCAGCGCAGGCATCATGAGGATCACCATCCAGATCAGTTTTCCGATCACAAAATTGGGAAGATTTCTGACTTCCTTGTTCACCTTGATGATCTGTTTGAAGACCAGCCGGTCCCAAAAGCTTTCCACCTTGTTCCTGGCAACCAGCGTATCCAGGGGTAGCGTGTACATATCCTTGTAGGCAACGACCTGTTTATTGAGCCTGCCGGATAAAATGTCAATTGAGCTGAAGTGCAGACTGTCGTCCTGGTTGAACTTGTATCGCTGCAGCAGGGTATCCATGGCGATCAGGGCGGTTTCACGGTCCCTGCCTTTGAACTCAAGCGCTACGCTGTCTTTGTTTTGTTGGAGGGTTTGTACGACCAAACGTGCGAATGCATCGTGTTCCTGGGCCACGTTGTTATCGCCGAACTGTTTATCAAGGGTAGGTCCGAGCACCAGCCCCAGCGTAGCGAAATGGAGGACCGCCGTTACGAAAAAGAGTCGTGCAGGGCTGGCGTATCGCCGGTGCCGGCCTTTAAAATAGTCGATCGTCAGCTTTCCGGGCACAAGGATAGCTACAAGGGTCCTGAAAAACTTGGAATCCAGATTGAGCACCGAATCAATGAAATCCCATACCAGCGTACCCAGTGGAATGCGCCCATCTGTGAATTTTTGCCCGCAATTGGAGCAATACTTGCCGTAATCGGGCAGCGGGTAGTGGCAGTTGGTGCAGTATTTGCTGGTAGTTGGTTCCAAGTTGTAAGTTGTGAGTTGTAAGTTGTGAGTCGTAAGTTGTGAGTCGTAAGTCGTAAGTTGTGAGTTGTAAGTTGTGAGTTGTAAGTTGTAAGTCGTAAGTTGTAAGTCGTAAGTTGTGAGTCGTAAGTCGTAAGTCCCTGATCAAGGGCGCCTTACGACTTACGACTAGTCGGCTTACGACTATTTTATTGCAAGAAATTGTAATCCCTGCCGTATTCCAGCATTTGTTGGATGAAATCCTCGGGATATTCGACCTTGATATCGGTGATCTGTCCGCCTTCGCCCATTACCGGCGTCAATTTGGGGTTGATGAAACCGCTGTAAGGCGGAATATTCAGCTTGGACGCTCGTTCGAGCACTTCGGCGTGGAGGGCGGGATCCACCTTGACGCCGTAGGTCTCAAACAGGTTTTTGGCGGCCTCAAAGTCGCCTTGCGACTTGATGCGCTGGACCTCGCGAAGCAGCTGGCCGAACAGGTCGCGCATCTTGTTGTAATCCTTGATGTCGACATAGGTCTTGCCGTCGCGTTTGGCCATGGTCACCACTTCCGGGCCGCCTTTATCCAGGACCCAGCGGGCGATCATGGCCCGGTTGCGCATATGGGCCTCCTCGATGGATTTGCCGGGTTTGATCCGGCGCAGTTGCAGCATCAGGCCGTTGCGCATATAGGAATCGTATTCGGCTTTGGCGGCATCCGGCGAAGGCAGCAAGCCGAGTTCTTCCATCTTGGGATCCATCATATAATAGAGCGCAAACAGGTCGGCGCGTCCTTCTTCCAGCGGAGAAAAATATTGCTTCAGGGCCTCGCTGGGGTTGACGCCGGCTTCCAGCTGACCGGAAGCGTGGCCGAGCACTTCGTGCAGGGCGGTATGCAGGTCGCCGGCCAGGTCGCCGTATTTTTTGCCCAGTTCGAGCTCTTCGTCGTCGTTGGCAAACTCGGCGGTCATGCCCGGGCCTTCTGCGCTGGAGTAAGCGTGCAGGATGTTGCCGAGGCTGACGGATTTAGAGCCGTATTCCTTCCGGATCCAGTCGGCATTCGGCAGGTTGACGCCGATCGGGGTGGCGGGGGAGGCATCACCCGATTCTCCGGCAACGTTCACCACCCGGTAAGCGATGCCCATTACCTGTTTTTTCTTGTGCTGCTCCATCAGCGGAGCGTGGTCTTCAAACCATTGGGCCTGGGCCGCTACCTTTTCCATCCGGGCGCTGGCCTCAAAATCCTTGATCTGCACGATGGTCTCAAATGAGCCTTTCAGCCCAAGCGGATCCTGATAGACTTCCACAAAACCGGTGATGTAATCGATATCGCCATCTGTGGCCTTTACCCAGGCGATGTTGAACGCGCTCCAGTCGGCCAGGTCGCCTGTCTGGTAGTATTTGATCAACGCGCGAAGCGCATCGGCCTGCGGTTGGTTTTCGGCGACTTCAACGGCTTTTTCCAGCCAGCCGATCATTTGCCTGACGGCGGGGCCGTACAAACCATCGGCTTTGATCACCTGCTCTTCCAGTTTGCCGCCGGCGCCGCGTACAATGCGGGAATTCAGCCCGATCTCCACCTTGTCGGGGTGGGCCATGTTCTGCTTTTTCTGCTTGTAGAACGCCTCTACTTCAGCCTGGGTGATATCCGGAGAATAGAAGTTGACGGCGGATGATTTTACCACATCAACCCCTTCACGCTGGTCGATCTTGACAGCGTCAAAGGCCGGGTCAAAGATGGCGCGCAGGGATTCGTCGTCCAGGGTCGCGCCTGATTCCTGCATTAGGCCTTCAAAATATTCCCTGGAAAAGCCCGGTACAAACTTGTCATTGGAATAATGGTGGTGGATGCCGCTGCTGAACCAGACATTCTTGGCATAGTCCTCAACCGCAGTCCAATCGGCCGAATTGCGGTCACCGTTGAAATTGGAAATCACCTTTTCCAGGGCATGGCGAATGGCGAGGTTATGGCGGTAGTTCTGGTCGTACATGATATCGCGACCGGCCAGTCCGGCCTGTGTGAGGTAATACACCAGTTTTTTCTGGTTCAGGGAAAGGCTGTCAAATCCGGGGATCTGATAACGCAGAATCCGCTTATCATCGAAATTATCGGGATTCCAGTTGAAATCACCGGAGGTGACCTCGGACGCGGTTGATTCAGGTTCCTCTTCCTGCTTTGGTTTACATGCGGTCAGGGCCAGAAACAAGGCCATTGACATAATGATCCACTTGTTCATACAGTTGTCAAATTTTTGGCTCGAAGTTACAAAATCCCGGGTAAAACTTGCGGCAGGCCGACTAAAGCCGTAAACTTGCCCCCAAAAATCCTATGTCAAATAGATTTGCATTCGCCGCTGTTTTGCTGTTTGCCGGCATGGTTTCCCTTTTTTATGCCTGCGGCGGAGAAACCGCGGGTGACGGTAAATATTCAAAGGGCGAACTGGATGAACAGCAGACCCTCTGGGACGGGGTCATGTCCATACACGATCCCATGATGCAGAGAATGGGCGATATCAACCGTATGACCAATGAATTGCAGGGGGTGCTCGACAGCGAAGCGCCGGTTCCGGATTCGACCCGGCAACAGATCTCCGCAGCCATCGAAAATCTCGACGCCGCCGACGAAGGCATGATGAACTGGATGAACCAGCTCAAACGCCTCGACGACCTCCGCGCGGGTACCAAACACCAGAACATCATCCGGTACCTGAGGGATCAGCAAACAGCCGTCAAGAAGGTCCAGAACGATATGCTTTCCAGTATTGAAACGGCGCAGAAGTTGCTGGATAATTTTGCGGGGCAGTGAGGTTTTTGGGGGAGGAATCGGGGAATCGGGGAACTGAGGAACTGAGGAACTGTGGAACTGTGGAACTGAGGAATCGAGGCTGCACATCGGCATTTGACCGACGGAATCGGCTTCGATCAGTGTAAAGATCCAGTGCGGGCTGTCAGCAGGTGCTATCAATATGGCGATCCCGGCGGGTAGCGTACGGAGCAACCTAAATAGCGGAAAAGGGGCCAGTATGGCAAGTGCAAACCGGGAAAGTCCGTTTTTGTTGCGCTAAAGGGCCGTTACAACTTATCCTTCGGCACCGCTCAGGATCCCCACGTACAACTAAAGAATAAGTGACGGAACCGGAAAAGGCCATCCTTATTACCAACAAAACAGAATAGAATGACTTTTAGAAGTTTTACTGCCCTGGCCGGAATGGCATTGATGACTTGGGCCTGCAACAGCGGACCGGAGGCGTTGCCGGTGCTCGGGCAGCACGATATCGACCCGGATACCGGGGATACGATCTCCATCCACCAGATCCCCGATTTTTCATTTGTCAACCAGGATAGCCAGACCGTCAATAACGACAGCTATGACGGCAAGGCATATGTAGCGGATTTCTTCTTCGTTTCCTGTCCGACGATCTGTCCCAAAGTGGCCCAGCAGATGCTGCGGCTGTACAAGAAATATGAGGACAACGATCAGCTGTTCCTCTTATCGCATACCATCGATCCCAAGCACGATACCGTTCCGAGGTTGAAGAAATACGCCGAAGGATTGGGCGTTACGGCGCCGAAATGGGATTTTGTGACCGGCGATAAAAAGGCCATCTACGATATCGCTACCGACTATATGAGCATTGCCAGCGAAGACCCGGACGCACCAGGCGGGTTTAACCACAGCGGGTATCTGATCCTGGTGGACAAGAACCGGCATATCCGTTCCTTCTGCAACGGCACCCAACCGGAGGACGTCGACCGGTTCATGAAGGATATTGATTGGTTGCTGGCGCATGGGGGGTGAGAGAGTGAGAGGGTGAGAGGGTGAGAGGGTGAGAGGGTGAAAAAATAGCGATATAATCCCTTATATTGCGGTGATTCTTTGATTGCGCATCCAAAAGCCGGACCATGATCACCCACTATTTCAAGTTGGCGTACAGGGCCTTGTTCAAAAATAAATATTACACATTTATTAATGTGTTCGGCCTTGTGTTCGGGATGCTTTCTGCCCTGATCATTGCCAAATATATCGGAAGCTCCTTCCAACTGGATCATTTTCAGGAGAACAGGCACCGCATTTTTGCCATTACGCAGGAAGAAACGATCAACGGGAATACCCAGAAAACCGGTACGGCTTATTGGGATATCGGGGAAATGGCATTGGATTACCTGTAAATTTTATCAAATGAAGATCTCGACAAGATTATTGATCGTTCTGCCGTGCCTCACCGGCCTGTTTTCCTGTGCAACCAATCGCGAAAAAGAATCGGAAACCATGCGTTCGACAACCGAAAAAACGAAAGGCAATACGCCGATGGAAGAGGTGTCTTCCGGCGTCTGTAAATGGGCTGATCTGCCTGTAAAGCTGAGTCCCGGCCGGGAATCCCGAAAGATCATGGAAGGAACATCTCCCCATTTTGACTACCTCGAAATCCATGCCACCACCCAGGAAAAAGGGGCAATACCCAGTCCGCCGCACGCCCAAACCGATATAGAAGAACTGATCATCGTAAAGGAAGGCCTTATGAAATTCACGATGGACGGAGAAGAAGCCGTTTTAGGGCCCGGAAGCATTATCTCTATTCCGCCGCTGGCCATGCAAGGCCTCCAGAATATCGGCGACGGGCCGCTCACCTACTACGTGATGATGTTCCGCTCGAAAAAACCGATGGATCCGGAAAGGGGAAAAGAAGCCGGCGGCCGCATGTTCATCCAGGCCGATACCCTGCATTTTGAGCAGCGGAAAAACGGCGGAAGGGTCAATTATTTTGACCGCCCCACCACCATGTTGGAGAAATTCGAAATGCACATGACCCAACTCGACCAGAAAGGGCCGAGCCATACGCCGCATACCCATGTGGATTCCGAAATGATCCTGGTCATCGAAGGGAATACCGAAATGACCATCGACGGCCAGAAATATCAGGGCGGCGCGGGCGACCTCTATTTTATTAAATCAAATCAGCTGCACGGCATCGGCAATGCCTCCGATAACCCCTGCAAGTATTTTGCGATCCGGTGGTATTGATCGCTATTTGATGCTCTTTTCTTCCGAGGCGTTCACAAACAGGATATTGCCGATGGCTTCATACCCTTCGAAAGCGCCGATGCCTTCGTGCCGGATGATCTCATCGCGGAAACCCAGAATGGTGAGGTCGGCATCCTTGCTCTTATCGCTGATGATGGCCTTGGGGTCGCTGTCCTGCTTTTTGGGAATGACCTCGATATTGTTGGGCGAAATGGGCAGTTTACCGGTCTGGATCAACATGAACAGCCGCTTGCGCTCTTCGTCGCAGGTGTCTTCGGGGTACAGGGCAAAGATCTTGATATGCCCGTTTTTCCACTCCCGGTGGCCGAGCAGGATATAACCCAGCAAGATCATCAGGTTGGCGTTCTGATAATCGTTGGAGGTGATCCAGATATGGATATGCTGCCGGAGGCCGTAAGCCCGTTCGGTACTCGAGAGGATCGCAATATCAAAATCAACGGACCGGACCAGCTTGAGGTTGTCCACGATATCCTGCAGGTTGTCGGGTTTGGAGCGGGAATATTCCAGGATCAGCAGGTTGTTGTCGGTGCCGGAAATGCCGGGCAACTGGATGGTTTGGGCTATGGCGGAGGTGTACGACGGACTGATGAGGGTATCCATGTACACGTTGCTTTTGCTGGCTTCAGCCATCCGGATCAGGCGTTCCTTGGCCAGTTTGGCTTCCTGGTGGGTAGTCTTCGACAGATAACCGTTGATCTTGTGGATATAGGTGCCGAACCCGTACTTATGCGACAGCCACCGCAGCAGGTCGAATGCCGCCAGCCTTTCAAAGGAGTTCTGGGAGATGCAAACCGCTGACGGCCGCCAGCTGGCTGTTTGTTCTTTTTCCGCTTTTTGCAGAAACACCTGCATTTGCCGGCTGAATTGAAAAATAACCCCCTGGAAAATGACGGCCAGGTTCTTTTTCTCAGGATTATACGTACTCACCACCCAGTAGATCAGGACCATGAGCAGCACCGCCAGGACGGCGTACCCCGGATTCATAAAGAACATGAGCCCGAAACAAGCCAACGCCCCGAACAGGGAGATATACCACCTCGACCGGAAGGTCGGGCGGTAGGACGGATCTGCGGCAAAATGCTGCAGGAAGGAGATCAGGCACAGGGAGCCGTAGGTGACCATGAAGAACATGGATATGATCTCCGCCACAAAATCGAGCCCGCCCATCAGGACAAAGACGAAGGCGATGCCGATGGTGACCACCGTAGCGTTGAACGGCTCGTCGTTTTTGCCGTGGCCTTTGGATAACCACGAATTGATCCAGGAAGAAGGCAGCAATTGGTCGCGCGAGATGGCCTGAAGGGTGCGCGGCGCCACCAGCAGCGAACCCAGCGCCGATGAAATGGTGGCTGCAGCCAATCCCATCGGTACAATCCACCAACCCTGCCAGGCAATCTTGGCCATGACCAGACTCGACGTATCGGAAAGGGCTTCAGGCCCTGCGGACAAGGCCAGTTTGAAAGCGATGAACAAATAGATGACCATGCCCACCAGGGTGCCCGCCAGCGTGCCCAGCGGGATGGACCGGCTCGGGTTGCGGAGGTCGCCTGAAAGACCCACCCCCGCCGTCATACCGGTGAAAGCGGGGAATATGATGGCAAAAACGGCAAAGAATTCGAGCGGGATCCGGGGATTGCCCGGATCGGCGGGGGTCTCCTTGGGTTCAATGGTCGGCACCTCGTTCAGTACGCTGACCGAATCATCCCCCTGCGGTTGCAATTGGCGGACCAGGAGGCTGTCATCCACGGTTTGGGTATTGTAGATGGTGGCAAACGGATCCAGGGCGTGGTGCTGGGCGTAGTCCGTTTCGCCCATGAAAAAGGCGGCCAGGGCAATGAATAACGTACCGACTACGGCGTACAGCGTCTTTACCCCCAGATCGGCGCCCTTGCTCAGCACGATGGCCGTGAGGATGAACAGCGCCGGAATGCTGACGGTTTGTTTTTTGGCCAGCAACCATTCCACCGCGTGGGGCATGTCGTAGGTCCGCAACAGGTAATCGAACAGCGAACTGAAAGATTCCGAAAAGGCGATGATGTAAAAAGCGACACTGATGGCCTGCGACAGAAACAGGGCGATGCCGATGGCCGAACCGATCACCAGGCCGAAAGACCGCGAAATGATGTAGTACTCGCCGCCGCCTTCCACCTTCTGGTTGGTAGCAATCTCCGCAATCGCCATAGCGGTCGGGATCGTGACCGCATGACCGATCAGGATGATCATCAGGGTGCCGAATAGTCCGACCGTGCCGACGGCAAAGCCGAATCGCAAAAACATAACAGCCCCCAGGATGGTGGAAATAGCGGTAAAAAAGACAGGAGCGGTGCCGAATTTTCGGACGCCATTGCTCATCAGCAGACGATTTTGACCGGAAAGTTAATAAAATTGGCCGCCAAAGGAATTTATTTCATCAGGATTATCGCCGTTTTCCTTTCCGTGGTTATTTTGGTCAGAAAAACGGGCGCCGCCGCCCCGACACATATGATAAGCCGATCCTTTTTCCCGCTTTGCCTGTTTTTGGCCGTTTTGACGGCCGGTTGCAAAAGCCCGGACAAAATGCCTGCAAAACCCGATTTTTCTCCGGTAGTCGCTACCAGGGATTTCATCTTCGGCGATGACCGACCCTTTGCCCAATGCCATGCCTCTACCGTATTGCGCAATACGAAGGGCGAATTCCTGGTCGCCTGGTTCGGCGGCACGCATGAAAAGCACGACGATGTCGGGATCTGGTTCTCCAGAGGGCGGCCCGGCGCCTGGTCATCGCCGGTGGAGATCGCCAAGCTCCGGGAGGATGCCCACTGGAACCCGGTGCTCGCCCGTTCGCCGAAAGGGGAGATCGTCCTGTTTTTCAAGGTAGGGAAAACCATCGATGAATGGGAAACCTGGTACAAGGTTTCAACCGATGAGGGGACGACCTGGTCCGATGCCCGCGAACTGGTCCCAGGTGACAAAGGCGGCCGGGGGCCGGTGCGCAACAAGCCCATTGTACTGTCGAACGGCGACTGGCTGGCGCCTTCTTCCAACGAAAAGAACCGGGTTTGGAACGCTTTCACGGACCGCAGCGCCGACAACGGGCAAACCTGGGAAACGTCCGGCTTTTTGACCCTCAACCGGGATTCCGTTCCGGGTGAAGGCGTGATCCAACCCTCCTTGTGGGAGTCCGCACCGGGCAAGGTGCATATGCTGCTCCGGAGTTCGGCCGGCGTCATCTGCCGCAGCGATTCCGGCGATTACGGCCGGACCTGGACGCCCGTTTACAAAACCGCCCTGCCTAATCCCAACAGCGGTATCGACCTGGCGCCCCTGCCCGGTAACCGGCTTGCGGTGGTATTCAACCGGGATGATAAAAACTGGGGCGCCAGAAGGCCGCTGTCCGTGGCGGTTTCCACAGACAACGGCCTGAGCTGGTCACAGCCGCTGGACCTCGAAACGGGTGAGGAGGGCGACGAGTATTCCTATCCTTCCGTCGTCAGTTCCGGCGATACCCTGGCGATTACCTATACCTGGAAACGGCAGCGGATCCGGTTCCTTGAGGTGGTTATTCCGCCGGCAGCTGATCACTGATTGTTGCCTTTTTTCTTCACCGCCGGCATTTCCCCGGCGTTTTTTGCCGACCCGTTTTCCTTTTTTGGGGATTGTGGAAGGGTTTCAGGCCCGATCTTGCCGCCGGTCGGGGTATCCCTGGCGGTTGCCGGGGTGGTTTTCATGCCGGTATTCAGGGTGGTGAAGGTGTCCTGCGGGGTCTCTTCCGGAGTAAAGGACGTATCAGTTTGCTCGATATACTCGTCGTAGGTGTTGGCGCCGTCGTAGGAATTGTAGCCTTGTTGCATGGGCGTCAGCAGCTGCGTGGCTTCCTGCAGCAGCGGGTCGAGGGAGGGCGGCTCCATCAGGTTCGGCTCGATCACCTCCTCTGCCGGCGAAGGCATCATGCTGCCCTCAGGCCCGATCTCGTCCCAGCCCAGAAAATGGAAAGGGCGATACAGGTTCTGTTGCAGGTAGGCCTCATTGAACCGGCGGGCCTGTTGGCGGGATTGGGAGAAGAACTGGATGAGTCCTTTGGTCAGCCCGACCAGTTCCACCACCAGCAGCAACGCCGGGCTGCCGTCCATTTGCTGCCCGGTGGCATCGGCCAGCGGTTGCAGGAAGTGCAGCGCGTAGAATTCGGTGAGCTGGTGCAGTTCCAACTCCAGGCTCCGCTGATAATCCTCCGGGAATTCGGAAATGTACTTCACCTTTTTGGGGTTGAGAAAATCGGTCTTGATATTCGACAAAAGCTGGTTGAAGCGGTAAGCGGACTGCTCGTAACCGGTTTGCACTTTCTGGACATCACCCGGGGCCAATTCATGGGATTGTAATTTGAACCGGCGTACAGCCGCTTCCGCTTCGATCTTCAGGTCTTTGAACTTGAGCATGAACGGGGTGTTCACAAAATCTTTCAACGGGCCTTCAACTTTATTTTGCTGTCCATTGACGGGTAAGTATGCGCATAGCGCAAGCATAAACAGGATGAAAAAATGTGGTCTCATGGTGGAATAATTGATAGGATTGATTCGATTGTTCGATTGATTCGATTTTTCGATTGGTTCCGCCGTCCGCCATAGCTTCAGCGAAGGCGGGGATTGATTCGATTGGTCTTGCCTTCAGTTCCTCGATTCCTCAATTCCTCAATAAAGGATTGATCCCTTGATTTCCGGTACGACCTTCTGATTGACGCCGGTCTGGGCGATCAGAGTGGTCATGGCGAACGAAGAGGTTAACAACAGGTTTTTCATGGTTAATTGTTGTGATGATTAAATCCCGATTTTGGATAGGAGTGTTTCGGAGGGAAAATATGACCCCAGGGCGGGTGTTTTTTTATGGCTGGGCGTCCGTTGTAGCTTCGACTACGCTCAGCTACCCAACTGCCAACCGCCAACCGCCAACTGAAGACTGCCAACTGCCGACTGCCAACTGCCAACTGAGGACTGCCAACTGCCAACCGCCAACCGCCAACTGAAGACTGCCAACTGCCGACTGCCAACTGCCAACTGAAGACTGCCAACTGCCGACTGCCAACTGCCAACTGAGGACTGCCAACTGCCAACCGCCAACCGCCAACTGAAGACTGCCAACTGCCGACTGCCAACT
>CALMYQ010000249.1 GCA_937873655.1 uncultured Lewinella sp. | reverse complement strand
GAGTTTATTCTGTGCAACGGAATGCAGGGCAATTTTAGGCCCAGCTGCGTATGCCCGCGCGGGCTTGGTCCGGTGGACCAAAGGCGTGGTTACTTTCTTTTGGGCGCCAAAAGAAAGTGACAAGGTCAAAGGCAGCGTCAAGCAAAGAAAACACCAGAATAAATGGGTTATTTTTGACATTTTAGTGGTAGAACGATGGTCCGTTTCGAAATTTCCAAAATCACATTAAATTAGCGAAAAAATACCCGCATGTATAAAAAGATCCTCCTCCTTGTCATCGCAATATGTTCATTCCACCTCCTCAAAGCCGCCGCTCCGGAACTTGCAGGCGGTGATTATGCTATTGTAGTGGAAGGCTTTGACTGGGGCCCTGCTGTCAACAAGGTGATCCTTACCCTGGATGCGGCTGTAAAGGCTGTCGATATGAAGAATTATACCGTTTCAGCCGAGCGCAAATCGGATTGTGCGGCCATCGCACCGGGAGATGCTTCCGGCAGCCGGACGGTCGTCTTTGCCTATGTGTCAGATGCCGGCGGAAACCGGATGGCTGAAGGGAACCATGTCGCGCTGGTGCTTGCGGTAGGCCCCGATTTATCGATCGGTTCCCCCATTCAGTATTCCCAGAATGCCGGTTGCCGCGGCAATACCTGGATCGATTACCGGCTGACCGTGACCGATAAAGAAGGGCATCAATGGAACAGGGAAACGAACCGGATCATACCGCTGGTCGACAAATTCGATCTTTCCGGCCGGTTCAAATACGACGACATGATCATTTCCTACGCCGCTTACACCCCGACCAATGCAGGCGATAAATATCCGCTGATCATCTGGCTCCACGGCGGTGGCGAAGGCGGAACCGATCCCTCCATCCCCCTGATCGCCAACCGGGCGGCCAACTACGCCTCCGATGAGATCCAGACCCTCTTCGGCGGGGCGTATGTCCTGTCACCCCAAAGCCCGACCTATTGGATGGATAGCGGCGACGGCATGACCACCGGCAAGGTCAACGACCGCTACAACGAAGCCCTGATGGCCCTGTTTAAGGAATTTGTGGCAGCCCATCCGGCTATCGATCCCGACCGGATCTACGTCGGCGGCTGCTCCAACGGCGGCTACATGACCCTGAAGCTGATCCTGCTCCATCCCGACTTCTTCGCCGCGGCATTCCCCAGCGCACTGGCCTATGAGGCGAAATACCTGACGGATGACCAGGTCAACAGCCTCAGGGATTTCCCCATCTGGTTCGTACAATCCAAAGACGACCCGGTAACGGTCCCGAATATGACGGTAATTCCGGTTTATCAACGCCTGAAAGCAGCCGGCGCCACCAACCTCCATTTCTCGTTTTTCGACCATGTAATCGACCTTACGGGCTTCTACGGCGGGAAGGATTATCACTACAACGGCCACTGGTCCTGGATCTATTGCCACGCCAACCAATGCCGGATGGACATCGGCGGCTTCCCGGTCATGGTGGACGGCCGCCCGGTGACGATCATGGAGTGGCTGGCGGCGCAGCGGAGATAAGCGTTCGCCAGGTTTTGCCCGTTCCAAAATCTTTTCCTACTTTCGCCTTAGTGCCCTGAGTGCCCTTAGTGGTTAACTCCCCCGGGTCCGGACCACCAGAAAACAAACAAACCAACAACCCAACATGCTCTACGGTATTGCAACATCGGTCCTCCTGTTCTATATCGGCTTCAGCATTTTCTTTTATTTTTTCCAGCATTACTTCTTCTTCCGGCCGGAACTGCTCCAGAAATCCTTTCAATACAAGTACCCGTTCCCGTTCGAAGAGCTCAATTTTGAAATGGAGGACGGCGGCGCCATCAACTGCATCTATTTCAAGGTCCCCAACAGCCGGGGTATCGTGTATTACCTCAAAGGCAATTCCAAAAGCATCAAAGGGTGGGGCAAATTCGCCAAGGACTTCGTCAGCAACGGCTACGATTTTTTTATGATGGATTATAGGGGGTTCGGCAAAAGCCGCGGACACCGGACCGAGCAAACCCTGTTCAACGACGCGCAGTTTGTTTACAACTGGATTGCCGAACGCTATGCCGAAGACCGGATCGTGGTGTTCGGCCGTTCGCTGGGCAGCGGGATCGCGGCGCGCATCGCTTCCTGGAACCGGCCCCGCCTGCTGATCCTCGACAGCCCGTATTACAGCTTTTACCACAATATCCGGCGCTACTTGTTCCTGTTTCCAGTGCAATGGATACTGCGGTATAAAATCCGCACCGACCAGTTCCTGAAAGTGGTCAATTGCCCGGTTCACCTGATCCACGGTACCCGCGACCGGATCTTTCCCATCAGCCACAGTGAAAAATTACAGGCCATTAACCCGGAGAATATCCACCTGCACCGGATCGAAGGCGGCGGACACAACAGCCTGCCCAATTTCCCGGAATTCTACGAGATCATCTACGACCTGCTGGATAACCGGGTAATGGAAAAACAAGCCATGGAACTATGAGCACGGATTTTACCCGCGTTTTCGACCTGCTGGCCTATCAGGCGACCCGGTACCCGGAGGCCAGGGCGGTCAACGTCCATACAGGCGCTGATTGGGAAAGCTGGTCCATCGGATCCTTGCGCGAAAGGGTAGGGGATACGGCTGCCGTACTGGCCGGTTTGGGCTTGTCCAAAGGGGGGAATCTGGTCATTATTCCGAAAACGGGCCATATCGAATGGGTGGTGCTCGATTTTGCCTGCCAGATGCTGGGCGGCGTCCTGGTTCCGGTCCACGCTACGGCTTCCATGGACAATATCGGCTATATCCTGCGGGAAACAGAAGCTCCGATCTGTATCGTCCAAACGGCCGACCTCTGTGAAAAACTCCGCGATCTGGACCTGCCGAGCCTGAGAACGCTTGCGCACCTGCAACCCGGAGCGCCGGGGTATTGGGATCCGGTGATGAACACAGATTCCAAACCGGATTTCCCGACCGTCACACCGGACGATGTATTCTGCATCATGTACACCTCGGGCACCACCGGCCCGCCCAAAGGCGTGATGCTGACCCACAACAATATGGTGTCCAACATCAAGGCGGTGCTCGCCCTCCTGCCCATCAATTACCAGCACCGGGCGCTGAGTTTCCTGCCCTTGAGCCATATCTTCGAGCGCATGGCGGTGTATACCTATCTGGCGGCCGGGGTTGCGCTGTATTTCAGCCGCGACCGCGACAGCCTGTTCGAGGAATTCCGGGTCGTTCGGCCGCATTTTATGACCGCCGTCCCGAGAATACTGGAAAAATTCTACGAAGGGCTCCGGGGCGAATTGAAAAAAAGCCGGTGGCTGCGCAAAAGCCTGATCAGTTGGGCCCTTGATTTGGGGAAAAACTACGGCGATCGGCCCAGGCTGGATCTGCGGTACACCGTCCTGGTCTATGTCGCCAGGCTCTTGGTGTTTTCCAGACTCAAAAAGCGGCTCGGCGGCCATTTGAAGGGTATCCTGGTCGGCGCTTCGGCCCTCAAACCCGAGATCGCCAAAATGTTCGGCGCAGCAGGTATCCGGGTGCGCGAAGGGTACGGCCTGACCGAAACCTCACCCGTCATTTCCGTCAACCGGTTCGAACCCGGAATGAATATGTTCGGGACGGTCGGATTACCGGCCCCCGGGGTGCGCATCCGCATTTTTCAACCCGATGATGAAGGGATCGGTGAAATCCAGGTGACCGGACCGAATGTGATGAAAGGTTACTTCAAACAGCCGGAAGCTACGGAAGCCGCCTTTACCCCCGACGGCTGGTTCAAAACCGGCGATACGGGCATGCTGGTCAGCAAGCGGTTCCTCAAGGTCAAAGGACGGCTGACCGACGTGTTCAAAACCTCCTCCGGAAAATTCGTCTCACCCGAAGAAGAGGAGGCCTGGTTGCTGCATTCCCCGTTCATTGC
The DNA here is from genome assembly GCA_937873655.1 of uncultured Lewinella sp. Taxonomy (GTDB): domain Bacteria; phylum Bacteroidota; class Bacteroidia; order Chitinophagales; family Saprospiraceae; genus JACJYC01. The sequence goes on along the minus strand of CALMYQ010000249.1, from coordinate 1,073 downwards.
GGATGCCCTGGTGGAGGGATTCCAGCGCCCCTACCTCGTTGCCGTCATTGCACCCGATTTCCTGGAATTGGAAAGATGGTGCAAGGCAAATAATATCCATTATACAGCTCCGGAATACATGGTGCACAACATCAAGGTAATCGAAAGGATCGGCGAGGAAATTGACCGCATCAATGCCGACCTGCCCAACTACAAGCGGATCCGCAAATTCCACCTCACCGCCGATGAATGGACCCAGGAAAACGGATCGTATACGGTTTCCCACAAAAAGATCAGAAAAAAATTACTGGCCCAATATGCCCGCGAAATCGAAAAAATGACCAATATCCTGTCTTGATTGAGACCGTTCAGTATTTTGTGTCAACCCGACTTTTAGTGCGCGCAGCGTGATGATGATCAAAGATTTGCGTCTTGGCGACGAAGCCGCTTTTCTGAAAATTCTTGTTTTAGTGATGATTTCTCAATTACCCTCCCGCGCCCCAGCCCTGAAGGGAGCCTTACCCGCTGGACTTACGGTTTCAAATGGCTGAGAATACTGTTCTTTATACTTTATTTCTCAATTGCCATCCCGCCCTTGGCCCTGAAGGGAGCCTTACCCGCTGGGCTTATGGTTTCAAATGGCTGAGAATACTGTTCTTTACACTTTCAAATTGGTTCATTACTTCCTCATTCTTGAACCTGAGTTCTTTAATACCGCTGCTTTCTATTTGATTCGTCCTGGTTTCATCCAATTTCTTTTGTTCTGGCAATTCATGGTATTTTCCGTCAACCTCAATGGCCAATCTGGCTTTATGACAATAGAAATCCAAAATAAATTGACTAAAAGGATGTTGACGTCGAAATTTAAAGCCTTTGGGTTTCAATCTCAAAAACTCCCAAAGCTTCATTTCTGCTTCTGTCATATTAGCCCGAAGCTTTTCTGCGAACCGGAATAATTCTGGCTTCGCTCCGGCATGCATTCCTGAATATTCTTGGTCATTCATATATGTTTGTTTTCGCCCGGTACTGCCCATACCCGCGGGCTGATTCCCTTTAGGGCCAGGGCGCGGGTTAGGGCCAATGTGCGGACTGAT
>CALMYQ010000248.1 GCA_937873655.1 uncultured Lewinella sp. | reverse complement strand
CCGTCGCATTTTCCGGAAGATTTTCCGTCGCATTTCCCGGAAGATTTTCCGTCGCATTTTCCGGAAGATTTTCCGTCGCATTTCCCGGAAGATTTTCCGTCGCCTTAAACGATCAATCAATTCCTTAACCGGAAAAGTGTGTCTTTTCGGGCAAGGGTGCGTTAATATACAAAATTTGGTTTTAACCGTTAAGGCGGGCAGGCAAGGGCAGCAAAAATACAAGAATGTCGGGAATTTGCCCTTGTAAAAATTGAAGTTCGTCTAAATTCGCGGCGATTATGAATTCCAAACAATACAAAACCAAGCACGGTATGAAGAAATTTTCCTACTATTTGACGCTCTTGCTCAGTGTACTGATCACACAAGTCTACGGCCAGCGGAATTGCGGCTCGATGGAATACCTCCAACAACAGATTCTGGAAAATCCCTCGCTTTTGGAGAATATGGCGCGGATAGAATCCCAGACACAGCGGTATATTCAGGACGGCGGTCACCAGCGGACGGTGGTAACGATTCCGGTTGTGGTGAATGTGGTATACCGCAGTTCATTGCAGAACATCAGCGATGCGCAGATCCTGACCCAGATCGAGGTACTGAATGAGGATTTCAGGCGGCTGAACGCGGATGCGGACGGCACCTGGGCGCAGGCAGCCGATTCGGAGATCGAATTTTGCCTGGCGACTTTCGACCCCGACGGCAACCCGACCACGGGTATTCGCCGGCGGTCGACCACGGTCGGTTCCTTTTCTTCCAACAACGCGGTTAAATTCAATGCCCAGGGCGGGATTGATGCCTGGCCGGCGGGCCAATACCTGAACATCTGGGTATGCGACCTGAGCGGCGGCCTGTTGGGATATGCACAGTTTCCGGGCGGTAACGCCGCTACGGACGGCGTGGTCTGCGATTACGCCGCTTTCGGCACCATCGGTACGGCATCCCAGCCCTTCCACCTGGGGCGTACGGCTACGCACGAAGTCGGCCACTGGCTGAATTTGCGCCATATCTGGGGCGACGGCGGTTGCGGCGTTGACGATTTTGTGGCGGATACCCCGCTTTCGGATGCCGCCAATTTCGGGTGCGCTGTCGGCCATGTGTCCTGCGGTACGGTCGATATGGTCCAGAATTATATGGATTATTCGGATGACGCTTGCATGAACCTGTTCACGCTTGGTCAGAAAGACCGGATGCAGGCTGTATTTGCACCGGGCGGCTTCCGCAACAGCATCCTCGCTTCGGGCGGCTGCGGCGGTGACGGCGGCGGCGGCGGCGGCGGCGGCGATCCCGAACCGACCTGCAACGACGGCATTCAGAACGGTCTGGAAACCGGCGTTGACTGCGGCGGCCCGGATTGCGTGCCCTGCGTAGTGCTTGAATGCGATGCGCCGACCGGCCTGACGAGCACCCCGGCCTTCCGGAACAGGGGCGCCAAACTGGAATGGAACGCGGTACCGGATGCCAATAACTATACGGCTGAGATCCGCAGAATTCTGCCTTCTGCGGGCCCGTGGTTCTCCACGACGACAGCGAATACTTTCTGGAACTACAGCGGCCTGACGCCGGGCTTCACCTATGAGTGGCATGTACAGTCCAACTGCGGCCCCGGCAATTCAAGCGCCTTCACCACCGCGACCTTCGTGGCCGGCCAGTCGGGCAGGAATACCGGCGAGTTCGAGGCGATGACCCTTGCTCCCAACCCGGCGACCAGCCTCCTGCAGGTGACCATCAACCTGGCCCCTGCACTGGAAGAAGGCCAGGAATTAGGTGCGCCGGCCGTACAATGGCTGGTGGTTACGGATGTCAGCGGCCGGACGGTGTCCAGGACCCGGATCGCGGAAGACCAGGATACCGCCGAACTGAATGTCGGGCACATGGCCAACGGTTTGTATTTCCTCCGCCTGACGGATGAAGGCGGCCTGACGCTGGCGACCTCGCGTTTTGTGGTGAACAGATGAGATAGTTGACAGTTGTCAGTTGACAGTTGTCAGTTGACAGTTGACGGGTGTCAGTGGGCAGTTTCCCTTAGGGGGAGCTGCCCATTGTCATTTGGGGGGCGCCGCGGGGTTTGTGGGTTACCGGACGGAAAATTATCCACTTTGCGTCTTATAACGACCTTGTTGTTCAAAAGGGCTGGGATGTTCTTATACGCGCGTACAAAGAAACGATTCCCCTGTGCTTCCCCGAAAAGGTCGCGAAAAATTGACTGATTGCGAATATCGGGCTTCTTTGCGTGAAAACACTGTTTTTGAACGGTCTCTCAATTGCCAGAGCCGAAGGTTCCGGCTTTTATATTAACCACCATGCGTACCGCCTGGCAGGCTATAAGAATCATCAGGACACATATGACTGATGTGGTAAAAAAAATGTTGAGGTCAACTTGGTTGCTGATTGCCCCATAAAGACCAATGTTGGAAGATCTCTGTGCAGTGGTCATCGCATATCCGGTTGGTACGATTTTATGATACGCACACCTGGTACGACTTTGTGATATTCCACATCGCTGACAACTAATTTAATTTTTCCTACTTTTGTCCTCGGTTTTTGAAAACCAATTCAAATTATGGCAATTGACGTATTACTCGGCCTGCAATGGGGCGATGAGGGCAAAGGGAAAATCGTTGATTATCTGGCGCCGGATTATCACCTGATCGCCCGGTTCCAGGGCGGCCCGAATGCCGGGCACACCCTCAAGTTCGACGGGCAAAAGTTCGTCTTGCATACGGTTCCTTCGGGCATATTCCGCCGGGAGCAGCTCAACCTGATCGGTAACGGGGTTGTGGTTGATCCGATAACGCTGGCAAAGGAACTGGCCAAGCTCAGGGAGGTGAATGTGGATTATGAGGGCCGCCTTTTCATGGCCCGGAAAGCCCACCTCATCCTGCCGACGCACCGCCTGCTGGATGCCGCGTCAGAAAATGCCAAGGGCAAGGAGAAAATCGGCTCCACGCTGCGCGGTATCGGCCCGACCTATATGGACAAAACCGGGCGGAACGGCTTGCGGGTAGGCGACCTGGAGGTTAATTTCCAAAAAAAATACGAGGCGCTGAAAGCCAAGCACATGGTGCTGATCAGGCTTTACCCTGAAATCGACTTTGACCTCAAAGCTGAGGAAGAGAAATGGTTTGAAAGCCTGGAGGAGATCCGCAAACTGCCGCGGGTGGACGGCGAGTATTTCATCAATGACCTGCTGGGGCAGGGAAAGAGGGTGCTGGCCGAAGGCGCACAGGGTTCGATGCTGGACATCGACTTCGGCACTTATCCCTTTGTGACCTCCTCCAATACCATCACCGCCGGGGTATGTATCGGGCTCGGGGTAGCGCCCTCGGCCATCAGAGAGGTGATCGGCATCGCCAAAGCCTATTGTACGCGGGTAGGCAGCGGCCCCTTCCCGACTGAGTTGACGGGGGAGGACGGAGAGTTCCTGCGCCGGGAGGGCGCCGAGTTCGGCGCCACTACCGGAAGGCCCAGGCGATGCGGCTGGATCGACCTGCCGCAACTGCGATATTCCATCATGCTGAACGGCGTGACCCAGCTGGCCATCACCAAGATCGACGTGCTCAACAAACTCGAAACCATACAGACGGCAACGCATTACCGGCTGAACGGCGAAGTTACCGGTCAGCTGCCGTTTGACCTCTGCGACGATGAAATCGAACCTGTCCTGAAATCGCACCCCGGGTGGCAGCAATCTCTTGACGGGATCGAGCGTTTTGAAGACCTGCCGGAGCTGGCCAGGGTGTACCTTCAAAACCTTGAAAAAGAGTTGGGGGTTCCGGTCACGATGGTGTCCACGGGGCCGGAGCGGCGGGAGTTGTTGGTTAGAGGGTGAGGGGGTGATGCTTCGGCTTCGCTCAGCACAGGGAGCGCGCCTTCGCCAGCTCCGTCTGCCATAGGCGACTTAGTCGTCCGGAGGCTACGGCGGATGAGAGAGAAAGACATTAAATTTTAAATACAAGATCAACATGACCATGAACAAGATGTGGAAATTCAGTTGGGCGATCCTGTTGTTTGCGGCTGTTTCGGCTTGCAAGAATGCACCGGCGGCAGAAGCGGGTGAAGCGGCGCAGGATCAGGTTGTCGAATCGACGATGACGCTGGAACCGATGGGCGGTACGCCCGAAGAGCAGGCCATGCCGATGAAGATCGCTGTTGCGCTCAGCCAGGGTTCTTTTGCCGGCCAGGCGCTCCGGAGCAATTCGAAGGAGGAAGCTGCCTTCAATATGGGAGTGAACCGGGACATTCCCAACGCCTATCAGCTCAACCTGTCCTTCAAGCGGCAGGGCAAAAAGGTAAGCATCGCCATGCCTTTTATGGTGGACGAGCCGAAGCCCGGCACTTATGCCCTCGGCTTTTCCAGGGATACGCTCGTGATGACGCCGGTGCTGGAATTCACGCAGGCTGCTGAAGGCGGGCGGGAAGTGGCTGTTAAGGCGTCAAACGGCAAAGGGAACATCATCCTGGATTTTTTCCAGCCGGAATCGAACTCGGTCCGGGGCAAGGCAAACATTATTTTCCCGGAAGTCACCGAAACCATCAACGGCGCTTCCACGACGTACAAGAATGTCAACCTCCAGGTTGTGTTCAATAACCAATAACGTGCAAGGGCGACCCTTGCGGTCGCCCCATCCCACCTTTGCAGACGTTCCATGCATCCGCCTGCATGCCTGAGCAAACCCTACATTTTCTTACTGCGATTTTGCATCTGACGGGAATTTTAACCTTGCAGCAAGCTATGGTCCGGCTGATTTTTGGCAATAATAAGGGTTGTTGCTATAAGAGCCGATTAAAATTATAATAATTTAATTTTTTGATAATCAAATATTTATAATATTTTACCTCCATTTTTACTTTGAAAATGATAGGGGCTGATATCTTGTCCCTGTCCACTTTTTGCACGGTATTTGCCCTTATATTTGCATTATCCAATGGGAGATAGATTGTAATGATAAAAATGCTCCGGTTGGCATGATTGGAAAAGATGGTTGTACCTAATATACGCCGGCTGGGAGATTGATCCCGGCCTTTTTTTGAATCCTCTTTCACTTAAACAAATACGCACGGGCATAGAAGCCCAACAAAATGATCATTCTGTGTTAGTTCCAAAACAGGGCGGTTTCCGGCGATCGGAGGCCGCCCTGCCTGTTTTATCAAAAAAAAATATTTTTCTATTGTTTAATGTGAAATTTCATCTATCTTTGTCATGATTAAGTATTTTAATTCCTTTCCGGTACTTCCCATCTTTTGAAAATCCGATTCGGATTGATAAAATCACTTATACGTTACAAAACACTTTCATTACACAGAGGACTTGATGTGCCTTATTACCTGTTAAGGCGTCAGGTTCAGCCTTACTAAACAACAATTTATCCGGTGGCGCCAGCCGCTCTCCGTGTTTTCCCTTTTTGATCGATTTTAGTTGACATCCTTGTGATCTGAAGATTTTGCTTATTTGGAAATTGACCGGATCCTTTCGGGCTCGTCCGGACAGAAACCGGTATAAAGTCAATTTCATGAAAACAATTATTAATACCGTGATGACAATCAAAACACACATTGGTTATCGGGTGATTCCTTTTTTTCGTTTTTCCGGGAATTATTTTTTGCCTCATCCTTTTATGCGCTCACTGCGCTTTATTCCGTCATTTTATTTGATTCATTTTCCGGACTGAACGGCGGCAACCGCTATTCAGTTCGCAGCAGTATTTGGAAAACGGCAAAAAAATACCAATGGAAGCCCTGAAGGAATTAACCATGATCGTTACGCGCAACAAGATCAAGAAGATCGATATCATCGGCGAACAGGACGAAACGCAAACCCGGATTCATGAGTTGTACGAGCTGGTCAAAGGCGGCCAGGTGGAATCCGATGAGGATGCTGCATCCATGCTCTTTCCCGAAGATTGCAACGGCATATCCTATCGCAAGCTCAAATCCGACCTGTTGCGCCGGCTCACCAATACCCTTTTCTTCATCGATGTCAAAAAGGCCTCATACAGCGACCGGCAGTCGGCGTATTATACCTGCTACCGGGATTATGCGGCCGCCTATATCCTGCAGGGGAAAAACGCCCGCGTAGCCTGCATGAACATGTGCCACAAGATACTCCGGCATTCCGAGAAATACGAATTCAACGACCTGAACCGGGACGTATCCAAGATGCTCTGCCTGTTTTACGGTTCGCTGATGGGGGATGTGCCGCAATACGAGAAGTACAAGGAGAAGTTCCAGTATTACGATCAGGTGGTGGCCATGGAGAACGAAGCGGAGTTCCTGTACAACGATCTGATCGTGCAGTACGTCAACAACAGCTCCAGCAAGACCGAGCTGCGGGAAGTTGCCCTGCGGTTTTACCAACGGCTGGAACCGTGGCTGGCGTCGTGCGACGCTTACCGGCTGCACCTGTACGCTTCCCTGATCCACCTGATGGTATACACCACGGTAAACGATTACGCCGGGGCTTTGGCGGTTTGCGACCAGATGATCCGGTTCTTTGAAGCCAAGCCTTACGATTCCTTTACGCCGCTCAAGATCGCGTATTACCAGAAAATGGCCTGTTATACCCAGCTCCGGCAATACGACGAAGGCAAGTCGACCGCCGAAAAATGCCTGACGATGCTGGATGAGGGGAGCTACAACTGGTTCAAGTACTACGAACTGTACTTCATGCTGGCCATGCACTCGGGCAAGTACCGGGAGGCTTTTGAGATCTTTGTGCTGGTGACCGAGCATAGCCGGTTCAGGTTCCTGCCCGAAAATGTCATCGAAACCTGGAAGATCTACAAAGCCTATCTGCACTTCCTGATCAATTCCGGGCATATAACGATCGATAGCGAAGATGGTCAGTTCTCGAAATTCCGCCTCGGCCGTTTCTTGAATAACATTCCGATTTATTCGAAGGATAAAAGGGGGATGAATATCGCGATTCTCTCCATTCAGATCATTTTCCTGATTTTCCAGAAAAAATATTCCGCAGCCATCGACCGGATGGAGGCGATTGAAAAATATTGTTCGAGGTATCTGCAAACGCCGGAGACCATACGGTCCTATTATTTCATTAAAATGCTGCTGACGATACCGGCCGCGAGTTTTCACCTGGCGGGTGTCAGCCGTTTATCGCAGAAATACCTGGACCAGCTGAAGGCATCCCCTTTGGAAGAGGCTAACCAGGCTTATAAAATCGAAATCATACCCTACGAGGAATTGTGGGATCTGGTGCTTGAAACCCTCGATAATTCATTTCATCAGGCTAAAAAAAATCAGTCAGGCTTATCGGATAAAAACCAGGCATTGAGGGGGTGATGAATTTCCCAGGCCGGGTTTTTTATTGATTCAATTCAATTTCACTATAATTTTCAATGATTTTATTTTCTATGTAAATTATTGAAAATGTTAATTTTATGTAAATTCCTCTGAAGTTCCTGTATTCAGGTTCGGGTAACTTTCAAGGGCATATTGTCCCCGCTTCCTGACCGGTCGCCCGTAATTTTGCATGATCCGATTTTTTAATTTATTCTGCTGCCCGGAAGGGTGGCCGGGGATTTTTTTTCATTTTTTTTTAAAACCTGGATATGAAAAGCACAAAAATCCGGACTTCAAAAGGAACAACAAAAATTACAGCGTCAACCATTTTTACCAGCAGTCTGCAAGAGCGAAAAACCGATGCCGAAGTGGTATTCGGCGTTAGCGGCCGGAATTGCCAGGGCAGCGGGATCTGCCGGGTATTGCCATGGAAAGGAAACCTGACGGATATCCGTTCCTGTATGGCTTTTCACGCCGTGATCCAAGCGCCTGAAGCGGGCGCAGTCGGCATGGAGATATTTTCTTCGGGAAGGTGCGGCAAGCTGGTCGACCTCTGGCAATCTGAAAAATGCTTCTACATGGAGGAAGAATATTTATTGCCGCAATTCATCACGCAATGCTGGGAGACGGGGCCGGTTACCATTTTGCGGGGATTGCACCCGGCGGCGGGTTTTTCAGGAGGGGTGAGAATAATGCTGAAATACCGGCTTAATCGCGGCATTTTATTGGATAATTCAGGCGCTATTTTACCGGAATTTTCAATAAATTGAAAATAAAAAATATTTTAATTTACTGATAATCAATTATTTAAAATGAAATTGTGCATGATTTCTTTATTTCTTCAGGGAACGCCGGGCGGGTTTTTGTCATGGAACCCCGCAGGCGTTCCGCCTACCTTTGTTACAGCTAATGCACAAATCATAATTCATAATTCTCTTAAAACGATCAGTCATGAAAAACCCAAACAACACTCGAATTCCGGAGAACACATTGCAAGCCAGAGGGATCATCGTTGTTGAAACGGCGAGCCCTAAAAAACGCTCCTTTTTCCAGGCATGACGCCTGATGACGCCCACCATCCGATTTAGTCTGCAATCAATCATATTATCAATCACAAAACCTGTCCGGTTGTTTAATCGCTGCGGTTGAGCAAATCATGCGGACAGGTTTTAATATTTCATCGAATCTTCACTTGTTTTGGACTCCGCTGGAATGTTTGGCAATTTATAAGTAATTGATAATTAGTTTTTAATATATTAATAAGCTGACTTTTGCTGAAATCTTGGGGGTACGGAACGCACGGGATTGTCAAATGAGGTCACTCAAAATAGATCTTCTTTTGCCCTTATAAAGGGAAAGACAATTTCCACCTGATCATCAGGCATTTTCCAGGTTCTCACGCTGACGCGAAGCGCAACGCTCCGGTCCGGGGCCTGTATTGTGCCTACTTAAAGGTTTTGAAAAAAATAGTCTCATGCAAGCAAATTTACGCGACCACGAAAAAGAAAATAAGACTGCCGGAAATCCTGATTCGGTAATTTCCTTCCAATTAAAAGGGAAAAAATTAATTGCCGGAAAAAAAGCCGGAAAAATATTGCTGGCCGCCATGGTTTGCCTGGCCGTGGTTGCGATGTTCCGGGCATCATTCACCACCCGGGAGGCCCGGATTCAGGTGGAAAAGGTACTGGATGCGCCCGGCAATAACTGGGTAGCGGAGGCGGGGATCGCCATTTCATCCCGCGAACAGCTGGGCCGCACCCGGATTACGGTCGAACAAAAAGCGGTGGAAATCGACCGCCGGCCTTCGATCCGGAAGGTCGTCGGCATCCACCCGGAATTTGATGAGGACCTGGACGCTGAAATGGTCTTCACCTACAACGATGACGACCTGAACGGCCTTGCGGAGGAGGCATTGGTCCTTTACTCTTCCGCGGATGACGGCCGGACCTGGACCCCGCACCCCAACAGCGTGGCAGACCCCGCATCGAACTCGATCCGCTTAGGCGGCATCGGGCATTTTTCGTTGTGGACGGCAGCGGAATCCGGACAGCTGGAAGAGACTGTTCTAACCCCGGTGACTGCCGGATTTGTGGTCACTACCAATGCCAATGCCGGCGCGGGTTCACTCCGCCAGGCCATCCTGGACGTGAACGCGCTGGGCGCCGGGCCGCATACCATCACTTTTGCGCCTGCGCTGAGCGGGACGACCATCACCCTGGCCAGCGACCTGCCGGTCCTGTCTGTTCCGGATGTGACCATTGACGGCGATATCGACGACGACGGTATCGGCGACATCACCATCGATGCCAACGGAGGCGATATCACCCGCTGGATCTTCAGGGGGAACGCCAACGCGGACAATGCGCACTTCATCGGGTTCACGCTCCAGGATACAGGGTATGAGCCTTTCCGCTTTGACGGCAGCCCGACCGGGGTTACGATCGAGAACATGGTCTGGCGCCATACCCAGAACAACTGGCAGAACTACGGCATTTATTTTGTCGGTAACGCCGTAGACCTGACCATCCGCAATGTGGTCATGACCCAGAAGCAAAACATCGGCGGCGGCGCTATTTATATAACCGGCACCGCTACGAATGTACTGATCGATAATTTTGACCTCAGCAACAGCGGCGGCGGCGACCTGAGGGGCATCCAGATCGACGGGGCCGCTAATAATGTGACCATCCGGAACTGCGACCTGGATCTCGACCTGGCCGGCAGCGGTGATGACGGCAACTACGGCATATTGTTCCAAAGTACAGCCACCAACATTCTCATCGACAGCCTCACCATGCACGATGCGGAGGTGTACGGGATCCGTTTTTACGGGGTGGCCACCAATATCACCATAACCAATTCAACTTTTGACAATTTTGACGGCTATACGGGCAACCAGATGATCCGGTTTGAATCCACGGTCAACGGGTTGGTCATGACGGACGTTTCGATCAACGAGGACGAGACCGACAACGGTTCGAGCAAGGATGACGGTAATATCGGCATTGTGTTCATCGGGGCGATCAACGCCGATGTATCCAAGTCGGCGATCCTGACCCGGGTCTCCGTTCATGCCGCGGATGATGACGGCATCTACGTCAATACCACGACCAATAACCTTACCCTGAACGATTGCAGCATTACGGGCAAGAATGAAGGCGCGGGTTATGAGGACGGGATCGAATTTTACAACAATGTCGTGCGCAACAATGTGGTGATCACCAATTCCACCTTCGATCACAACGGCCGGGCAGGCATCATCATCAATGCTGCAAACGGCACTTCAAATTTTTCCATTACCAATAATACGATCACCAACAACTCCAGGTCTGGCAACGGATACGGCATCTGGCTCTGGACCGGCAACGGCAACAAGGCCGTTACGATATCGGGCAATACCATTGCCAATAACCTGGCGGAAGGGATCCGGAATGTCGGGCCGGACGCCATCAACATCACCCGGAACAGCATCTACAACAACGGCAGTCTGGGGATCAACAACGACGGCAACAGCGGCAACAACGACTTCGAATACAATGAGGGGGATGCGCCGTTTATCCTGTCGTCCGTCCCGCTGGGCGGTGATGATTACACCGTGACCTTCACCCTGCCGTCCTTCTGCACCAATTGCGACGTTGAGTTCTTTACCAACGACCCCGGAGACAAACTGTTCAACGGCCGCAATTATGTGCATACGGAAACCGGCCTGGGCGCCGGAAGCCATAGCGCGACGGTCAACAGCGGCGGCAACAATACGGGCTTCTGGACGGCTACGCTGAAAAGCAATACCCATGGCGGATCGGTTTCCGAATTCAGTTTCCAGGCCGCCATCAACCCGGTTGGGCCGGGGTGCGTAACGGCGGGCATCCGCTTGTGGTTGCGCGCTGACGATGTTTCGCCGGGCAATATCCTGACCGGCGGCGGCTGGAGTGATTTTTCCGGCAACGCCAATCATTTTACCCTGGGCGGCAGCGACCCCAACCGGATCGACGGAGGGCTGAACTTCAACAACTATGTCAACTTTGACGCGAACGACCACCTGTACGCGCCTACTTTTACCAATCTCTTTACCTCCGGGGAGGTTTTTTCCGTTTTGCAGGCCAGGTCTGCTACCGGCGGGCACGCCTACAATTTCGGCGGGCAATCCAATAATCACTATCGTTCGGTAGATACCTACGAATCCTTTGGCACCAACGACCGAAAGGGTTGGCGCAATTCCAATAATACCGTGCTGGACGGGTCGGGGGTGGTTGTAACACCCTCGCCTCTGTTCGATCCTACAAAATGGAACCTCTACAACGTATCCGCCGACGGTGTGGCCAATACCTGGGCCGCTTTTTTCAATGGGTTCAAAAAAGTAAATGACGCCTCCAATGTGGTGGACTTCAGCGACACCTACAACCGCATCGGTCACGGGGATGCCAGCTACTTCGACGGCAATACCTCCGAGATCGTGCTGTACGACCGGGCGCTGACGGCCGTCGAACGCCAACGGGTAAACAGCTATATGGCCCTTAAATACGGCCTTACCCTGGATCAGACCAACCCGACCAATTACCTGGCCGGCGACGGTACGGTCATCTGGCCGGCCGGCGGCGGCTACGACAACGATATCGCCGGCATCGGCCGCGACGATTGTCAGGCTTTGAATCAGAAACAATCCGCATCGATCAGCTCCGATGCTTTTGTCGCCATGGGGCTCGGTGCAATCGCAGCGAACAACGCCGCTAACCCAAACAGTTTTTCTGCCGACAAGCATTTTCTGATGTGGGGCAACAACGATGCTCCGCTGACGCTGCAATTTGAGGAACTGCCCGCCGCAGCCAATCCGGGCAACCAGCGGCTGATGCGGGAATGGAAAGTGAAGGAAACCGGAAGTGTTGCCAACCTCGTGGTCCGCGCAGGCACTTCCGGCTTCAGCATTCCAACCGGCGCATCGAACGTCGAACTGTACATCGATACGGATGGGGACGGCGACTTCACAACGGGGGCTCCGACGGTTGTGGCAGCTTCGGATTTTACCGACGGGGTTGCTACGTTCAACGGGGTTGATCTGAATCAGAACAATGTATTCACCTTCGGGTGGTTCCAGATCGCGCCGGGTTGCGTGGGCGGCGGCCTGAAGGTCTGGCTCAAAGGCAACGCAGGGATCACCCAGGCTACGGGCGTTTCCGTCTGGGCCGATCAAAGCGGTTCGGCCAACGACGTCATACAGGCCACCGCCAGCCGGCAGCCGGCCTACAACAGCAATGCGATCAACTTTAACCCCGCGCCTCAGTTCGACGGCTCCAACGATATACTCCGCAATGCGGCTATTGACGGGGGAAGCACCACCGGCACCAATTCCCGGGAAATTATCGTAGTAACCGCCGGGCTGACCAACAGCGGCAGCCGGACCATCTGGAACTACGGCAACCATCCCGGGCAGCGAAGCCTGCAGTTCTGGAACTATAATTCAACTTTGTTCCGGACCCGGACCAACGTTTCCCCGGAAGCCAACCGGTACTATACCAAAGCCAGCGGCAATGATGTGGGCATCATGTCTCTGCGGAACGATAACGGGGCAAACATCAGCGCATTTGTTTTGCGCCAGAACGGTGTGGATCTGGCGACATCCTCCACCAATACCGTCACCCCTTCATTGAACAGTACGGAGCTCCAATTGGGCGTCCATGAGGCCAATAATACGGCTTTGGACTCCTATTACAAAGGCCCCATCGCGGAATTCATCCTGTATGAAGACCCGCTGACGCCGACCGACCGCCAGAAAGTGGAGACCTACCTGGCCATCAAATACGGTGTGACGCTGGCATCGGATTACCTGGCCGGCGACGGCTCCGTCATCCGCGGACTTGGATCCGGCTACGACAACGACATCGCCGGCATCGGCCGCGACGATTGTCAGGCGCTGAACCAGAAGCAGTCCAGGTCGGTCAATGACGATGCGATCATTACCATGGGACTTGGGGCCATTGCCGCCGACAACGCGGCCAATGCCAATACGTTTGGCACCGACCGGAGCTACCTGCTCTGGGGCAACAACAACGGCGACCTGGCGGCTGACGCGGCTGCCTTGCCGGCCGATAACGCCGTACCGACCCTGACCACGCCGTTCCTTCAGGGGTTGGATGCCTGGATGGAACGCAAATGGAAGGTGACCGAAAAGAATTCGGTAGGTGCGGTCAAGGTCAGGGTCGATTATACCAACTTTTCGACTGTATACCTGGTTACCGCGAGCGACGCCGCTTTTTCCACGGGGGTGACCTATACGGCCATGACCCTTGCTGGCGACAGCTGGGAGGCTGATTATGATTTTTCAGACGGTCAGTTTTTCACCATTGCGGGGGTAAAATCCTCTCCGGGTTGCGTGCTTGCCGGCCTGTCCTTGTGGCTAAAGGCCAACTCAGGGGTTACGGCATCCGGCGCCAGTGCAACGGTTTGGGAAGACCTGAGCGATAACGGCATCAAGTACACTGATGAGGCGGTGGCCTCACGCCGGCCGGAGCTGGTAAATGACGGGTTGAACTTCAACCCGGTACTCCGTTATGACGGATCAGCCAAATTCCTGCGCCAAAACACGATAAACAGCATTCAGAACCTGATCATCGTCTCAAAGGTCAGCGAAGAAGCTGCCGATTACCGGGGGCCGTTCTCCAATTACGGAGCGGATAACCACCGGGTGATCATCCATGCCGGCGCCAGCAGACAATCCTGGCGCGTAGGCGGATATTTTGACGACGCCAACGATTTCGGCGATGGCGATCCGTTCTATCTGAACGGCGCTTCAGGCACGACGCTCGGCAATTCCATACACGGATTCCAGCCCAATATCCTGACCATAGAGCGGGATGCCGTTTCTTCTGTTGCCAGGTCAATAGGGCACGTCAGCGGAGGGCGGTATTTCCATGGGGATATTGCTGAAATTGTAGGTTATTCTACCAACCAGGGTACCAATGAACGGGAGCGGATCGAAAGTTATCTGGCCCTCAAGTACGGCATTACCCTGGGACACGACTATCTGGCCGGCGACGGTACAACCAAAATTTGGGACCTGACCGCAAATGCGACTTACAGCAATGACATTGCCGGCATAGGTTATGAAGCTTGCCAGGCGCTGAATCAAAAGCAATCCAAATCTGTCGGCGACGATGCCCTGGTGACCATGGGGCTGGGTACTATTGCAGCTACCAACAAGTTGAATACCAGTAGCTTCGGTGGTCTGACCAGCTTCATGATCTGGGGGAATAACGACGGCGCGTTGGATGTGGATGCCGCAGCTTTACCTGGGGCGCCGCCATCGGGGGTCAACAACTGGATGGAGCGGAAATGGTTGGTGAAGGAAACAGGGACGGTGGGAAGCGTTCGGGTCCGCTTTGATTTTTACAGGTTCTCCAATGTATATCTGGTCACTGCGAATGATGCCGGATTTACTTCAGGCGTCACGTACACCCCCATGACCCAGGCGGGCAGCAGCTGGGAAACGGATTTTGATTTCGCGGACGGGCAGTATTTCACCATTGCCGGCAAGGTAACGGCCCCGGGTGGTGTAGCGGCCAGCCTTGAGCTTTGGGTCAAGGCTGACGTGGGGACCAGTTCGGTCAGCGACAGTACGGCGATCAGCACCTGGAAAGATGTCAGCAGCAATGCCCTCACCATGGCGGTAACGGCAGCCAACCGCAATCCCTTCTACAGGGGGGCGAAACCGACCACCAACTTCAACCCGATCGTCAATTTTGACGGTTCGAATGACGGGTTGGAACTCGCGCCATTTATGACCGGCGCGGAGCCCGGAGGTTCGGTGTTCGGCGCGGCGGCCAATAATTCACCGGGAACGGGGTACGACAACCTGGTCGTATTCGGCATAGACAACCCGCACCTGGGAACCGCCGTGACCACGGGCAAGCCGCTTGGATACATGAACGGTTCGAGCCCCATCCGGGCTGACCATCCGACCATACCGGTTCCGGGGCAATTCCACATCTGGGGCTGGGAATGGGATATGGCCAATGAGCCTTCGAACACCTCGAGCAATACCGGCCTCGACGTGATCTTTGACGGGGAAGTGTACAGTGAGCCCACTATGGAGATCCGGGAGAGTTCCTTCGCCAACGGAGCGCCGTCGGCCAAGGAATTCCAGATCGGATCTTATGAGGCTGTTGAACCATGGGACGGCCCGGTCGGTGAGGTGGCCGTATACAGCCGGAACCTTACCCCTGCGGAAAGCCAGAAGGTGAATTCCTATTTCTCTCTCCGGTGGGGAACCACGCTGGATAACAATCCGGCCAGCCCGACGGTGAATTTTGATTACGTCGATTCGGACGGGAATGTCCTTTGGGCGGGAACGGGCAATGCGAATGTCCAGGCCTTTCACCACGATGTGGCGGGTATCGGCCGGGATGACGCATCCGGTCTGGCGCAAAAACAATCCCGGTCGGCGAATGCAGGTGAAATCCTGACCGTCGGTCTGGGTACAATAGCGGCGGGTAACCCTTCCAACCCGAATAGTTTTACGGCGGATCAGAGCTTCCTGCTTTGGGGCAACAACGACGGAGGGCTGGATGCGGACATGGCTTCGCTTCCCGCGGGCGCACCGGCGAATGTCAACAACTGGCTGGAACGCAAGTGGCTCGCACAGGAAAAGGGGAGCGGGACGGTAGGAAGCGTGACCGTAAGGTTTGCGTTTACGGGCTTCAGCAACCTGTACCTGGTAACGGCCTCCGACGCTGCCTTTACCAGCGGCGTAACGTATACGCCGATGAGCGACCTGGGCGAAGAAGGCTGGGAAACGGCCTATGATTTTGCGGACGGCGAATATTTCACCATCGCGGGCTATGCCCTGGCGCCGGGTTGTGTGGTCAACGGATTGCTGCTCTGGTCAAAAGCGGATTCGGATGTTGGGGTAGAGGACGGCGAACCGGTTGAAATTTGGGAAAACCTGGTCAATCCGGATTACTACGTATCGCAAACTACTGCTTCTCTGCAACCGCTTTATTATTCTTCCTCAACGGGCAACCTGATCAACTTTAATCCGGCGCTTGGATTCGACGGAACCGGTGACCTCTTCAACACCAGCCGCCTGTACGCCAATACCTCTGAGTTCTCCCTGATCAGTGTCAGCGCTGACCGGCGGACCAACGGGGCAGCCGTGGCCGGGATCATGGGGGCCGGAGCGGACGGGAATCACCCGGCCATGGATTTCCAGACTGACGGAGTGAGCCCCAACGGCTGGAACCCGGTCATGGGGGCCAGCAGTCCTTTTGAGTGGGGCGGAAGCTCGGCTGTTCTGAACGGACTGGCAAAAGGCGCCGCCAATACGGCTGCCAATATCATGGGGCTGACGACTAATAACCCTCCCGGCGGCAGCAACAATATCATCAGTTATGTGAACGGGGTCAAGGAGACGACCACCCTCGACGCGGCGCAAACTGCTCAGATCGGGAACGGGATCTTTATCGGCTCCAGCAATGATGCGGATTACACCGGCCTGATCCCTGAATCCATTGTATACGGACGCCAGCTGTCCGATACGGAAATGAAAAAAGTGTATACCTACCTGGCGATCAAGTACGGGGTCAGCCTGACCCATGATTACCTGGCCGGCGACGGTTCCACGATATGGGATGCAACGGCGAATGCGGCTTATCACAATGATATCGCCGGTATCGGACGGGACGATTGCCAGGCCCTCACCCAGAAGCAATCCAAATCCGGGAATCCGGATGCCTATGTAACGATCGGCCTGGGAGATATTTACGCCACCAATATGGCCAATTCTCAAAATTTTGGCGCGGATAAAAGCTTCATGATCTGGGGCAACAACAACGGCGTAAAAGGGTTTACCGAGCCGCTTACCGGGACCATGCTCAACCGGATGGGGCGGATCTGGACGATCCGGGAAACCGGAACCGTGGGTACGGTGAAGGTGAGGATCCCTTATTCCAACATCAACTCGCTGGTTTTAGTGCGCAGTACCGATGCCACATTTGACGCAGGAGATGCGCAATTCCCGATGACCTGCGACGGCACTTATTGCTGGACGACCCTGGATTTTGCCGACGGAGACTATTTCACCTTCGCCGGCATGGTGGGAGAACCCTTCTCCGCCAATTCCAACGACCAGTTTGACGGATTGACAGCGGTGCAACCCGCCGCACCGCCGACCCGGTGTACGCCCAATTACTGGGACAGGGAAGCCCTTTTTGAGAACGGCTATACGGGCGGCCCCGGCGATAAAATGACGCCAGGCGTATCCGCCAATGAAACCTCCCACCTGGCCGATGTGGACAATGACGGCGACCTTGACCTGGTCTGGCTTTGGGATGCCGGAATGGTGGCGCCGGCCAATGCGGGCGTCTATTTCTGGAAAGGCAACGGCGACGGTACCTTTGAAACCTCGGCTACCACTTATATCGGCAGCCTGACGGCGGAAGGATTCTCGAACGGTTCCAACAGTATCGGCCTGGGCGGCTTATCCTCTACCGAAAGCACCCATGTGGCGGATGTGAACGGGGACGGCAACGTAGACCTGGTCTGGTTATTTGAAACCACCAACAAATCATATGTCTGGTTCGGCAACGGCGACGGGACCTGGCAGAACGATGCCGTGGTCGTCACGGGGTATACAGGCGGCCCGGGTAACAGGATCACTCCGGGGTCTTCCGGCAATGAAAGCACCTTCCTCGTGGACGTCAATACGGACGGCATACTGGATATCGCGTGGGTATACGACCAGGGAGGGGCCAATGCAGGCGGCATTTATGTCTGGATGGGCAACGGCGACGGCACCTGGCAAACAAGCCCGACGATAGACATCGGTAGCTTTACCGGTACGCCTGCGCATTACATGGGCGGACAGACAGGAGCTGAGAGCACCCATATGGCCGACTTTACCGGCGACGGCATTGCGGATATCCTCTGGCTATGGGAATCCAGCAACGTGTCCTATTGCTGGCCGGGCAACGGCGACGGCACCTTCCAGCATACGGGCATTGTGAAGACCGGATACACCGGCGGCCCGAGCGGCCCGCTGCCGGTCGGCTTTGTGCAGGGCGGAAATCTGATCGTAGAACAGGTCGCCGCCCCGATCGAA
>CALMYQ010000247.1 GCA_937873655.1 uncultured Lewinella sp. | reverse complement strand
GGGACGAGGGGGGGGGGGAGTTTTAAGGGGGGGGGGGCCGGGGGGGTGGGGGGATTGATAAGGTGGGGGGGGGGGACCACTCAGGGCACTAATAGCACTAAGTTTTTTTTCATTTCTATCATATCTCCGCAGTATTGGCCAGCTCGCGCCAGCGGGCTTCCTTGGCGGCGTCGCGGTAAAAAAGATTCATGGTCTCGAAGGGGATGATGCGGCCGTCGGGATGGACGATGTGGACGCAGCTTTTCTTGACGGAGCGCACATCAAAGTCGTAGGCGTCGAGGAAATTCATGATGATGATCCGGAACAGGTTGTCGTAGGACAGGCCGGGGGCTTTGATGTTGGGCAGGCAGCAAAGCAGGGATTTGAAATCGTCATCCAGGGCGTCGACGGAGTGGGCGGTGCTGAAGATCTTGAGGACGCGCTGGTGCAGGTCCTCATCCTGTTCGTAAACGATGGTGTTGCGGCTGTTGTCGAGCAATTCCGAGGGGTCGATGTAGCGAGTGAGCGGGTGGATCTCGCCGTCGACCTTGAGGGCGTAGGCCATTGTGAGGGCGTCCGGGTTGCAGGGCACCGGGATCAGATCCTGCGGATTGAACACGGTGCTTTGGTCCAGGATGCCCTGGCGGATCCCGGTGGGTGTAAGCCGGTCCTTAGCCGGGTTGAAGTTGTCGAAGCGGCCGGCAGCCTGCGTAGGTTGGAAGGTGACGCCCCGCACACAGGGCTGTTGCAGGGCAAATTCGATGATCTTGCCCATCTCGTCATCATTGAGGCCTTTTTGCAGGGTGACGACCAGGGTGGTGGACAGGTTCAGTTGATTCAGCTTTTCCAGGGCCCGCATCCGGACGTCGGTCAGGTCCCTTCCGCGCAGGCTGATCAGGGCTTCCGGTTTGAAGGAGTCGAATTGGAGATACACCTCGAAATCGGGCACATAGCCCGCCAATCGCTCCGCAAATCCGGGGTCATTGGCGATCCGGATGCCGTTGGTATTGAGCATGAGGTGGCGGATGGGCCGCGTTTTGGCCAGATCCATGATCTCCCAGAAATGGGGGTGCACGGTGGGCTCTCCGCCGCTGATCTGCACCACGTCCGGATGGCCTTCGTTGGCCACAATGATGTCCAGCATCCGCTCGATCTCTTCCAGGGTGCGGTGCCGCCCATAAGTGGGCGAACTCTCCGCATAACAGGTCGGGCAGGTGAGGTTGCACCGGTCCGTCACTTCCAGGATAGTGAGGCAGGAGTGCTGTTCGTGATCCGTACAAAGGCCGCAATCGTAGGGGCAGCCGTAATGCGTTTTGGTATTGAACCGGAGCGGGTACTCCGAGGCTTTGTTGTAATTCCGTATATTCTTGTAATAATTGATATCCGTAGCGATGAGGACTTTCTGCCGGCCGTGTTCCGGGCAGCGTTTCAACATAAAGACCTTGCCGTCCTCAAAGACGATCTTGGCTTCAACGCGGCGCAGGCAATCGGGGCAAAGGCTCAGGGTAAAATCGTAGTACACGTACTTCGAAACGGGCATCGGTCAATTGTTTGGGGAAAGTTACGGCTTTTCTACTTATGGTTTATCCCGTTGCCGAAAACATACCGGAATTGACGGGGGTTTTCCAGTTCTTCGAAAAAATCATCCAGGTACTTCACTACCGATCTTCGGGTGCGATCCTCCGCCCAGGGGAAAGCGTTGCAAAAAGCGAGGAACTCCTGTTTTTTAGCCAGGAATTCGGCGGCCAGCTTGTCGGCGTCTTCTTCCGAACAGGAAAAACCCAGGTAGTGCCGTTCCCGCACGCTATTGATGTTCAGGGATTCGGTCGGCACGGCGTAGTGCGCATCCACCATGCCCGCGTAATCAAAGTCGTAGGGCACCGGGATCAGTTTGGGGTATTCAGGCACTTTCACCACTTTCAGGTTGTGCAGGTTGGCCACAGCCCAATCGGTATTGCCGATCATATACTGAAAGACTGCCATCCGGTTAAATTGCGGGCGTTCGACCATGAGGACGCTGCAGGTCTCCCGCTTGGGGATCTGCCCCTGCATCCGGTCGGCCAGTTCTTTTTCAGGTTCGATGATGAAGCCGTCAAAAATGTTGTTTTCCCGGTTTTTCCCGTTGTTCAGAATGATGAGCCGGATGGGGCGGATGCGGAAGCTCTGCGGCGTAAGGATGCGATACAACCCGTAAGCGGCCATTTCCTTTTCCGCCAGGCTCTCCCCTCCCCCGCCCAGCGTGCACTGCATGACCAATTTGAGGACGTGATGGCCGTCAAATCCCAGGTTCCGCAAGTCGGATTTGCCGAATTTGAGCTTGAGCGGCGGATTAAAACAGACCCGCTTGCGCATCACCCCGCGGGAGGCCACCTGCGCATCCAGATCAACCAGGGTGTCGGCGCCCGCACAGATGGTCACATGGGCGCGCTGGTATTCCTCTTCCATCTTCTTGCGGATCACACGCCCCCAGTCTGTGTCGATGGTCACAGTGACGGAATCCCGGTCTACGAGGGTTTCAAACAGGCTTGCGGGCCCCGCAACCGGTTCTGCCTTTTCCTGACCGCAGCTGTAAACCGGCAAGTGCAATAACAGGACGAATACGACAAACAGGTGTTTCGGATTTCTCATAGGTCAATTTTCAGCGATTGCGATTGAGTCTGAAAATTAAGGGATTCTGCCAAAATATCCAACCGCAGATGAGCGGACGGCGGGAGAAACTGAGCACGTGCCCATGATACTGGACATTTTTGCAAGAGGGGAGAGGGGGAGAGTGAGAGAGGGTGAGAGGGTGAGAGTTTCTTTTTCTGATGAATTCTTCTCACGCAACGCGGAGGTGGCGAACCGGCTGCAGGAACACCCGCCAATAATAGGCCAATCCCAACAGGCAGGCGATCTGGATGGGGTTGATCCCGGCAATGATCGGTTCGCCCGGCCGGATGAATTCCACCAGGAAGCGGTACAGGAGATAGCCGGTCATGAACAGTTTGAACAAAGCGCCATCCTTGAGCGCATAATGCGATTTCAAATACCTGAGCACCATCCACCAACAGGCCAGGAAGAGGATCTCGTACAGGGCGGTAGGGTGCCGCCGGATACCGTCGCCCAGGTCCATGGCCCATGGCAACCCGGACGGCAAGCCGTAGGTGGGCTCCCCTACCCCGCTCAGGAAACATCCGATCCGGCCGATGATCATCCCGAGCATAACGGGGAAGGTGAACAGGTCGCCGGAAGACCGGGTTTCGCCGACCATCTTCTTGGCCAGTTCCACGCCGATGAGGCCGCCCAGCAGTCCGCCGACAATCGTTTTGCTCTGGGTGAAATACATCCAGTTGCCTTGCCCGTTAAAGAGGAGTTCCGGCGTTTCCAGTATGCCGAGCAAACGGGAGCCGAAAAGAGCGCCCAGGGTTGCCCCGGCCAGGGCGACCACCCTGCTGCCCTGCTCCAGCTGGTCGCCGCGGCGCTTGCGCAACCACAGGAAATAGCGAAATCCCAGGGTAAAGGCCAGCACCTCGAACAACAGGTGAGCGGAGATCGCCACCGGCCCCAGCCTGAAAATCACGGGAAAATCCATCGATCAGGTCTTTTTCTCTACCAGAACCGCTTTCATACTATCGGCTTTGACCACCGATTTGAAAAAATCGCGATACCCGCCGTATTGATCTGCGGGGATCTGGGCGGGGTAAATGATCAGTTTGCGGTCGCAGATCAATTTGTTATCTTTTTGTTCAATGGTCAGGCGGTATTCGCCGAATCCGGCCTTGAGCGAAATATCGGTCTGCGGCAGGCTTTCCACCTGGTATCCTTCCGGGATCTCGATGCCGATCTCGTCGTGTTCGGAATAGCCCCTGGAGAACACGACGGGCTGCTTCCGGTCTTTGACATCCCCCGGGGTTTCGGTATTGGGTGAAACGGCGTTGAGGGGCACGAACAACCTTTTACCGGCCTTGGCGGCGTATCGTTCGATATTGGCAATGTAGTTCATGGTGCCTTCAGGTGCGTCGTCCCGGCTGGTCACATCCAGTTTTTCGAGGGTAAAAGAAGGCAGGCTGCTCTGGCGCATCAGGTATTCTTCCCGTTCCTTGCCCGAAGCGTAATGGTGCAGGCTGCGGATCAGTTCCTGGTCGGCGCCTTTATAAAATCCGTTGACCTCGACATGGGCGCTGCCGTCAGCGGCGAGCCTGACCTGAATGCGGTGGTTTTCCTGGTTGTCCTCCGGCGCAAGCTTCGGGGTTCTGATCAGTTTTCCGCCGTCCGGTGTGATGAGCATGACGTTCCGGTCAGCGTTGTCCTCGCCCAGGTAATTGGGCGGGCTGAACGCGCTGGTGCATTCCAGCCAGTAATCTTCGGAAGGGATGTACAATACGACGTGGTTAAACCGCGGCAAGGTAAAATCCTCGTGCACCTCGTAAGCCGGCGTCCCGCTGTAGATCAGGGTCGGGTAGGCTTCAATCCCGATCTCCTTCAGGGTTGCTTTCATATAATTGCTGAGGGCCTTGCAATCGCCGTATTTCTTGTTGTAAACGTATTCCGCGTCAAAGGGCTGCCAACCGCCGATCCCGAGCTGAACGCTGACGTAGCGCATGTTCTGCTGCAGCTGCCGGTACAGGAAGTCGATCTTTTCCTTGTTGGTCGTCAGGCCTGCAACCTGGTTCCGGATGGCCTCGGCGGCTTCCTTGGGCAGCTTGTCGCGTCCTTCAAAAAGCTTGTACATATAAGCCCCGTAATCCTTCCAGGTAGCCATGCTCCCTTTGTAATCGCCGGTCTGGAATTCACCCGGCGCCGTATTGACCATCGGCAGCACTTTCCAGGCCGGCGGGTCCCTGGGCTCCGATTTGACGGCCGGCAGGTTGGCGACCTTCCATTGGTATACATCCCGGCCTTTTTCCGTTCTGACCTCCGGTTTCAGGTCGATATTCAGGGTTTCGAAGTGCAATTCCTGACCTGCGGGCAGATCGATCGCGAACGTGCTGTTCTGCACGGATTCGCCGTACCCCTGGATTTGCCAGTTGGGGTACATGCAAAACCGGATGCCCTTCAAATCCTGCTCGTATTCTATTTCGATGGTATAAGGATAGGTATTGTAGGAGACCTGCATGGCCTTGATCCGGTCGTCCTCATAGATCGAAAAGTCGCTGACCGCGCTCAGGTCCAGGATCTCGGATTTTTCCACCTGGCGCACCTCCAGGCCCAGGGCGTTGTAGATCCTGGCCTTGAAGGATTTCACCTTGGACTCCTTGTCATAATTGATGACCTGGACATTTGACCTGCTTTTATCATTGAGCAGCGTAACGACTTTCCGGTAGGTCAACCGCCCGCTCTTCAGGGATTCGACCGTGAAATAGGTGGATTCCTCCCGAACGACCTCAACAGCGTTCTTCAACAGCGTATCCGGAATATTGGTCACGGAATACCGGAACGGATCCTGGGCCCAAAGGCCGGCCGCGACGCTTATCGCGCTCAGGAGGAGGAGAAATTTTATTGATTTCATTATGGTTTATGATGGTTTATTTTGGTTTATTTTGGTTTATTTTGGTTGCGGGCGTCAACAACAACAAACAACAACAAACAACAACAATCACCTCTTCTTCAAAACGATCTGCTGGTTTTGTTTTTCCACCGCCAGGTCAAAGAAGGTTTTCAGGCCGGGGTACTCATCCGGTTTGAAATTGAGGCGGGTGATGCGAAATTCGTATAAAATCTGCAATTTGTTGGCCACCAGGGAAGTTGACATGGTAAACAGTCCGGCCTGATCGAGCAGCACCAGGCGAATGGGTTCGAGGGTCTCTTCGAGCTCGTAGCCTTCCGGCAATTCCACCTGCAACACGCGCTTTTCGTTGATCATATAAGGGATCTCCACCGGGAAATCGCGTTTGGCCAGCTTCAGCGGATTTTCATCAAACGGCGGAATGAGCACCGGAGTGATATAGATAAAATCACCGTTGGCAACGGCCGCATCCGGAATGCTGCAT
Source organism: uncultured Lewinella sp. (assembly GCA_937873655.1). GTDB lineage: Bacteria > Bacteroidota > Bacteroidia > Chitinophagales > Saprospiraceae > JACJYC01. Next base: position 14,788 of record CALMYQ010000247.1, on the reverse strand, counting down.
TTCAGGTTGACCGACAGGGGTTGTATGGCGTCGTCCTGGTTTTTGACCTCGATCTCTTCCAGGGCAGCGTCCGGGAATTTTTCCTTGAACGCGCGCTGGATGGGGTTATCGCTTTTGGACTCTTCCAGTTCGGACCGCATCAGGACCGCGTCATAACCGATATACCGTTCCTGAACCGTCCCGGAGAGGCGGCCGTCCTCTTCCAATTTCACATTTCCCAGAATGGTGGTCCCGCCGGCCATTACCGGCAGATCGATCCATTGCGGGGTCGTTTTATCCACCACCCAGCCTTTCTTGTTGAGGGCGGGCAGGCGCGGCAATCCCGGCGGCCGGAGTTTCGAACCGGCGTCCATCATCACCATCTGGCCGTCGTATTCCACCAGGGTCATCAGGTGGTTGAACTGGCCCATGATCGGGTATATATCGATCACCTTCCCATGATCGCGGGTACTCACCAGGAGCGGGTAACAAGGGATGCCCTGATCGGTGAGCAAAGCCAGCATCATCAGGTTGAGCTCGGCCGAATTCGCTGCTTTTTTCTCAAAACAATCGTCGAGGCTCTCCCGGGCCAGGATACCGAAGCTGTTATCCCAATTGACGTTTTTAGCCAGGAAATTATAGATGATCCTGACTTTCTCATCATTTTCGGTTATGCCGGCCAGGCTGGGTTCAACAGCAGTCCGAAGCCGTTTGAAATTCCCCTGCCGGGTGATCTGTTTGCCGAAATTATCGCTGTCCCACAGTCCGCCTGCCACTACTTCCCAACTGCTGAGCACCGGTTCGGGCGTTTCATTGGGCCATTGGAACGCGGCCAGCTGGTACCTGATCCTGGCATAATAATCATCCATGGTGGTGATATAATCCTGGGAGCGGAGGGCAGGCACGTCTTTGGCCCAATAGTGGTATTCCTTGATCATCGCATCTCGGGTAGTGGTCCCAGCCTGGCGGGTGCCGGACACGGTGGCGGTGTATGCCGGTACCCTGACCGATTTCCGGGATTGGGAAGTATTGGACTGGACGAGGTTCTCACCCTGGGAAATGGTCACATAACGGAACCATTCCGGGATGCTCAGTTTGTACTCAGACCAGAGGGTCGGGATATTTTCCTGAAAATACCAGGACTCCAGTTGGAAGAAATGGTTGGAATTCAGCTTATACCGGAATTCCAGAACGGCGCCTTCCGTCAGGTTGGGCAGCGAGAACTTGATGAGTTTGAAGGTTTTGGTCACCTTCTCTTCGAATATATCGGATTTTTTAAGGGTGTATTCCTGTCCGTCGGGCGTGTAGACGTGGCCCTGGATCTCGGAAACGCGCTCTTCTTCGTATACCGGGATGGTTATATCCCCTTCATCGAAGGCGCTGCGGTTGAAGATCTTCACTCGCCTGTGGCGTTCAAAAAAGTATTCGAGTTTTCCCTGGCTCAGGTCGAAGTAGAGTTCACCGGTGTGCCCGAGGACCAAAGCGGCGGCTCCGGTATCGGGTTCATAGACTTTCATTTGCAGGTATTCCTCCGGAATTTTACCCCATTTCATGCCTTCCTGAGCGGCGGCGGGGGTAAAGCTGAGGCAGAGGGCAAAGAGGCTTAATTGAATCCATTTCATGCGGATCAGTTTTTATAATAAATAAGGAATTGGCAATTCTGTTACCCGGCAGTTTGTAACTTTTTTTCAAACCGCGGGCATGTTTACTTCTTTTTCAGTACGATCTGGTCCTGCTGTTTCTGTCGCAGCAATTCAAACATTTTTTTCACTTCCTTGTAGTATTCGGAGGAAATGCGGGTTTTCAGCAAGCTGAAAGCGTAGACGATGTGCACTTTATCCGCAGCGAGGGATTTGACTTCCAGCTTGAACTCGCCGGTTTCATCGGGCAATTTGAACTGGATATTCTCTGGCAATTCCTCGACCTGATAGCCTTCGGGCAGGTTGATCGTCATATTGTACTGCTCAATGAAGGGATAGGGCAGGTCGATCGGATAGGTCCTTTCGTTGAGCTGGAAGGGATTTTCCCGGAAATTGGAGTAAACAATGGGAGAAAAATACAAAAAATCATCGGCTGCGACGGCGGCCTCCGGGGCCGTGAAGTAGATCATATTGATGAAATTGCCTTTCCAGTCGTCCTGCCGCTGGAACCCAACGGAGTCCAGTTTCGGGTCGGTCAGCCATTTATCAAGCCGGTTTTTCCAATAGGAGCCGGTTTTGTTATCCAGGTAGGTTTTGCGTTCGCCCAGGGCGCTGTAACCGGTAAAGGTAGCGCGGATGATGCCCTTGAGCGCGCCGTCGGCCCCGAGATCGAGCCGGCCGGCAAAGGTATCCCCGCAAGGGTGCATTTCCACACTGATCCAGCCGGGGTTATCGGGGTTGACCACCCAGCCGAAATGGTTGAGGGCATTGATGGAGGGCATGCTCACGGGCCGGTACGGGTCGGTAGCGTCGAGGAGCATGACCTCCCCGTCCAGGTTGACGAGGGCCATCACATAGTTGAACTGCTCCATGATGGGGTAACCCTGGGTCAGGTGGCCGTGATCCCGGGTTGAGGTCAGGAGCGGATAGGCGTCCAGGCCGTAATTGCGCAACGCAGCCAACAGCATGAAATTCAGTTCGGAAGAACTGGCTTCGCGGGTCGCGTAGGCGTCGTCGGGATTGCGCCGGGGGAACATGCCGTCGCGGCTGTTGTACTTCACCCGGCCGGTAATGAACTGATAGACGGCCTCCATTTTCTCCCGCGGCGAATTCAGGGAATTGACCACCGGATCCAGGTCATCGATCAACTGTTTGAAAAATCGCTTCCGTTTGTATAGGGCGCCGAAATTCTCATTCAGATCGAGGTCCTGGGCGGCTTTTTCCCAGGTGGAAAGCACCTGTTCCTTGTAGCCGTCAGCGTGAACGATCTCCTTCAGCTGCAAGCGGATCCGGGTCTGGTAGTCTTCCATGGTGGTGATGAAGGCCTCTTCCTTCAGCGGCGGGCTGTTCACCATGCGGAACATTTTATCACCAAACAGGAATTGCGTTTCACCGTATGCGAGCCAGGTGCCGTCTTTGTCTTCTTTTACCTTTTGCAGGTATTCTCCGCCTTCAAACAGGGTAATGAACGAGGCGGGCAGGTTGTTGTTCAAATGTAATTCGCTCAGCCGGACCGGGATACTCTCCTGAAAATACCAGGCCCTCGGCTGGACGATATCCCTCGACCGGATCCGGTAAATGTACTCGATGACGGCGCCTTCCACCAAACGGGGAAAGGTAAACGTGATCCTCGACCAGCGGTCATTGATCTTTTCGGTAAAGATATCCTTGCGGTCAACCTCGTAGATCCGGCCGTCCGGAGCGATGGTCTGGGCCTTCACCAACTGGCCGTATTCCAGGTCTTCGTAATGATAATAGGGAATGCTGATGGAGCTGTAATCGTCGAAAGCTTTGGTTTTCAACAATTTGATTCGCCTATGCGACTGAAGGGAGTATTCGTAGCCTTTGTCGCCTTTATTAAAATACATATCGCCGACCTCGCCCAATACGACCGCAGTCACAGCGGTATCCGGTTCATAGACGGTCATCCGAAGGTCGGCGGGCGGAACCTGGCCATAGGTCATCGGGGATTCCTGCGCCGCAGCCTGGCCGGCTGCAAATCCGGTCAAGATCAATAGGAACCACAATTTGCGGGAAGGTCGGAGCGGTGTAGGAACAGAGGGCCGTTTAAGGAATCTGGTCATGGATGCACGATTATAACCGGTTAAGCATGGTAAAGATAGCGCTTTTTAGGGAATCTGAAGGAGAGGATTCAAAATTAAGCCTGAGGGTTGGGCGAACGGGAGAGGTATGGGCAAAAAAAAAGTCGCACCATAGTGATGCGACCTTTTTTAATTATAATCCCATGAACATATCCATTTAAAAAAACCAAAAAGATCTGTGAATATTTGGCCAGTACAGATCCTTGGTTTAACTTCGCACCGTTTAAAAAACGCTTTTAGCAAATTGTAATCTCAATAGGTCAAGCAAGCATAATCCCATGAACACGACCTAAGCCGGAAAGGTGGATTGCCCGATCCACCTTCTTTTTTTTTGGTGCGAATATCTTTGATTCGGGGACTAAATAGTGGTAGGTCGTCCCGAGTCATCCTCAGGACGACTTACTACCAACAAGTTATAATCCCATGAACATATTTCAATTTTTGGTCCGGTTCTTTTACCGGTTTCTCATCAACTGCCACCGTTACTTAACTATCACGATACAAATATGCGGGCAACTATACCGCCAAACAAAGACAAAAAAAATAGGTTGTGAAAATTAATGTTCAATCAAAAAATCACTTTTTTTAATACAAATAGCTAATAATCAACTAATTAAAATATATAAAATCTAACCTAATTGCTGCATTTGTGAAAATTTTGCTATTGATTTTTTTCAGATTCCCGCCAAAAAAAATTCAAAAAAAGTAGAAATCCGCCTAAAAAATCAGTCAAAACGCTTGAAAGCCTGGATCAGGCGGTCCGGTAATTCGTCCTGACAAGCCAGTTTATAGTCATTATAAGAGCACGGGATGAGCCGGTGCCGCTGGTTTTTGCGGCTGGATTTCACGGGCGCCTGTATCCACCACCTCCCGCTGCGGCTGCTTTTCCAGAATGTCACCTGGTGGTCGCCGCCGTTGGTATCCACGATATATTCCACCAGTCCGTCGGTGCTGACCGGGTAGTCGTTCTTGCGGTTGTAAAAGCCGTCGATGAAATACCAGATCATTTGCGCTGCGCTCTCCGCGCCCATTTTGTAAAAATCCCGAACGGGCTGGTAGCCGTAAATGCCGAAGGCCCGCAGTTTGTCGCTCATCCCGGCGTACCGGCAAAGCTGGCAGGCTTCTTCCACTGTGAAGCCGCTCGGGCTCGGTTTTCGCTGCGCCGGGGCCTCAGCCTGTTTCAGGGCGGAAAGCTGGAAGCAAAACAGGTCGGCGTCCCGGATAACGGGCTCCAATTCGGACAGATCGGATTTGGCGCGGCCGAGCCTCAGGCACTCAAAGTAGCGGTCTTCCATCCAGTTGACGACAGCCGGCGGCATATAGTGGGCCTGGCAGCCGATGCAAGCCAGGTGAAAAAGCCGGGTCTTCTTGTCCAGCGCAATGGGATTGAGGTAGGCATCCGGATCGGCGGGGTCGGCGCTGTTGACCGCCACCCGCTCATCCGCCACAGCCAGGCTGATCCAGTCTTTCAGTTCAAAGAACCCCTTGAACTGGGCCTGCACCAGCGCAGGGTCGCTGCCGATGAGGACCGGGCAGATATTGCTCTCGATCAATTCGCGGACCACCGGGATGATGAATTGGATGTCCGGTTTGCGGATATTCCCCAGGTCGGCAACCTTAAGTCCGTCAAATGCGAAAGCCATCCGGTAAAGCGCCGTCCGTATGGCATCGGCGCCCTTGTTCTCCAGGCCGATCAGCGCTACGGAAGTCGACTCCAGGTTGGGCATTTCGCCGGAAAACATATCGATATTCCTCCCGAAATGGAAAGCGTCGAGGCCTTGCCTGTTCGGATTATCGGGAATGGGTGAAAGCCAGTTGTTGAGCATTTTGTTGTAAGTCGTAAGTAGCGACGCATAATCATGCGTCGAGTCATCATATATCACCTGCAGCGACGCATAATCATGCGTCGAGTCATCATATATCACATGCAGCGACGCATAATCATTCGTCGAGTCATCATATATCACACACAGCGACGCATAATCATGCGTCGAGTCATCATATATCACATGCAGCGACGCATAATCATTCGTCGAGTCAACCATCAATCCTCCCCTCAAACACAAAGGTCGCCGGGCCGCAGAGCCAGATATCGGTAAAGCCGCCGTTTTGGGGCCGGAAGCGCACTTCGAGGTTGCCGCCTTTGGTGCTGATCCTGACGACCGCTGCGGGCTGCCCGTCCGGATGACGGATGTAGCGGGCCAGGGCCGCAGCTGTGACGCCGGTGCCGCAGGACAAGGTTTCGGATTCAACGCCGCGCTCGTAGGTCGCCACGTTGAGGCCGTCATCCGAAAGCTCGGCGAAATTGACGTTGATGCCTTCCCGGTTGAAGCGATCGCTGTACCGGACGGATCTGCCGGAAGCGTTGATGTCCATTTCTTTGAGGTTGTCCACAAACACGACGTAATGCGGCGAGCCTGTATTGAGGATGACCGCTGAGTCGGTCGTTTCAATCTGCCGGACATCGTTCATTTTCAGCTCAACCCATCCCGTTTCCGGGCGGATAACGGCTTCGTGGGGGCCGTCGGCGGCCAGGAAGGTGCAATGCCGGTCGATGATCCCCAGGCGGCGGGCAAAGGCGGCGATGCACCTGCTGCCGTTGCCGCACAGCGTGCTCACGCCGCCGTCGGCATTGAAATAGATCATTTCAAAATCCGCGCCTTCAGCTTCCTGAAGCAGCATCAGCCCGTCGGCGCCGATGCCGAACCTGCGGTCGCAAAGGGCAGCTACCCGGTCGGCATCCTGCCGGGTCAGAAAGGTCCGGGCCCGCTGGTCGATCAGGATAAAATCGTTTCCGGCGCCCTGGTACTTGAAAAAAGGAATGGTCATTATCGAGAATTAATCGGCTGCTTTTACTTAACGTCGTCAAGGGTATCCCTGGGGACTTCCCGGCGCTCCTGCGGGATGCCCTCCCTGAACGGCACGCCCAGGGCGATATGGCGATAAGCGATGATGCCGCCGATGACGAGGATCAGGACAAGGCTCCAAAGGCTGAACTTCCAGCCCCAGATATTGCCGATGTACTCGCCGTCAAACGGATCTTTTTTTTCAGGATCTGCCATTTTGAACGTTTATACCGCAAAATTGCAAAACTTGAAGCAATTTCGGACGGTTTTAGATTTATTTGCGGGAATCCCCGGGCGCATTTGGCGGATTGGCGCAAAATTCCTTTATTTGAGGTAATGATTTTCGGCGTGGTTAAATAAGTCAGTCGAAATGCACGTTTTAGATTTGAAACCCGGTCCCATGCATATAAAAACAGAAGGATGAGAAAATACGCTCCGATCATCATTAGCTCTCTGTTGAGCGCTTTTACGGCTGTTGTGCTTTATAAGCAGTTCGAAAACCCGCGCGAAGTCATCATCCGGGAGACCGTTCCCGCCAGATATACCCACCAGGAAGGCGAAGATTTTCTTTCCGGCGACCGTTTCCGGTCGGTCATTTCCGCAGCGCCGACCAATTTCACCAAAGCGGCCGAATCCGTTACCGCCGCCGTCGTCAACGTTAAAACGTTTCAGGAAGAAAGCGGTTTCCCGCTCTGGCGGAGCGGCACCTATTCCTCTTCTTCCGGGTCGGGGGTCATCGTCTCTCCCGACGGCTATATCGTGACGAATAACCACGTCATCTCCGACGGCGGCACGATCGAAATCACCCTGAACGACAAAAGGGAACTGAAGGCCGAGATCATCGGCATCGACCTGGCCACCGACCTGGCGCTGCTCCGGATCAAAGCCGACAACCTGGCGTATCTTCCCTTCGGCAACAGCGATTCCCTGCGGGTGGGCGAATGGGTGCTGGCCATCGGCAATCCGTTTGACCTGGAATCGACCGTCACGGCGGGGATCGTGAGCGCCAAAGGCCGGAGCATCGATATCCTGGAGGGCAACGACCGGATCGAATCCTTCATTCAGACCGATGCGGCCGTCAATCCCGGCAACAGCGGCGGCGCCCTGGTCAATACCAACGGCGAACTGATCGGCATCAATACGGCCATCATCACCCGGACCGGCCGGTATGAGGGTTACTCCTTTGCCGTACCGTCCAACCTGGCGGCCAAAGTGGTCAAAGACCTGCGAGACTACGGGGTCGTACAGCGCGGCATACTCGGCGTGTTCATCGAAGACCTGACCAATGTTCAGGCCCGGCGGCTGGGGCTGTCGTCCATTGAGGGCGTTTTTGTGTCCAGGATCACCCCGGGCAGCGGAGCCGAGGAAGCAGGGCTGAAACCGGGAGATGTATTGCTCGGCATCAACGGGGTCAAGATCAAAACGCGCCCCGAAATGCAGGAGCAACTCGGCCGCTACCATCCCGGCAATTCGGTTGTGATCGATTATTTCCGAAACGGCAAAACCTATTCAGCGCAAGTCATCCTCAAAGACCGCAGCAACGGCACCTCCATCATAACGGCCGCCGAATCGGATATCCTGCACGACCTCGGATTCGAGCTCCGCAACCTGACCAAGGAGGAGAAAAAGCGCCTGAAAACGGAGGGCGTCAAGGTGGCCAGCATCTATCGCGGCAGCAAGATCGAGAAAACCAATATGGATCCGGGCTTTATCATCACGCGGGTCGGCGCCATCCAGATCAATTCGGTGGAAAATCTGGTTGAGGCCCTGGAAAATGCCACCGGGAAGGTGATCCTGGAAGGCGTGTACGAAAACTACAAGGGGTCCTATTTTTATGAATTCAATGTGGAATAATAAGGCTAAGAGCGCTAAAAATGACAGCCCTCCTGACTCCAGGAAGGCTGTACGTTTCAATATTGACGATTTCACTCGCCAATTCCCCCTTACTTAAATACTTACTGTATCTTATTGACCGACAATATCGGACTTCATTGGTCCGAGAATGCCGAGCAGGTCATTTTTCTCCTGATCCGGTACATTGAATTGATCGAGCGCAGCGACGAGGTCGCCGACCAGCGCGTTAAATTCAGCTTCGGTGATATTCATTCCCTGGTGGGCTTCCATCATGGTTTTGCCTTTGTATTTGCAAGGGCCGCCGGTACCTTCACAGATCTGGTCAATCAGGTTGTTGCGCAGCAATTGAGCACGGGAAGGGTTGGCCGCCGTTGCCGCAAACCGGGCATTAATGGTGTTGTCAGCCACAACGTTGGTGATGAATTGATCGACAACAGCCGAGATAGCGTCAATACCGCCGAGGCGATCATACAGGGTCGTCATTTCATCATCCTTATCCTTGTTGCAGGCCATGAAGGCGACCGAACAGGATAAAATCAGGGAAAGCAGAATTGCGAATCTTTTCATGATATCGTAGTTTTAAAATGTTTCCGGAATCGGTTCAAACGGCAGGTTTAACAGATCTCATACCCAGCAGAAAGGTAAACAGGGCCAGCCCCACAGCGCCGCCCAACAACCAGGAGGGCAGGGCCAGGATCACGCCCATCGGCACCGGGCAGGTCGGCCCCGACGGAATTTGAAAGGCTTTCTTTTCCACCCGAAAACCGGCCGCTGCATTAAGGTCGGCAATGAGCTGGTCGTCGGTCAGCTTTCGCTCGTGCGCAACGGCCAGGATACCGGATACCGGGTTGTAAGCGGCCGCCGTGACCATCGGCCAGGCGCGCACCTGGCCGGCGAGGGCTTCTCCCTGTGCGGAAGAACCCTCCTGAAAATCAAATGCCGAATAGGCAACCTCAGGGAGATCTTGTGAGGGGGAATAGGGAGTCCTGAGCGCCAGCCAGCCGGTCAGGCAAATCAAAGCCAAAATTGCAGAGATCACTCGTAGTCGTTTCATGGGTATTCAAATCGTTCAAAACTACTTACGGGGCCTGGCCGGCTTTTGGATGTTGAAATCCGGAAAAAAATTTCAAAATATCGTCCATCCTCTTATTAGTCATTGACAATCAAATACTTAAATGCTATATCTTTTTCAATTGTCCATTTTTTACTATTCCGGAGGCGTGCCCGGTCCGAAATTTGAATTCAAAAAGCAATGCAACGGCTCATCATCACCACGACTTTCATTTGTTGCTTTCTGACGGCGATAACGGCTCAAACCCTGATCAAGGGCCGCGTCACCGGCGCAGACCAAAAGCCCGTCGAGCTGGTCAATATCACCTTGCACAAGGCGGCGGACAGCGCGTTGGTCAAAGGCGCCCTGAGCGACCCCGGCGGGTATTTCGAGCTGGAAGGGGTGTCTGCCGGCAGCTATTTCCTGCGGGCTTCCTATCTCGGATTTGAACCCGGAACCTGGGCGGCTTTTACCGTCAGCGGGCAAAATCCCGTTTACGACGCCGGCGCCCTGACCTTGCGGGAACAAGCCGCCACGCTGGATCAGGTGACCGTCCGGGCTCAAAAACCCTTTATCGAGCGGAAACTCGACAAGCTCATCGTCAATGTGGAGAACAGCATCGTCAGCGCCGGAGCCTCGGCCATGGAAGTTCTGGAGCGGTCGCCCGGAGTTATCGTCGACCAGGACGGCAACATCAGTCTCAAAGGCAGGCAGGGCGTCATCATCATGATGGACGACAAACCCGTGCAGCTATCCGGCGCCGATCTGGCCAACCTCCTGCGCAGCACCTCCTCCTCTTCCATCGAGACCATCGAGATCATCGCCAACCCTTCGGCTAAATATGACGCGGAAGGCAGCGCAGGCATCATCAACCTGAAGACGAAAAGGGACAAAAGGCTGGGCGCCAACGGGAGCATTACCCTGTCGGCAGGCCACGGAAAGTTCGGAAAGGCCAACGGCAGCGCCAATCTCAATTACCGCGATAAAAAATGGAATCTTTTCGCCACCTATTCCTATAACTGGACCAAATTTTTCAACCACCTCGAGGTCAAGCGATACTTCCGGGAAAACGGCGAAGTGCAGGCCATTTACGACCACGACAATTTCATCGTGTACCCGTTCAACAACCAGACGCCAAGGGTGGGCGTCGACTTTTTCCCGGACAAGAAGACCACCATCGGCGTTCTGATGACGGGTGTGGACAGCTGGTATAACCCATACGCCGACAACAGCGCCCGCATCCTCGACCCGGCCGGCAACCAGACCGGCAGTTTTAACACCACCAATGATTCCAGGGATATCTTCAGGAATTATGCCGTGAACCTGAATGTACGCCACCAACTGGATACCGCCGGCAGGGTGATCAGCGCGGACCTCGACTATGCCAATTACACCATCCGGACCAAACAGTTGTTCAATACCCGTTTCCTGGACCTGGAAAACAACCTGACCGGGGAAGATTATCTGCGCGGCGACATTTCGGGATTACTCAACCTCTATTCCGCCAAAGCCGATTACGAGCATCCGATGGGCAAAGCGGGCAAACTCGACGCCGGGGTCAAATCGAGCCTGGTGAAGACGGACAACAACCTGAAGTATTTCATCAGGGAAAACGGGGAAGAGGTCCCCGACGATCGCCAGAGCAACCATTTCCTGTACGAGGAGCACATCAACGCGGCTTACCTCAACTGGAGCAAGGAATGGGGCAAATGGAACCTGCAACTGGGCTTAAGAGGGGAACAAACGCGCGCTGACGGCCGGCAGGTCACCACGGACAGCGCCTTCCACCGGAATTACTTCCAGGTGTTCCCGAGCGCCTTCCTCAATGTCAACCTCAACCAAAACCACGTCGTGGGCATCAACCTCAGCCGCCGGATCAATCGCCCGGATTACCAGCAGTTGAATCCGTTCCGGGCGTATGTCGATCCGACCACTTTCCGGGAAGGTAATCCCTTCCTGCGGCCCCAACTGACCTGGTCGGCGGAATTGTCCCATACCTTTAAGCAAAGGTTTTCCACGACGCTGAGTTACAGCATCACCTATGACAATATGACCCAGGTGCTGCTGCAAAACAATGAAGCGCGCTATACGGTGGTCACGTTCATCAACCTGGCGAGATACGAGTATTTCGGGCTTGGGTTCAGCGCGCCGTTCGACCTGATGAAATGGTGGAACGTCAACGCCAGCGGCATGGCTTACTGGAATCGCTACCTCGGCGAAGTGGCCGGATACGGGTTGAATGAAGCGGGGCCTGCCTTCAACGTCAACATCAACAACACCTTCCGGTTGCCGGGGAACTGGTCGGCGGAGCTCGGCGGGTACTACACGCACCGGCAAGTCTTCAGCATTTCCGTCATCGAGCCGATGTGGTCGCTCAACGCCGGCATTCAAAAGACCTTCTGGGACGGCAAAGGCACCCTGCGCTTCAATATGCGGGACATCTTCTGGCACGGCTGGCCGCGGGGCAGCACCCAATTCGGCAATATTGACGAATCCTTCAGGAGTTACCGCGAAACCCGCGTAGGGACCCTGGCCTTCACCTGGCGCTTCGGCAAGAAGACCGTTCAGGCCGCCCGGCGCCGGACGATGGGCGCGGAAGAGGAGATGCAGCGGGCGCGGAATGGGTGAGGCTGCCCGCCGTCGCTCTTGGGGAGCTATGGCGGACGGAGGATGCTGCCACGCCGCGGGGTGGTCGATACTGGTGGCTTGATGCTGGATTCTGGGACTGCCAACTGCCGACTGCCAACTGAAAGACTGAATACTGCCCGCCGTCGCTCTTTGGGAGCTATGGCGGACGGGGGATGCTGCCACGCCGAGGCGTGGTCGATCCTGGTGGCTTGATGCTGGATTCTGGGACTGCCAACTGCCAACTGCCGACTGCCAACTGCCGACTGCCGACTGAAAGACTCTGTCCTCCACGGCATCAATAAAAAAATGGCAACGGGGGGGGGGGACCGTTCAGAATTTTGTGTCAACAGGATTTTCAGCACGCGCAGGGTGTTGAAAATTAAAACTTTGCGTCTTGGCGTCTTGGCGCGAAAACACGATTTTTGAACCATCTCGGTTACCCGCCGGAAAAACGGCGCAACCCGGCCAGGGCCTCGTTTCTGACCTTTTTGCGCAGGAACGGGGTCCATCCCAATAAAAGGCCGGGGAAGCCGAGGGCCATCCGGGACCAGCGCCAGAAATCGAACCGGTCCTGATGCCGGATGATCTTTCCATCCCTGAATAAAAAGCTTGCCTTGATCACGTTGTGCACTTTTCGCCCGGATTTTGAGAACAGGTACCGGGCCTCCCAATCTGCCTGCACCCCCTCCCCTGCCGGCCGGACATTGCCGAAGGTGACGTCGAGGTTGCCGCCGCTTCGCCGGTGGAGCATGCGCCACATATTCCGGATCTGTTCACCTTTCAACGGGCCGAATGCGGGGTCGCTGAACTCGGCATCGTCATGATAACAGGCCACCATGGATTCGATATCGCCGGATTGGAAGGCGGTGTAGAAATGCTGGATGAGGTCGGTATTGTTCATTTTTTAGCAGCGACGCATGATCAGGCGTCAGGCAGTCTTAAGTTGCAGGAATAAATCTCGAGGCTCAATGTAGGAAAAATCTGCCGCTTGTTCATTTTTTCCAATCCTGGGATTAATTTTGAGATACGGGTAACAAAATCCGGTTCCGGCGGATATAGTAAAAACCGGGGGCAGTCCCCGGAGCCTTCATTCATGCATCTCATAAACAAAAACGAAAAAATCATGAGAAAACTACGCAATCAATTTCTGCTTTTCCTGTCGTTGTCCTTTTGTTCCTTCGGCGTTTTGTCGGCACAAAACAACATGTACCTCAGCGTGACGGGCTCCCAGCAGGGTAGAATCCAGGGCGGGCTCACGGAAAAAGGCAAGGAAGGCCTGTCCTCCGTGATCGGTTACGAACACGAGGTCATTTCTCCACGCGACGCCGCATCCGGCATGGCGACCGGAAAGCGCCAGCATTCACCGTTGAAGATCACCAAAGAAGTAGATAAAGCCACCCCCAAGTTATATACCGCCTTTTCAAACAATGAAAGTTTGCCGGAAGTGACCCTGAGCTTTTACAGGTCGGGCGGCAAGGGCGTCCCCGGTTTGGGCGCTTCCCAGAAATGGTACCAAATCAAACTGACCAACGCCATGGTATCCGGGATAAAATCCGGGGTCAATGAGAAAGGCGTACCGGTCGAGGAGGTATCCTTCAGCTACCAGCAAATTGAGTGGGAGTACACCGACGGCGGCATTACGCACCAGGACAACTGGGTAACTACCCGGAACTAAGCCGGAAGCCGAATACTGGAAAGGCCGCGATCAATCCTGAAAAAACAACGCCGGAACGAGGTTGGGATCAACCTTTTTCCGGCGTCCGGCATTTATAGTGTGAAGCATTCATTCAGGTAAAACGAAAACATATGTCTGTTCAGGTCATTCCAAAGGAAAGGCAGGCCCGCGGCCAGTTCAACAGCGGGGAAATCGTGGAGAACAAGCCGATCGGATTTCCGCGGGAAGGCGGATTTACGAAACCGTATTCCAACCTGTTCTATTGGGCATATGCCGAAGCCATGGTCGACAGCACCATCGGCCTGCATCCGCATGAGGGTTTCGAGATCATGTCCTTTGTGCTCAAGGGCCAGATCCGGCATTTCGACACCAAAATGAATGCCTGGAAACCGCTCCAGGCCGGCGATGCGCAGATCATCCGCGCGGGCAACGGCATCAGCCACGCTGAGTTCATGGGGCAAGGCTCGGCCATGTTCCAGATCTGGCTGGATCCCAACCTCAATGTCTCGCTGAAAAAACCCGCTTCCTACAGCGATTACGCCGCGGCCGATTTCCCGACCCAATCGGAGGACGGTGTTGAGATCAAAACCTATATCGGCCCGCGGTCCCCGTTCCAACTGGATACCGCCGGCGTCGAAATCCGGGAATACGCCTTTGAAAAAACCGGCTATAAGGCTGCCCTCGATCCCGAAAAGATCTATTCCATTTATGCCCTCTCCGGCCGGTTTACCCTGAACGGCGAGCCGGTCAAATCGGACGACTTTGTCCTGTTAAAGGAGGCCGCGGAGCTGGTCATCCAAAGTGAACAGCCGGGTAGGATCTTCCTGATCGCATCGCCCGAAAAGCTCGGCTACAAGACCTATGCGGAGATTATGCAGGAGCGGATGCGGGGGTGGGCTTGATGCTGGAGGCTGGATGCTGGATGCTGTTCTCTGGATACTGGTCTCTGGGGGCTGGATACTAGTGGCGCGAAATCTAAGTGGCGCCTAAGTTTCGGGAGGCTATTTTTTCGA
>CALMYQ010000246.1 GCA_937873655.1 uncultured Lewinella sp. | reverse complement strand
GCGTTTTTTTGGTTCCTTTTTTGGGGCAATGCCAAAAAAGGGACAAGGACCAGAAACAAAGATCAGAAAACAGACTTTTAATACTCAAGAGATCAAAAGTACACTTTACAACCAAGTCAAGCAGCAACGGGAAGTTGCTGCTTGACACCAAAACCAGGATGCTTTTTTCCTTTTTTATTCCGAAGACAAATCGCAACTTCGGCCATGGCCTGCGAGGGCGTTTAGATCAGGAGCTAAAAAGCACAGGATGAAATCGGTATCAAATTGAACAGCCTAAGGTTAAGCCTGGTTTGCTCTTGCGGCTTAGCGGCTTGGCGTGAGGTTTTTTTTCTCGCAAAGCGCTAAGTTTTTTTCAATCCCTTTTGCAAAACCCCAAAATATGTTTCATCGCCGACCTGGCCGCCCTTCAGGTTCACTTCAATGCCGTCGACCGGTGAACCGGCGGCGAAAGACCGGCAAACAGGGGCGCCGGGAAAAACGGGGGCGATCATCTCCACCGCTTCAATGCCCAGGTACCTCGCCACATAGCCCGACGTATCCCCGCCGGCAATAACCAGGCGTTTTACCGGAAATTGCTCCAGGGCTTCCCTGGCCGACCGGCCCAAAATTTCTCCAAAGCGGCGTGCGGTATGCGTTCTTTGCGTGGACAAATCCCACCCTTTTGTATCCAGGAAGGATTTGATTTGCCGGATGCGCCCGTCGTCGGGACCTTTGGCGGTATGTAGGATAATGTTTTTTCCGGCTTTCAAAAAGGCCACCATCTTATCCCTGTAGTTTGCGATGAAATCATCAGGGTTATCGGCTTCCAGCACCTCAGGCGCCACCGCTATTTCCTCAAAACCGTTTTTTCCCGCCCAATCGATCTGGGAAGCCGTCACCGGAGAAACGCTACCGGACAGGATCAATATAGGGCTGCATGGCGCCAGGGGTTCCCATTCCTCTTTTTGCTTCAACAATCCCGCCTGTAACCAGACATCGCCCAACGCTTTTTCTATACCCGATGAGCCTACGGAAAACAGCGGCGGATTGTGTTTCGCCTTCCGGTCAAACACCTCGCCGATTTTCACCATTTGCCATTCGTAAAGGGCATCAAAAAAAACGATTTTTTTCCCGGCGGCTATTTCGGCGTTCAATTTCCCGATAATCTCCGGGACGGGCCTTTCCAGGTCCAGCAGATCGATCAGGCCCATCGGCAGCGGGGTCTGGCGGCCCAGGTGCAGGCGAAGGTCGCTTTCCGAAGCCGGCGTGACCGGGTGATCGCGCATGGAGGGGTGCCGGTCGAGCCGGAAAATGTCTCCGCGACTGCCGATCCCCATCCGGGCATACAAATTACCGAAAGCCGAATACCGGCCGAGTGTGGGCGCTGCCGACAAAACCGGGGTAAATTCATGTTGAAAAACCTGGAAGCCGGTCTCGATGGCCGTGCCGATATTGCCGATCTCCGGAGAGGAATCAAAGGTGGAGCAAACCTTGTAATGGATGTGCCGCGGATTCAGCGACTTTAAAACCCCAAACGCTTCCCTGAGGGTTTCGGCCATTTCCGACGGCGCCATGGCCCGCGTCATGCCGGCAACACCAACTGCGTCCAGGTTTCCAAAACGAGCTATTTGCGCCGGTGTGGGGTTGTCCAGGAACAATACGGTTTTCGCTCCTGCCCGGGTCAGGAACTCCAGGGCGTCCGTTGATCCTGTGAAATCGTCGCCGTAAAAAGCCAGTTTTAGGTTGTCGTTTTCTGTCATGACCAATGGTGGTTTCCTTACCCGAATTTACGAACCGACGCCGCAAACTCCGCGTGCAATTTTACTGCCTCTTCCAGGGAACGGCCTTCCACCGCACATTCCCAGGCCTGTCGCAGCGCTTTCACACCGCCGTCCGGCCCGAAGGGATGCGCCATGATGCCGCCGCCTGCCATATAGAGCAGGTCGGTGGCGCCGGTCCGTGCGTAGGTTTCAAAGGCCTGTCCACCCCATTGGCCGGATGAGACCACGGGGAGAACCGATTCATTCTTCAGAAACGGCGTCAGGCAGGATCCGATGGAGCGTACGACAGAATCGTCGGATTCCCAGAACTTGTTTTTGATCCCGTTCACATGCATCTGGTCGACGCCGGCAAGGCGCCAAAGCTTGTTGTAGGCCGGAAAATTGACGCCCAGCCAGGGGTGCCGGTTCAGCATGCCCCAGCCGTTCCGGTGGCCGTGTATCGACAATTCACCCCAGTCGCAAACCTGCTTCACCCCCGCCCAGCCTACGCTGTTGATGCTCACCATGGCGCAGGTTCCTCCGGCTTTGACAACCGTTTCGTAGTTGTTTTTCATCGCCTCCAGGTCGCCGGTGATATTGAAGGCGTACATCACCTTTTTTCCCGACTTATCGGCAAAATCGTTGATCACCCGCATGATCTTTTCTACCCGGACTGCAAAGGGTGAATTCGCTGTGGAGGTCATCAATTCGTCGTCTTTCACGAAATCGATGCCCGCTTCAGCCAGGATTTTCACTAAATCAGCCGTGTACGCCGGCGTCAGTCCCACGCTGGGTTTAATGATGGTGCCGATCATGGGTCGACCTGGATTTACGCCCGCCAGGTCCATCGTGCCGCGCATGCCGAAAGCCGGTCCGCGAAAGTGCTCACCGTAGGAGGCCGGCAATTCAAGGTCATCCAGTTTAAGGCCGGTAAACTGGCGGAGTTCGTACAGATTTCCCTGAACGGTCGAGATGAGGGCCGGAATGTTGAATCCGAAATTCCCGATCGACCAGGAAACCTTCACTTTGGCCCTGTTGAATTTATGGCTCCCGGTATTTTCCCCGGGCAAAGCGGGCTCCAGGGCCTCTTCCAGCAATTCAATGGCCTCCACCCTGGCCGCAAAGCGGCTTTTCAATTCATCGGTTTCGCCGGGAACGGCTACGAACGTACCGCTGGATTGTTCCCCGGCAAGTATGGCCGCCGCCTTTTCGGGATCGTACGGTGTTTCGATGAGGTATGTGGCAACAATTCTTTCCATAAGATCAGTTTATTAAAACCTCGATATCCTTTCTGCGCGATTCGGGTTCAACCCGAAGGATCTCCACTTTTCCGTTTTTGAGTTCGGCTTCCACCCGGGTGTTGCGGGGGGCGCAGAGCTTGAAATGAACGTTCCATTCTTTCGGCCAGGCCGGGAACAGGTAAATGGCATCGCCGTTGGTCTGCAACAGCATTTCCTGCAGGCCGATCATGCCGGAGCCGCCCCAGTTGTGGTCGGGCGCCCAATCAAACCCCGGACCCCAGAATGCCGGGAATCGCCGGCCTGAATCCTGAAGTTTCAGGAGGGTCCATTTTTTGGCTTCTTCCGTCAACCCGAGTCGGGCGGCAAAAATATTGTATTGTTTCCAACTGATATGATCCCTGAACCTGTTTACGTCCGGGTCGTACAGATACGTATTGACTGCCACCTCCAGGCCGGGCTTCCCAATCCCGTAGATCCCCCACGGATAAACCGGGTACAATTGCGGCGCTTCAGTGTTGTTGACCCGCTCCCACAGTTTGGCGGGCGCCAGGGTTTTATGACCTTCGGATTCACCGAAGTTTATGGGTGGGATCCGCTGAAGGAAGGCCTGCCATTTTTCCCTTTTTTCCTTATCCAGATACTGCTCGGGTAAAGCGATCAGCGCTTCGGTCACGGTTTTCAGGGCGGCGATCGTGGAGGTGGCGTTATAGGCCATTTTATAGGTTTCACAAGCCGACCCGGGATACAATACCAAATGGCCTGCCTCATCCAGTTTTTTTCTGCCGCGCCTGGAAGCCAGGTATTGGTAGTGTTCGTCAAAAAAAACGAGGCAACTTTCAATCAGCGGGATATAGGCAGCGATGTCTTCCGCCTGGTATTCGTACCGTTGCAGCGCCATCCAGCAGAACTCCAGCGCCGTGTCCCACTGGTATTCCAGCCACGCGTTGTACATCAAACCGGGGTCGTAACCCGCAGGGCGTTTCCAGCCGTATTCGGTGCAATTGGGCAGGCCGAAATGCTCGATCTGCTCGGTAAAACAGGCGCCGGCGTGCCCCCAGTATACCCGGCTCCGGCATTCGGCGTTGGTCAGCAACCGGGCGTAAAAATCCAATTGGGGCTTCATCACGTCAAAATCGCCGGATTTCAGCAGGGGAAAATAGACCAGTCTTTGGTTTTGCGCGGTAAAGGTCCCCCCGCCCCAATTGCGGTAATCCGGACTGAAAGCGCGTGTGGAATCGGTGAGTTCCGGGTCATAGGTGAATAACCCGCCGTTGAATTTGGTCGGATAGGCGCCGGCGGCATTGCACGCCAGCATATAGCGAAAGAGCTGGTAATTCCGGCCGACCTGCCAGGCAGCTGAGTCCGTTTTCCCGGATTCCGGATCGATAAAAATGAAGCTGCGCTTCCAGAAATCCGCCCACCAGTTCACGGTTTGCGCGCGGGCTGTCCCGGATTTTTTTTGAACCGAGGAAATGAATTGATCCAGGCCGGAATGCCAGGCCGCCTTGTCCGCGGATTGGCCGGTATGCAGATAGATGTCCAGGCTATGCTTTTTTGCAGGCGCCCGGCTTTTCAATTTCCAGCCTTTGAACGGCGTTGAAAGGTATTTTCCCGTTGTGACGCCATCCGGAACAAGGTTGTCGCCTTGCATTTTGCCGCCGAAGGTCAGGTTTTTGAGTGGATCGGATAGCTGGTCTTTGACCGAATCCAACTGCTGTTGGCGGACCGTCACATCAAAAACCGTTTCCCCTGTATTGCGGTGGCAGAACAGGACGCTGCTGCCTTCAAACCCGATCTCATCCTGTTTGGTGACCAGGCCTTCGGGGACCTGCCATTTGTAGGCATTCCCGAATCCTTCCAGCTTTTGGACGGGGTGGTCTTCAAAGCGCCAGTTCTCGTAAACGGCTTCCAGCTTTACCTTGCGGGTGCTCTGGATATCGACATGGATAACCGGCGAAAACACGTCGACCCACAGGATAATTTCGGCTTTATGCGCTCCATCCCCGCCGGCAATTTTCACGCTGCCGTCCGAAAGGGACAGCTCCTGCCGGAAGGTTTTCCCGGCCAGGGGATTGGGAGATAGCTTCAAGCGAACCCTTCCCAATTTCAGCATGGCATTGTTTTCATCGAATGTACCGCTGCGGGCAATGTAAAACAGGAGATCGCCGTTCTCCACCCATACGTTCAGCCCGATGTCGCCGCCGCCGCAGGGCATGGACTCCGCGGAATTCCGGCTTTGACTGTTCCAGACCACGTTGCAGGGCGCCAGTTCTTCCATTTGAGAAAAAACGGCGACGGACGCGCAGAGGAGTGATATGAGCATTCCTGTTTTTTTCATGTTGGGCGTGGTTTTTTTTACCACATTAGCGCTAAGTTATAATGGCTTTCACGTCTGCCCGGAAGGTATTGTTTGGGCGGCAAATAAGTCAAACGGGGGTACATTTCAAAGATATATGGCAAAAATCAGGTGAAAAAGGAAGAATTTCCTGAGGATCGTTGAATTAATAAGTGTCGCTTTTGATAGGTCAGGCATTTTGGTCCTAGCCAAGGCATGGGTTCCCGACCTTAGCCATAGCTAAGGGAGGCGGTTCCATAACGCCGGATAGGGGCAAAAGGCCTCCTAGGAAAGTGGACAGTTATTATTTCAGCGGTCCTGATCCCTGTTCCCACAGGATCTTGGCGCCTGTAACCCTCATCCTAAGAGACAACTTTCTCTTTCTCGTTTGGGTTAAACGTCATTAGAAGAATCCTCTTTGATTTTTCAGACAAAATTTTAAAAATCAGGCCCAGTGCTTTATTTTGTGTTGGTAACGCCAAACCTGATGTTGAACCCTTGCGTAGAAATTTGTCTCGACGCTCGTGTTTCCGGTAAACTCCCAGGGTTAGGGTGTTATTGCTACAGGTTGCATAAGCGCAATAGGGTTTAATTGAAATGCGCAATAAACGCTATTGCGTTACGGTGTTGTTGAACTAAACCGCAAGCGGTAGACTGCCTCGGGAAAAAATCAATTCACTGATA
>CALMYQ010000245.1 GCA_937873655.1 uncultured Lewinella sp. | reverse complement strand
TCACCCATACAAAAAAACGCAGGACGGTTTTGCGGTCAAATTGAACAGCCTACCACTAAACCCTATCTCAACCATTTGATAGCCGCCGCCACCTTCGCGTCCAGGTCCGGGTTGTTGAAATTGTCGCCGCCGATTACCGTTTCATCAGGCGTCACATTGTTGCGGTAAATATGCCCGTCCCGGTCGCTGACATAGGCGGAAGCGAGGTTCAGGATCAGGCGCGGCCCCAATTTGAACCAGCCGTTGGAGGTCGTGTAACCCTCGCCGGTCGGCTCACCGATGATCCGGGTCTTTTTTCTGCCTTTGAAGGCTACAGCCACCAAAGCCCCGGAGCTGATCGTGATCGGACCGGTCAGGATGACCACTGGCTTTTTGACGAACGCGTCACCGCAGGCATGCCGGATCGAACTTTGGGGCGTACCCTGCTGGACAAAATTCCCGTTTTCAATGGCCCAGCTCCGGACCACCTTGTCATCAACCCCCGTTTCGCCGCCGATGGGCCCGTCACCCAGCAATGCCCCTAATCCGGACAGCATGGGATAAAGGCTGCCGCCTTTGTTCAACCTCAGGTCGATAATGAACCCTTTCGTTTTTTTAGGATCGAACCGGCTGATGCTGTCGCTGATCATTTGAGCCAGCGAGTCGACCATCTCTGCCCGGGCAAAAAAGCCGGGTACCTGGATATAAGCGTACTTATTTTCCAAAAAAGCCGTTTTGACCCTTCCCATTTCGCTGTTTGAGCGGTTCATCATCGGCGTCAACCGGTCAAAGGTCGCCTCGTCAACCGGGTTGAAAAAGGCTATCGTCCCGGCTTCGCAATAAATGGAACTGTGCGGATCCTTCATTTCCTTGAAAATCGTTACAAACGCCCGCATGGAATCGTTCCGGGTTTTCGCCTTTGCGAGTTGCCCGCGAAAAGCCTGATCGACCTTGTCCCAATCCACCTCCATTCGGTGAATGGATTCCCGCTTGATGAGCTTGTACAAACTTTCAATGGAATACTCCGACTGTGCTGTAAGTGCAGTGACGAAAAACAGGCCTGAAATCAGAAAAAATAGATGGCGCATGATTTTTCCAAAATTTCGGCCAATATAGAAATTAGTTGTCAGTAGGGACGCATCATTATGCGCCGATCAGATGTAAGGCATGGGTCGTAAGTCGGGCTCTCTCTCTCACCCTCTCACCCTCTCACCCTCTCACATTTTACCCGCCCAGCCAAACCTTAAAATCTCCGACCCGGTTCCGGCTCACGAAGGCCTCAGCTTCCGAGGAAATATTCAACTCCAGCTTGAGGCGCCCGTTGAAATGGGGAGAGATCCGGACGATCGATTTCAGGTGGACCGTCATATTCCGGCTGATGCGGAAAAAATCCCGCGGGTTGACCAGGGTTTCGAGCTCCTCAAGGGTATGTTCGATGAAATACTTCTTGCCGTTGTAGGTAAAGGCCTGCGTCAACCCCTCATTGGACAGGAAATAGGCGATATCCTCCGTTTGCAGCAACCCGAGGTTATTACCCGATTTGACGAGGAAGCGATCCTTGAAATTGTCCTTTTTGAACAGCCGGATCAACTCGCTCAGGTCGGTGGAAGGCGCCGAGGACGGTTGTTTCCGGATCTTGTCGATCGCTTTGGCCAGGTCAACCGGATCAATGGGCTTCAGCAGGTAGTCGATCGCGTTCACCCTGAAGGCCTGGACGGCGTATTGGTCGAATGCCGTGGTGAAAACGACAGGCGATTCCACGCTGATCCGGGTGAAAATATCGAAACTGAGCCCGTCGGCAATCTGGATATCCATGAAGATCAGATCCGGCGCGGGGAAGGTTTTGAGCCAACTCACCGCTCCTTCGACGGAGTCCAGCGTGTCCACCACAACAAAAGAGGAATCATATTCATGGATCAGCCTGGTCAGTTGCCGGGCTGCGGGCTGTTCGTCTTCGATCAGCAGGATTTTCATGGTTACACGGTTTGCAGTTCGATCAATGGGAGGGCAACGGTGAAATATTGCTGGGATACGATCACCTCCACTTCTTTCCCGCTCAGCATGCGGTACCGGGTCTTGATGTTTTCCAGGCCTACGCCGGTGGAATCCATCACCTGGTTCTTTCGCTGCAGGTTGTTGCGTACGACCAGGCGTCCGTTCTCGGCAAAGATCTCCACATACAGCGGTTTTTCAGTGGAAATGATATTGTGTTTGATGGCGTTTTCCAACAGGATCTGCAGAGAAAGCGGGACGATGGCCATGTTCCGGTAAGGCGCCAGGTTGCGCATGTCAACCGTGAAATTATCACCGAAACGTTCGCGCAGCAAATACACGAAGGCGTCCAAAAAGGCAAGCTCTTCATACAGCGGGATCACTTTGGTATCCCTGCTTTCCAGCACGTACCGGTACACCTTGCTGAGCTGGCGGACAAAACCCACCGCCTTGTCCGGCGATTCCGGGATCAGGTAGGTCAGCGTGTTCAGGCTGTTAAACAAAAAATGCGGGTTGACCTGGTTGCGGAGCCCTTCCAGCTGGCTGGACAAATGCGCACGCTCCACTTCCTCTTTTTCCACGGTCGTGGACCGCCACAGCTGGAAAAACCGGATGCTTTCATAGATCGCCCCCACCATCAGCAGCGTAAAATAAGAACTGCTGTAGCCCGCGACCTGCGTGATGGGCGGTTTTTCAAACGGCGTGAGCGAAAACCCCCAGTTGAGGATCGGGCAAATGGCCAGCGTATACAGGAAACACAGCAACAGCAGCAGCTTTAGCCGCTTTTTCCAGTCCTGATAATCCGGATACCGCCGCGTGAGGGCCATAAAGATCTGCCGGTTGCCTTCCCAGATGAACACCGTAAAAACAATGCCTGCAAGTGCGAGCCGCCAATAGCTGTCCCACCCGTCGATCGAGTCGTTGAAGAATACGATCGGGCTGATCAGGACCACCAGCGGCATGCCGATGATCCTGAACCAGCGGTCGTCAAACCCTAATATGCAGGCATTTTTGTTCATCTTTCAATTGCACGAATGTTTCGATTCCTCGATTCCTCGATTCTTCGATTCCTCAGTTCCTCAGTTCTTCGATTGATTCGATTGATTCGAATGTTCCGATTGATTCGAATGTTCCGATTCCTCGATTCCTCAGTTCCTCAGTTCTTCGATTGATTCGATTGATTCGAATGTTTCGATTGGCCGGCAGGCGGGGAACCAATCAAACCAGTCGATTCAATTTTAAAACTCCACCCGATACAACACATCCGGGAAAAAACCGATCTGGTCGATCCTGCCGACCCGGCCCGTCCCTTCGTTGTATCGCATAGCAAATATATTATCATTATTTGTGACATTCTGGAAATCAAGGTAGAAGGTTTGGGAGAACTTTTTGGTCGGACTGTTCATCCGGAAACCCAGTTTGACATCCCAACGGAAATAGTCGTCGTATTGCAAACTGAAGGCCTGATCATCATACAACACTTCTTCTCCGGCCAGTTGCGATGCTTCCAGGTTGACCGGCGTGTACGGACGTCCGCCGGCAAAAGTGACTTTGGTGTCGAAAGTGAGGGCCCGCCGCCCCTTGCTGTCCAGGGCGAATTCTTTGCCGCCGAGCAGGTTCAGGACGTATCCGCCGTCGAATGCCGTGCTGCGCTCGATCCCGTCCGAACCTTTGTACCTGGAGTCGAACAGGCTGACGGAAAGGAGCCCGTAATACCCCTTGCTGAAGAATTTTTCCACCGTCAGCTCCGCGCCCCGGTTAAAGCCGGTCCCGTCATTGACAAGATTTGCCCGGTCGGGGAATACGAAATCGGCGCCGGTATTCAGCATCGAAAAACTGCTGGCATAGGCGTCAACCGGCACGTCGGTCAGGCGCTGGTAATACACTTCGGCCTTGATGCGCCAGTCGGACGCCGGTTTGAAGTCGTATCCCACCAGGAAATGCTGACTCCGCGTGAAGCCCAGGTTTTCATTTGATCTGACGTACGTGCCGTCCGGTTGCCGTTCCTGAAACAGGAATACCGGCAGGGGTTGGGTCTGGTGGTGCAAGCCGAAGCCCAGGTTGAGGCTGTGTTTCGGGGCGAAATTCCAGTTCAGGGCCACCCTGGGTTCGAGGGCAAAATCCTCCGTCTGGTCAAAGTAAAGGGCGTGGAGGCCGGCGTTCACGGTCAGGTTTTCGGAAAGGCGGTACAGCCCTTGGGCAAAACCCTCAGCCTGATTGAAGCTGCCGTCGAAATCCCGGTCGGTAAACCAGTCGCGTTTGCCGTCGCCGTCCAGGTCGGGGGTATGTTCACGGGTTTCTACTTTGGTTTTGAGGTTTTGTTGCTGCAGGAGAACCCCCGTGCGGACGGTCAGCCGTTTGTTGATCTTGTTGTTGTAGTAGGAGGATAAGCGGTAAGTGGTTATATCGTCGTTCACGTCGATCACGCGGAAGGGATTACCTTCGTCGATCTCCACATCGTCGGCATAGAACTGACTGCCGGTACCGGAAACGGACAGCACGGTGCGCCAATACGAATGATCGTTGAGGAGCAGGCTGTGTTTGAGCCCGAGTACGCCGAATTGGGATACATTGTAAGAATTTTGGTTGGGGTTGGTATATAGGTCGGTGGAGTCCAGTTCCGCAGCGATGAAGTCAATATTGCTGTACCCACCGATCCCAAAGAGGCTGAACTTGCCGGCTTTGGTTTGTCCGAAATCCAGGTTGAAGGTGAGGTCCTTGTATTTTGGGGTGGCATTGGTACCGATGTTCAACCCTGCTGCATCCGCTATTTCCGTAAAGGAATGCCGGTAGGCCACCACGAACGAGCCGCCGGTTTTCTTGAGCATCGGGCCTTCTACTATAGCCTCCAATCCGGAAAATGCACCGAGCTGGATGGTCGTTTCAAACCGTTCCCGGTTGCCGGTCCGCAGATTGATGTCGAATACTCCCGCCAGCGCATTGCCGTATTCTGCCGGGAAGGCGCCCGTCAGGAAATCCGAATTCCCGATCATATTGGGGTTGATGGCGGACACCGGGCCGCCGGTGGTGCCGAGGGTGGAAAAGTGATTGGGGTTGGGAATGGGAATGCCCTCCAGCCGCCAAAGCACACCGGTCGGGGAATTGCCCCGGATGATGATGTCGTTGCGCTGGTCGTTATTGGCAGCTACCCCCGCGAAATTGGCGACGAGCTTGGCCACGTCATTGCGGCCTCCTGAATAACGCTGCACTTCTTCCACATTGAACTGCCGCGCACTGATGGTAGCCATTTCATTGATGGGGCGGTCTTTATTGACGTCGGCTTTGACCACCACTTCCGAAAGCTCAGTGATGCTTTCCTCCAGACCGAGGCTCAGTTGCACCTCTTTTCCGGAAGTGACCAGGATATTGGGCACCGTGATCGTATTATAACCCAGATAGGATACCCGGAAAGCCTGCCGCCCGACGGGGACGTTGGGTAAGGTGAAATTGCCGTCGACATCGGTAACGGTGCCGAGCATCGGGTCGCTTTCCAGCAATTCGACCGTAGCGCCGATCAGGGGCGCCTCCGATTGCTGGTCGATGATCCGGCCGCGGACAGTCTGGGTTTGCGCGTTTACAAATACCTGGAACGCGAACAGGCTCAAAAACAGGGCAAAGGTTAAACGTATGGATTTCATTACAATTGGGTTTTTGATCAAGAGATGGTGCAAAGTTGGGGTGTCTTGCGTTAAAACGCCAGCGAATTCAGGTGAACGGTCGGATGGGCGGGTTGGATGGCGCCCTTGCCCGATCAGAATGGAATGGTCTGACCGGAAATGTGACGCCGGATTCGATAATACCCCGAATTGAAGCAGTTAATTCTTTGCCCAAAGGGAAAAAATGACTATTTTGCAGATACCCTTGAAAAAAACCGTTTCGAAACCGGTCCCAAATGTTAAGCGATTAACGATTCACCGAATAATCCATGGAAATTCTTTTTCTGACCTTTGCCAACAGTAAGGAACAACCACTGGAAACGCTGACAGAGGAATATTCGACATTAAATAAGATCCTGTCTCCGCGTGCACTGCGTCAGCATTTCCTGTCCTGGGCTATCAGCCACGCCACCCTGGATGAGATTGCATATTACCTTACGCTTTTTCGCGATCGCCTGAGTTTGTTTCTCTATAGCGGCCACGCCGGTAGGGATATGTTGATTACCGAGAATGGCGAAAGCCGGTCCGGCGGCATTGCTCATCTGCTTGGACAGTGCGCCAGGCTTAAGGTGGTTATCCTCAATGGTTGCAGTACTGCCGGACAAGTGGAAGCACTGCATCATGCAGGGATCCCTCTGGTAATTGCGACTTCGGCTCAGATAGACGATGGACTGGCTACCCGTTTTTCGACCCGGCTGTTTCAATCCCTGGAGGCGGGGCTGAATATCGGCGATTCCTTTGAACAAGCTATCGGCGAAACCCTTGCCGTGCGGGATGTCCTGGTCACCCGTGGATTTGACTTGCAGCCATCTGACCAACGGGATTTGCCTGTATGGGGTGTTTTTCCCAATCCGGCTGCTTCGGGGCCCCTGACCTGGAAACTGCCGCAACAGAGCGTCCAGGCCGCCCACCCTAATTTTGAACCCAACGAGATCCTGCTGGACACGCTTTATGAAACGCTGGCGCTGACCAATCCGGCAGTACGGGACCTCCAGCAATCCGGAGCCGAATTGGAGGAACAACGTTCTGATATTCTATTCGCCCTGCTCAAGGCCCTGCCTGCGCCGATTAGCGAGCAATTGCGAAAACTGGTTGCACCGTCCAACCCCGGCGCCGCCCATGGATGGGATAAAGTAGGGGAAATGCGACTGGCTCAATTGGCCCAGACTTACCAGATCTGCATGGATTTTCTGGTGTTTACCCTGATCGCACAACTTTGGGAAACAGCCTTCCAACAAGGCCCAGGCTGGAAACCGAAGGATGGCCTTCGTAAGGAACTGGATACTTTTTTCCACTTGGAAGCAGCAGACCGGATAAACTACGACTACTTTGTGCTGATACGCACCTTGCGGGAAGCCTTCGGTAAAAACAGCTCCTCGTTTTTTATTGAAGAGCTCAGGGAACTGAAAAGGGAATTCCTGGAAGATGAAAAAGTAAAGAATGCCTGTTTTTTCCTGGAAACCGTCCGTCGGCAGGTGGAAACTGCCGCTTTCATTGAAATGGGTGAACTTTGCGAACGGGCAGAAATCGCATTATCAGACTTGTTCGGCAAACTCGGCTTTCTTGGAAAATATACGCTGGCGACGGTCCGGAACATCAATGTCCAGAAATACCATCACACGACCGAGGCCCAATTCGAGCACCTGGTCATGAAATGGCATGGTTCCCAGGGTATCTATGATAAGGAATTCCGCAGACAACCGGAATTGATGGACAATCGTTCGGTAGTTCTCCTGCGGATCGGTGAAGAACCGGCCCGGAACCGGTTTCTAAACCTCTCTCCGTTTATTCTGGACGAAAACACCTTTGAATATGTTCCCGATCTTTCCCTTTCCAAACTCTACTTTTTTGCCAGACGGGAGGACGAAAGACTGTTCTATAAATGTGTCAATGCCCCGGAGACGGATGTGATTGACCTGAATGCGCCAGAATTTTACGAACGGCGGAAAAAGACCAGCAAGTTTCAACTGGCCATCGACCAGTTCGGCGCCTTTTATGGAATGGTTGTCCAACCCCAAACCCCGGCGACGTCATGAACAGCCCATTCAAATTTCTGGATCCTTATGAATTGGAGGATAGAGACGCATTTTTCGGTCGCGATGCCGAAACCAGAGCGCTTTATTCCTTGGTCAGTAAAAACCGATTGACTTTCGTTTACGGCCCCTCCGGTACCGGAAAGACCAGCCTGGTACAATGCGGTCTGGCTGCCCTTTTCGGCGGCGTAGACTGGCTGCCGCTTTTCGTGCGAAAAGGGGAGGACATCAACGATTCCCTCCGGCGCGAGTTGAGCAAGGCCGCGGGAAAAAATGTCGATCTTAAAGAAAAAATTACCGATTCCCTCCAACAACTATACAAGCACTACCTCCGGCCCGTATACCTCATCTTCGACCAGTTCGAAGAACTTTTCATCCTGGGCGATCCGGATGAAAACAAAGAACGGATGCCGTTTTATGAAACCATCGCCGATATTTTGGAGGCGGAACTGCCCTGTCGGCTTTTGTTCATCATGCGGGAGGATTATTTCGGACACCTCAACCAGTTTGAAAAGCTGGTCCCCGACCTCTACCATCGAAAATTGAGGGTGGAGGCGATGAGTCGCGACAATTTACACCAGGTCGTAGTAGGCTCCTGCAACGCATACGGCATTCCGTTTGGCGACGAGCGGCGCGACCCCGACCGCATGCTGGATAACCTCTTTACCAGGCGAACGGCCGTACAAATGCCCTTTGTTCAGGTTTATCTCCACCTGCTTTTCGGAGAGGCGAAGAGGCAACAGGTGCCGGAAAACGGTCGCCCGGTCCGTTTTGACCAACCGGCCATTAAAGGCCTGGGACCGATCGATGATGCTTTGGGG
The DNA here is from genome assembly GCA_937873655.1 of uncultured Lewinella sp. GTDB lineage: Bacteria > Bacteroidota > Bacteroidia > Chitinophagales > Saprospiraceae > JACJYC01. The sequence goes on along the minus strand of CALMYQ010000245.1, from coordinate 30,281 downwards.
CTGTTTCTCAAAGAACAGGAAGCTGCTATTTTTAAGGAATTGATGGATCAGGGGTTGAATCCGGGTGAGGATTTCGTGCGAAATATCCTCGATGTTTTTGTCAGTGAAGAAGGCACCAAGATCCCGATGCCGTACAAAAAATCGGCGGGGGGCGACATCCTGTTGGGGGGCAAAACCGCCAGGCAACTGGCCGGAATTTCTCCCGGATTGTTGAACGCCGGTCTGGAAGCCCTGGAAAAAAGCCGCATCCTGCGGCGCGGTGAAACAGGGCTGGAGATTGCCCACGACACCCTGGCTTTCCATATCTTTCAGCAGCGTAGTGACGAAAAACGGCAACTCCTGGAGATTCGCCGCCGTCTTGAGACCGGTTATCGCGAATACGTTGACTCTGGAGGGACCTATTATTTAAGCAGTGGCCAGTTGGCCCGTATCGAACCCTTCATTGAAAATATGGGTGCTATGCTCGAACCAGAATGGCAGGATTTCCTGGTTAAAAGCCGCGCTGACGCCGCCGAAAAGGAAGATGCCGAACGCGCCCGTGTGGAACGGGAGCTGCAACTGGCTGAGGAAAAACTGGCCGCCGAACAGCGCGCCCGCGAACAGGAGCGGCGTCTGGCCGAAGAACGCCAGGCTGCCAGAGATAAAGAACTGCAACTGGCCGAAGAGAAACTGGCCGCTGAAAAACGCTCGCGCCGCCGGCAAAGATGGCTGACCGTGATCATTGCCCTGGTAGCGGTCGGTGCGCTTGTCGCCTCGATCTACGCTCAAGGGCAAAAACAGGAAGCCGACCGCCGGCGAAACGAAGCCCAGACTTCCCTTTGTCAGGCCTGGCAGGATCAATACCGGCGCGTACAACTCGAAGCCCGGCTGGCCGAACGCAACGCCGCTACCTTCCTGAAAGCCGATGAAACCAAAAATGCCGCACGAGCGCAACAGGAACTGGACAGCCTGAACAACCTGATGACCGTTTTAGCCGGAAATATTGCACAATGCGAGGGTCGATAACCACAAGGCTGCTTACCATAGGTTTTTTGTTTCACTTATTGGGAACAAGCCATTTGTACGCCCAAACGGATCAGCCCTGTGAAGCCGGCGATTGTGATTGCCTGATGGAAAAAGCGGAAAACGAAGCCCGCAATCCGGCCACGTTTACCCAGGCCCTCAACCACTATTTCACCGTCACGGCCTGTGATGAAAGCCGTCGCGAAGAAGTTGAAGAAAAGATCGCGGATTTGTTCGAACGGATCGAAGAACTGAGGAAAAATGAGGAAACCGCCAGGAAGCGGGCGGCCGAAAGCGAACAGAAGATCAATAAATCCCTCCAGGAGATCCAGACTGCCAGGAAAACCTCACTGCGCCTATACAATGAAGCGGAAACCGGCCGCAGACGCACCCGGGCCGTACTGGACAATATTTATTTTTATCGCGATAGCTTCGGCCTGGCTTACCGCGACGGTAAATACGGTTTTATCGATAAAGATCTTCGGGTGAAAATTGGCTTCAACTATTCGGAAGCCCACTCATTTGATTATACAGGCCTTGCAATGGTAAAGCGATCAGGCTCCTCTCAGCCGAATCTGTTGATCAATACCCGGGGGGAAGAATTTACCGTTGTTTACGATATTCACCAGCTGACCTTAAATACCCAGGCACTTGACCTGCGCAATCAGGGGCTGGATTCCCTGCCTGTTGCGGTTTGCAGGCTTCCTGACTTGAAAATCCTCCTTCTGGGCGGCAACCAATTGAAAGAACTGCCGGATGAGATCGGTCAATTAGCAGCGCTGAGTGTATTGGACATTTCCGGCAATAACCTGGAAAACTTGCCGAAAACGGTCTCCCGGTTAACCAACCTGGAATACCTGAATGCTGCGCTCAACGCTATGACCCGGCTGCCGGATTCCATCGATCAGTTGACCAATCTGAAAACCTTATACCTTTTTGGAAACAAATTGGACCGCCTGCCCGAATCCATAGGTAGATTAACCAATCTGGATGAATTGGAAATCGGCAGCAATAAAATCAGACAACTGCCGGAGTCCATTTGCAATTTGACCAACCTGACCCTATTGGGCCTTTTCAATAACCAGTTATCTGCGCTGCCGGATTCAATCGGCCGCCTGACCAGATTAACCAGATTAGACCTGACTACCAACGGAGAAATTAATATACCGGATTCTTTCTGGACCCTGACCAATCTCAATTCGCTTTCACTCGGGGGGAACCGCCTGGCATATGGTTATGGGAAACCCCGCGAAGACGCTCCAATCGACCTGAATGGATATTATGCTTCCCTGGCCGGAAGCAGTTTGTTATCTGCAAGAATCGGGAATTTTACCAACCTGAAGGAGTTAAACCTGGGCGGCATGCAGTTGAAGGGTCTGCCGGTTGAAATCTGGAATCTGAGACATTTGGTCTCCCTGGATCTTTCCCGCAACCAAATAATCGATCTGCCGGATGCTATCAAAAACCTGAAAAATTTAACTTCACTGAGCCTTAAGGGAACCGAACTTTCTCGTTTGCCGGCCGCCATGTGGCGCCTGACCGGCCTAAATCACCTCAATCTTGCCGGTAACAAGCTTGAAAAATTGCCCGAATCTATTGGGGTATTTTCCGACCTTCGCTTTCTGGACTTGTCGGATAATCCTCTGGGACGCCTGCCCGATTCCTTGGGGCAGCTGACCCAACTGACGACGCTTGACCTTTCGGGCATCGGTTTGTCCGAACTGCCTCCTTTTATTCGAAATCTGACCAATCTGGAATCCCTTGATCTTTCCAAAAATCATTTGGCGGACCTGCCGGATATATGGGATTTTACGAGACTTTATGACCTTCACCTCAACGGCAACGATCTGATTTATTTGCCGGATTCAATTGGAAAACTGGCCCAACTGTCGATCCTGGACCTGTCCGGCAATCGTTTAAAAGGTTTACCCGAAACGATCGGCCGATTGTCTAACCTGTCTGACCTAGATCTTTCTGATAATGATCTGGAACGCCTGCCGGAATCCATGGGCCGTTTAAGTGAATTGGTGAATTTAAATTTATCCGAAAACGACCACTTTGATCAGGCTTCCCTGCCCGGGATATTGAATACGTTGTCAAAACCCGTTTACCTGACTTCCCGTCCATTCGTTTATGCAAACGGGGATAAAGGGGTGATTACGGTTAAATTAGGAAAGAACTCGATTCTTTCGGAATCCATCCTGGCGTATGCCGACCTGACCGGGCTTGAACTAGTTAGCTGTGACCTGGAAGCTGTGCCTGATTTTGTAGGCCGATTGGCGGGTTTGGAAACGCTGGATCTTATGTATAATCATATTAAAATCCTCCCGGAAACTATTGGACAAATGGCCGGTCTGGTTTCTTTGAACCTTTATTCCAATCGACTGAAACAGCTCCCGGAAACCCTGAAACGAAATAAGAACCTGGTTAAATTGGACCTGGAAAGAAATCCGTTCAGCTTGGATTATATCAACCAGCTTCGGGTTGACATGCCCTGGTGCAGGATAGATTGGGAGCCGCTTACTGCGGATGCCTTGTTTAAAATTGGAGAATATCGTGAGGCCTATGAAGCAGAAAAGGCGATGACCGAAAAGGACCCCGGATACTTTGGCTACTGGTCAAATCTGAGCAAATATGCATGGTTTACCGGTGAAACGGAAATGGCGGTCCGGGCGGCCCAAAAAAGCCTTGAACTGTTCCCCAAAAATCAGCAGGTAGAAACAAAACTCGCGTTGAGCTATCTGCTCAACAACCAATGGGAAGAGGCGGAAAGGATTTATTTGAAATGGAAGGGAAAATCTTTCTCAAATCGGAGCGAACCGGCAAACAACATTTTTCTCAAGGATATCGATGATCTGGAGGCGGCAGGCATCAGACACCCGGATTTTGAGAAAGCGAGAGCTTTGCTGAAAGAATGAAATTGAAATGCCGGAAAAAAAGAGGATCATAGTTTTTCTGATTTTTTGGACCCTGTGCGGTTCCTGGTCTCTCCATGCCCAACTAAGCCGACCCTGTGAAGCCGGCGACTGCGACTGCCTGCTCCGGAAAGCCGATGAGGAAGCCCTCGATCCCGCAACTTTTGCCCAGGCGCTCAATCATTATTTCACGGTAACCGCCTGCGATGAAAACCGGCAGAAAGAAATAGAAGAGAAGATATCAGCATTGCTTGTGCGCATTGAAGAATTGCGTAGAAATGAAGAACGAGCCAGGGTGAGAGCTGCCGAAAATGAGCGCAGAGCAGCTAAAACCCTGAAGGAAGCGGAAGCTGCCAAAGCGATTACCGACAGCCTGTTTGAAGTGGCGGAGGCAGAACGCCAGAAAGCCGATGCGGTATTGAAAAATATCTATTTTTACAAAGGCGCTTTCGGGCTGGCATCCCGGGATAGACGATATGGATTCATCGATAAAAACCTCAATACGCGAATCAATTTCAATTACACTGAAGCGCTTCCGTTTGATTATTCCGGCTACGCCAGGGTCAAAAGAAATGGAAAAAATTTCCTTGTAGATACCCTTGGGAATGAGTATCCGGTTGCCTATGATGTCCGGCAGTTGACGGAAAATACAGAGGCGCTGGATCTCCGGAATCTGGATCTGGATACTTTGCCATCCTTGATTTTTAATTACCCGTCCTTAAAAGTTTTACTGATCGGGTTTAACAAATTGGAGGAACTGCCGCCGGAGATTGGCAATCTTGTGAACCTGACTTCCCTGAATATCAGGGTTAATTTGTTGAAAAAACTGCCTGAATCTTTAGGAAAACTGACCGCATTAACCTCACTCGATATCTCGCTCAATGGGTTGACCGAACTGCCGGAATCGGCTATCGGCCAATTGACCCGCCTAACCATGCTTGAGCTTTCAGACAACCGGCTTGCCGATCTGCCGCAATCGATCGGCCAATTGAAGGAACTGAAGGGGTTGAATGTATCCCATAACGATTTGACCCGCCTTCCGGAATCTATTGGTCAACTAACCGCCTTAACTGTTTTCCTGGCCTCCTTTAATAACCTGGACAATATTCCCGCATCGATCCGGCAGCTGAAAAACCTGGAATCCCTGTACCTGATCCAAAACCAGTTGACAACGCTACCGGATTGGATCGCAAACCTGGATCATCTGAAAGGACTTTATCTTGGCGGCAACCAATTGACCCGCCTTCCGGATTCCATCAGCCGGTTAAAACAGTTATCCACGCTTTATATTAGCGCTAACAGGTTTGAAAGGGTGCCGGATGTGATTTGGAAATTATCCTCGTTGGAAAGACTGGATCTTTCAGGAAATACCCTGACGGTGATCCCTGAAGACATCAAAAATTTGGACAATTTGACCTGGCTTTTACTTGCCGAGAATCATCTAACCGGAATTCCTGAATCTATTGGTCAACTATCCAAGCTTAGCGTCCTTAATCTCGGAAACCAACAATTGAACGAATTGCCGGAGTCGATCGGCAACCTTACTAATTTGTCCAGATTTTTTCTTAACGATAACAAGCTGACCAAACTACCTGCTGCTATTGGCAAATTGAAGAATCTGGAAGTTCTAGACCTTAAAAATAATGATCAGCTTCAATTGACTTCCTTTCTGGCTGAATTGGACCGAATCCGCAAACCTATTATTATTTCTTCCGGGAGTGAATTTACAGACAACTACGGTGAAAACAGGCTCCTGATCAAGATCGGAAAACTTCAGGAAGGGGTGTTGGACTTTCCGCATTTGGATCATTTAAAAACGCTCAGCCTTTCCCGTCTAGAGTTGAAAAAACTTCCGGAATCCATCGGAAATTTGACCGGCCTGGAGGTACTGGATCTATCCTACAACCAATTGGCAAGCCTTCCGGAATCCATCGGAAATTTAACCAATTTAACGGCCCTTTATTTGACCCCAAACAGCCTGGCCAGTCTTCCGGAATCCATTGGGAATTTAACTAAACTGACCTCACTTTTTTTGACGAATCAGCCACTGGACAAATTACCCGAATCGATCGGTCGATTAACCAATTTGAAAAAACTTGTTATTGCCGACTGTGCGTTAAGCAGGTTGCCGGAGTCGATCGGGAACTTAAGCAATTTAGCCGAACTCAATCTTAGCAGCAATGGCTTGACCACTTTGCCGGCATCTTTAGGAAAATTGACGGGTTTAACCTCACTCGATATCTCGTCCAATGGATTGACCGAACTGCCGGAAACGATCGGGAATTTGAAAAATTTAACCCGGCTTGATCTTTTAGATAATCAATTAACCGTTTTGCCGGAATCGATCGGAAAGTTAACCGGACTGATGAGGTTGAGCCTTCCTCTTAACCAATTGACAGGTCTCCCATTTTCAATCGGGAATTTAAAAAATTTAACAGCGCTTGAACTTACCAGGAATCAATTAAGGGATTTACCGGAATCGATCATGTATTTGCCCCGTTTAAGTTACCTGGGCCTCGGGCTGAATAAATTAACAAAATTACCTGATTCGATCACCCGATTAACCGGATTGACTTCATTGAATGTTTCCAGAAATCAACTGAGTAATCTTCCGGATTCCATGGGTAATCTCATTGCATTGAGGTCATTTGACCTTTCCGGTAATAATCTTCCGGCCACTTCAGTTCTGGCTGCACTGAACCAATATCCCAAACCAATCTATGTTTCAGAATTTTTCCTGAATCCTTCTTTCAATGAAAAAAGATTGTATGTCACGCTGAGTAAGCCTGAGGACTTATTGCAAACCGGAACCCGGTTCAATAATCTGACCTCGATCGATATTTCCAAGAGCGGGTTGGAGAAGCTACCCGATGAAATTGTGGAGATGAAATATCTGACACATTTGAACTTGGGACAACTCATGTTTACTGTGGAAGAAATTTCCCGACTCCAAAAAGATATGCCCTGGTGTGAAATTGATTGGAGCTCGCTCCCTGCTGATCAACTCTTTGCAGCAAAAAAATATGCTGCGGCATTCCAGACGCAACGAATAACAACCATTCAGTATGCTCCCGCGGATGCGAATGAATGGTTCAACCTGAGTTATTATGCCTGTTTCGCCGGAAAGCCGGAAGCCGCTGTTCAGGCTGCTCTGAAAACCCTCGAGCTGGATCCTGAAGCCCAATCCGTTGAAACCAACCTCGCCTTGGGCTACCTGCTCGGCGGCCATTGGCCGGAAGCGGAGAGGATTTACCGGAAGTGGAAAGGAAAAGTCTTCCCGGACAGCCATCGCCAGGCCAATGCTGATTTTTTGCAGGATATCACCGATCTGGAAGCCGCCGGCATCTCTCACTCCGATTTTGAAAAGGTCAGGCGTTTATTGACGGAATAACCCATGAGACCGCCGCCCGGTCGACGGCTGCCAATAAAAATTTATTCCTACATTAGCCCAAAACAACCGCCTATGATCCGGAGCAATAACCTGCCTATTTCCGTTTTTGCATTACTGACCCTTTTCGGAGCAAGCATCATTACCGGCTGCAAAACCAAAACCGATATCGCTCAAAAGCCGCCCAACATCATCTTCATCCTCGCCGACGACCTCGGCTACGGCGAACTCGGTTGCTACGGTCAGACCAAAATAGAAACGCCCAATATCGACGATCTGGCGCGCCGCGGCACGCGCTTTACCGAGGCTTATTCCGGCTCTCCGGTCTGCGCACCCGCACGTTGCGTACTGCTCACGGGGCGGCATACAGGACACGCGTATGTCCGGGGGAATGACGAATGGGGCGAACGCGGGGAAGTGTGGAATTTCGCCAAGGCCGTGGAGGACCCCAACCTGGAAGGCCAACGCCCCTTGCCCGTTGATTCGGTGACCATCGCAGAGGTGCTGAAAACCCGGGGTTACGCCACCGGCATGGTCGGCAAATGGGGACTCGGCGGCCCACTGAGCGACGGCATTCCCAACAACCAGGGATTCGATTTCTTCTTCGGCTACAATTGCCAGCGACAGGCCCACACCTATTTCCCGCGCCACTTGTGGAAGAACAAAGAAAAAGTCTGGCTCGACAACCCCCTGGTGCCGCCCGGGACCAAACTTCCCGAAGGCGCCGACCCCAATGATTCGAGTGCTTACGCCAATTTCTGGCTCAAGGATTATTCACCTGACCTGATGCAAAAAGAGGCCCTCGGGTTTATAGAAGAGAACAAGGACAAACCCTTCTTTCTGTACTACGCCACACCGATCTCGCATGCCCCTTTGCAGGCCCCTCCGCGCTGGGTGGAGCATTACAGGCAGAAATTTGGCCCCGAAGCGCCCTATGTCGGAGATAAGGGCTATTTCCCGAACCAAACCCCGCACGCAGCCTACGCCGCCATGATCTCTTACCTCGATGAAAAGGTGGGGGAGCTCGTGGCCAAACTCCGTGAACTGGGCCTGGAAGACAATACCCTCATCGTTTTCACCAGCGACAACGGCCCTACCTACAACGGCGGTACGGATTCGCCCTATTTCAACAGCGCAGGGCCGTTTAAATCCGAATACGGTTGGGGCAAAGGCTTTGTACACGAAGGCGGTATCCGCGAACCCTTTATCGCCTGCTGGCCGGATAAGATCGCGCCGGGAACGGAAAGCCCCCATCAGCTTTCCTTTTACGATGTCATGCCGACGCTGGCCGAACTGACCGGCGCCGATGCGCCGCCCAACGACGGCATCAGCTTCCTGCCCAGCCTGCTTGGAAAACCGGATGAACAACAGGCTCACGAATACCTCTATTGGGAATTCCCGGAATACGACGGCCAGCAAGCCGTCCGGATGGGCGACTGGAAAGGCATCCGCCTGGATCTCCAAAAAGACCCTACGGAAATCATGTTATTCGACCTGAAATCGGACCCGGCCGAATCCCATGACGTCGCCTCAGAACACCCTGAAATCGTTGAAAAAATCCGCCGGATTATGGAAAGCCAACACAAGGAATCGGAATTGACGAGATTTCGGATAGCGGCTTTGGGGGATGAGGTTGGCGAGGAACTGAGGAATTGAGGAATCGAGGAACTGAAATGAAATCGCGAAAATCGGGATTGAATATATCAGCCATTAAAGCGTATGTTTTCGGGCGGCAAAAACATTCCTGTTCATCCTGGGTGGAGATTCAGGGTCAATGCCGAAGACTGAACAAATTAATAGCCAGGCCGCACGAAGTCTTTCTTCCGGTGTTTTCGACATCCAAAAATCCCGGGTATGGTCAGCCTCGTCAAAACTTTGTCGTTTGAATTGAGTACGGTCAAGCTTGGGGTAATCCATATTGGATTTTTTTTTCAAAATTACAAAACCTTGTCTAATTTGCAGGAAAAACATGCCGCCGACTCCTTCCAAATCCACCCTCAGGCCAATCCTGATTTCAGGCTTGCAGCAACTGGAAGGCCACCGGCTGGATGCCTTTATGGACCTTTTGGAACGGGACGTCCTCAGCCAAAAGATCAAATTCCCGCTGCTGGAATGGCTGACGCTGGAGTGGTTGAAGGTATTGCCCGGTGAGCGACAGGTAGAAATGGCAGAACGCATCGTCGGGGTCAAGGCCATCGGCAGTTACGTGATGGCCGGCGTTATCCTGCGCGAACGGCTGCCGCACGATTTTGCCGGCGCCATGAGCAAAGCCCGGGATTTCATCATTTCAGGCGACGAGTGGTACGTATGCGACATCATCGGCGAAAGGGTGCCCGGATACGCCCTGCTGACTATGCCCAAAATGGCCTTGCCCGAACTTAACCGGATGGCCCGACACAGCAATAAATGGATCGTTCGGGCGGTCGGCGTGGCGGCCCAACTGGCGGTAAAATGGGGTTTGCCCCCCGGTTATGCCGAAAAGACCTTCAAATTGCTGCTGAGCCTCGCGGATTCAACCGATTTCCATACCGGCAAAGGAGTAGGGTGGGGCGCCAAAACGATTGCCAGGTTCCATCCGGATATGGTGCGCACCTACCTGCCGGATATCCTCGATGATCCTTCTATACGGCCCTGGTTCAAAAGAAAACTGAATATCGGTCTGAATTTATCCCTGAAAGATGCCGAACGAGATACAGGTAAAAACGGTACTGAATAAGACCAAACGGCGGGACCCCTGGTTCCTGGATGACTATACCGTCAACCCCTACAGCGGTTGTTCCTTCAATTGCTTGTATTGCTATATCCGCGGCAGCAAGTACGGCGCCCACATGGAGGAAAAACTGGGCATCAAGGTCAATTCGCCGGAAATCCTGGAAAAAAACCTGGCTGCCCGGGCAAAAAAGGGCCAATACGGCATAGTCGTTTTGTCATCAGCAACCGACCCGTATCTTCATTTTGAAAAGGAATACCAACTGACCCGCCGCTTTCTGGAGTTGTTCCTCAAATACCGGTTCCCTGTACACGTCATCACCAAATCCGACCTCGTTATCCGGGATTTTGACCTGTTGAAGGAGATCGAAACCAACGCCGTCCTGCCCGCCGAACTGGAGGGCAAACTCTCCCGAAAAGTATTCGTCACCTTCTCTTTTTCCACCCTTGACGACCGGGTAAGCGCCATTTTCGAACCCGGCGCCACCCCGCCTTCCATCCGGCTTGAAACCTTGAAAACCTCCCTGGCTGCCGGTTTTCACAGCGGGGTCAGCCTGATGCCGTTGCTGCCCTGGATCAGCGATAAGGGGGATATCCTGGAAGAAACCTACCGCACCTTCAGTGAAATCGGGGTCAACTACCTCTTTCCGGCTACCCTGACCCTTTTCGGTAACGATCCGTCCGACAGCAAACCGTTGGTCCTGCGCGCAGTTGCCAAACACTACCCCGAGCTCCTGGAAAAATACCAACGCTTTTTTGACCAATCCACTGAGATGCCCGCCCGCTACCGCGATGCCTTCCATCTCAAGACCCGGGAACTGGCTCACAAATACCATATCAGGGATAGGATAATTTAGTCGTAAGTCGGAATCCTGAGCGTAGTCGAAGGATAAGTCGGGACTGTCCGGAATTCTGTGTCAACCCGATTTTTATCGCGCGCAGCGTGAGGAAAATCAGTACTTTGCGTCTTTGCGCGAGAACCATTTTTTTGAACAATCCCCGTCCACCGTGAACCGTCCACGGTGAACCGTCCACCGTCTTCCGGAATCTTCCTATATTCGCTCCAACAATTAACTAACCACGTATGAGCGAGAAACCAAACACAAATTTCCAACCCTATATCTCCCCCCAGGTGTCGGGAGTGAAGGAGTTCACCGTAAAGGCTATTGTCACGGGCGCCGTCTTCGGCGTCCTCTTCGGCGCAGCTACCGTTTACCTGGCCCTGAAGGCCGGCCTGACCGTATCCGCCTCCATCCCGATCGCGGTCATTGCCATCTCCCTGGGCCGGCGCTTCCTGAAAACCTCGATCCTTGAAAACAACATCATACAGACCACCGGCTCCGCCGGCGAATCGGTCGCTGCCGGGGTGGTATTCACCCTGCCCGCTTTCCTCTTCATGAGCGACGGCATCGGAGACGCTTATTTCAACTACTGGACCATCTTCACCCTGGCCATGTTCGGCGGCATTCTGGGCGTGCTGATGATGATCCCGCTCCGGCGCTCCCTCATCGTCAAGGAACACGGCCAGCTGCCTTATCCCGAAGGGACGGCCTGCGGGCAGGTGCTGATCGCGGGCGACAAAGGCGGCGATTTTGCCAAAACGGCCTTCCAGGGTCTCGGCTTTGCGGCCCTTTACGCGCTGTTGCAAAAGGTTTTCCACGTCATCGCGGAAGTGCCCACCTTCGCCACTTCCCAGGTGAACAAATACTTCCCTTCCGCTACCGTCAACGGTGAGATCACCCCCGAATACATCGGCGTTGGTTATATCATCGGGCCGCGCATTGCAGGCGTACTCGTAGCGGGCGGCGTGCTGGCCTGGGTAGGCCTCATACCGCTGCTGGCAACCCTGGTGCCGCCCGACGTGATCGCAGACCAACTGGTGAAACTGGGCTACCTGGCAACCGACCCCACAACCGGGCTTCCCATCGCCGGCGGCCCAGGCGGCTGGGACCCGGTCACCCATTCCTTTGCCGATACGGCGGGCGCCATTTACCGGGCTTACGTCCGTCAGATCGGCGCAGGTGCGGTGGCGGCGGGCGGTTTCATCACCCTGTTGAAGACCCTGCCCACCATTGTGGCTTCCTTCAAGGACAGCCTGGCTTCCCTGCGGGAACGGGCTTCCGGTGTGGTCGTGAATCGTACCGAACAGGATCTCTCCGTCAAGATCGTGGCCGGCGGCAGCCTGGCGCTCGTCATCCTGATGGCTATCCTGCCCAATATCCCGGGTGAAGGCATCATCAGCAAATTGCTGGTCGGCCTGCTGGTCATCGTTTTCGGCTTCTTCTTCGTCACGGTTTCCAGCCGGATCGTCGGTCTGATCGGCACCAGCTCCAACCCGGTTTCCGGCATGACCATCGCAACGCTGATGGGAACGGCGCTGATCTTTATTGCCGTCGGATTCACCGGCAAGGCCTTTGAACCGCTGGCACTCGTGGTAGGCAGCATGATCTGCATCGCGGCTGCCAATGCGGGGGCCACTTCGCAGGACCTTAAAACCGGGTATATCGTCGGGGCGACCCCAAAATACCAGCAAATCGCCCTGTTTGTCGGGGTGATCGTCTCTTCCATTGCCATCGGCGCTACCGTAAAAGTGCTCGACCGGCCTACCGCCGATCTCATCCAGCAGGGTATTACCCACGCTATCGGCAGTGATAAGTTCCCGGCGCCCCAAGGTACCCTGATGGCGACCCTGATCAAGGGCCTGCTGTCCTTCAACCTCGACTGGCAATTTGTACTGGTCGGCGTTTTCCTGGCCATCACCATCGAGCTTTGCGGAGTGAATTCCCTTTCGTTCGCCGTAGGAGCCTATCTCCCCTTGTCGACAACCTTGCCGATTTTCGTCGGCGGCGCCATCAAGGGCATTTCCGACCGCGTAGCGCGCAGCAAAGGCGAAGAAGTGGAAGACAGCGAACTGGGTAAAGGCAGCCTGTTTGCCACCGGCCTGGTAGCGGGCGGCGCACTCATGGGGGTCATCATCGCCCTGTTGTCCGTCATTCCCTCTGTTGAGAAGTTCTTCGGCAAGATCAACCTGGAACACGGGTTCGAAGGCGCTCTCGGTTCAGCGGGTTATCAGCTCCTTGGCGTCGCGGCGTTTGCCTTCATGGGGTGGACGATGTACCGGATATCCAGGAAAAAATAAAAAGAGCCCGTAACGGGGCCCTTTTGACACCATGAGTCACCCCGGATTTTGGGTTGGCTCATGGTGTATTTTGACCTTTGAGGACCGTACTTTGCGTCTTTCTGTGGAATTACTGTTGTGAACGGCTTCGATCTTTGGAAAAATGCCCGGAGCCGGCAATCCGGATAGAATCCACGGGATTGAATAACCGGACAACTGATGAACCGGGGAACCGAACCTTAAACCAACAAACCAAACCAAAAAATTCCCATCTTTGCCCCAAATCGCCTACACCATGCAAGACATCATAGAGATCAAGCCGCTCATCGCCATCCTGACCAAAATCCGGCAGGCGATGCTCGATGCCGAAAAGAAAAACCAACCCCTGATCTCCTCCGTTCAGCCTCACTACCGGGACAGTGCCCGGAACCTGCTCCATTACCTCGCCCTGCGGACCTTTGACCTGCGCGACGTGCAATGGCGCCTTTCCTCATTGGGCCTCTCCTCCCTGGGGCATTCCGAACGGTACTCCATGGTCAACCTCCAGAATATCCTCTTCCTGCTCCGGCTGCTCAACGGCGACCCGCCCGCTTATTCCAGCGGCGGCGATTCCCCGTTCAACCTCAATTTTCCGCAAAGCCAGCGCCGGCTCGATTCCCATACCATCGACCTGTTCGGACCCGAACAGTTCCCCGGCCATACCCGGATCATGGTCACCCTGCCGACGGAGGCCGCTCACGAATACAGCCTGGTGAAAGGAATGGCGGATGCCGGTATGGACATCGCCCGCATCAATTGCAGCCACGACAGCCCCGAAGCCTGGCTCAGGATGATCGGTCACGTCAACAAAGTCAGCGAAACCGCGGGTAAAAAGATCCTCATTTATATGGACCTGCAAGGGCCGAAACTTCGGACCGGCTCCATAGAACCGCGCATCACCAAAAAAAGAAAAAAGGAAAAACGCGGCTACATCCGTTTGCGCAAAGACGACCTGCTGGTGCTCTTTCCGGGCGAAAAACCGGGCAAAGCGCCTGTTTTTGACGAAGAGGACCGCCAGGTCCAACCCGGATCGGTCGGCGTGGCGCTCACCGAAGTTTTCGAAGATGTCAGGGCTGGGCAGGCTATTTGGTTTGACGACGGCAAGATCGGCGGTGTGATCGAATCCTGCTCGCCGGACCGGATCGAGGTCAGGATCACCAGCGCGGACCAGGGCGGCGTCCGGCTTTACGCGGAAAAGGGGATCAACCTGCCGGAAACAAAGCTTCACCTGCCCGCTTTGACCGTTGAGGATATTGAAAACCTGGCCCTGATCGCCCAACATGCCGACATGGTGGGTTATTCATTTGTTCGCCGGCCTGAAGACGTCGAATTGCTGCAGAGCGAATTGAAAAAACTGGGAAGGGAGGACATCGGGATTATCCTCAAGATAGAGACCCGCGAGACTTTCGAAAACCTGCCGATCCTGTTGCTGACGGCCATGCGAAGCCCCCGCATAGGCGCGATGATCGCCCGCGGCGACCTGGCCGTGGAATTGGGTTTCATCCGCATTTCCGAAGTGCAGGAACAGATCCTCTGGCTTTGCGAAGCCGCGCATATTCCCACCATCTGGGCTACCCAGGTGCTGGAAAACCTGGCCAAGACGGGCAGGGCCACCCGCGCCGAAATATCCGATGCCGTCCTGTCCGCCCGCGCCGAGTGCACCATGCTCAACAAAGGCCCCCATATCCTTGATGCGGTGACCATGCTGTCGGATATCGACCAGCGTATGGCAGCCCACCAAACCAAGAAAAAAAGCGCCATGCGGACGTTGAACGTGGCGAAATCCTTTTTTGAAGGAGATTTTTAATATATTTGGGGAGTCTTTAAGTGCACATTGCCTTAATCCGTCTTCTCTATGCGGAAGCAAGTTCAAAAAACACCCAACCTGCCCGCCGGCGCTGCGTTTTCTCCCAGGCCGGCTGTACATTCGTCAGCCGAAGCCGTACCCGGCTTTGCGGATAACCGCCCCGCCGCCGCCGCTCAATTGCAAATAAAAAACGGCGCCCGATCTGCAGTTCCCGGCCCCCGGGAAAAAACCGCGGCCGCACCTGCCCGTCAACCCATCCAACGGGAAGTCATCCTCAAAAATGCCGACGAAAATATTTATGAGGACTCGGATACCGGAAACGAAGTCGGCTACCTGGGAAAAAGCGGTGGTAAGGCCATCTATTACTTTGCGGATTATACAGGCCTGCTCAATTTTATCGAACAGTATGAGGAAGCCCAAAAGCACGTGAAGAAATTTGCGTTTCAGGATTATGTCGGCCAATACCGGTCGTATTCCAATTATACTGAACTTTATGGCCACATTTACATGCTTTCAAGTGATGGGAAACTGATAAAACTGACAGCAACTGAAAATTGGGTTTTTTTCCAACAACGGCTGATCGAAGCCTTGAGAAGGGGCGGGCCGGCTTTCTGGCAGGGCGGTACCAGCAATCGCTATCCGCGGGCTATGGGGAAAATGGCGGTCAGGGGAGACATACCCAGAGAAGCTGTATTCTCGCGGCTTGGTATCCCGCCGGAAAAATTTTCGGCAATGGACAATGTGGAGCTGTTCAAGATGTCCGACAAAGACTTTTTTGAAAAGCGATCCCAATTGCTCCATGATCAGGACAATGTGATCGCTACCGATGATGTCGTTTACCGCTCAGACCGCACACTGCACCGCTCAAAGAACGCCAGATTCAGGGCGGCAGGCAACAAATACGACGAAAAGTTCAGCAATGTAGCTGAAAATTCGAAACTGCATAAAAGGCTGGACAAATCATTCCGGAAGATTGGCCCGCCGGTTTCCGAGGGCTGGGTTACAGGGTTCAATACCGTACCCAGGGGAGAAGGCCAGGAAAAAGCAATGTCAGAGTGGAACGCACTCGGCGCCGCCGCATATGCCAATCGTTTTTATGGAAAACCTTTTGACCTGAATCAAAACTGGGAATGGTTGCACGTAAGAGGGGCCCAGATCGGCGGCAAGACCCTGAACTCCAACCTGGTCGCCGGGCTTTATGCCGTTAACTCCCAGATGATTCCCTATGAGAACAAGATCAAGGAAATGGACAAAAAGGACCCCGGAAAGCTCAAGGCCCGTTTTTATACGGAAGGCCATATTACGGGCCCCTTCGCTGAAAAAATCAATATAGATATCGCCACCAATGGCCCGCATGCCGTATTCGGAAATATCCCGGACAGCAAGCCGGTCAGTCTGTCATTCTACACGACATCGGGTAAGGTCGTAGATAAAATGATGGGCTATATTGAAGCCTTTAAGCTCGATCAACTGGTAGAAAAGAACGTGAAAGGCCTGGCCTCCCCTGAAGAAAACCGGCGGGCCTTGGTTCCTTCCTATCAGGCCCACCGGGAAGATGTATCTGCCAGGTTCCAGGAGTCCTTGGGCCGTTCGCCGTCATCGCCTTTCATGTTTCCCTCCGGGGGGATGCCGTTCCCCAAACCCGAAATGCCGTCGGGCCTTGGGTCTTTCGGTTCGGAGATCGTACCGGTGGGACGGCCCTTCGGCGATTCTCCCTTTGTGATTACGCCGCCCATGAATTTTGAATTTATGGTACCGGAAGGCTTCAATTTATTTAATCCAACCAATTTTGAATTCCTGAACCGCTTTATGGCTCAGGTCCCGCAACATGTAGGGCTGCTGATTGAAACAGAAGAAGGCGGAAGATTGACCCAGACATTTCTTGGAGGTACCAGGCAACAGTCTCCACCCGAAGACTCATCCGACCAATCCGGATCGTTCCGGGGAAGGACCAATACTTTCATAAAGAGCATGTTGGAAAAAAGCCGAAAATTGGCTATTGGCATCAACCCCCAAAGCCTGGTCATCAGCAGAGCAAAACAACATTCCTTCAAGATGAGAGTCCGCTTCATGATTCAGCAGCAAAAACAGGGCAAAGGCGCCATTGTCCGGCCTTTTGAGGGGTTTAACGATAAATAGATCCACCCTTTGAAATCAGGCGCCGGCTGAACACGAAGCCGCTATTTGCGTTTTAACCTCAAACAACATCCCTGCAGAACCCGTGAATAGGAAGAAACTTTAAATAGGGCTGCAGGCTTTGCTAACCAAAAATCAAAAAACCATGAAAACGCTTAAAATGGGCTTCCTCACAGCCCTGTCCGCATTCGTATTCACCGCATTTCTCGCTTCTTGCAACAATACCCGGTCCGGCGACCAGGACCTGGCCGACGCTACCCGCGACAGCATTGCAGCTGCTTTTGATAAAGCAGTGGCATACGAAGACGGCGCCGCACCCGAAAATAATTATTATCCGTACACCGTAGAAGAAAACGGGTACACCAGATCTGCCGCAAAAAAAAGCGAAGCCAAAAAGGTAAATAATGCCTCCTCAGGTAAGGAATCCGCTGAAACGATTGGTAATTCGCCGGCCAAAGTGGAATACGCTTCCCCCGAACTGCATGTCAGTCTCAAAGCCACCATCAACGATCTGCAGGTAAACCGGCCGCCGGTATATAGCGTCGCATGCCTTGAGGAAGAACACCCGCTGCTGTGTTCCAATGAAATGATCGAGACTTTCGTAAAAGACCATATCCAATATCCGGAAGAGGCCAAAGATAACGGCGATGACGGACTGGAATACGTGACTTTCCGCGTGACCAAAACCGGTCAAATCGACAATATCACCGTCCGCACAAAAGAACAACCGTGTGAAGGGTGCGCAATTGCCGCCCGCGAGGTCGTAGCCTCTATGCCGTCCAACTGGGCGCCTGCCCTGCGAAACGGCAAACCGGTAGACGTGACCATCACCCTGCCGATCCGTTTCGAGACCATTCAATAATCTGTCATATAATTTTGATTTCCAGCTCAATACCCAGCTCGGGCTTGTAAACATCCACCCGGAATACATGGGGATAGCTGACGACAAGTCCAAATGGAACCATACCGGCTTCGGGGTATCCCTCGGATATCGGTTCTAGTATAATGGTTCGATGGATTTGATGATTCCCGACGGTCCGGTAATCCGGTTCCGGAAACCAGGATCGCTCGGGAATCCCTTCTCTCACCCTCTAACCTTCACCCACGCCCCAAACCGCCTCACCACCTCCGGATTCGTCCGCCAATTCGCCTGCACCTGATCAATGGAAAGCAGCGACTCGAACAATTGATCCTGGGCCTTACCCTCGGCCAGCGCCTTGCTGTACGGGATATGGCTGAAGGAAACCATGCTGTACAAAGGCAGGAATTCTTTCGGGTATTTATCCGCCAGCCAGGCTTCCATTTCTTTACGCAACTGGAATTTCGGGTCCGCCACCAGGTCGCGCATTTCCACAAAATTGCGCAGCGCAAGGTCGGCAATGGCATTTCCGTCGGCGATGCGGGTCCGGTTGAATTCCGGCATGATCCGCCCCCAGTCCTCCTGGTATTTATTCGCCAGGTCATCCAACAGCGTACAGTCCTCAAAACCGGCGTTCATGCCCTGACCGTAGAATGGAACAATGGCATGCGCCGCGTCGCCCATCAGCAAAACCTGGTTGCGGAAATGCCAGGGGCTGCAACGTACCGTAACCAGCGATGCGGTCGGATTGCCGTTGAAATCCTGGATCAATTCCGGCATAAGCGCCAGGGCGTCCGGAAAATGGCGTCGGAAGAACCGCATGACAAGGTCGTCCGTTGTCAGCCCTTCAAACGATACGGGGCCTTCAAACGGCAGAAAGAGCGTACAGGTAAAACTGCCGTCTGCATTCGGCAGCGCGATGAGCATGAAATTGCCCCTCGGCCAGATATGAAGCGCGTTCGGCTCCAGCCGGTGACCGCCGCCTGGGGCCGGAGGAATGCTCAGCTCTTTGTAGCCGTAATCCAGGTATTGCTGGCTGTAATTGAAACGGGTTTGTTTGGTCAGGGCCGCCCGGACTGCTGAAAAAGCGCCGTCGGCGGCAAACAGCAGCGCCGGCCGCTCAATGATCCGCTTTTGGCTGGCTTCGTGCAGGAAACGGACTTCCCCTTTTTCGGTCTGGTACCCCTGACACTTATGCTCAAAATGGAAGGTTACGCCCGGATAAGCCGATGCCGCCTCCACAAGGGCCAGGTTGAGCCCGGACCTGGAGACCGAGTAGATGGCCTGCCCTTCCTGACCATAGGGTTGAAAAGACTGCGCCCCTTCCTGCGAATGGATCATCCGGCCCGCCATGGAGATGGCTTTTTCCCGGATCAGTTCATCCACGCCGGCCCGCGCAAGGGCTTTCCAACCCCGGTCGCTCAGGGCCAGGTTGATGGAGCGCCCGCCGGCAAAACCGGCATTCCTGAAATCAGGCCTGCGCTCGTATACCCTTACCTCATATCCGCGCCGCGCCAGCATGATGGCCCATAAGGACCCTACCAGGCCCGCGCCGGAAATGACGGCCTCTTTTTTAAGTTGATTGGCCATGGGATTCATTTTTCTTTAAAACAATAAAAAGCGAAGCGCTACCAATTGGGCGAAAAACCCCACCAGATATCCGTTGTACAATTCAGGCGGCCTGTGGGCCTGAAGCAACAGGCGCGAACTGCCGACCGCCCCGGCCAGGAGCAGCATCAGGATCAGCACGCCGGCCATACTCACCTCCAGCACCCCGAACAAAGTGGAGTGGATCGTGAAGGACCCCTGCCGGTACCACCACATCATGGTCATGACGATCAACCCCAGCAATCCGCCCATACCGACCGCGTGGATGCTGATCTTGGAAAAGATATTGACAAAAAAAGCGAGGAACAACCCGATTATGCCGCCGAGCAAAAAACTGGTGTAGGCCAGCGGAATCGTCGGATTGTGCAGGAAATTCTGCAGCATCCACAGGTAAAATACCGCCGTTATGATGTACGGACCGATCCGCTCATGGCGGTCCCGCATTTCCAGCGTTTTCACCAACCCCGTCAGCCTCAGCATGATGATGGCAAAAGCCGGTATGAAGAAGGTGGAAAGGAAAATTCTGAGTATCAGTATCTTACCCGGCATGTCGCTGATCACCCGGATCCCGAAATCATACGGATTCACCAACAACAACAGGATCAATCCATAAGTCGGTACCAGCAAAGGATGCAAAGCCACCGAAATAACATACGCTGCGGATCTCAATGCTCGATTCATAATCTACGGTCTGCCGGCGGTTAATCGTCCTGGCATGGGAAACGCAAAAATAGGGATTTTAGTCATAAGTCAGGCCAGGATTACTAAGCGAGCCTGATCCGCAGGGCAGGCCGATTGGTAAGCCGGGTTGAAATCCGGACAACCCGAACGGATTGGTTCCCCGATTTGGGGAATGAATCCTGACGCAATCGGCTTCTCAATCCCTCCCTGCCTTCGGGCTTAAGAATCCCGTCACCCCTTCAACCCGGTTTTCCGCAAATACTTGTCCAGGAACTCCAGGATCTTCCGGTCGGCCTCGATCTGGTTCTCCTTTTTGACAAAACCGTGGCCTTCATCCTCAAATTGAACGTATTCCACCGGTACGCCGTTGGCCCGCATGGCTTCGACCATTTCATCAGATTCGACCTTGAGCACCCGGGGGTCCTGACCGCCCTGCAATACCATGACCGGATGCTGCACCTGATCGGCGTGAAAGAGCGGACTGATGCCGCGCAGCCGGACAGAATCAGCCGTACCGGGGTCGCCCATTTCCTGGTAAAGCGCCGTTTTGAAACTTTCCCACCAGGGCGGGATGCTCCTCAGGGTCCGGACCCAGTTGGTGACGCCGTAAATGTCTACGCCCACGGCAAACGCCTCAGGCGCATGCGTCATGGCGCGCATGACCATGAAGCCGCCGTAAGACCCGCCGATAATCCCGATCTGGGTCGAGTCGATATAGGGTTGGGTTGCCATCCAGTCCTTGGCGGCGATGCAATCCCGCAGGTCGCCCTCGCCGTGTTGCTGATCGTCGAGGTGGAAGAAGGTCTTGCCATAGCCGCTGCTGCCCCGGTTGTTGATGGCCAGGACCACATAGCCGTGATTGACCAGGTACTGGATCAGGGGATTATAGGTCTGCCGCGATTGTCCGCCCGGGCCGCCGTGCACCCAGACCAACGCGCCGGCCTTGTTTTGGCTCCCGGCCTGGTGCGGTTTGTAGTAAATGCCCGGGATATCCTTCCCGTCAAACGAAGGAAAACGGACCACCTCGGCTTCCACCAGGTCATCCGGGGCAATTTCGGGATTCAGCGTATTGGTCAGCTTTCGGTTTTCTCCCGTTTCGAAATTGTAAACGTACAGGTCGCCCGGCAATGCGGAGCTGCCCACATAAAAGGCTACCTGTCGCTCATTATCCGAAATGTTCACGCCGGTGATATCGCCCTGGCCGAAATCGGGAAAAGACACCGCCTTGCCGGTAGCCGCTTCGGTGACCTTGACCACCGTTTTTCCGTCCGCATTGATGCCCAACACCTGGTATTTGCCGGTTTTCGACAGCGAAGCGTACATGATGTCCCAATCTTCAGCGGCGGCCGTGGTCCGTTCGCCGCCGGCCAGGTCATACCGGACCAGGGCATTGTACTCGCCTTCTGCATCCGTCAGGTAGTAGAAATAACGGTTATCCGGGCTGAAATGGGAAGGTTTGTGCGAAGCCTGCTTTTCGGAGATCTTCCGGAGTTGTTTTTGTTTGAAGTCATACAGGTAGAGTTCATCATCACTGGTATTGATGGGCCTGGCAATGGCCATGGTGTGCTTATCCGGAGAGATCCCGCCGAAATTATCACCGGAGGCCATCTCATACCGAAGTTCCGGGGTCAGCGTGGCCGTGCTGACCTCATATACGTCCATAAACCGGGGGTCGCGCTTGCTCCAACCGATGAAAAAACTCTTCCGGTCGCCGGCCCATTCATAAAACTCCGCGCGGGCGCCGGGTTGAGCGGTCAGGGCTGTTACCTTGCCGCCCGGATCGAGGACGTAAAGTTGCCAGACCTCATCCCCATTGTTGTCCATCTCAAGCAGGATCCGGTCGTCTTCCGGGAAATAGGAAATACCATAAATGGAAGAACTGTCAGAGCCGGTCAGGGCGGTCAGTTCTCCTCCCGAGGCGGGTACGGTATAGGCGTTGAAGATCCCCGACCGGTTACTGGTGACCATAACCTTGCTTTGATCGGCCGAAAAGCTGCTGCCGAACACATTCTCATTGTTCATGAACTGGTCGATGGTGTAATCCCGGACCTCATGTGTACCGGGATCCGGCGATTCGGCCTGACGGCAGGAAATGATCAAGGACAGACAGGTAAGAACAAACAGGCTTTGGTTTTTCATGCTGCGTTGAATTGGGTGAAATAAAACAGCATGAAAGGTACTGAATTATCTCCTGATTTTATTCCACGGCCTTCTTGCGCTGCCTGAACGCGACCAGTTTTTTCAGTTTACCCCATTCTTCGGGTTTGACGATCAGCCCGTAGACGACGGCCGTGAAAAAAGTGAACATGGCGTAAACCAGGGCGGGTTTCAGCGAATCTTCCAGTGCCAGCAGCGTGCCGCCGATCAGAAATGCCAGCGAAGTGTTCTGGATGCCCACCTCGATGCCCATAGTGACCTGGTCGTTTCGCGGCACCCCCAGCCGTTTG
Organism: uncultured Lewinella sp.; assembly: GCA_937873655.1. Classification (GTDB taxonomy): domain Bacteria; phylum Bacteroidota; class Bacteroidia; order Chitinophagales; family Saprospiraceae; genus JACJYC01. The sequence goes on along the minus strand of CALMYQ010000245.1, from coordinate 7,572 downwards.
GCCAGCGAGTAACCCGCGAACAGGTTGAGCAGGTTGCCGGCAGTGGAGTAGGGGAGGATGGCCAGGATCTCCTGGCCGGTGATGCCCGTACCGCCCTGACTTTCGGTGGCCAGAAACTTGATCAGGAAAAGGACCGCCAGCAAGGTCACCGTGATCCATTTCAGCGGCTTGGTGGTTTTTACGGCCAATGTGGGGCGGAACCGCCGGAGCAATACCCCCAGAAAGGTCGGGATGATGATGATGGCAAAGATCTGAAGTACGGTATCTCCGATCGGAAGGGAAATGGCCGCTTCAGCGTGCATGAAATGGCTGACCGACAACCCGACGATCAACGGGACCGTGAACAGCGCGAGGAAACTGTTGACCACCGTCAGGGAGATGGATAAAGCCGTGTTGGCGTTGAGCAGGTAGGTGATGAAATTGGAAGTCGTACCCCCGGGACAAACCGACAGGATCATGAACCCCAGTTTGTAGGCCGGCGGCAGCTGCGCGATGCTGGCAATGGCGAAAGCCAGCGTGGGCAACACGATGAGCTGAAGGAACAACCCGCCCAGAAAAGCCTTTGGCCGCCCGAAGGTCACCACAAAGCTCCGCCACGTCAGCGATAAGCCGACGCTGAACATGATGAAAGCGAGAATAGCGCTGATCAGAAGGTCTACAAACGACATGAGGGTGTTCCTGTTTTTTGGGTAGCTTTTACCGTAGTCCGGACCCTGAAACCGCCTGTGAAATCGACATTGCGGTTGGTTTTATCAAGCTTGATGACAAAATGGCATTTGTTTTTTGGAAAAATAGACAAAATGTCATATGAGCTGTAAATGACTGACGCTTTTACACCTAAAACTGCAATGGTACGGCAATTGATGTACACAAGATGTACTTTAATCAAAAAAATTTAAAAGACATGATAGCAGTGAATGTTAAACCGATGGCCCCCGGCCGTGTTGCCAACCCGAACAGCGTGGATTGGTTTTTTGAAGATTTTTTCCGGCCGGTTACCCGGACGAATTCCACCAACGGCAGCTACGTTCCAGCAGCCAATGTCCTGAAAACAGAAACCGGCATTAACCTGGAAATTGCCGCTCCCGGGTATCAGAAATCAGATTTTTCGATCAGCCTGGATGAAGACCGCCTGACGGTATCCGCCAAAACCGAAGCCAAAGAAAACGGCAGTGTAAAGTACATCCGGCGTGATTTTGTTGCGGCAGGCTTCGAAAGGGTTTTCCGCTTGCCCAAAACCGTAGATGACGCCGCCATCAACGCCGTTTACGACAACGGGATCCTTCAGGTCAATCTGCCCTATAAAACGGATCTTGTCAAATCCATCACCGTGAAGTGACCTGAAATGGATCCGGCGTCTTTTAAGGGCCCACGATCCGGAATGCGACCGTAAAAAAGGCAATCTGAGCCCTGGTCGCGAAAATGACACAGATCTGACAATATTTTTTGAGTTTGAATTGTTTAATAAAAACCTTGACAAAATGAAACCTACTAAATATTATCCCTTCGCACCGGCGAAGAATTTTGGGAACTGGATCGATGACTTTTTTAACCGCAGTATCGGTGATTTCATCGGCACTGATTTTCCGGCAGGACAACCTTCGGTCAACGTGATCGAAGAAGAAAACGAGTTTCGGCTCGAAGTGGCGGCGCCCGGATTGCAGAAAGAAGATTTTCAGATCAACCTGGAAAACGGACACCTGACAATCTCGGCCAAAAAAGAACAAAAAGAAGAAAAAACCGAAGGTAAATATACCCGGAGGGAATTCAATTACACTTCTTTCAGCCGCAGCTTCAACCTCCCGGAAACGGTCAACGAACAAGGCATCAAAGCCACATATGACAGCGGTATCCTGTTTGTCGCCCTCCCCAAAAAGGAAGAGGCCAAAACGAAGGTTACCCGCACGATCGATATCGCCTGACCGCCTGAACTACGGGCGCCCGCTTATAGTCGCCCGTAGGTTAGTTAATAGGGTTTTAGGTGTTTTTTGGGACCGACGCAATCGCGTCGGTCTTTTTTTTTGCCCAAAATAAAGAGCAGCCTGGACCGGAAATTCCGCCAGGCTGCCAAAAATCCAACTTCAAAAGGGGGGGAAGCAATATCTTCAACGCACCCCGTTATCGCGGCGTGCGCATTATTCTGGTTGAAGGAATGACCAACGCTCGAATGCTTTTATGGGCAAACGGCATTAAAAGGGGACGTCAAAACGTGAATGCCTTTTAATTAGAAGGTAATAGGGAGAGTAATACACACTTCATTACACATAGGCGTATCCGTATTGGGTGAAGTGTATTGATAAGTTGCTATTGTAAATTATACTTTCTTCGGATTGGAAAGGACCGTATTCTAGGCAGACAGGCCCTTTGCTTGGGTCAAAAATACCACAGAAAAATCAGATTTGCAAATTTTTAAAAAAAATTTTATTTATCCGGCCTTTTTGCAGTCTGAGTGTTAGCGTGAAATTGGGCGGCCTGATCCAGCTCCTCGTAAAATTCGCGGCCGTATCTGCGGACGATCGCCTCCTCCAGAAACCGGTAAACGGGCACCTTTTCCTTCCGGCCCAGCGTGCAGGCTGCCGAACAAATATCCCACCTGTCGTAATTGAGCGATTCGAAATTGGCAGCCGCATTTTTATTCACCCGGATGGGGTAAAGGTGGCAGGAAACGGGCTTCCGGAAATCAACGGCGCCGGCTTTCCAGGCTTGTTCGATACCGCATTGGGCAATCCCGGCTTCATTCGTTGTCATGAATGCGCAAGGCCCGGCACCGTCCAGCAAGGTCGTGCCGAACTCCTCCGCTTCCTCAATCCAGGTATAAGGGCCGTTGCGGTCGATGGCGGCGCGCCCTTCTTCCGTCAGGTAGGGCCTGACAAGCGGATAAATTTGTTTGAGGATCTTCAGCTCCTCCTCGTCCAGGGGGGCGCCGTAATCCCCTTCGCGGCAACAGGCGCCTTTGCAGGCCTCCAGGTTGCAGATGAACTGCTCGGTCACCACCTCGTCGCTAATCAGGATATCGCCGATCAAAATCATAATGGAAAATCGTTTCAGCTTTTTATCGGCCGCAAGATACGCTGATTTTCCGTTAGGCGCTATAGGGGGCGCCGTCTACGAGAGTTTATAAAAATAGCTGAAAATAAAGGAACTCATAAATCCGTAGCCCAGACATCCGAACAAGGTGCCGATGGAATTGACCGCGAAATCGAGGCCGCCGTCAACCGGCGCGATCGTATCGCTGATCTCCATGCGGTAGTTGATGATGGAAACCAATCCGTTGAACAGGATCACCCCGAAAGCGGTCACCACGGCAACGGCCAGCCCGAAGATCATGCTGTCCTGCGAAGAACGGTCGCTCCTGATCCAGCTCCGGGCATTACTCATCGCCGTGCCGATGGCCGCGAACAGGATGAGGTATTTCATGAACCGCCAGCCTTCGAGGGTGTCGGAATGTGCCAGATGGATGGCCAGCTCGTAAAACCCCATGAGAAGGGCGGCAATCAGACCCGGACGAAATGCGAGGTGAAGATAATCGGGTACGGGATCCAATCCCTCAAAGTTATCCTTGGCTTTCATGGCTTTCCGGTTTTTATACCAAAAAGACCGGAATATGCGGAAAAGTCACATGCTCAAATGATTAACCGAACGCCGCCCAATTCTTCCACCCGGTAGGGAAAGTGGTCGCCGGGCGAGCCGATGAACATGAAATTGATCGGGATCTTCCATTCGTCCGACAATTCCTGGATCAGCTCCGGCCCGAATTTGCCTTGCATCGGGATGAACTCGATCTTGATCTCGGGGTATTCCCGGTCAAGTACTTCGATGTCGGACTCCAGTCGGGGCGGCAACTGCTGGTCCTTTTCCAGCACCGTCACGATCTTGAGCTTGCGGGTGTGTTCGTTTTTCTTGATGTAGAGCATCACCTTGTTCAGCGTAGCTACATTGTCGTGGTTGGTGAAGAAGACGAACTCCTGGGAATTGATCTCGTCGATGAGTTTGAGGATCCCCCGGTTGAATTTCTTGACAAAGCGCTGGACCGGTTCAAAAAAGTATTTGACCAGCAGCAGCAGCCCGCGCAGCAGCTTGGTCCGGTTGAGCATGATGCTGACCAGCAGGAAGGCCGGCAGGAAATATTCGAGAAAAACCCCCAGGTAATCCGGGTTCATGATCACATTGCCGACGATAGCGGCCAGCACGGCTGCAACAGCCAGCAATATGGCGATCGGCGAGGCGCGCTCCGGCCGGGGCAATTTGGCGCGGTTGATCTTGAGCAGGACGTTGCCCACCCCGAAAAGGGTCATTACCGCCAGGAAGGAAATGGTGTAAACGCCCGCCAGCGCCCCGAGTTCGCCCCGCGTGATGAACAGGATCGAAATGCCGAGCAGGAAAAACATGATCATGATCCGGTAAGCAGTCCCGCGGTTGTTCTTCTTCAGCAGGAAATTGGGCAGGATCCGGTCGAGGGTCATCCGTTCAAGCAAACCGCCTACGCCGACATACGCCGTGAGTACGGCGCCGCTCAGCACCAGGGCCGCATCCACCGAGATCAGCCCGGACAGCCAACTGCCCCCCGCCTTGTTACCCATGAAGGAAAGCAGGGCCTCCTGGTTGGTTTGCACTTCGGCGGCCGGGATGATGGAGAGCGCCAGAAAGGCCATCAGCGGGTTGAAAATGCTCACTACGATCCACATATTCCGGAGGGTCTTCGGGAAAACGCCGCCGGCCTGCTCTTCCACGAAATTGGCAGAACTCTCAAAACCCGAGATGCCGAGCATGGCCGCCGAAAACCCGAAAAAGAGGGCTGTTTGAATGCCGCCCCTGACCGGCATCTGGTAATTGGCGGCCAGAACGCCGAATCCGTTTTTGACAATGAACAATCCGCAGACGATCACCAGCAAGACCAGCGAAACCAGGTGAAACAGGAATATGCCGATGGCCACTTTGGAGGATTCGCCGATCCCCAGAATGGTCAGCCCCATGAAAATGGCGAGCAACATGACCGTTGCCGGCAGTACGGGAAGCCCCTGCCAGATGCTGTGGACGTAGTGCATCGCTTCGCTGGCCGAAATCACGGCAGTCGCCATATATGAGAGCAACGTCAGGGTGGCGGCCAGGGAAGCGGTCGATTTGCTCGTGGTGTTCAGCAGGGCGTTGTAGGCGCCGCCGTTCAACGGGAGCGCCCCGACCACCTCGCCGTAGATCCGGCGGAACAGGAACAGGACCACGGCTACGATGACCAGGGCCAGCCAGGCGTATTGCCCGGCGTAAATGATGGCAAGCGCGGAGACGTACAGGCAGGATGAACTGATGTCATTGCCGCAAATAGCGGTGGCTGCCAGTTCGTTTAGTTTATTTGCCGGTTTCACAACTATTTGGTTTGCTTCGGGGCAAATGTACTATTCTCAGGCGGCCCGCCGAAAAATAATGCCCGTACACCGCCGTTTAAATCCGGTTCGGGGCCTTTGAGCAGCCATTCCGGCCCGTTTTTGCCCTGATTTTTCATTGCAGGCATTTTCCGTAGTGGTTTTTTTTGATAAAGTTGTATTTTAGCGACTCAAAGCCGATTTGCAGCAGGCACATCGGAGATTGAAAAAAAACCGGATGTTAAAAACCATTGAAATGAAGCGCTTGATTTGGCTTGCCCTGGTCCTCTTTTTTGCAGGTTTCGCCAACGCACAATCCAGCTCAGCTGACCTGGACAAGGCCGTAAAGGATTTGACCGAGCTGTACAGCCTGAATGCCGAACAGACCGATAAACTGGTCACCATTCAACAACGCCGCCTGGACCAGATCAGGTCCATCGATAACCTGAAATCAGATAACTTTGAACAGTACCTGAAGAAAAGACGCACCATCCGCCGGGGCGCGGAAGGATCGCTCCGCAGGTTACTGACCGCCGATCAGGTGCCGGTGTTCAACCGCCAACTGGCGGAAAGGCGCAAAACAGAGTCCGACCTGATCAAGAAAATGAGACAGGAAGGCGCTGCAAAAGACGCCATTGAACTGGCTGTGCTCAAACTGGAAGATACCGAACCCTGACGTCAGGAACGCAGGATGCTTATTCCGCTCAACGAATTGAACAATTATAGCTTTTTGTTGTGATATAAAAGGGAGAAACCTGACGTTGCACCTACGCGCTCGCCAACAGGCGCCTCTCCTTCGAAATCCATTAATTCAACTGCAAAACGAGATCAATTGCTGAATGGATCCCTTAAAACAAAAATTTATCGATAAAGCCACCGCCCTCAAAGCGGAAATGAAGGCCCTCCTCGCCGAACACGGCGGAACAAAAGTAGACGAAGTTACGCTGAGCCAGATCTTCGGCGGAGCCCGCAACATTAAAATGATGGTTTGGGAACCCTCCGAACTCGATCCCATCGAAGGGATCCGATTCCGCGGTTTTTCCATTCCCGAACTTCGGGAAAAGCTCCCCCACGGCCCCACAGGTAAAGAACCGAAACCCGAAGGCCTTTTCTGGCTCATGCTCGTCGGCGAAATTCCTACCCTGGATGAAGTGAACTGGCTGACCGACCAGTGGCGGCATCGCTGCAATGTGCCCGAACACGTGTTCAAGGTACTGGACAGCCTGCCGGTTGACGCCCACCCCATGGCGCAGTTCACCGTGGCCATCAACGCCATGCAGACCGAAAGCATCTTCGCCCGCCGCTACGATGAGGGCATGAAAAAAACCGAATACTGGGATCCTACCTATGAGGATACCATGAACCTCATCGCCCGCCTCCCGCGGGTTGCCGCCTATATCTATCGCCGCTCTTACCATCAGGGCAAACATATCTCGCCGGATATGACCCAGGACTGGGCCGCCAATTTCGCCCACATGCTGGGGATCGAAAAGCCCGACTTCAAGAACCTGATGCGCCTTTATATGACCATCCACGCCGACCATGAAGGCGGAAACGCTTCGGCGCATACCACCCACCTGGTAGGCTCTACCCTGAGCGATCCCTATTTCTCCTTCGCTGCCGGAATGGATGCGTTGGCAGGCCCGCTCCACGGATTGGCCAACCAGGAAGTGATCCGTTGGATCTTCCGCATGCTGGATGCACTCGGCACGACCACCCCGACCAAGGAGCAGATCGCCGAATACGTCAAAAGCACCCTCGCTGCCGGACAGGTGATCCCGGGCTACGGCCATGCCGTCCTCCGCAGGCCCGATCCGCGCTTTATCGCGCAGAAGGAATTCGCGGAAGAGTACATGCCCGACAGCGACCTGGTGAACGTGGTCTGGAAAGTCTTCGAAGTGGTGCCCGATATCCTCGAAGGCCTCGGCAAGGTCAAGAACCCCTGGCCGAACGTCGACGCCCACTCCGGCGCCCTGCTGGTCCAGTATGGGCTCAAGGAATATAGCTACTATACGGTGCTGTTCGGCGTTTCCCGCGCGCTGGGCGTGCTGGCCGCGCTTTGCTGGGCCCGCGCGCTGGGCTTCCCGCTGGAACGGCCGAAATCGCTTACGACGGACTGGGTCAAGGCCTTTATCGCCAAAGCAGCGGTCAGCGTTTAGAGCTAGGCTGTTCAATTTGATACCGATTTCATCCTGTGCTTTTTAGCTCCTGATCG
>CALMYQ010000244.1 GCA_937873655.1 uncultured Lewinella sp. | reverse complement strand
TAAGTTGTAAGTCGTAAGTTGTAAGTCGTAAGTTGTAAGTTGTAAGTTGTAAGTCTTTGTGCATGGCAAGACCCCTTTCATCAGGCTTGCAACATACTATTTATGACTGCCAATTCGCGTAAGCAGATCCTGACTTTACTACAAATGACAATGCAAGCCGATAGATCCCGGAAATAAATAAGATATCCTACCTGTCGCATAAACGATATTGCGCCGCATCCGACGGCCGCTGAAGTTAAATGAAGTGAACTTCGCGATTCGTCAAATGCGGCGCAATGAGGTGTAGGCCAATGGGGTGAACAGGGACTAACTCGCCATCGCGAAGTGCAGCTTCCGGGCCCTGTTCCTGGCGCGCATCAACTGCATTTTAACCGCGCTTTCCGATTTGTCCAACCGGGCGGCAATCTCCCGGATGGGCAGATCCTCCTGATATTTCATCACGAGCAGGTCCTTGTCGTCGTCGGAGATGCTTTCCATGATCTTCTTCAATTGAGCCATGTCCATTTCCGGGAGGGGTTCGCTTGCGGCTTCATCGGTGAGCAATTGCGCGGCTTCCAGCGTCCTCGACAACTTGGCGGCCTGTCGTTTGCTTTTCCGGATCAGGTCGATGCAGTAGTTGGAGGTAATGGAGAAGATCCACGAAGAATGTTTGGCATCATGCCGGAACCCTTCGAGGTTCAGGAATATTTTGGTGAAGATCTCCTGAACGGCGTCTTCCGCCAGTACGGGGTCGTTGAGCATGGACACGCATTTCTGGAACACCATTCCGGCGTACTCCCGATACAGGGCGCTTATTTGCAGCGTGTTGTCGGTTTTGCAGGATTTTACATTTTTTTTCGATAGGCCTTCGGTATGAAGGAGTACAGGTTCGGTCGGTCTCAGATATTGCATCTTTCAGATCATTTGTATACTGCAAAGATGCGGGCATCCGGCACCTGCCTGCGTCCACTATTGTTTCGAAAAGGTGGAATATTGTGTTTTTTGTTAATAAACAACCGTCTGGATCGCATGCGCCATGATCGTAATGTCCGTCGCCTGGTCACCGACGTACAAGTGATAGGCGACCGGCTGGTCGGACTGGTTCATCACCACCGTGGCCATTGTGCCGTCCGTATTCAGGAAAGAGGTCGCCAGCAGGTGGCTGCGGCTCGGGACGGTATCCACCCGTTTTGCCCCGGGCCGGATAAACCGGGAAAAATGCCCGATATAGTAATAGGCCGGGGTATAGATCAGTTCGCCGGTTTCGGTATCGGCGTGGACGGGGGCAAAACAGAAATTGCCGACGTGATTCGGGCCGCCGGTTTGATCCAGGAGGATGTTCCAGTCGGTCCAACCCACCGTGCCGGCATTGAAATCGTTGATCATCGACCGGCCGTACCGCTCGGCATTCGGCCAGTACTGATAGTGGTCGGCTCTGAAGCTTTCCGCACAACCCTCCGTGAACAGGATGTTTTTGTCCGGATAGGATTCGTGTACTTGCCGGACATTGCCGAACATGGGCTCCCCGCCGGCCCAGGTTTCGTACCAGTGGAAGCCGATCCCCCAGGCATATTTGGCGGCCTCCGGGTCGTTGAAGATCACGTTGGCGCGGTAGTTGATCAGGTCGCGGTTGTGGTCCCAGACCACGATCTTTTTATCGCCGAGCCCTTCCTTTTCCATTGCGGGCCCCAGAAAATCCTTGAGAAAATCGCGTTCCTCCTCTGCTGTGTAGATGCACGACTCCCAGCGCTGTGTGGCCATCGGTTCGTTCTGGACAGTGATCCCCCATATCGGCATGCCTTCGGCCTCGTAGGCTTTCACGAATTTGGTAAAGTACGTCGCCCAGGATTGGCGGAATTCCGGCAGCAGCTTGCCGCCGTGCAACATATCCTTATTGTCTTTCATAAAGGCGGGCGGACTCCACGGGCTGGCAAACAGCAACAGCGATCCGCCGGCCGCCTCGATGGCCTTTTTGATCATCGGGATCCGGAACGCCTTGTCGTGATCGATGCTGAACGTTTTTAATCCAGGATCTTCATCGGAAACATAGGTATAACTGCCGCTGCTGAAATCGCAGCTGTGAATATTGGTACGGGCCAGCGTGTAACCGACCCCGGTTTCCTTGTCGTAGCAGGCCTTGAGGAATTCCTGCTGTTTGTCCGCCGGTAATTTGGCGAACACCTCAGCCGACGCGTCGGTGATGGCGCCGCCGATGCCGATGAAAGTCTGGAAGGTCCGGGCCGGATTGACAAATACAGAGACCTCCGATTCCACGGGTTGGCCGGTCGGCTTGAAGGCCGGATTGCCGGTCGGAGCCAGGCGCAGGTCCGTGCTGTCGGCGGTGGTGAATATGCCGGCGGTCTTGCCTTCAGCGGAAAAGGCGGGTTGGGTATCGGTTTGCGGCGCTTCCTGAGGTGAGGTGCAGGCGGTGAAAAAAAGACCTGCAAGCAGCAGAACAGCGATGTTTCTCATTGGTCGTTCGTTTTGCTGCCAAGTTAAGGAATCTGCGTCTATTTTTATTTTTTCAGCTTCTCAATAGCCGGTCCGTGATCGTAACTGTAAATGCGGGCCATTTTCCAGGTTCCGTTCTCTTTTTTCCAAAGATGGGTGAATTTTCCGTAACCGTCGAGAAACTCCTCTTTCCCTTTTGGGACGACATAAAAAACGTGTTCGCCCATCAGGATGGCCCCGTAATTGTTCATGGGATAAATGTGGAGGCTGCCCGGCACTTCTTCCCTGCGAAGATGCATATTTTCATTGCCGCAAAGCCCCTTGCCGATCCCTTCCATGAGGATGTCCAAACCTGCGACAGCGCCGTTTTTGTCGTGGTAGAACTCGATGTCATCCGTCAGCAGCGCCCGCATGCCATCGAGGTCGCAGGTATTGTAGGCTTTCCAGAATATACTGTCGTAATGGAGGATCTCCCGGTTCAATTGGGCTGATTCTTCTGCGGATTGGGCCAGGGAGATGCCGGAAAAGTACGGGATTATCATTAGTGCTGTAACCGGCAGGCAGCGTGGTAATAACTGCTTCATTGTTCTATTTAATTGATTCATTAGCAAAATAGGTCCTTGGACTATCCGTAAGGCTTAATTTATACTAAACGAGCTTGCGGTCGGACAAAAAATGAATTGTATGGGATTTGGACCCTTTTGGTTACCCGTGGATTTTTCTATCTTTCAGCCTAAAGCGGTAAAATGGAAAGATCTGCTCCTGACCGGTCCATCAACACAACTGTGCCCGCTGCCGGAGTCCGGCCATCGAACGACGGATTAGCGGTGAACAATCCGCATTTTTCGGATAACAGGCCGGAAGCCGCGTTGATGATGCAGTTTCAGGAGATGGCCGATTTAGCGGGAAAACAAGCGCAAAGACATGGATATGCTGCTGCCGGAAAGGCTGGATCAGGCGTGTTGCAGCGCCAACGGGGGTTGAAAACAGGGGATGCCGTTCTGGTGGATCTTTATGGAGATGAAAAAGGGGTCATTCTTGAAGCGATAGGCGAGGAGTACCGGGTCAAACTGGAAAACCTGAGTGAGGCCAGGGTCTATACTGAAGAATTCAGGGAGCCCCCATCGGGCAAACCCCAGAAATATCAGGCACTCAATGTTGAGCGATCCTATAATCCGAATCCGGAAACCCCTGATGAAACCCGGACCATAGAGCTTCGGGCTCTGCGGGCGCAAAGGAGCGCAGATGAATTCCTCAAAATTGCCCGACTTTTCCAGGCCCGGCTGGATTACCTGCGCAAACAGCGGCTGGCTGGTGGAAAGGGGCCGGCTGTAAATATTCCCGACCTTTCCTCCAGAGCTAAAAGCCAAAATACCGCAATTCGTGCTGCTTTTAAGACGTTCCTCCAACCGACGGGCCTGAACCAAGGCGACTACTCCGGAATGGTGGAAGAAAATTTAAAGGAGCGATAAAAAATAAGTAGCTGCAAGAACGATTTGCCCTTTGATGATGAACTCAATCGAACAATCGAATCAATCCCCGCCTTCGCTGAAGCTATGGCGGACGGGGGAATCAATCGAACAATCGAATCAATCGAACAATCGAATCAATCGAACAACCGCGGCAGCAACATCGGCACCTGCTGCCGGTAAACCTCGTATTCCTCACCGAAAGCCCTGCGCAGTTTTTGCTCCTCCAACAGCGTGCCGATGACGAGATAAATCGAAGTGACGACGGCAGCCAACAGCACAACATCATACGGCAGTACCAGAAAGGCGCCCCAAACCGTCAGCAAGGATGCCAGGTACAGCGGATGGCGGACGACCGCGTTTACGCCCCTTGTGTTAAGGGTAGTGACAGGGGAGCCCGTATTTTGCCGGAGCTGGGCCGTGCCCGAAAATTCGCTCAGGTCGTATTGCCGCATGGCCAGATACCCGATAACGGCCCCGGCCGCCAGCATCAGCCATCCGCAGATCGTTGACAGCGTCATCGGTTCGAAGATCCGCTCTTTTTCCACATTTGAATACAGAACGGCCAACGGAAGGATCAGGCCGGCCGCCAGCACATTATACGCAAGCCGGTAAAGCCGGGGTGGAATGAAATTACGGGTCAGCCGGGATTTAACCCCTTCGGCTGCCAGCAGGCTGTGGAGAAAAAAATATCCGGCCAAAGCGCCGCCGAAATACCAGATCGCCATGTCGGCTTATTGCCCGGTGATATTCAACCCGGCTACATAAAAATCGGGATCGATAACGACGTCGGTCCGGTCCGAATCCAGTTCGGTCTCTGCCCATTGCGGGGTAGGGTGGAGCCAGATCTCCTTGCCCGCGGCCTTAACCTTCACCGGCATATCAAAGCCGTTAACCACTTCATTCCAGCGGAAGCGCAGGGTCTTGTCCTTTACCTCATATTCCAGGATGGGGATGCCGGATTGCCGCAGGTACTGGTCGAATACCTTGCTGAGGTCGATGCCCGATTTTTCGCTGATGTAATTTTCCACCTGGGCCGTGGTGACGGTCTGGTGGTAGAACTCCTGGCCGAGACCGCGCAGTACGGATCGCCATTTTTCGTCGTCATTGACGATCTGGCGGATGGTGTGCAGCATGTTCCCGCCTTTGGGATACATATCCCCTGAGCCGCTTCTGTTGACGTCGTACGGGCCGATGATCGGGCGGTCGTTGCGGATGCCGGACCGGGTGCCGCGCACATAGGCGTTGCCGGCGTCCTTGCCGTAGTGGTATTCTACAAACAGGCTTTCCGAGTAGTTGGCGAAGCTCTCGTGGATCCACATGTCGGCCATATCCTTGTAGGTCACGTTATTGGCAAACCATTCGTGGGCTGATTCATGGATGATGATGAAGTCGAACTTCAGGCCCCAGCCCGAACCGCTGAGATCGCGCCCCAGGTAGCCGTTCCCAAACCGGTTGCCGTAGGTTACAGAGCTTTGGTGTTCCATGCCCAGGTAGGGGGTTTGCACCAGCTTGTAGCTGTCTTCGTAGAAAGGGTAGGGGCCGAACCAGTGTTCGAGGGCCTGCATAGTGCGGACGGCGTCCTTGAACTGGCTTTTGGCCTTTTCCAGGTCGTTGCGCAGCACGTAGTAATCCATATCCAGGGGGCCCTTTTCGCCGTCGTATTTTTCACCGAAGTGCACGTAATCCCCGATATTGATGTTGACACCGTAATTGTTGATCGGATTGACGACTTGCCAATGCCAGGTTTTGGTCTTTTTCTTCGGGTTGGAATCGGTCTTCACCAGGCGGCCGTTGGAGACGTCCATCAGGTTTTCGGGCGTTTCCACGCTGATCATCATGCCTTGGTCGGGTTCGTCGTACATATGGTCTTTGCAGGGCCACCAGACGCTGGCGCCGAGTCCCTGGCAGGAGGTTGCGATAAAGGGCAGGCCGTTCTCGTCGGTCGACCAGGTGATCCCGCCGTCCCATGGCGGCCGCCGCGCCACTCTGGGGCTGCCTTCGTAGTAAAGGGCCACTTCCAGGGTTGCGCCTTCCTTTTGGGGAGCGGTCAACGTGAGGAAATGGGCGTTGCCGTCGTGTTCGATTTTCAACTCCTGGCCGTTCTGAACGGCTTTGGTGAGCTGCATCGGCAGTTGCAGGTCGATCTGCATCCGGTTTTGCGGGCCGGTCACCTTATAGCGCATGGTATTGACCCCTTTGATGGTTTTGCCGGCGGGGTCGACCTCGAAATTGAGATCGTAATGCTGCAGATCCCACCAGGCCCTTTCCGGGGTGATGGAACCGCGCAGGGTGTCCTGATGGGTGAAGTTGCGTTGGGTGACCTGAGCGGAGGCAGAGAAAGCCATGAACAGCGCAAAGGTCAAAAGCAGGATGTGTCTTTTTTGCATGGTTGTCCGTTGTGAATGACCAAAAGTATAGAATTTTGCGGATATGGCCGGCGCAGTAATTTACCGGCCGTAGGTCCGCATCTGCAGGCAGGAAGGTGCAGGCACCCTGACCTCCTTCCCGGTCCGGGTGAGAAGCCCTGTGGCCGGATCCCGTTTAAAAACAACAATATTGCCGGTCACCTGGTTGGCGACCAGCAGGAAATGGCCGGTCGGGTCCAGGGTGAAATTCCTGGGGGTGTCGCCCAACGTGGATTGGTGCCCGGCGAGGGATAGCCTGCCGGTAGCCGGATCGATGGAAAAAACAGCTATGGTATTTTCCTGGTCCAGCCGGTTGGAAACGTAGAGGAACTTTCCGTCAGGTGAAACATGGATATCGGCGCTGCTGTAAATATCCTGCTTTTGGGAATACGCGAAAACCCGCTGGAGGGAATCCAGTTTCCCATCCCGGTAGCCGTAGGCGCAAACCGTGCCGGAAAGTTCTTCGGCGCAATAGGCGAATCGTCCGTTCGGATGAAAGGTGAAATGACGCGGACCGGCGCCGGGTGTTGCTGCGATGTCCAGGTCTTCCATCGGTTGCAACGGCAGGGCCGCATTCTGGTCAAACCGAAAAACCCTGATCTTGTCGGCGCCGAGGTCGGGCATGAAAACGTACCGGTTGTCCGGCGAAAAAACGGTGGAATGGATATGTGATTTTTCCTGCCGGTCGGCGATGACACCGCTGCCTGTGAACTGCAGGAATTGTTCCGCCGGGTCGAGGCCGCCGTCATCCCGGACGGTGAAAACGGATGCGCTGCCGCCGGTATAATTGCCTTCGACCACAAAACGGCCGGTTTGGTCTGCGGCTACATATACGGGATTCTCTCCGCCTGCCGATTGTTTGCTGATCGGCGTGATCCGCCCATTCACCGGATCAAAGGAAAAGGCGGTTACGCTGCCCGGTTTGGGCATTTTGGTGTCCGTACAGGCATAGAGGAACCGGCCGTCGGGCGACAAGGTGAGGAAGGACGGGTTCGTGATCCCGGCGCCGTGACCGGTGAGTTTGAGCTTGCCGTTCCGGGGGTTGAACCGGTAGATATAGATGCCTTTATCGGGTTGGCCGTCGGTATAGGTGCCGACAAACAGATAAGTAGGCTCATGCTGGCAATAAGCCGTGAACCGGAATAGTAAAAACGGTATGATCAGGAATCGAAACAGCGCCTTCATAGGTCGGTTTTGAATCCTGAAAGATAAAACAAAACGGCTAATCCTGCCGGATCAATCCAGTGAAGTTGCCGGTTTCACCTGCCCTCGATGGCAGGTCGTGCAATTGACGACTGGATTGGCGCTTTCCAGGTTTTGAATTTTTCCCAGCAACTCCGTGTTAATGGTTTTGGCCATGGCTGCCATTTCCCTGGTGATCTGCTTGGCCGGTTTCTCTTCACTTTCCCAGGCCTCCGGATTGTGGCAATGCGTACAGGTGACGCCAAGCGACCGGCTGTAACCCATTTCCATGATAGCCAGGATGCGGCCCGCCGGAACCCCCTTGAGCGTCTGGATGTTTTTGAAAACGCTTTCTGCGGGGAGCTTTTCCTTCCCTTTGATGGCCTCACGCAGCATGGCGAGCGCTTTTGACTGGTCGAAGGTGTCTTGTAATGAAACGAAAGAGAGCGGGGAATCCACGGCAGGCGTACCCGGATCCGAAAAACCGGCGGCAAACAGGCAGGTGGCTGCGATCAGCACGAAATACAGTGCGGTGCGGTACATGAGTCGGTGATTTTGGTGAAAAAAAATATAGCCCCAGACCCTTGTGCAGGATCTGATCGATTCAATGGAAGCAGGAATGATTTTGGTGACAAATTCAGGTTTCAACCAGTGCTCATAAGCGGCAATGTCGCGTTTGCCGCCTAAGTTGAATTGAAGTCACGATTTCACTTCAATCCAACAAACCGCACCACGCTCCCCGTACCCTTATGGTACAATCCTTCATTCAATTCGACTTCCTCTTCGGTCAGCTGCAAAATTTCAAATCCGGCGAAATCGGCCCGGATCTCGTCCGTTGAAAACAGCAGCTCAATCTCCCTGGGGCCGCCCACTCCGCTGTTTCTGGCGAGGTAATCCAGATTTTTTTTGCTGAACCCTTCCAGTATGACCACGCCGCCCGGGCGGAGGAAATCCGCCAGTTGCCGGTGAAATGCCCGCCGGTTTTCCGCCGGGAAATGCGCATAAAACAGCCCGATGGCATCAAACTGGCCGGGCAGATAGGGCAGATCCTGAAAGGAATTGACGATATAATCAATGGTCACGCCGTTTTTTTCAGCCAGTTGGATCGCCTTTTTCTGCCCTTCCACGCTTTGGTCGAATGCGCTGGCCTGCCAACCCGACCGGGCGGCAAACACCGAATTCCGGCCTTCGCCTTCTGCGGGAAACAGGATGGCGCCCACCGGAAAGTTTTTCAGTTGGGCCTTCAGGAATTCATTCGGTTGTTCCCCGTACGCGTATTCCGAGTGGCTGTAACGTTCGTCCCAAAATGTTTTCATGGCATCATTTCATCGGGCTGTAAGCCGCCCATGCTGTCAGGATTTCGGTTTCCCGGGCCAGAACGGTCTCCGGATTTTGCTCGAACTTGTTGCGTTGTTCGTCCGTCAGATCGTCCGAGTACCACCAGTCGTGCGTGTCTTTGACGGAATCGCGCAGGTTCCGGAAGGTCAATCCGGCCTGGATGGCTTTTTCGTTTGATATCAGTGCAGAACCGGTGTTGTTTCCTTCCGGCATGATCCAGGGTACGAGGTCGGTGACCTGGTGGCTTTTCAGGAAATCGTAATCGTCGATCTGAATGAAGGACGTCTGCACATCGAAAGCCCTGGCAGCTTCTTCGGCGAAGGCGGCTACCCCTTGGCCTTGTTGCGGCCCGACGGCGTTATAGGTGCCGGCTTTTTTCTCTTCGATCAGGCGGATCATCCATTCGGCCACATCGCGGACATCGACGTACTGGACGGGGTCGGTCGGCCTTCCGGGCACCAGGACCTCTCCCCCTTTGGCCAGCCTGACGGGCCAATGGATGAAGCGGTTGGATTTGTCGGCCGGGCCGATCATATAGGTGGGGCGTACGACAATGGTCCGGTGATCGCCGAATGCTTCCCTGGCGGCGATCTCGGAATTGGCCTTCATAACCCCGTAGCGGTATTCGATTTTGATCACGTCGTCATCAATCCCTTCAGGCTCGGTCAGCACCAGCGGATGGTCTTCCTTGATGTTGGTGTCCAGATAGGGATAAAAGACCCCGGTAGAGGAGGTATACAGGTATATGCCGGCCTTGTCTTTCAGCAGCCCGGCTGATTTTTGGGTCCATTCCACGCGCTGACCGGAATTGTCGATCACGGCGTCCCATTCCCCGTTTTCCAGTGCCGAAAGGTCGGTTGCCCGGTCGCCGGTCAGTTGGGTGACCTGCTCGAACAGGTCTTTGTAAATGACGGGTTCGGTCCGTCCCCGGGTAAAGGTGGCAACCGAGTGGCCGCGTTGCAGCGCGTAGGCGATCTGGTGGGGCCCCAGGAAGCTGGTGCCGCCCAGGAAGAGGATCTTCAGCTTTTTGCCGTTCTCTTCTTCGGCGGCCTTGGGTTTGCAAGCCAGGAGTTGGCTGCCGGCAAAGGGAAGGATCAGCCCCAGTTTGAGGCCCTTTTCGAGGAATGCTCGTCTTGAATTGGTCTTATGCATGGTGTTTATTCAGGTGGTCCAGGGATAAAGATAAAAGAGTTTCATTCAATTTCAAAGATCATGTCTTCCAGCCGCAGCGGCTCTGAACCGGGGCACCTGTACCTGATATTCCGGAAGATAAACAGATCGCCTGATGCGGCTTTCAGGATGATCTTCCTTGTTTTTTCGGTGAATTTTCCTCCCTGATTGACCGTTCGTTCGGCAATGTTGTTTGCGGTAATCCGGATAGCTTCAAACCCAAGTACGGTACACCGGGCATCAAACCCGCAACATATGATAACTGCGGAAATTCCATATTGGGCTTTGAATTCATTAATTCCGATTTTTTTATTTGTATTCGCTTCGTATTTGCTCAACAGGCCGACTACTTTCATCGGGATTACCCGCAGCGCTTTGGTCTCCTCTGTGTCTCCAAGGTTGATTTTGATTTCTATCAGGCCCACTGTATCCGGATGTATGATAAAACAGCCGGTTCTTTCGGATATGGCAATGGGATGTTTTTTCCCGTCGTAAGCCTGCAAAGTAGCGCTCAGTTGACGAATTGAAACAGGCTCTTCCTGCTGTGCAACGATCCGTATCAGGTTATCGGTTTTGGCATATAAATGCCCGTTCTCGGTGGAAACCAGGGACTTCGGCGCGGTATTCGTTTGTCCGAAAACCGGCTGGATTACGGCAATGAGGGACAAGAGCAACGCAATTTTACTGAGGATCTTCATTTGATCGATCAATTTCAAATGAAAACTCTATTTTATTGTCCTTATTGTTGCCGGCTCTCACACCACTCACTCCTTCCCCCCCAGCGCCATCTCCAGCGCCCCGGTCGTCACCCAATACTTCGCGATCATGTTCGGCACTTCCCAATCCGGCAATTTGCCTTCTTTGAGGTATTGCAGGTATTTTTCCATGACCCTGGCAAAATGGGCTTCGTGGCCTTCCTTGAACTGTTCCGGGATCAGCACTTCCCAACCGTTGGCAGATGCCTGATAGGAAAGACCCGGGTAGCGGCCGGCCAGGCCTTCCAGCGCTTTTTTTAGCTCGGGCTCCAGGGTGGCTGCCATCCCCGGATCAACGGGTTCGACATAGAGAACGGGTTTGTATCCCTGTTCGGCGCCCTGCCGGATGACCATATTGGCCTTGGTACCGCGAACGATTGAAAAGTGCGTATCTCCTGCTCCTTCGGGCGCCTGGAAGTTCCAGATCACCGATACTTTCGCGTGGATGCCCTTGACGGTGAAGTTGATCTCGCCGTTGCTGCTCACGCTCAGAAGGCTGTCCTGAATGATGTACTTGTTGAGGTAATCCGGGTAACCCGCCAGACCGGTGACGAGGTTGAACTGAGCGGGCTGCAGGTCGGTCGTCCAGCGGCGGGCCCGGTCGAGGTTGAGGTCAGTCTGGTAGTCGATGATCTGCTCGGGGAAACATTCCCAGAATACGAGATCGACCAGGTGGGTAGACACGTCAACGATGCCCTCGCCCTCCTGCTCCACATCAAAGAACCAGGCTGGGCGGATCAGCGGCGAGCCGGAAACGTACTTGAAGAAGTGGTGTACGCTCTCCTTGGTGATGGCCGGATTGTCGACGGTCCCTTTCTCCATTTCGCCGAAGAGCGCGGGCGTATGGGAAAGTTCCTTTTGCAGGATGGTGGTCACCTCATAGCGCTCGGTCATGATGTCGTAAAGCAGGACATGGTTCCCGGCCGCGGCGGTAAAAGCCGTTTTCAGCACTTCGAAATTGGGCCGGTTAATGACCATGGGCTTATCGGCCAGCACGTTCAAACCTGCCTGCACGGACGACAGGATGTACTGCGTCTTCTGGGCGTTGTTGCCGGCGATCACCACTACATTGCCTGCCTTCTCCGCGATCATCTTGTCCAGGTAATCCGGTCCGGTATAGATCTCGGATTGCCAGCGGGTCGGGTCTTCGGCGCGGCTGTTGTAGCTGTTGATGCGGGCCATGTGGCCGTCGAGTTCGCCGCCGCCGGGCGAGTAGATATGGACAACCGAATCAACATCATTGTACATGTATTTCTGAACCAGGGCGGCGTGGAAATGCCCCGGATCCAGGGTGATCAGGCGGACTTTCTCCGGTTGGGTTTCCGTTGAGCTCATATTGTTGTTGCAGGATGTCAGCAAAAGGGCGCCTGCGAAGAGGCCGAAGAAGAATGGCGATAATTTCATTCTTTTGGTTTATTATGGTTTATGATGGTTATATGGCTGGGCGTCCGTTGGAGAGGCAGACTGTAAGACTGCCAACTGGAGACTGCCAACTGAAAAATGGTTTATGATGGTTGATGGTGGTTTATGATGGTTGATAGTGGTTTATGATGGTTTATCATTGTTCGGGACCTTTCAGCAACCGGACAACAATAAACCATCATGAACAAAAACAAACTACAATAAACAAAAACAAACTATAATCAACAAAAATAAACTACAATAAACAAAAATAAACTATAATCAACAACAATCAAGGCCTCGAATACTCCGTGCCATAAGGCCACCGCTGCGGGCGCGAAAGCATGGCGTTGGCCTCGTCGTCGTTCTTGAACCGTTCGCGCATTGGATCCCAGTACAGTTTGCGCGGCAGCTTCATTGCTGTATGGAAGACCAGGCAAGCCGAGCAGGAGCGGTGCGCCACTTCTACCGGTGCGACCGTCTGGGCGCCGCTGATGATGCAATCCAGCCAGTTGCCGTGCTGATCGGGGCTGTCGTAAAGGTGGATCTCATCCGGGCCGATGACCGACTGCAGGATCTTGGCATCGCTGGCGCTGAAAGCGTCGCTGTTCTTGGCGTTGGCCGGGTCGCTGGCCGTTACGCCGACATTGCCGCGGGAGACGAATATCCAGCCTTCGGTGCCTTCAAAGCGGACGCCGTTGGGGAATTCGCCGCTCACGAGCATGGTGGCGCCATTAGCGTACTTGGCCGTTACCAGGAAGTCGCCGTGGACATTCCACAACCCGCTTTTCGGGAATTCGGCTTTGGCTTCCACCTCGATCGGGCCGGTGTATTCCGTGCCCATGCCCCAGTGGGCGGTATCGATATGGTGGGCGCCCCAGCCGGTGATCATGCCGGCGCCGAATTGCTCGCAGCGCAGCCAGCCCGGGCGGCCGTAACCCTTCTGCGGGTGGACGCGGTTTTCGGTATAGTAAACATAAGGGGTGGAGCCCAGCCACATTTCATAGTTCAGGTTGGCCGGGATCGGCATTTCCGGTTCTTCGTCGCCTGAGGGGTCGCCGGGGAGGCCGATCTTGACGGTCTTGATCTCGCCGATGCGGCCGTTGCGGACCAGTTCGCAAGCCCGCTTGAACTGCGGCCACGGGCTGGCTGAGCGCTGCTGGCTGCCGACCTGGAAAGTGACCCCGGTGCGGTGGATGGTGTCGCTCATGGCCCGGCCTTCCGCAATGGTGAGGGAGGCGGGTTTCTGCATGTAGATATGCTTGCCGGCCATGGCGGCGTCCATAGCGGGTTGGGCATGCCAGTGGTCGGGCGTACTGATGATGACCGCGTCGATCTCGGGGTTCATCAACAATTCCCGGTAGTCGCCGTAGGTTTTGACCTCGTGACCGGGCTTGTTCTTGTCTTTGTACTGCTGTTCGATCCACTGCTTGCCGTCCTTGACGCGATTTTCGTCCAGGTCGCAAACGGCGATGACCCGCGCCACATCGTACCGCATGGTGTCGGGCAGGTCGTGGGTCTTGGCGATCCGGCCGAAGCCGATCTGGCCGATCTGGATCCGGTTGCTGGGCGCGCTTTTTCCGAAGACGGATGCCGGTACGATGGTCGGTACCGCAAGCATGCCTACTGCTCCTGCCGCGGCGGTCTTCAGGTATTCCCGGCGGGATAGGCCTTTTTTGTTGGTGATCTTTTTGTTGGACATGATTTTATTAGTTGAGGAATCGAAGAATCGAGGAATTGAGGAATCGATTGGTCTCAGTTCCTCAATTCCTCATTTAAAAATCAATCATTCATCAGCGTGGCGGTTGCCCGGGAATAATCCAGGTGATCGGTTCCGTCGAGCACCCAGAGGATGCCGCCCAGCAGATGCTTCAGGTAATCCGGATCGGAGTAGTATTCCGGTTTGTGGCCCAGCGCGGTGTACCAGGCGCGGCCCGGGCCGTTTTCCCGGCACCAGGCCAGCGGAATATAGTTGCCGAAAATGACACCAGGGTATTCGTCCTTTTTGTCATCTTCCACGGTGGTCAGGTCGGCGGCGATCAGGACGTGATTGCCGGGGTTGAACTGCTCCAGGTAGTAGCATTCGTCCTCCCATTTCCAGATCTTATCCAGGTGCAGGGTCGAAGGGTGGGTGGGATCGACTACCTTGATGTCGAAAGGCTGCAACGGCGGGTGCCGCCGGAATTTGCCGCCGAGCAGGCTCCAGAACCAGGGCCATTGGCGTTCCGAACCGCTGGCGGAGTGGATGCCCACAAAGCCGCCGCCGGCCTGGATATAGCGTTGAAAAGCCAGTTTGTTGGCCTCCGTATCGAAGGTCTCGTTGTTGGTGTTCGAACAGATGACGGCCTGGTATTTTTTCAGGTTTTCTTCGGTGATGAAGGCGGGATCCTCCGTGGCGTCGACGATGAAACCGTTTTCAGCGCCCAGTTTTTTGATGGCCTCAACGCTGGCAGCCCGGTTTTCATGGACATATCCTTTGCCGTTCTTGGTATAAACGAGTACGCGTTTCGGATCGCCCGACTGGTTAAGCGCCACCCTGGCTTCAATGGGGTGGGCGTAATCCTGCCAGTATTTGTCCATCAGCCCGGGGCTGGGTGTGCCGTCGTACACCAACATGCGGTAGTTCAGGGTATAGGTCTTGCCCGGATGGAGCACCCAATCCTGTTCCTGCGCCGGATTGAAGTTGATGAAGACGTTTTCCTGTCCCTTGTTCGTGCCTGTGGGCCAGATCCGGAGTTGTTCCGGGAAATTGTGGTTTTGCGGATTGGTCATGAACAGGATGCCGGATTTCCCCGGACCGGAATCCCCGCGCACATCGATCCAGCGGGCGCGGGTGCCGTTGCCGTCGGACTTGTCCTTGCCTTCGGAGGTAAGGAGGCGGGCGGTCTGGTCGTTCCATTTCTCTGTACCGCGGTAACCGAATCCCTGGTAACGGTAGGCGTCGATGGTCAGGGCGCTGTCGGTGGCGCAATTCAGGGTTGAGGTGAAATCGACCACCCAGGGGCCTTTTTCCGATTCGGCGTTCCAGACCCGGATCTTCCAGCCTTCCTCGAGGGCAGCCTTGTAACCTTCCGGCGCGGGGGCGGTGAGGTCGACATGCTCGTGGCGGGCGGACATTTCCCCGAAAACAGGGCCGTCCTGAAAAACGGGCAGGCCGGCAACCCTGACGGTGGCCTGACCTTCGTTCAGGTTCCAGAAATCCAGGTGGCGGCCTTCGAAGGTGGTGTGGGTCCAGGGGTTCCAGATGCCGTAATGGTGCGTATGGTCGGGCGGTTGTATGCGGGTGAGGACCTCGCCGCCAGGCGACCAGAGCGGGTGGATGAAACCGCCGCGCCGGTACAGGGGAGACTTGCCCGCAGGCGGCATCTCCTCCTTGTACTGGTAACGCAGAATGTTCTTTTTGCCCTTTTGGAAAAGTATGGCGCCGTCCTCGCGGCTCACGATCAGGTCGGTGACCTTTGAAGGCTTGTCTGTCTGGTAAAGCCGGTAGATCCGGTCGGCGCCCGCCGGGGTTTCGCCGGAAAGTTGCCACCAGATCCGGTTTCCGTCGAACTGGAAGCCGACCGGAACCTCCCCACCAGGGGTTTGCTCGGCCATTCGGAAGCCCTTATCCGGTCCGGCGACCGGGACATCTTCCAGGGACGCCGAGACCGGGCTGTCAAACCGGTCGAAATCGCCGGCTGAGGCAACGAAAGTGAGCACGGCTTTTTCCTGGGCGTTCATCTGAGCGGTCAGGGCCAATGCCAGGAAAAAACACAATCGATTGCGTAAAAAGAAGGTCATTCGTTGTTTTTCGTTTTGCTTGACTCGTCAATACTGTTGTGGTGAAAGTCCAAATTTAGACAAAAAATCTTTTCAGGCAAGACAAAAGCGAGGCAATTTGCAAAGTGGGGCAATTCCGGGTGGCGGTTTTGGCCTATCGAGGGGTACCTTTTATGCAATATTAGCGCTGCGGCAGCCTGTTTTCCGGACAGCAGGCTGCCGTTAAATGGATAAGCCTTCGTTATTACAAGGGGAATCTTTAACACTTAATTTTATGAACCACAAAAGAAACAAAAGACCGCAAAAGCTATGATCCGAAACCCCGCTGGGCTTTCGGATCAAATAAAACTAATGTGCCCTTTTGTGGTTGAAAACAAGAAACTTTTATGGCAAATCATACCTGGCAAGACGAAATGACCATGAACCTTGATGAGGTTAAAATATAAGTTGACCCGTATCGGAAACCTATCGCAATAGTATAGTCACCACGAAATTTTTTTGTCGATCACCATTAATGCTAGGCTGGTAGCCTGGAAGGAACGCAAGCTACTTGTCATCCGAACCCATTTGGGCCAGCAATTCCACTGCGTGTTTGTTCTCCGGGTTGAGGGCCAGGGATTTTTTCAGGTTTTCAGCGGCTTTTTCCTTATTGCCGGCTTTGAGCCAGGCTTCACCCAGGCTGTCGTACACGTTGAAGGAATCGGGATAGGCCCGGACGTTCATTTCAAAGACCCTGATGGCGTCGTCCTGACGCTTGCGGCTGCCGAGGGCGTAACCGGCCCAGTTGACCGCGCTTTCCTTGAACAGGACCCATCCGGGGTAGGTGGATTGCACCTTGTCGAACAAGGCGACGGCATCGGCCGTTTTGTCGCTGAGGAGCATATCGATGAACGCTTCCTGCGTGGGCGGGGCGAACTTACCCTGGGCCTTGTACAGATCGGCCAGCTCTTCGTACATGCTGACCTCATAAGGGTAGAGCTTCAGGCAAAAATCCATGGCGGCCTCCGCTTTGGCATAATCCCCGGCTGCCGCGAGATTTCCGGCAAGCGCGCTGAGTTCGCCGGCATACGGCTTTTTTCCGGCCTGCAGGTCGGCTGCGAAATGCTGCCGGGCGGCTTCCAGTCCGTTGGTTTCGGCGTATCCGATGAAAGGCGCGGGCTTGCTGACGAGTCCGGCGGTTGGATCCCATTTATCGTACATCATATATTCGGCGACGCCTTTCGCCGCCTTCATTCCCTTGATCCGTGCCACCAGGTGAAGCGCTCCGTCGATGCCTGCCGAGATGCCGGCGGTGGTCACGATCCGGTCGTTGTCCACAAACCGGGCGTCGCGCAGGACCTCGCAGTTTGAACAGGATTTTTCCAGGTTTTCATAAGCGGAATAATGGGTGGTCACCTTGAGGTTGTCCAGCATGCCGCCCCGGGCCGCGATCAGGGCGCCGGTGCAAACCGTGAGCAGCATGGCGTCCCGGCACTGATCCTTAACCCAGTCGATCACCTCGGGGTTTTTATAGAACTGGCTGCCGCCGCCGCCCGGGATGACGATGATATCCGGCCTGGGGCAATCCTTGTAGCTATAATTGGGGACAATTTTCATGAAACCCTGGCTGGTG
The DNA here is from genome assembly GCA_937873655.1 of uncultured Lewinella sp. Classification (GTDB taxonomy): domain Bacteria; phylum Bacteroidota; class Bacteroidia; order Chitinophagales; family Saprospiraceae; genus JACJYC01. The sequence goes on along the minus strand of CALMYQ010000244.1, from coordinate 21,300 downwards.
AACGGTTCGTCTGTAAAGCCGATCACATAGGTGTTGAAATCGGCATTGGAAAAGACCTCGCCCGGGCCGGCAAAATCCAGGAGTTCCGCGCCGGCCGGCACAAAAAGAGCCACATTGACCTGCTCTCCCCGGTTGACGGGTTGGGTAAGGGCGATATTCGAACAACCCGCAAGAAGGCATGCGATGATCAGGCTTTGAACGATCCGTCTTTTCATAACAGCGATTTTAAATATCAAATTTCCGGGGAAACTTGTGCGGCAAATAGTAATAAATGGACAAAATCGCCGGCCTCATTTCCCCTGGCCAAACATATTAAAGGATAGCCCAAGGAAAAAACCCGCTTCGTAGGGGGTGTGGGTCGGCAGGACGCCGTCTCCGACATCCAGGGCATCGCCCAACTGCAATCCGTTGGCAGGCCGTTCTACCCGGCCGCCCATGATACCCGCGGTGAGTGCAAGCCTTTCTTTGCGGCCGAGGAAGATGCTGGGCCCCAGGAAGAAACAGGCCGACTGCCGCTCATTGGCCCCAACGAGGGGCAGCCCCATGCCGAACGACCCGCCGAAGGAAAGGTTGCCGGACCGTTGCCAGTAGAAATGGAAAAAAGAGGTCAGCACCGGGGAGAACTGGTCCTGGTTTTCGGCGCGTATGGAGCCGTCCTGGATAAAGTATCGCCGGGTCTGGTTGAGGTACCTGGCAAAACTGACGCCTACGCTGGCGTTGACCCTGAATCCGCCGTAAACGGGCACCCTGACCTGCGCCAGTTGCACCCGGTCACCTTCCGGGTCGGTGGACGCTCTGGGCATAAGGCTGGCGGAAATCCGGGTAAAATCCCCTTCGGCAACTGTCCGGTACGTGTAGGAAAAGTTGTTTTTCAGGATGCCCTCCACATTGCGTTGCAGCTGGATTAAAGCCGTCATATCCAGGTCTTCAGCTTCTTCCGCCAGGCTGTCCAGGCCGGCAACCTCGCGGTCGAGGTGGTCGGCAAGGCCGGGGATATCATCCAGCAATCCGGAAAGCGATTCGGAAACTTCGAAAAGCTTCTTGTCTTTTACCGGGATGTTATCCAGCACGGCGGCTTCTTCGGTCAATTGGCCGGATTGGTATGCAAAGGCCTTCCGGTTCTCGCGCAGCATCCGCATTTTTTCGCGCAACCTGTTTTTGATCCGGCTCCTTTTCAAGATGGTTTTTGCATCGATGTCATTCGGATTATCGGTATTGAACACCTGTTTCATGTATTTTCCGGCTAGCTTTTTGATCTCAGCCGGTTTCCAGCCTGGGTGATGCATCACCGCTTCGAGGTCGGCCTGGGCCAGTTCAATCAGGGTTTTCGACTGGAGGATTTCGGTCACCTCTTCTTCAATGGCCGACACGCGATCCCGGATGGTTTCGATCTCCGCAATCCCGGTTTCGATCCGTTTTATATTGTCCGCATACGCATAACCCTTGAGATTGCCTTCGGTCCGGAATGCGTTTCGAATTCCCGTCAGGTTGAATCCGGGGAACGGGTTGAGTCCGTCAATGCCGTCGATTGGAAGCTCGGCAGGGATGAAAGCAGCCGATGATGCCCCCATCAGGTCGGCCACAGATGACGTTTGATCTCCATAATCGATTTCTTCCCTGTTGGAACCCACCTCAAGCCTGAACAGGTAGTTGTTGAAATTGTCGACATGGAAAAAAATCTGACTTCCGCTCCGGACCTTGGGATGGGTCAGGGTATCTCCGTTAAGGACATATACCAGGTTTTTCCCGTTGTCTGAGGCAGCGTTGAAATAAATGTGGAGATCCTGTGCCGTTAGACCGCTATGAAGACTGCAGATCAGGAACAGGGCGGTTTTAAAATCTGGATATTTCATGGGTGTCAATTTTTGAATGATCAATTCAAGAACGGGATCATGCGAGATATACCTTCATATTATCGTGTGTTCAGAAAAAGAAGCCGGGCCATCACACACTCTCTTTTCATCCGCCGAAGGTTCCAGCGAAGGCGGGCTTTCACCCTCAAGCCCTCGAAGGCGCTTTTTCAATCAGCATTATTGCCCAGCCCTTGATAAGATCGCCCGGTGCGGTGCGGAAAACCAGTCCTGCCGATTGATAGATGAGCAATGCGCCGTTGGTCAGGTTGATCCGTCGATCGGGCATGCCGTATATGGGAGCGATCTTCCCGACCGGGTCGCCGATGCGGAGGCCGGTTGCGGTCTGACCGCCGTAGTTTTCCCGGGTCAGGTGAATGAGAATGGCGCTTCCTCCGGGGGGAGGCCCGGATTGTTGACTGAGCACCATCAGTTTTGAGCCGGTATAGTATTTGAAGGCCAGCGCGGCGTTGGAGGCCGAAGCCGGGTCCTGCCCGATCCCGACCACTTGGTCCGCCTGCAAGCCTGAAAATCGCCCGTCCAGGTCGATCCCTTCAATTTGCTCCTTGAATGATTTCGGCGGTTGATCCGGGAGGCCGTTGCCAGGCGGAACGACCGGATCCGGGCGGTTATCGGCAGAGGCCTGAAGGTCGTTTAACAAAATCCCGGCATCGGAGGCGGTTTGGTATCCCTGTTGGTCTTGTGCAGGCAGCAAGGCCTCCTGAGCCCAGAACTGAGCGCGGCGTTGCTGGCCGGTCAGGTCATAAGCGACCGCTTTATTCAGCAGGGCAGGTGCGTAGTTTCTGTCGAGGGCCGACGCCTGATCGAACAGCTGGATTGCCTCATTCAGCAATTGTTTCCGGATGAAGGCCCTTTCCCGGTCCGGGTCTTTCCGGACGCCGTACGAAACGGGCAGGGGCTTCGTCCGGGGAATACGGGTTTCAGGGTCCAGTTCCAACGGATTCCGTCGATCCCGGTCAGGAGCATACGACAGCGCTTTCAGCACCAGATTCACCCCTGCATTATTGTAGATCTCCCTGCTTTGAAATCGTTTTAAAACGGCACCGAAACAAAGTGCAGCTTCCTCATGCCGTTGAAAGGCAACGAGATATAAGGCTATCTCGAAAACCTCGTATAAGTCGGCCGATTGATCGGCTGCGTTTTTGGCCAGTTTGATCCGTTCGGCCAGGCCCGGGTAGCCGTCCAAATGATCCGGAAGGTCGTATTGCTGGTAAATCCTGGACAGCAATTCCGGTATGATTCCCGCTGTATTGAACCCCGCGGACAAGGCCAGAAATCCGCCGAGATGATCGGCTTCTTCTTCCTCGGCGCTTCCCCCCCCTTCATGTTTTTCGTAATAATGGATGAGCTCGTGGGCCAGGATGGCGGCCAGCGCATTGAGCGAGTCGGGGCCGAACCCGGTACAGAGGTCGTAGGTCTTTTCTTCAAGCCCGACCGTTATCTTGTCTGGGTCCACCCAGGCGGCAAAGGACTCGCTCCGGGTAAGCGCCAGAGCAGGGCGTTGCAGGCGCAAATCTCCCCGGGCATCCACCAGCGCCTGGAATACCGCCCTTGCCGTTTGTATTTTATAAGCGCTGATCTCGCCGGCAGAACCGGCGTTGGCAGATGCGGTTTTTTCATCCTTTTGTATATAGGCAAAACCGTGGGTGACCCCGGCCGGCGCTTGTTTCCGGCAGGTTGGAACGCAGGCGCAGCACAGGGCCAATAACCAACCCGACGCCCGAAGCTGACTGAAGGAATATTTGCGATCACGAGGCATAGCGAAAGTTTAAAAAGGTGTACTCTTCTCCCGGCACAAATGCGCCCTGAGCAGTCAATGATCAATCTGGAAAGCAGTTTTGAAACCTAAGAGATAATGACGAGCAGTTGGAACGGTAAAAGTTCAGGATCGGGATAACTTGCGTACGATTCTATTAATTTGCTTAAGCTATAATGCAGATGACAACATTCGGTTACACTCAATACGGTGTTTTATTATATAGACCCGGGAAAACGAATTAAGGTTTCCGAAATGTCCGGAATTTTGACCATGTATTAATATTTATTTATTTGTTATGTATAATTAGTTGATTTATCATTTTTGCTTATTTTTTACTGCAAGTTGTCCAATAAGGCGGGATCAGCATCAAATGAATGCATCAGAAAAACCAGACTGCCGGACAAAATGAGCAGAGAGGATGACGGTCTCTCACACTCTCTCTCACACTCTCACCCCTGCAACATCTTCCTGCAATATTCCAGGCATTTCCGCACTTCCGCCACGGCGTCAGAGCCTTCCGGAATATCGTATTCCAGTTCGATGGTAGCCGGGAAATTGTATTTCCGGGAGCTCATGAGCTGGAGGACCGGCCCGATCGGGGTATCGCCCTGCCCCCAGGGGAGGTTGGCTTTGCCGTGTTCGGGGTTCTGGCGGTCCTTTACGTGCATGCTCAGGATGCGGTCGTGGCGGGCCCTCAACAGTTCAAGCGGATCGGGATTGCCGGCTGCGACGTAGTGACCCACGTCGAGGTTCATGCCGTTGTATTTGGATTGCCCCAGGGCCGTGTCCCAAAGGGTCGGGGTTTGCTGCTCGTGTCCGTGATAGCCGACATGGATCTTGTGTTTTTCCGCTATTTTGGCCAGCCTCAGGGTATGCGCGTCGTCGCTTGGGTGCTCGAGGGTAATGTGGCCGGCGCCGAGTGCCTTAGCCGCCCGCATGCCGTAGTCGATCTCGGCGTCGGTGTTGTTCTTTCCGAAGGCGTTGGGTTTGAATGCGTAGATTTTGACCCCGGCGGCCTTGTACATTTTCTTCAGTTGGCTGAAGGGCTTCATAGATACCGAAGATCGCCACATGGCCACCTGTTTGTTGTATTCGTCCATATGGGCCCGCAGCATGTCAGCATCCTTTTTTTCAGCTTCGGTCAGGGTTTCGCCGCTGCGCTGCTTGCGCATCAGGCCGAAGAACCGGCCCATATCCACCGGGTTTTCGGGTTTTCCGGCAAAGGTTTCCGCCGGGTCGCCCATCAGCTCGATGGCATTGATGCCGGCGTCCAGCACGTATTTCAGGGTAGCTTCGGCGCTTTGGTCTTTCATGCTCCGGAAGGAGTAAGTGATCGTGCCGATCTGGACCCCTTTGATCACGGAATCCGGCCGGTTGTAAAACCGTAGGATGGCCGGCGGACTGATCAGGGATGGAGCGCCTAGCGCCGTGCCCGCTGTCAGTGCGGCGGCTGTACCCAGGAATTGGCGGCGCGTAACCTGGAAATTATGGTCCTTTTTCATGAATATCTGAAATTAAAGTTGGTAAATCAAAACATGCTTCCCTTCATCCGCCGAAGCCTCCGGCGAAGGCGGGCTCCCTGTGCTGAGCGAAGTCGAAGCATCACCCTCTCTCCCCCAAACAACGGGCCTCAGCGTAAATTTAAGCGAATATTTTTCCCGGGCGGGATTTTAGAATTGGTTGTTTTGGGAAAAAAGTGGAAAGAAAAATTTGCGAAACCGAAAAGTTGCACATATATTTGCAACCGAATGATTTCATAATAAACAAGGTGACGAATGCGCAGAGACATTTTTCAGGCAATAGCAGATCCGACAAGACGGGCTATAATAACTTTAATTGCATTACAGGCAATGACACCCAACGCCATTGCCGAGAATTTCAACACAACAAGACAAGCTGTTTCAAAACATCTTCGCATTCTGACAGAATGCGAACTGGTAAAACAGGACCAGCAAGGCAGGGAGATTTACTATTCCCTTGAAATTGACAAAATGAAAGAAATTGACCAATGGCTTGATCAATTCAGAAAGATCTGGGAGACCAGGTTCAATCAATTGGACGATTTATTATTAACCATCAAAAAAAATAAAAAATGAACAATTTACTATTTGACTTCACGGTTGACAAATCAACCAGGTCTGTATCAATAAACAGAGAATTTGCAGCCGGGCAATCCTTGGTATGGGACGCATTTACCAAACAGGAACTGCTTGACCAATGGTGGGCGCCCAAACCATTTATTTCAAGAACAAAATCCATGGACTTTAAAGTAGGCGGACGCAGGTTTTACGCAATGGTGAGCCCGGAGGGGCAGGAAAATTGGCAAATTCAAGACTATACGTCAATAAGCCCGAAAACTAACTTTAAATTTTTGAGCGTATTTGCTGACAAAGACGAAACCCCGCATTTGCCTGGTTCAAATTGGGATTTGAATTTCAGCGAGCAAAATGGAATTACAAAAGTCAGCATTGTTATTTACAACGAATCGCTTGAAAGAATGGAAAGGATGATTGAAATGGGCTTCAAAGAAGGCTTCACGATGACATTAAACGAATTGGAGGCATTATTGAAAAAATAAAAATCATGGCTGATGTATAAAATTCAACATCAGTAACTCTATATCGGCGCTTTTGCGAATGCCTTTTCCAGTGAGGTGATTTTAAATGAACGGCATATCCAACTCTTCCCTTCTCCGGTTTATGACCAGTTTAAGATAAAAAGCGATCTGGATATCTATTCGTTTACCATTTTGGATTCAAAGGGGCAGATCTTAGCATCCTTTGAGCATTTTCATGCAGACGAAAAGGTAGATCTGTCAAATTTTCCCGCGCGGGTGTATTTTGTCCGGTTCCGGGATCGGATCGGGAGGCCCATAGGAATCCAAAAACTAATAAAAATGTAAATAACAAGTGCCTTTGCCGCCTAACTCAGGTAATGCTGTTAATGATGGATGGAATGGTTTAACATCTGAAATCCAGCATGAAAAAATAATATTTATGCAGAATCTGAGAATGGATTGCGAAGTCGGAATCTCCGTAACCCATTCGGTGGAAAAGGAAAAAATTTGGAGATGATGGGTCACATCACCTTGAAATTTTTTTCAATGGCCAATAAGGATTTTCTATTTCGAAGCGAACGACCGTACCCAATCTCCATCCCCAACAAAGCCGAAGACAGCGACTTCCCTTGCGCATCCAGCCGCAACGACCGGGCGACCCCGCCCGGTAGTGCGCCATCCGCAGCAGTGCGTGGTTTTTGCCGAAGCTCCTGATGGGGCAGCCGCTGTCAAAATACGCCAACCCCAAAGTTCCCCTTTGGATACAGAAACTGGGGCTGAAAATCAGCCTGAAACTCCTGGTAGGTGATCTCAAACACTATGGCCTGCCGAAACCAGACCACGCCATTTTTGACAAACACCCGACCATTGGCACAGAACTGCTGCATTATATAAAGCTGCAACGGGCTACCACTTGTCGTATCCGTTTTTGCCCGATGAGCTGCACCGTACCGAAGGCGCCTATTCTGGATAGCAAAAATTGGTGACCATTCATCATAATGTCAGACGTATGGATATTGAACGTTATAAAAGACGATGTCATGGTCTCAATGATGCAGAAAGAAAAAGCGGAGCTGTTCTTGAAGTTCCACCAGGACAAAGAAATTTTGGTTCTGTTAAACTCGTGGGATACAGGAAGTTCAAAATTAATAGAAGCATGTGGATATAAAGCGATTGCAACCACAAGTATGGGGATAGCGGCCTCTCTAGGGTATCCTGACTGCGAGGTAATTCAATTGTCAGAGATGATCGGAGTCATAACGGGAATCGTGAATGGCGTACAGGTTCCGGTAACTGTGGATATAGAAGCTGGATATGGAAATGATATCAATGAAATAATCGATTCAGTTAAAAAGATAATTGCAACAGGAATTGTTGGGATAAATTCGGAAAAAGGAACCTATAATAACTTATTAGCTGCTTTATCCCCGTTTTCTGAAGCTGCAACTGCCTATAAAATGGCAATAGGGTTGAATCCATGAAGATTCGCTTTATCTCGCAGCTTCCCATTAAAAAAAAAACGGCAAACAAAATCCTTTAAAACCCATTAACATTATATCTTTAGTCCCAGACAAAAAAGCCACCATGCATTGTTCGCTTATCCACCTGAAGAGGTTAGCCGTTTTGCCTGCCATATGCTTCTTAACTTTATCAGCAACGGCTCAGGACGGGACCATCTACCCGCTCGAAACTCCTTCCGAGCCGAATGCCATTCCACTTGGTACAGGTGGTGTCGAGGATCAACCTGCAAAAGAGACGTGGTTCCGCCAATGGGGAGACCCAATGGCCCGTAACATATCGACAGCTACGCTCACCCCCTTCCTGCCCGAACCGGGCAAGGCAAACGGTGCGGCTGTGATCGTGGCGCCCGGTGGTGGTTTCATGTGGCTTTCGATGGGCAATGAGGGGTGGGAGGTAGCAGAGGCCCTCGCCAAGCAAGGCGTCGCAGCCTTCGTGCTCAAGTACCGGCTCTTCCCAACGACACCGTCCCTCGAAGACTTTGCCGCCTGGATGAACCGGCCGCGCACTCCCCCGCCCCCGCCTGCCGGCAATTCACAAAGCGAAACGCCCCCGCGTCCGCCGCAACGTGATCTCTCCAACCAGCTCGAGGACGCTGAGGCTGCCTACGCCCTGATCCTCAAACGGGCCGAGGAATGGGGCGTTGATATAAACAGGATAGGCATGATCGGCTTCTCTGCCGGCGCAGGACTTACCATGCACTCAACCCTCAACTCAAAGACCATGAAACTGGCCTTTATAGGTCCTATTTATGGAGGTATGGGCCCGGTTGAGGTACCGAAGGACGCACCGCCGATGTTCAATGTTATAGCCTCCGATGATTTCCTTTTCCGGGGGCAGTTTGGTGTGATCGATTCCTGGTTCAAAGCGGGCATACCCGTCGAATTTCACCTTTACCAGAACGGCGGCCATGGTTTTGGCCTCGGAAACCCCAACCGGACAAGCAATCGATGGTTCGATGCTTTTATCCATTGGCTGGACGTCAATAAGTTTCTCACACCGGGTACTGGAAAATGATCAATTAAACAGACTGTCATTTGAAGAACGTTAATTTGCCAAATGGATATTGGTATACATGCTCTAAGCCCCTTATGGAACAGACTCTTCAAATTCGATTGGAGGTTTGGCCTTTTTCTGATCGTGGTGCTCTGTGCCCCAAGATTTATGCTGGTTTTGAAAGCAAATCAGACTGGAAATTATGCTCCAATCGGTGCAATCATGTTTTTATCGGCATTAGTGCCGTTCATTTTTTTAAACAAATACGGACGAAATAAAATTGGAATTAAAGGAGCGAAGAGAGTCTGGCGTTTAATGCTATCGTTAGCCGTTGGCATCGTTTTCAGCCTGATTCTATACTTCATTGGAGAAGGATTATTTGGCAATTCTTATCAAAACTGGTACCAATACATTGGTAAATCGTATAATATCCCCGAAGTTATTGCTGCGGATGAAAAACTGACCATGTTTGCCATCATGGCCGCAACCGGGATGGTTTTTAGCCCTATTGGAGAAGAATTATTTTTTAGGGGTATCGTTCACGGCAGTTTTGCTGCATCTATTGGAGAACAAAAAGCATCGCTTGTCGATAGCGCCGCTTTTGCCCTTACCCATATTGCACATTTTGGATTGGTTTTCATCAACCAGAAGTGGGATTTCTACTTTTTTCCGGCCATGATCTGGATAGCAGGAATGTTTGCTGCCAGCATTCTTTTTTTCAAGATGAAACAATGGACCGGCTCGTTATTGGGAGCTATATTTTGTCACGCAGGATTTAATCTGGGGATGACCTACAGCATATTTTACTTGCTTTGAAATGGACAAAAAACTTTTACCGGCTACCCAATCTCCATCCCCAACAACGCCGAAGACAGCGACTTGCCATGCGCATCCAGCCGCAACGACCGGGTGACGCCGCCCGCCAGCGCGCCGTGGAGTACAAAATTCAACGCCCCCAGACCGGGCAGTTCGTAGCGGATCACCTCGCCGGTGACGAGGTCGCCGAAAAAGGCCTTTACCCGTTCGGTGGTCACGTATTTTTCAAGGATTGGGTAATCCGATTCGCGGTACGCGATCACGGAAATGTTGGCGATATTACCCTTGTCGCCGGTTCTGGAATGGGCTATTTCCCGGAGTTGCATATCAGCTGTTTTGAAAATGAATTTCGGTTGAAACCAGGTCGGCCGGAATGAGGACGGACCGTACGGCCATCACCTCCCGCACCGATTTGACGGCGCCACCCCCGCCGGCAGGTCCGTTGGTATATAGCGCTTCCACCTCTTCCGCTACTTTCTGGGCGATCGACCGGTCGGCAGTCCGGACCGCGACCCTCGCCCTGACTTCCGCGGGCGCTCCGGCCGGAAGGGCAGACCTATAAAGTGAATTTACCCCGATCAGGTCGAACTGGGCATCGGCCGGTTCGATTCCCAGGAAGGCCAGCCGCTCCCGGACGATATCCAGCGCCAGTTGCCCGCGACCGACCGCGCCCGGCCCGCCGTAGCTCATCTGTCCTTCGCCGATGAACCCGTCCAGGTACCCGACCGATACTTTCAGCAGGCCGGTTTTGGGGTTGCCCGCACCGCCCGTGACCCGGATCCGGTCCGCTTCCAATGGTTCAAAACGCACCCCGGTAAAATCGGCCACCACATCGGGCGTATAGTAGCGGGCGGGATCGTGGATCTCGTAAAGAAGCTGCTCCTTGCAGGTAGCCGTGGTGATGCGCCCGCCGGAACCGGGTACTTTGGTCAGTACAAAATCGCCGTCAGCGGAGGCCGCCGCGATCGGGAAGCCGAGCCTGGCGAGGTCAGGGACGTCCTTGTAGCCCGGATCGGCAAAAAAACCGCCGGTAACTTGTCCCGCGCATTCGAGCAGGTGACCCAATACAGTCCCCTTTCCCAGCCGTCCAAAATCGGTGAACGACCAGCCGAATTCATGGATCAAGGCCGCCGAAAAAAGGGCCGGATCGGCCACGCGACCCGTGATCACGATATCTGCGCCCGCATCCAGCGCCTTTACAATGGGCCTGGCGCCCAGGTACGCGTTGGCCGAAATCATGACATCGCGGAGAGAATTGAGCGGCTCACCCGATTCCAGCAGGCGGAGGTCCATATTCCGGATCCGGTCCGTCACTTCATCTCCGGTGACGGCGGCAATTTTCAACCCCTTTAATCCCAATCGTTCGGCTACGGCTGCGGTCTTTTTCATGGCAGCTACCGGGTTGGCCGCCCCCATATTGGTGATGATCCTCACCCTGTTTCGCTTGCAGGCGGGCAGACAGGCGGCCATCCGGGCTTCCAGCAACGGGTCGTAACCTTCCTCCGGGTTATGGGCCCGTCGCTGTTGCGCCAATGCGATGGTGCGCTCCGCCAGACATTCGAATACGAGGTAATCCAGCCGGCCTTTTTCGGCCAGCTCGACGGCGGGTTCGATCCGGTCGCCGGAATAACCTGCGCCGGCGCCGATGCGGAGGAAAGGTGGGTTCATAGTTGTTTATTTTGGTTTATGGTTGTTTATGGTTGTTTATTTTGGTTCATGGTTGTTCATGGTTGTTTATGGTTGTTTATGGTTGTTTATTTTGGTTCATGGTTGTTCATGGTTGTTTATGGTTGTTTATTTTGGTTTATGGTTGTTCTGCACTTCTAATTTTTAAATTTGTTAATGCAAAATGTAAAAGTTACAGGGCTATATTTCGACTGTTATCCGGACTTAAATGTGGTATAATGGGCGTGATCACATTTAACTGCTTCAAGCCGGAAAAACACCCAGCAACAGCGCAACCAGGGTCATCACCAGGGTAGTCAGGAAGGCGTATTTCATGCTGAACCGCTGGTGATCGGCCAGGTCGATGCCGGTGAGGCCGGTCAGCAGGAAGGTGGTGGCTGTCAAGGGACTGAACGGGAAACCGGTCGTCATTTGCCCCAGAATGGCCGCTTGCCCCACCGGGGCCGGAGAGACGTTCATTTGTTGGCCCACTTCCGCAATGACCGGCAGAAATCCGAAATAAAAGGAATCCGGATCGAAAACCAGGCTTAAAGGCATGCTCAATACCGCCACCGCCACCGGAATATGGCCGCCCATGCCGGCAGGGATCACGGCAACGGCTTCCCGGGCCATGGCGGTGATCATGCCCGATTCTTTCATGATGCCGGTGAATACGCCGGCCGCCATCAGGATACCCGCCATCATCAGGGCGGCTTTGGCATGGGCGTCGATGCGCTCTTTTTGGTCCTTCAATGACGGGTAATTGACCATAAGGGCCAAAACGGCGCTTAACATAAAGACCAGGGCCGGAGCGATCTTGCCGGAGATGAGGGTGGCTATGGCAACAACCGTTAAGGCGATGTTGATCCAGAAAAGCTTCGGGCGGCGCAGGCTTTTTTTCGCTTCCGTCAATTCGGGTGGGGTAAAGGTTCCATGCTGTATTCCAGCGCTTAATCCCAATCGGACCGCCTCTTTCTTGCCCATTCGCCAGGCGACAAACAGCACGAAAGCCAATCCGGCGAGTTGCGGAAGAATGACCGGATTGTACAGATCGGTCACCGGGATATCCAGTGCGGAAGAAGCCCTGAGGGTAGGCCCGCCCCAGGGGACGATGTTCATGGTGCCTGCCCCAAGGGCCACTACGCCCGCCAGAATGCGCCGGTCCATACCCAACCGGTCAAAAAGCGGCAACATGGCCGGTACGGTAATCAGAAAGGTGACCGCCCCGGAGCCGTCCAGGTGAACGATCATGGCCAACACTGCGGCTCCCATGGCGATGCGGACCGGGTTGTGCCCAACGATCCTGAGCGTCCGGTTGATGATCGGATCGAACATGCCGGCATCGGTCAGCACGCCGAAGAAGAGGATGGCAAAGATGAACATGGCCGCCACCGGCGCGATATTTTTGATCCCTTCCACCGCGAATTTGGCGGTGTCCAGCCCGAATCCTGCGACGAGCGCTCCGGCTACCGGCACCAGGATCAGTGCGGTCAGGGCAGAGGTAGTCTTGCTGAGGATAAGGGCGAGCAAGACCAGAATGATCAGAATACCGGTGATGAATAACAAGGCGGCGACTTTTGTTTTCCGGGTCAAGATAGGAAAACAAAAGCCAATTTGTCGTAATGAAATTTACGGCGTCGTTGCCAACCGCTTCAATTGCGGCGCGAGATCCTTCAACGGGATTTTCACCTGCACGAGGTTGGGCACGCCGTCCTGATGCTCCAACTTTCGGAGCAGGCTGCGCAATTGGCCGACCGTTTCCACCACGTGACCACGGGCGCCGAAGGCTTTGGCAAGTGCCGGGTAATCCCAGTCGGGCAGCAGGTCGAACGGGGCGTAACTGCCCTGCGGGGTGAACGCCTTGATGTCGACAAACGCCTGTTCGATGGCATAACCGCCGTTGGACATCACAAAGATCGCGGCATTGGATTTTTGCCGGACCAGGCTGGAGATCTCCTGGCAGATCATCATGAATCCGCCGTCGCCGGCTACCACGATGGGCCGGTGGCCGGTGGCCAGCTCCACACCCAGGGCACAACCTGTCTCGTGACCCAGCGAGCCCCAGGCCGCCTGCGCCACGAATGAATCCTTCGGCATGCCGAACAGGTTGCCGAACACATACAGGCTGGTGCTTTCGCCCAGGATGAGCTTGCTGCTTTCGATCTGCTTTTTGCCGATCAGCCAGTTGCCCATTTCGTAATAGAACAACTCGTAGGTCAGGCGGGCGCCTGACCGGTACCTGGGGCGCGGATCGGGCTTGAAACCGGGGCGCCGGTATTTTCTGGGAAAGGCCGGGTCGGTCTGGAATTTGTCCAGCAAGCCGGTGAGGAAATCTTTCAGCGCCACCCCCTGGTAGTTTTCATAACCGACATGGCAGCATTCATCGTTTACGTTGATCAGGTCGCCGTAATCAGCCGCCATGATGTCCAGGTAATCGTCGGTAATGAGGGCGCCGAGTGCGATGGGGCAGTCGGTCTTGGCCATGACAGCCCGGGTCAGGGCCGGGGAGGCGGGGCCCGCGTAAGTACCGGCAAATTGCCGCTGGCTTTCATCCAGTACCGTCTTGCCCAGGCTGGTGGTGGTAAAGAGCATGCCGCTGGCGTCAACAATTTCCTGAAACAGGCTTTGGAGCCCGAACCGCTGGATCTCCACGCCGCCCCACAGGACCGGCAGACGGGCTTTTCGGATCCTGTTCCAGGCGGATTCCAGCGCAGCTTCCAGTGAGGGTTTTTCGCTGGCGACAGGCGCCGGTTTCAGTTCGCCGGCCGGTTGGGCGCATTCCGCCCCGAAGATGTTTTGCAACACCTCGATATACACGGGCCTTCGGTGGGTGATCATGGCGGTCAGCGCCCTGTCGATCTGGGCCGGCGCCGTTGCCGGGTCCGAGATGGTTTCCGCGGCGACCGTCACGTTTTCGAACACCGTTTTATCGGCGGTCAGGTTGCCGGTGCTGTGGTGAAAAAGGATGCCTTCGGTGCGGGTCAGCACGCGGTCATTGGTGCTTGGGCTGGGGGCGATCAGGGCCATCGGTACGCGTTCGACATAGCCGCCCGCAAAACCGTTGAGCACCGAGAAGGTACCGACGCCGTACTGGACGCTGCAAGCCGCCACCCCTTTGAAACGACCGTAGCCGTCGGTTGCATAACCCACGCCCAATTCATTGATGTTGGGAATGCGGGTGATGCCCGCATAACTGTCCAGGGTAGTGAGGAAAATGGAGGCGTAATCGCCCGGAACTTCGAAGAAGTATTCCAACCCCAGTTGTTTGAGGCGATCCAGAATATAGTTTGATACCGTGTAGGACATGTTATTTGATTGAATCGATTAGGTCAGTTGGATCGATTAGGTCAATTGGATCGATTGTTCGATTGATTCGATTTTTTGATTGGGCGTCCGTTCTTTGGTCACCAGAATCGGAACATTCGGACAATCCAAAAATTGGATCGATTGTTCGATTGATTCGATTAGGTCAATTGGATCGATTGTTCGATTGATTCGATTTTTCGATTGGGCGTCCGTTCTTTGGTCACCAGAATCGGAACATTCGGACAATCCAAAAATTGGATCGATTGTTCGATTGATTCGATTAGGTCAATTGGATCGATTGTTCGATTGATTCGATTTTTCGATTGGGCGTCCGTTCTTTGGTCACCAGAATCGGAACATTCGGAATAATCGAACAATCGGAATAAATGTATCAGCCTTCCTGTATTTGATCCAGGCAATTGGGCGTCATGGAATCCAGTGAAGCGCCCATTTCGGTTGCGGGGATGCACCCTTCGAGTTTGCCGCAGCCGCCTTTCGGTACCGGCATCAGGGCGTAGGAAGGATCGAGCCATTTGGGTCGTTCCAGCTTGAAATATTCCTCCAGCATGGTTTCGGCCGTGTCCAGGGCGCCTTCCACCCAACCCTGGCCGATAGAATAGGCCTCTCCGACGATAAAGATATCGTCGCCGGAAACGGGTTTGAGCATTTTCCACATGATCTCGTCCAGGCGGTAGTTGGCCTTCCATTCGTGCCAGCCGCCGCCGTAGGGATCGCCGCTCCAGTCGTGGTAAACCGCGGAATAGGGTTGCGGGATCTCCTGTTGGGCGTGGACCTCGGCCAGTTGCTTATTGGCAACGTAGACCATTTCATCCGTCGGTTGGTATTCCAGGTTCGGGACCATGGTCCGGACGCCCGGTTCGATGCAGCTCGGTCGATGGCCTTCGAAGGGCTCCCCGTATTCCAGTCCTTTCCAGAAGGGAACAGTACTGATATCATTGTAGGAGGCCATCAGCAGGGAATTGAGCCAGGGTTGTCCGCCGGCCTGTTCGCTTTCCGTACCGAAGTAATAGACCTGGCGGATGGGCAGATCGGTGACCGACCGGCCGGCTACCAACCCCAGCGTCCGCCACCAGGGCCGTTCATAAGCCAGGAAGAGTTTGAATGCCGACTGGATCAGCACGGATTTCAGGTTGGCCTTCAGCCAGGCGTCCTCAAAGAAAGGCCCCTGTATGAGTTCGAGGGAGCGGCGCGGCATGCCCAGGATGACCTTGTCGGCATAAACCACCACTTTTTCCGCTTTGACATCCACCCTGGTTTTTGCATCTGTGGTGATGGTCGGTTCGAAGATGAGCTTATACTTCGACTTCTTGTCGTCGCTGGGCAGGATCTCTGCCAGGCGGTGGTTCATGAATACCCGGCTTCCGTTGGGCACCTCGCCCGGCAGGATATTATTGAACTCTTCCACCAGCTGGATCGGGAGCTTGTCATAGCCGTCCTTCAAGGTGAGGAACTTGGTGCTGTCGCTGTATTCGGTAGCCGGCAACTGCGTAACGGCGTTGGCATTGGCCACATTGGCATCGTAGCCGCCTGCGTCTTTCATGAACTGATAGCCTTCATTGCTCAGTACCCGGAACATGAGATCCCAGAAACCGTATTTCCAGAGCTCCTTGCCGAATACCTTGATCTTCATTTGGTCGCAGAGGCTGAGGTTCTGCATGTTGGGAAAGAGATAGTTCATGACCTGGACCTGCAGGTTGGTAGGTCCCAGGCCGCGTTCCGACCACGCGAGGTTGTAGGGAACCTTTGCCGGATCGGCCAGTTCGTGCAGGCGAAGGTGTTTGCCACGCAGGTAGAAGAGGTTGCAATTGGATCCGACGGGTTCGGGCGCCCCCATGGGAAAATCCTTGGTTTCCAGACCGAGATGTGTGATCAGGTTGGCTACCATCTTGTGCTCGGTGGGGATATACCGCATGCCGCCGACCTCCGCTTTCACATTGGGCAAACCGGGCAGGGTGACCGTATAAAGCCGCCCGCCGATCCGGTTGCTGTATTCAAAAAGGCCAATTTTCTGGGTCTTGCCGTAGGCCTGTTGGAGCCGCCATGCGCTGTATGCGCCCGATACGCCGCCGCCGATGACGGCCGTATCCAGTTTGAGATGAGACATAGGTATCAGGTGTATATTGATATTTGACAAAAATACAATTTTATCCGGCGCGTCGCAAGGGTGTTTTTACCTGTTTTGAGAACCGGGTAGAATTACCTGATCATTTTGCTTTAAACCCCGCCGTGACCCCGGTACAGCTTCACCGGATCATCCAACTTCAATCTCACGACGGTCATATATTCATCTCTGGCTTCCTCCGGAATATCGATGTAAACCAGACCGGGGACGGCGCTCCAGCTGATCTTGCCGACGATCTTTGGCGAAAGCCGGATATCGGTACCCACTACCGTGGCTTCCCGGATGGCGTTTTCCAACCCTTTGACGACGATGGGGCCGCTTCCCTTTGCAGGGACAAAGAGATACAGGCTGGTGGAATCCTTTGAATAGGTGGACGGTCCGTAAAAATGGCCGTAAGGCAAGCCCCCGACAGTGCCGAAAATGGCCTCTTCGTGCTTGCCGGTCCATTTGCCGAGTTCTTCCAGCATATGGACCTGCGGCGGGGTGATGGTGCCGTCTTCTTTCGGTCCGATATCCAGCAGGAGGTTGCCGCCGCCGGCAATGGCATCGGCGAAGATGGTGATGATCTCGTAGGGCGTTTTCCAGAAGGTGTCCTGCGGTTGCCAGCCCCAGTTGTCGTTGTGGGTCATGCAGAGTTCCCAGTATTTGTCTTTCGGGCGGATGACGGGCGTATGCTGTTCGGGCGTGCCGTAATCGCCGTAGCCCTGCAGGCGCGAATTGATGATGGTCGTTGGGCTGATGTCCAGGATCATGCTGCGGACCTTGGCGGCTTCCCATTCCCCGGCGCTGTGTTCCCAATCTCCGTCAAACCACAGCAGGTCGGGTTTGATCTGGGTCATGAGCTCCCGGATCTGACCCTGGAAAAAAGCCTGGAAACGCGCCCATTTTTCGGGATGTTCCGCAATGTTGTATTTTGAACTGTCCCTCAAAAATCCCGGATAATCGGGATGCGTCCAGTCGATGAGGGAGAAGTAAACGCCGCATTTGATCCCGTTCTTCCGCAAGGCTTTGTAGAATGGAGTAAGGACATCCCTTCCTGCGGGTGATTGTTTGACCACGCTCAGGTCGTTCATTTGGGTATCCCACAGGGCCACCCCGTCGTGGTGTTTGGCGGTCAGCACGGCATAGCGGGCGCCGGATGCCTTGATGAGGCTTGCCCAATAGTCGGGATCGTAGTTGGCAGCCGTAAATCCCTTGATCTGGGCCATATAATCGGCGTGGCTGATCTTGTGGTTGTAAAATGCCCAACTTTCATCGGTACCTTTCACGGAATAGATGCCCCAATGGATGAAAATGCCCAGTTTGGCGTCGCCGAACCATTCCATTTTCAGGGAGTCTGTTTCAGAACGCTGGGTTTTACCCGCATTCCAGCAGGTCAGCATAAAAAGAACGATGGTAAGTATTCGGTTCATAAATCAGTTTTGGCTCAATTATTTTCAGCGGTTAATGACTTTTTCAACAACAAGCGCAGCATGCCGGCCGCGGCCGCCAACCCTAAAAAGAGCGCTGGAAATCCGCCGAGGTTGGACGCCATGCGAACCCCGTCGATACCGGCGCCGGATACCATTACCCAGGATACGGTCCCGACGACGACGCCCCAGACGATCTTGATCCAGCCGGGCGGTTCGGGGCTGTCAGGCGAAATGCCGGAGGAGCAAAGGCCGCTCATGGCCGATGTATTGGAGTCGGCCGCTGTAACATAGGAAATGAAAGCGATGAACAGGAAACCGGCCGCTGTCAGCCTGGGGTAGGGCAAGGTGTTCAGCACGGCATAGATCGTGCTTTCAGGCCCCTGTTGCTGCAAAACGGCATAAAGGTCGGTTGTCCCTGAAATATGATCAATGTAAATGGCCGTTCCGCCGAAGATCGCCATCCAGAGCATGGAGAACAGCGCGGGAAAAACCAGGTTGAAATGGATGAAGTCGCGGACGGTATATCCGACCCCCAGCCGGCCCAGGAAGACGGCGGTGACCGGCGCCCAGGCCAGCCAGTTGGCCCAGTAAAAGACCGTCCAGCTTTCCGACCATTCGCGGTCGACACCTATGCCCAGGCTTCGCGGTGCGAGATGGACGAGGTAATCGCCAAGGCTTTCCGCTCCGGAACTGAAGATATACCCGGCCGGGCCTGCCAGCAGCACAAAGGCGCCCAGGGCCAGGAAAGCGTAAAAGTTGATGTTTGACAGCGTTTTTATCCCTTTCATCAGGCCGCTGACCGATGAGATGATGAACGTGATGACGATCAACCCGGCTATGGCCGGCAGGATGAACGGAGAATCGCCGAGGTCGGCAAATTGGCGGATGCCGCCCGAAAGGGTCAGAATGCCCGCGCCCAGCGAAGCGGCCATGCCGGCTACAAGGCTGTACAGGCAAACCGCGTCCACGACCTGTCGCCAACGTGCGTTCAGCGGCTTGCCGGTCAATGGATACAGCAAGGAACCCAGGCTGAAGGGTTGCCGGTAATTGTAATAGACCAGGGCAAACAGCAGCGCGATCAGGGTGTAAATGCTGTAAGGCGTGAAGGTCCAGTGCAGAAATAAGGTTGATAAGGCAAATGTGGCCGCGGCGGCGGAATCCGGCTCAATTCCGGTTCGGCCCGGTGGTTCATGGAGGTGGTAAACCGGCTCTGCCGTAGCCCAGAACAGGATGCCGATGGCGATTGTGGTGCAAAGTGCGATATAGAACCACTGAAATTTCGAGAGCAACGGTTTTGCCGTTTTCCCGCCGATCCGGATGCTGGCCAGCGGTGAACAATATACAACAATGCAAAGCACAAGAAATAGCAATGTGGACCAGGAGAACAGCCAGCCGAAACGGGTCAGAATCCAATCATTGGCCTGCCGCATGCCGGTGAGAAAACCGTCCGGATCTGCCTGGCTGAAGATGATGGAAAACAGCAGGAGGGAAAAAGGGACAATAAATACGGCGATGTTTATTTTTGTCGGCTGCACGAGTAGTCCGGTTTGCCATTAGGAAATGCAATGATAACCAACTACCCGGAAAAAATTCCTTTCCCGGGGGCAAATGGATGAAAACGGTGAACAATAAAGAAGTATGAAAGTCAGACTAACCTATTCAGATCAGAGGGACCCCGTATGGAAGCGGCGGCTCATCCAGGGGATTGAGCTGGTGTCGGGCCGGCCGAAGATCGAGCGGTTGTACAACGAGATCGAGGCGTCGGATGCTCCGGCTGTCCGGCTTTGGTCGTTGGCGCTGGAGAAGTTGCGGGTCGGGGTCGATCTGGACCGGAACAGACTGGCCGCCATCCCGGCGGAGGGCCCTTTGGTGCTGGTGGCCAACCATCCGTTCGGGGTGGTAGACGGGCTGATCATGGGCGCCGTGGCTGCCGGATTGCGCCCGGATTTTTGCATGTTGGTCAATGAAGTGCTCAACCGGAACGACCGGATAGCTTCCTTTTTGCTGCCGGTCGATTTTCGGGAAACCCGGGAGGCGCAACAGATCAATATTGCTACCCGGCAGGAAGCCATCCGCAGGCTGAAAAACGGGGAGGCGGTCGTGATCTTTCCATCGGGCGGTGTAGCCACTTCCCGGAGCTGGTGGGGCAGGGCAGAAGACCTGGAGTGGAAGGTCTTTGTAGCCAAACTGATCCGGGAAGCCCGGGCGACGGTCGTGCCGATGTACTTTCACGGTCAAAACAGCCGGTTATTTCAGATCGTCAGCCAATTCAGCCTGAACCTGCGGTTGGCCCTGCTGTTGAACGAGATGCGGAATAAAATGGGAACGACCATTCGGGTAACCGTGGGAGCGCCCATCCCGTTTGAGGAAATGGAGCCGATCCGTGACCGTAAGACTTTGCTGGGTTTTTTGCGTGACCGGACGTTTGAATTGGCCAATGAAGGCCTGGAAAGGGGAAAAATGCCGGATAACCGGCTTTAGAAAATATAGTATTTGCGCCGATTGAGTTACAATCGGGAGGTACCGGCCGGCCTGGCCTTGGTTAATATTAGGTTGAATTAAAGGTATGGGTGGGGAAAAAACAGCCCGCCCTTCCACCACCACTCACGGGTATGCGTACAAGGTCCTATAAAGGACCGTGGATAGCCGTTTATTTCCAGCGCGCAAGAATTTTTAAGGCCCTCAAAAGGAGGACTATTCTGAGGTTTAGTGCAAATAAAAACAATATTGTTTTAATAACAAAATATAAATAACAAAAAATTAAAAATTCTTTGCCGCAGATTAAAATCAATCCTGTGCGATTGTTAGTCGTAAATTTGAATAAACGGCATCATATTGCCTCCACAACGGACGCACAACCATGAAGCAATGAAACAGTTGGCAGTCGGCAGTCGGCAGTTGGCAGTTGGCAGTCGGGGGTAAGGCAATATTCCGTCGATACAACGGACGCACAATAATGAAACAATGAAACAGTCGGCAGTCGGCAGTTGGCAGTTGGCAGTTGGCAGTCTTCAGTTTGCAGTCGGGGGTAAGGCAATATTCCGTCGATACAACGGACGCACAATAATGAAGCAATGAAACAGTTGGCAGTCGGCAGTTGGCAGTTGGCAGTCTTCAGTTGGCAGTCGGGGGTAAGGCAATATTCCGTCGATACAACGGACGCACAACAATGAAGCAATGAAACAGTCGGCAGTCGGCAGTCGGCAGTCTTCAGTTGGCAGTCGGGGGTAAGGCAATATTCCGTCGATACAACGGAC
>CALMYQ010000243.1 GCA_937873655.1 uncultured Lewinella sp. | reverse complement strand
GCCAGCGCCGGCGGGGCCTTCGGCGCCATGATCAAGCACAGCGGCATCGGTCCGTCGATCGAACAGGCCATGGAGCACTTTCCCCTTCCTTATATCCTGGTGGCCTGGCTCATTGCCGCCGTGATGAAAACAGCTCAGGGCTCCAGTACCGTGGCGATGATCACATCCTCCAGCATTATGTTCGCCATCATCGGTTCCGGCGCCGATCTGCCTTATCATCCGGTGTATATCTTCCTGGCCGTGGGATTCGGATCCATGTTCGTCTGCTGGATGAACGACAGCGGTTTCTGGGTCGTCACCAAGATGAGCGGATTCACGGAAAAGGAAGGCCTGCAAACCTGGACGCTGACTACCGGCGTTATTGGATTGGTGGGACTGATTCAGTTGCTGCTGTTTGCCCAACTGATTCCGATGAAATGACGGTTTCGCCTGGGGGCGATGCTAAATCTCGATCTTTAGTCTTGTTTTCAATCTATTGATTATTAATTTTTTACGAAAAAAACCCCAGTGTCAAGCCTAATTTCTATGCGAATCATCATCTTCGGCGGGGCCGGCTTTCTCGGTAAGAAACTTGCCCGGGAATTATTGAAACGGGGAGAACTGTCGGTCGATGGTCAGGCCCCCCGGAAGATCAGGCGGTTGGCCTTGTTCGATAACGTAGAGGCGGTTGGATTGCCTGCCGACCCCCGCCTCGAGGTGGTTGTCGGCGATATCCGCGACCAAACTCGGGTCCGATCCGTGCTGGAAGATCCGGTGGATGTCATCTTTCACCTGGCCGCCGTCGTGAGTGGAGAGGCAGAGAAAAACTTTGACCTGGGAATGGCGGTAAACCTGCACGCTACGCTGCAACTGCTCGAACTATGCCGCAACCTGCCGACCCGCCCCGTGTTGGTGTTCGCCAGCAGTTGCGCCGTTTTCGGGGGTGAGCTGTCCGAAACGATCAGCGATTATACCGCACCAATGCCCCGAAGTTCATACGGTACCCAAAAGGCCGTCGCCGACCTGCTGATCAGCGATTTCAGCCGTCGGGGTTTCGTCGACGGGCGGTGCCTCAGGCTGCCCACGATTGTAGTCCGGCCGGGCAAGCCCAATGCCGCCACTTCTTCCTTCGCCAGCTCCATCATCCGGGAACCCCTGCAAAAGCAGCGTGCCGTGTGCCCCGTGGCGCCCGATACCAAAGTGTGGATCCTTTCGCCGAAGCAGGTGATCGAAAACTTCATCCATGCCGCCCAATTGCCGGCGGCCGCGCTGGGCGCCAACCGCATAATCAACCTGCCCGGCATCACCCTGTCGGTGGCAGAAATGGTCAGCGCACTAGAAGCTGTCGCAGGCCCCGAAACCAGGGCCCTTATCGATTGGGTGCCGGATCCCTTCATTCAAAGCATCGTAATGACCTGGCCGCCGTATTTCAACCCGACCCGTGCATTGGAACTGGGCTTCCTGCGCGATGAATCCATGCGGGAGATCATTGAGGCATTCATGGAAGAAGAACTGGGTGAAGAACCATCGTAAGAATGATTTTTCGATTGGGTGGGACCCCATTTTTGTGCCGATTCTGAATGATTGATCATAGGTAATAACAACGCAGACATGAAAATCGCTTTGATCACAGGCGCCGGTTCCGGTATTGGCCGCAGCACCGCCCTGACGCTGTTACGAGAGGGGTATGCCGTCGTCCTGGCCGGCCGCCGCCTCGAAGCCCTGGAGGAAACAGCCGCCGCCGCCGGCAAGGCGCAGGCCAGAGCGCTGCCCGTACCCGCCGATATCACCGACCCGGCATCTGTCCGGGCGCTGTTCGCCAAAATCCGGGAGGCCTACGGCCGGCTTGATCTCCTGTTCAATAATGCAGGTATCGGTGCGCCTGGAGTCTTGTTGGAAGAACTTACCTTCGGGCAGTGGAAGACGGTGGTCGACACCAACCTCACCGGCGCTTTCCTCTGTACGCAGGAAGCCTTCCGACTGATGAAAACCCAGGATCCCATGGGTGGGCGCATCATCAACAACGGCTCGATCTCGGCCTACGTGCCCCGCCCCAATTCAGCGCCTTATACGGCGACTAAGCATGCCATCGCCGGGCTCACCAAATCCACCGCGCTCGACGGCCGCAAATACCGCATCGCCTGCGGCCAGATCGACATCGGCAACGCCGCCACGGATATGGCGGAGAAGATGAAGACGGGCGTCCCCCAGGCCGATGGCTCGATCGCGGTGGAACCGACGATGCCGGTCGATCACGTGGGGAAGGCGATCCTGTACATGGCTGGTCTTCCGCCGGAGGCCAATGTGCTGTTCATGACGGTGATGGCGACGAATATGCCCTACGTCGGCAGGGGATAGGGAGGAAGGCTTTTCAGAATTTTGTATTGTACCGATTGCGTGCTGTGTCCCTCGCTCGCCGTAGTTCCAAGGGAAGAGGGTTCTGCGAGGCAAGGCCTTCGGCAAACGATTTTTTGTGAGGTTTTCAAGCAGCAACTTCCCGTTGCTTCTTGGTTTGTCAACAAAGCGCCAGCCCTGCAATTTTAGGCCCAGCTGCGTAGCCGGAGCCTTTTCTTTGGTTACTTTCTTTTGGGCGCCAAAAGAAAGTGACAAGGTCAAAGGCAGCGTCAAGCAATGAAAACACCAGCATAAATGGGCTATTTTTGATCTCTTG
>CALMYQ010000242.1 GCA_937873655.1 uncultured Lewinella sp. | reverse complement strand
TTTAACCTTTCTACTTTATCCTTTAACCTTGGCCTGGCGGACCTGACGGCCCGCGCGGCCGTTGTAATGGGATGTGAAAACTTTGTTGCATGTGGGGGAAAATGAGGCGGAAAATCTTCCATCTCTACGGACAACCGACTGACCACTGACCACTGACCACTATTATTCCTCCTCCTCAACGGCCGGTGGCGCTTCCTGAACCGCCTTCAGCAGTTCAGCGCTTTCCCTCCTTGGGTTTTTCCACCATTGCACCGACCAGGCAGGAATGATCCGGTAGCCTGCCTTTTCCAGGTCCTGCCGTTGCCGGTTTTCCCAGATGAAGTCAGTAGATTGAGCTTGTGCAAAAAAATGATCGGGCTGAATGACCAGTGACGGGTATTTCGGTTCTTCCGGCAGGATGACCAGCGGGAGCTTCAGCTCACCGAAAGGTACATTCATCTGGATCCGGTCGGTCCGCATGCGGCCGGCAATATGCCAGGCGATTTCTTCAGCCAGCGGGTTGTTGACGGTTTCTTCCTGGCCGTAGACGGCGCCGGTAGCGCGGATCACCCTTTGTACGGCCGTTTCATCGTTTTCCGAGCGGGCTTTCAGGTACCTGACCCAGGAGCCGAGCAGGAAAACCCCTTTTTGGGCCGGGGCCTGCATCATCTGGTCCAGGTTATCTCCCGGTATGGAATTGGCCACCCGCAATTCCTGCGTGCCGGCGCTCATCAGCTGGATCAGCGCGGTTTGGCTTCCCGGCTGGTTGAAGCGCAGGATATGGCGCGTCAGGGCGCCACCGATATTGGAATGGCCGAAGGTGCAACTGATGAGGAGGACGTCGAATTGCTGACCGCTGGTTTCGTCGGCCCGGAAGATGGCAAGGCCGTTACGCTCCAGCTGCTGTATCTTTTCAACCCCGGGCAATCGCTTTTGCTTGATCCGGAGCAGGTATTCCTGGATGAGGTTGCGCTGCCCCGTGGTCATGCAGGCAATTCCCACCGACGGCAACGTGCGCTGTTTGGTCGGCTCGATCTTGTTGAGCCAGTCCAGCACCTTGCGGGCTTCCTCCTCGTTTGTTTCGGCGCCTTCGTCGTAGCGGCCGTCTACCTGTTCGAACAGTATTTGTCCTGTTTCCGCTCCCGAAGGATGCGGGTTGAACAGGTTTCCCGGAAAATAGCGGTGAATCTGCCCGAGCGGGAAAGTGTTCGCCCCGTTTTCCAGCAGCAATGCCGACATGGAGCGCGGATGGATTTCCGGGAATTGTCCGCCTATGCCCAGCGCTGACCTGCCCAAACCAATCAGCCCCGGCTCGCCCGGCAGGAATTCCGGGTACAGGAAAATAACGCGGTCCCAGACGCCGGATTGGTGCGCCAGAAGGTCGGCCGCCGTGCCTGGGGTTGCCATCAGTATGGGGAAACAGTCCGTAACCTCCTGGAATGCTTTACCCGTGATCTGTCCGGCGCTCAGCGATAAATCGGACCTCTCGACAAAGTTTTCGAACAGCGCTTTTTTATCCTTTCGGAACCGCTTGATCGATTCAGCCCTCAGGTTGTTCCACTGGGTGATCGTCTTTTTTCGAAGGAGATCCCGGACGGCATCGAGGTCACTGGCGAACGGCTCCAGGTTGTACGCCTTAATGGGCAGCGCGGGGTCGTATGCGCTTTCCAGGCATTGGTGTAAAAACCAGCTGTCAAAAGCGGCCACCCAATCGTTGGGCTTTACTTTGACTATGGAACGGATGATCTTTCTGGCATGCTCAGGCAGGCTGAACCATAACCGCTGCCAATCGTAAAAAGCGCCGTAATCCCGCAGATTGAGCTGGGTCGCTTCCAGTTGGTGAATGATATCTTCCAGGAGCTTCTGCCTTTTGGGCAAGGTCAGCATATTGTTCTGGAAGGGCAGCTGATACAGGCCGCTGCCGTTGATCTCGTCGATCAGGCTGTCCAGGCCGTCTTCCAGCGACTCGATCTGGCTCGCAAAACCCAGTCCGGGATGGGCCGTCTTGGCGCTCAGCCGGGTCAGGTCTTCCTGTACCGTAGGGCTGATGCGATTGCGCCATTCCTCCAGCCCGTCGCTTAATTTTTCGAGGTTGTCGCGAAGGACGGGCAGGGAACGGGCCTCTTTTTCATCCGCAAAGTTGTGGTCAAAAAGCTGTTTATCCAGGAAGCTTTTCTTCAGGCTCTGGTATTGGACGGCGATCTCCTCCCGGGCATTGAGCGCGGCTTTGTATTTCTCCGCAAAAATTCCGTAAAGCTTGAGGGTCGGTTTGGAGGATTTCAGCAGGTCTTTTCCGTACAGGGTTACCGTATCCTTGACCCGTTCGCTGAGGCGGGTGATCTGGTCGTGGATCTCGAAATAGAAATGATCAAAATAGGACCGGAGCCGCTCGCCGTATTCATTTTGCGTATGGATGTACCGGTATTGGAACTGGGAAGCTTTTTGCAAAAAGGATTCGATATGATCCTGGATAAATTGAAGGCTTTCCTGTTTGGACTGGTGTACAAAAATGCCAGCATTTAGGTTATTCAGCGGGTGGTCGAGGGTCTTGATCTTGTCGAATGCGATTGCACAACGGGCCACGGCATCCCTGAGGGTGTCAAAGTTATCCGGCGAGAAGGAGAAATCCTGGGTATTGAGCTGATTGCCCAGCAGTTCCTTGCCTTCGATGCGGTTGGAAGCCAGAAACAGGCCGACGGTCTCGGTCCAGTTCTTGTCTCCGAATACTTTTTTTGAACGGGCTCGGTACTGCCGGTCCAGGCGGTTCTTTTCCCTGGAAACCTGTTCAAAACGCAGGGTGATTTGCTGGTCATTGATTTTGCCGGCATCTCCGGCCGTTTTTTTGCCGGCCAGGCGAAACGCGCCGCTCCAGGCGGCCAGGTCCTGGTAAGGATGGCGAAGTACAAAAGAAAAATCCCCGAAACCCAGCTGACCCAGCCGGTTTTTGACGGCGGTCAGTACCGGTGTCCATGGCGAAATCACCAGGCATCGCTCTTCTCTGGCCAGCGAATCGATCAGGAAGGAGAGCAGGAGATGGGTTTTGCCGGACCCCGCATTTCCCTCAGCGATGGACAGGGGAGAGGCCTTGCCGGAATCCAGAACCGCCGCCTGCCAGGGATCCATGTCTATCAGTGAAAACGGCGGTGTTTGAGCCTGCGGAGATTTATGACCGGCTTCCGGCCTTTCAGCCGGCCTGCTGAACTCAGCCCGCTTGAATGAACCCAGCAATGCCGACCAGATCATGGTTCCTTTGGACGCCAGTTCATCCAATTGGACGAGGTTGGGCTGCGGGGTGCTGGCGATGCTTTGACTGGGGTTTTCCAGTGCTGCGCCCAGGCAAAATTCATTACACACGGCAAAAAGAGCGGCTGCGTTCCAACCCTGCCGGTCGGGTGAACCGGTATACCATTCAGCCAGCTCCTGTTTTCCGCCCTTTTGGAGCCAATCGATCAGCCAGGGATTGCAGGCCGGTTTTTGCCTGGCATCAGGGGTCAATGTCCATTCGTTCGATCCCTTTACTTCCGGTTCAAGCGTTGCGTCCCAGATGTAGAGGGGGGCGGTGATCATCTCATTGTCCTGAAAAAAAGCAACCAGCGGATAGCCCACCCCCAAGAGGCGCCGGCCTGTTGATTTTTCGCGATTTCTTTCCGAAAAATAGAGATCCGTCAGGGTCCGGCCCGCTTCAAAACCAGGGTTGAAGGTTAGCGGGTCAGGGGCAGACCCCAGTAGTTGAAGGATGAATTTATAGGCGAAATCGGGAGACGCATTGTCGAGCCGGGCCAGGTCCAGCAGGTTGTGTTTGCCTGCAATCGCCTGTATCAGGGGGTTCTCTTCCGCAGGCCAGTAAAACGACCAGGAATCAGCGGGATGAAGGATTCGGGACATTTAATCAGGTTTGATCTAAAATCAGCTTTGGGCCAAAGATAGAACAAGCCGGTCTATTAGTCAAAGGGAATTATACCAAGTTTCATTGCTTCGCGTCCGTTGTAAAGCCGAAACATCGCCTTACCCAACTGCCCACTGACAACTGCCCACTGACCACTGACAACGATTATTGCGCTCTCCGGAGGGATCACATACCGGCCCTACAGGCCGGAAACCTAAAATTCAACCCGAATGCTACCGACATGGCGGACCTAACGGCCCGCGCTGCTGTGGTAAAGTCGACCT
>CALMYQ010000241.1 GCA_937873655.1 uncultured Lewinella sp. | reverse complement strand
CTGAGTGCCCTCAGTGGTCAATGCCAATCTTATCTGAGTGCCCTGAGTGCCCTCATCCATCACTCCTCCTTCCTCCCCAAAAACACAAAATAGTCCCATACCCCCAGATAAGCCCCCTTAACCTCCGACACCTCCGCCGCAAAAGCCCGTTCCATTACAGGCGTCAGATGACCGTCCATCCGCACATGGTTCCGGCCCATATGGCGTTTGAACCACCCGAACCGCGAGTCGTGAAAATCAACGGCAGCGAGTATGCCGCCCGGCTTCAAATCGGTTTTTGCCTGCTGCAGGAGGTCCTCCCATTGCGGGTTGATCATCGTGAGCGAGTAGGAAAACAGGATCACATCGAATCCGTCTCCCCACTCGCCTCCCCCCCTTTGATAAGGCTTTTGGATCAGCGTAACCCGGTCTTTGAATGGTATCAGCCGGTTAGCGGCCCGGTCTATCATATCTGCCGAAACGTCCAGACCGGTCAATCGGGCATTCGGAAAATTTTTGGCTATGGTCTCCAGATTATACCCCGTCCCGCAGCCGATCTCCAGCACGGAAATGGCCTCGTCCCATTCAAACGGCAACCGCCTGATCACCTCTTTTCTGCCGAACAGGAAAGTCCACCGGCTCAAATCATAGATCGCGGCATGACGGCGGTAATACCGCTGCATCTTTTCATTCTGGTGCGTTTCTACTTTTGCGGTCGCTGCGTTCATTTTATTGGTCGTAAGTTGTAAGTCGTAAGTCATAAGTCTACCAGGGACGCCAGACCATACCTAACCCCAGCTTACCAATCCCTGCGCTGCGCTGCGGGCTTAGTAATCTGCAGTCTGCATCATTTCACTACCCCCAGATAAGTGCTGGCATACGTCCCTACCCGGTCATTCTTTTGCACTTCAGCCACCTTTTCGCGTTCAAAATGGACGCGTTCAAGCACAAAATCGGGGAAAAAGCGGATTTCCGAGGCCGCCGACCGCATCAGGATCTTCGTTCCCGGCCGGCTGTTCTGCAGGATATAGCGCCATTCTTCCTCCAATTCCCTCGGCGCGTTGAAAGCCATCCAATCCTGGTGATCAAGCAATACGAAATGGCTGTATTCGCCGGGGTTGGATCTCAGGAACTGGGTGATCGTTTTCGTGTGGGTGCGAATCTCTGTTTCCGGTCTTTTGAACCAGTCGAAGTTACGCTCTTTCAGGTATTCCGGGCAGCAATCCTGCGTATAGCATCCATTGAGGTAAACCTTCCAGAAATAATTATCGGCGGCCGGCTGGTCGGCGAATACCTTGCGCAGGCAATCCCGGAGGTAGCCCAGCGCACCCGATTCGTATTCATGGCGGAACAGCAATTGCTGGTCGCGGGGTACCCCGATCAGGCTCATGGTCAGGTGCTGGTTGACCACCCGCCGGATGCCCGACCGCATCAGCATCGGTTCGACCTGCCAGTACCAACCCATTTGCTCCTGGAGGGAGTCGGCGTTGAGCATGGCCTGCACCCCCCGGTAAATCCGCCTTTTTGATTTCAGGAACTGACGCGACATCCAGGCGATGGATCCCGATGTTCCGCGGTAGTAAAAACTCCTGCGAATGCCTTTACCGTTGAAATAGATCCATTTCTTATCCCAATAGGCCCGGGCTGTAGCCGGCAGGCTGCTGCGCAACCGAAGGTAGTACAGGTCTTCCATATTGGGGTGAAAACCCCGCCCGAAAAGCTGGAAAAAGTCTTCGAAATCGAGTTGCCGCAAGGCCGCCAGCTTCAATTCGAGCAAGGCGTTTTGCCGGGGGTTCATATCCACGCAATGGATCGCTTCCGGTTTGTCCAGCGAATAATCCAGGGCGTTGCATCCCGCGCTGGTGATCATAACAATCTTACTATCTCTTTGAATGTCAAGCAATTCACGGTCACACCGGGGATCCTCCCAGCAGGTATTGTACACCAATTGGCTGCCGTGAATCTTGCTGAACAGCCAGTCCTTGAACTGATCGGTAGAAGTGTATTTGCCCATGCTGCAAAAGTAGACAGCCCCAAACACCCGCCCTAAAAACCGGCTTTACCGTTTCAATAAATTTCCCTTAACTGATTGTAAATAAATCAGATAAGGACCGTCATTTTGAACATATTTGTTAATTATTTGATAAACATATTTTCACAATGGGTTAATAATTGAATTCCAACTTTGCCCTTGATTTGGTCCGAATGACCTGCCCAAACCAACATGAGAAGGGAAATCGATATTGTTGTTATTTCCGATGTGCATTTAGGAACCTACGGCTGTCACGCCAAAGAACTGCTCAACTATCTCAAAAGCATCAAGCCCGCCACCCTGATCCTTAACGGCGATTTCATAGACATCTGGGAATTCAGAAAACGCTACTTCCCCAAAGAACACCTCGAAGTCATTCAGCGCATCCTCCGCATGGCCGCCAAAGGCACTAAAGTCTATTACATCACCGGCAACCACGACGACACCCTCCGCCGCTATTCAAATTTTCATACCGGCAATATCTGCCTGCGCGACAAACTCCTTCTGCGGCTGAATGACCACAAATACTGGATCTTCCACGGCGATATCTTCGACGCCTCCATCAAGTTCTCTCCCCTCATCGCACGCCTGGGCGGCAAAGGCTACGATTGGCTCATTGTCCTCAACCGCTGGGTCAACAAGATCCGCACTTCCCTGGGATACTCCCGCATGTCCTTTGCCAAAAAGATCAAGCTCGGCGTGAAAAAAGCGGTCAAGTTCATCTCCGATTTCGAAAATACCGCCATCGAACTGGCCGGAGAACAAGATTACGATTACGTCCTTTGCGGCCATATCCATATTCCGCAGATGCGCCAGGTCAGGACCAAAGCCGGCAAGACCGTTACCTACCTCAACTCCGGCGACTGGGTAGAAAGCCTCACCTCCCTGGAGTTCTCCAACGGAGAATGGTCCATTTACGAGTACAAAGAAGCCGATTTCAAATCCTTTGACCCCGAACTCCAGGTCAACCACCAGGAGGAAGAAGCCGAAGAATGGGTATCCGACCTTAAATTGTTCTACCACCGCTTCACCAAGTCGTGATTTTTATTTTCCCGCCGTATATTTGGTCATTTGATTGGATTAGGTTGACCAACCGACAGACGCCTACAATCGATCCAATCGAATCAATCCAACAATCGAATCAATTGAACAATCGCATCAATTTTAAAATTGGATCGAATAAGTCGAATAATCCGAATGTTTCGATTGGGGTAACCAACTAGCCTTTTAGGCCAATCGCATCAATCGAATCAATTGAACAATCGCATCAATTTTAAAATTGGATCGAATAAGTCGAATAATCCGAATGTTTCGATTGGGATAACCAACTAGCCTTTTAGGCCAATCGCATCAATCGCATCAATCGATCAATTTCATCAATTAAAAAACATCACCATGAAATCCATACTTTTCCTGCCTCTTGCCGTACTTTTGCTGTCCTGTAATAACCAATCAGATCAATCGATGAATCAAATCACCAACCAGGATCCGGATTACAACCCGGAGGCCCGCCTGGCCGAAATGGGCATCCGGCTCTCAGAAGCTTCGTCTCCGGTAGCGACCTACGTGAACGCCGTCCGAACCGGCAACCTCCTTTTCCTTTCCGGCAAGGGCCCCCAAAAAGACGACGGCGCCTTCATCACCGGCAAACTCGGCGCCGACCTGAGCATAGAACAAGGTTATGAAGCCGCCAAACTGACCGGCATCAGCCTCCTGGAAGTGCTGAAGGCCGAACTCGGCAACCTCAACCGGGTCAAACGCGTTGTTAAGGTGTTGGGCATGGTCAACGGCACGCCTGATTTCGGCAACCAACCGGAAGTCATCAACGGTTTTTCCGACCTGATGGTGGCCGTATTCGGCGATCGCGGCAAACACGCCCGCTCTGCCGTCGGCATGGGCTCTTTGCCCAGAAATATTGCCGTAGAGATCGAGATGATCGTGGAAGTCGAATAAATGTAAAATGAAAAATCGTCAGTCGTTAGTAGTACTGAGACTTACAACTTACAACTTACGACTTACAACTTACGACTTACGACTTACAACTTACGACTTACGACTAAAAACGTTTTAGTGAACAGAAAGACCTTTTTAAAATATCTGGGAGGAGCAACCGCTATGTTTTCGTTGGGATCGCTTGCGCAAGTTGCCGGAACGATGAAATCCGGTGAGGAAAAAATGCCCGTCCTGTTCATCGGGCACGGGTCGCCGATGAACGGCATCGAGGATAACGCCTTTAGTAAGCAATGGCAGGAGTTGGGTCAAAAGATCCCGACACCCAAATTTGTCCTTTGCGTCTCTGCGCACTGGCTGACCCGCGGCACCCACGTCACGGCTATGGATCATCCCCGGACCATTCACGACTTCGGGGGCTTTCCCCGGGAATTGTTCGAGGTGGAATACCCCGCACCAGGCAGCCCTGAACTGGCCGGAGAAACCACCCGCCTGGTCACCAAAACCCAGGTCGGCCTCGACCACGACTGGGGCCTGGACCACGGTACCTGGACGGTGGTGCGCCATATGTACCCCGAGGCGAATATCCCGGTCCTGCAACTCAGCATCGATTATCACCAACCGGCAAAGTACCACTACGAACTGGCCAGGGAACTGGCTGCTCTGCGCCAAAAAGGCGTCCTCATCATCGGAAGCGGCAATATGGTGCACAACCTCCGCATGGTGGCCTGGGACAAGCTCAACGAACCCGAATACGGCTTCGACTGGGCCCTTGAAATGAATACCCTGTTCAAACAACACATCGCCGACGGCAACCACCAACCGCTGCTCGATTATCAACAACTGGGCCGCGCCGCCCAACTGGCCATCCCAACCCCCGATCATTACTACCCGCTGATCTATAGCCTGGGCCTGCAGGAAAAAGGCGATAAGGTGGAATTCTTCAACGACAAGGCAGTCGGCGGCTCCCTGACAATGACTTCGGTGAGGATTGGATGATGATGCTGGATGCTGCCACGCCGAGGCGTGGTGGATACTGGAGACTGGAGACCGGAGACTGGATACCGGATACTGGTGACTGGTGACTGGAGACTGGTGACTGGAGACTGGATACCGGAGACTGGAGACTGGAGACTGGAGACTGGATTCGGCGGGAGGGGCTGGGCCGTCGCGGGCCGTCAGGTTCGAGATGTCAAGGTTAAAGGTTAAAGGTTAAAGGTTAAAGGTTGAAGGTTGAAGAAGCCAGTTGGCAGCAGCGCGGCTATCAATGAGCCCGTGCTTAATGGCTGCGGGCCTTTAGGTCCGCCATGTCAAGGTTAAAGGTTAAAGGTTAAAGGTTAAAGGTTGAAGGTTAAAGAAGCCAGTTGGCAGCAGCGCTGCTATCAATAAGCCAGTGCTTAATGGCTGCGGGCCTTTAGGTCCGCCATGTCGGTAGCACCCCGGTGGCATTTTTACGTTTCCGGCCTGTAGGGCCGGTATGTGATTACAAATCGGGGAGGTCGGTTTTTGTTACGTTACGATGGATAACCTGGCTGACGCATGGCCTGGTTGGCGACGCATGATCATGCGTCGCTACGGACGACCAAACAACCGCTCCTCAACAAGCTCGCAAATCAAATGCCCCACCAACATATGGCATTCCTGTATGCGCGGGGTGTCTTTACTGGGCATATTCAATAAAATATGGCTCAGATCCCGCAATTTCCCCCCGTCGGCCCCCGTCATCCCGATGACCGTCATGCCGGTCTTGATCGCGTCCTCGGCAGCCCGAAGGATATTCGGCGAATTGCCCGAAGTAGACATGCCGAACAGGATATCCCCCGTCCGGCCCATAGCCCGCACCATCCTGGCGAAGGCTTCGTCGTAGGAATAGTCGTTGGCTACTGCCGTCAGGAACGACGTATTTACATGGAGCGCCTCAGCATACAACGGCTCCCGGTCGAAGTAAAACCGCCCCGACAATTCAGCTGCCAGGTGTTGGGCATCCGCCGCGCTGCCCCCGTTTCCGCAAAACAGGATCTTGCCGCCGTTGCGCAGGCATTCAACACAGCTGGATACTGCCTGATCCACTTTTCCCAATAGCTGCTCGTCCGCCAGCAACGCTTGCTTGGCCGCAATGCTCTCTGCGACAGCCTTCTTTATTCTGGAATGCATGAACACTTATTTTGTAAAGAAGAAAAACAGCCAGGCCACTAAAGCGATGAACAACACCTCCAGGACATTTCCCAGACGCTTGTTCCTCACCCTGAAATTGATCAGTGAGATGACCGCGGCAATAAACCCGCCGGCGGCATAAAACAGGAACATCGCATAGTCGGGGGCAGGCGCCCAGGCCGACTTGAGCCATGCCAGCGTTTGCAAAGCCAGCTGGTGCAGCAATACCCCGACCACGGCTACCCCGATGCCGGCTGCCAACAATTTCAGCCCGGGAATCTTCTTGCGCAACCGCTCAATACTTCGCAACGTACTCGTGCAGACTACCCAAAACAGGATCAGGCTAACCCCGGTCTTTGCCGCCCTTGTGAAGGTAGTGGCTTCCGGCGCCAGGCGAAACGCAACCCAATCCAGCAGCAACAACAGCAACCCCAACAGGATGCCGGAGATCACCACTGCTTTGAAAGCTACCTGATTGTCGACAATTGCATGTTTATCCACCAGATTTTCTATTTTTCGATTAAGCCGATTGAATCGAATGTTCCGGTTGGAGTAACCAACCAGCCTTTTAGCCCAATCGAACAATCGGATCAATCGTATCAATCGAACAATCGGATCAATCAAACCATTCGGATCAATTCAACACCGCTCCGACCATCCGCTCCCACGAAAAATCCTTCTGCCGGGCAACCACCGCCCTGGTCATCTCCCCGCGCCGGTCCCGTTCGAAATAATCGACAATGGCCCCGGCAATGGCTGCAGGATCGACCGGCACGACATACCCCGCTTTTTCGTGCTCCACGATCTCGGGCAGGCCGCCGACATTGGTCACCAGCATCGGTACCGCAAAATGATACGCCATCTGCGAGATGCCGCTTTGGGTGGCCGTACGGTACGTCTGCGCCACCAGATCGGCCGCGCAAAAGTAATATTTCACAGCTTCGTTCGGAATAAAATCCGGCCGCAACACGACCCGGTCTTCCAGGCCATTGTTCCGGATAAGTTCTTGATAGGGCGCCGGATCCTCATAAAATTCGCCGGCAACGACCAACTTTAATCCCAGGCGCCGCACCCGCTCATCAGCCATGGCCTCCAGCAACAGATCGAGCCCCTTGTACTTGCGGATAAAGCCGAAAAACAGGATATACCGGTCCTCAGCCGGCAACCCCAGATGCCGAAGCGCCGTTTCGCGGTCAACCGGATCGCCGTAATTGTCATAGATCGGATGCGGAGCGTACCTGACGGGCTTGGTGCGGGTGAATTGCCGGATATCATCCTCCACCGAGCGGGACATGACCACAAAGGCGTCGGCCGCACCGATGAAATACCGGGTAAACAGTCGGTCGCCGGGCCTTTTTTCGTGCGGAATGACATTGTCCGTAATCGCTACAACCTTCGTATTCCTGCGCCGTGCCAGCCGCAGCACCGTCCCCAGGCATGGCCCTATTAACGGGAGCCAGTACCGGACCACGATGACATCCGCCTTTTCGCGGCGCATCTTCCAACCGGCTGCCAGCCAATTCAACGGATTGATCGCATTGACCAGGGTATCGATCGCCAACCCTTCCGGCGGCGGATCGTCCGTATACTGGGTTTTGCCCGGGAAAAGGAAATTCGGGTACAACAACCGGAAGGAAATGATCTTTACATCATGCCCCTGCTCCTGAAAGGCATAAGCCAGCCGCTCCGAGGAAGAGGCAATACCGCCCCGCAACGGATGGGCCGGCGACAAGATAAGGATCTTACTCATTGAGGCGCTTTTCGATCAGGTAGTGGTTCCGGTCCGGCGCGCTCCGGATGATGAGCTCGGCCAGGAAGCCCGTCATGAACAGGATGGTCCCCAGCACCATGCAGGTCAATGCAATATAGAAATATGGGTTGCTGGTCACCAGGATAGCGCGAAGCCCTTTGCTGAGCATGACCAGCTTATTGATGCCGATATAGGCGGCCGAAAAGAATCCGATAATGAAGATCAGCGTGCCCAGCGTACCGAACAGGTGCATGGGCCGCCGCCCGAACCGGCCGACAAAGGTAATGGACAGCAGATCGAGAAACCCGGTGATCAGCCGCTGCCAACCGTATTTGCTGACGCCGTACTGCCGGGCCCGGTGTTCCACAACCTTTTCGCCGATCTTGCGAAACCCCGCCCATTTGGCCAGCAAGGGGATGTAACGGTGCATTTCGCCGTACACCTCGATGCTCTTGATCACCTGATTGCGATAACTCTTCAACCCGCAATTGAAATCATGCAGCTGAATGCCGCTGCTCCGGCGTACAACCGAATTGAAGAACTTGGACGGCAGGGTCTTCGAGATCGGGTCGTGGCGCTTCTTTTTCCAACCCGAAACCAGGTCAAATCCATCCTCCCGGATCATCCGGTAAAGCTCAGGTATCTCATCCGGGCTGTCCTGAAGGTCGGCATCCATCGTGATGACCACCCGGCCTTTTGCCGCCTGAAAACCGACATTCAACGCTGCAGATTTCCCGTAGTTGCGCCGGAACTTGATGCCGCGAACCTTGTCGTTGTTCCGGCACAATGCCTCAACAACCGCCCAACTGCCGTCTATACTCCCGTCATCCACAAAAAGGATTTCATAGGCCAGCTTTTCACGCTCTGCCACCCGCCTGATCCAGGCTTCCAGCTCCGGCAGGGATTCTTCTTCGTTGAACAACGGAACCACTATTGAAAGATCGATCTCCATTTTTTAGTCGTAAGTAGCGACGGAAGATTTTCCGTCGCATAAAGGAAAGTTTTCCATCGAATAAGCCATAAATCATACGCCCGGCGAATAATCGCAGCCGACTCCGTCCGACGAAGCCCCAGCGTAGTCGGGCACCGTCCACCGTCTACCGCCTCGCCGCAGCCGCCACACCCAGCGACAGGATAAACCCGCCGATCAGGCTGTAACAATAACGAAAAAACGTATTGCCCAGTGTGACCTTCAGGTCGTAGTTTTCAAAAGCCTGGCCGAACCGCGGGTCCGAAACCATGGTTTCGCGCTGCAAATCTACCAGTCCGGGGTCAAATACGCCGAATAACAGGTAATAAAACAGGTAAAAAAGGGCGTTGGCCACCACAAAGGTGAGAAAAGCGGGCTGGAGCGCCGACCTGAAATCGCCGGGAGCGGCGCTTTTCACCGCCCGGTACATGAAAACCAGGTAAAGGATCATGGATCCCCACCACAATGCGGGGTGGTTGACCAAAGGCCGGTCAATCCAATAAAAAAGCAGGAACAGGACTACGGTCGCTGTTCCTGCTATTGCCCCAAAACGAATTTTAGCAGGCATATTCAATATTGATCAGACATTTGCCGCCGGGTCTTTTTTCATGACCGCGCCGACAATCAGGGAAATAATCGCGGAGAAAAAGGCCGAGCCCAGGAATCCGAACAACATGCTCATAATCGATCCGGGGTTGCCGCCGCGCTGCATGGCTTCTTCCATTTGGGCGTCGTCCATTTGCACGCCGAAGTCCTCCATCATTTCCATCGATTCGCGCATGACATTTTGCGCATAATCCGGCTCAATGAAGTTCATATAGATATAGGAGAAGATGATGCCGATTACGCCGGAGATCAATAAGGCGACAAAACCGGTCAGGAAAGCCTTGCCGAAGTTGATGTAACCGCCGAGGTCCTTATCCCGGTATGCCTTGATGGCCATAACCGCAACAATCACCGAAATGGCCAGGCTGACCACAAAATTGACGGCGATCATGGCAATACCCGCCGACGGCCTGCCGAATCCCAGCGTATTGCCCAGCAGAAAATAAACCACGGAGATCAAACCGCCGATCAAACCCCATCGCATAGCTGCCGGGAAAAACGGGGCGTCAGGTTGTATTCTCGAAGAGTCTAAAGGTTCCATAATAAGCGTTTTAGTTGGTTAAAATTTTGATCCAAATTAGAGTTAAAATCCGAATATTCTTCTTCAGGAACTACTTTTTTTGATAAAAGGCCAATTTTATTCGATAATCGCCTCCTTTCCCGCCAGGTTGAAGATGAGTTCGAATTCCGATCCCTCACCCGGTTTGCTCTGCAGCTGGATCCGCCCTCCGTGGGCCTGAACGATTTGCCGGACATAATGCAGGCCCAGCCCGAACCCGGTCACTTCGTGCAAATTGCCGGTAGGCGCGCGGTAGAATTTGTCAAAGATCTTCTTTTGGTGCTCCGGCGCAATCCCGATTCCCCGGTCCCGGATCCGGATATGAATAAACGGCCCCGCATTATGCGTCGATACCCGGATGACGGGCGGTTTGTCGGTATATTTCAAGGCATTTTCCAGCAAATTCTGTACCGCGTTCTTGACATGGGCGCTGTCCAGCTCCGCCAGATCATTGGCTGCATCCAATTGGAACTCAAGCCGCCCTTCCTTTTCTTCCGATTTGCGGGCATAATCCAGGCAAACCTCTTCCAGTAATTCGTGAACATGGATAGGCCGGGCCTGGATATGCTTTTGCCCGCTTTCCAGCGAAGCCAGTTCCAGCACTTTC
The DNA here is from genome assembly GCA_937873655.1 of uncultured Lewinella sp. Classification (GTDB taxonomy): domain Bacteria; phylum Bacteroidota; class Bacteroidia; order Chitinophagales; family Saprospiraceae; genus JACJYC01. The sequence goes on along the minus strand of CALMYQ010000241.1, from coordinate 16,216 downwards.
TCGATATGGTCTTTCAGTTGCTCGTTTTCCCTTTCCAGCAAGGCCAGGTATTCGGCAGCTTTTTCGGTTTTCTTACCGGAAAGGGCTTCGCTCAGCAGCCGAAGGAGGAGCGAGGTGGAAAAGGCCGGCGTTTTCAGCTCGTGAGTAAGGTTGTTGATGAAGTCGTTCTTGACCTGGTCCAGTTTCCGCAGCCGGTTCGTTTTGATGATCAGCCAGCCCAGGCTGAAGGCCAACAAGCCGACAAACAGGACCGACAGTACGATCAGGCTCGTCAGCCGGCCCAGCAGGTATCCCAGCAGGTTGGTCACCTGAACCTCCAGCACAGGCCGGCAACCGCAATCGGCGCCGATCCGGCCGTAAAGGGTCCTTTGATAATGCTGATAAGCCGGTTGGTCGCTGCGGTCAGCCCCCGGAAAAGTGAGCACTGCCTGTTTTTCGTAACCGTCCCAGAGGGTCAGGGCAAAATCCACGGAAATGCCCCTGGAGAGCAGCTCCCGGCTCAGGATATCCTCCAGAGAATCCCGAAGCGGCCTTCGCACCTCTTCCCGCTGCACCGTATCCCGGTAGGCCTCAATGACCATGGCCCGGACTTCCTCCGACTTTTCGATGCTGATGTTGGCCTGCTCCAGCACGGCGGCCATTTTAGGGTCGAATCGCGCCTTCTCCAGCAATAACCCGACCCTGAGCAGATAGACCTGCACCCAGGCCAGCCCCAGCAGCGCCACCAAAACCATAACCGCAATGATCCAGTTCTTCATATCCGGCTGCAAAATACGGCTTTACCCAAATTACGGCTACTTGCAAATTTCTTAAACCATTTACATTTATTACCGTATATTTGCGCAGTTTTTCCGTAGGGTAGGTTTTTTTTCGTTGGAAGTCAATATTTTAACAAACTGGCTTTCAAGGAGAAACAACCCGGACAACCTGCGGGGCGACCTACTTGTTTTTACATTTAAAACTGATTTTGGGTTAAATTTTGGAGTTATGCAAGGAAAAGGAGTTGTTAGGTTTTTCCTGTTCGCGATGGCCGTGATGGCCGTCATTCAGGGCGTTTTCATGCTGAAGTCCTCCGCTGTGGAGAAAAAAGCCGCTGCTTATGCCAAAACCGCTTCGTCCGGCATCGCCGACGAAACCGAACAGGATAGTGTCTACAAGGCAAAATTGGCGGGATACCTTGACAGTGTTTCTACCGAAACCGTATTCCGTATTCCCCTGATCAAGTCGTACACCTATCAGGAACTGAAAGAACAGCAGATCAACCTTGGTCTGGACCTGAAAGGCGGTATGAGCGTTGTCCTTCAGGTGGACCTCAAAGAATTTATTCGATCACTTGCAAAGAATTCCAAAGACCCGACATTCAATCAGGCCCTCGACGCTGCCGCCGCAGCCCAGGCCAATACCCAGTCTGACTTCGTTACGCTCTTTGCCGATGCCTGGAGCAATATTGCCGGCGACAAGAAGCTGGCGCCTATATTCATCCTCAACCCGGGACTCCGCAGCGAGATTGACAACAACAGCAGTGATTCAGATGTCATCGCCGTACTGAAGAGAAAAGCCGGCGAAACCGTCGACCTGTCGTTCGACCTGCTCAAAAAACGGATCGACAAAATGGGCGTTATCCAGCCCAACGTCACCAAGGATCCGGATCGCGACCTGATCCTGGTCGAACTGCCCGGCATCGACAACCCCGAGCGGGCCCGCCATTTCCTGTCGGCAACCGCTCAGCTTGACTTCCGCAACGTTTACCGGGTTTCCGATCCCGAGATCCTCCCCAATTTCTCCGCAGCCAACGAATTGCTGGCCAAAACCGAAGGAGTGGATCTGGAACCGACGATCTCCAGGATCGATACCGTTCCGCAAAGGGATTCCACAGGTAATATCATACCCGGATCCGTTGCAAGCTATGATACCATCTACGACAACTCGGCTGCCCGCGGTCCGCTGTTCAGCATCCTCACCGTCACCAACGGCTCCTACGGCCGCGCCGTGATGGGCGTTGCAGAAAAGAACAAGCGCGACCAGGTTCTGAGCTACCTGCGGCGAGACGATGTAAAATCCCTCTTCCCGGAAGACGTGGTCTGGGCTTTCTCCCGGGACGCGATCGTCAATCCGACCGACAACAAGTCGACCAACCTGTATGAACTGTACGCCCTCAAGTCCGAACGCGACGGCTCCGCGCCACTGACCGGCGAGAACGTTTCCAACGCTTCGCCCCAGCCGGACCCGCAGACCAACAAGGTATCCGTATCGCTGACCATGGACAACGAAGGCGCCCGCACCTGGAGCCGGATGACCACTGCTGCGGCGCAGGATCAGAACCGCGAGATCGCCATCGTGCTGGACGGTGAAGTCGCCTCCGCCCCACAGGTAATCAACCCCATCACAGGCGGCGTTTCCTCCATTACCGGTAACTTTTCCATCCAGGACGCTACCGACCTGGCCAATATCCTGCAAGTAGGCCGTCTGCCGGCAGCTATGAAGAGCATCCAGGAAAACCTGGTCGGCCCGTCGCTCGGCAAGCAGAACATCCGGGACAGCGTGCTGGCCCTGCTCATCGGCTTCATTATCGTGATGGCCTTTATGATCATCTACTACGGCAAAGGCGGGGTTGTATCCGTGATCTCCCTGTTGCTGAACGTCGTTTTCATCTTCACCGCCCTGGCTTCCTTCGGTACGGTACTGACCCTGCCGGGTATCGCCGGTATCGTACTGACCATCGGTATGGCGGTGGATGCCAACGTGATCATCTACGAAAGGATCCGGGAAGAATTGCGGGAAGGCAAAGCGCTGACTTCAGCCGTGACAGACGGATTCAAGCACTCCTATTCTGCCATCATCGACGCCAACGTAACGACGCTGCTGACGGCCATCGTACTGAATTATTTCGGTCTCGGCCCCATCAAAGGCTTCGCCATCGTGTTGATCATCGGTGTGATTTCTTCGCTGTTCACCGCCGTCCTGGTTACCCGCCTCATTATCGACTGGTGGTTGAAGAAAGGCCGTTCGATCAACTTTGATACGGGCTGGTCCAAAAACGTCATGTCCAACCTCAATGTCAACTGGATGGGCATGCGCAAGGCTGCCTACTCCGTCAGTGGCGCGATCATTCTGATGGGAATCGTTTCCTTCTTCATCCGCGGCTTTGACCTGGGTGTCGACTTCAAGGGCGGTTATTCCTACAACCTGACCATTGACTCTTCCGTTCCTGTTGACGCTGAACAACTGCGCATCTCCCTGACCACGGCTTTTGAAGGCAGCGCGCCGGTTGTCAAGGCCGTTGACGTTTCGAATACCTTCAACGTGGTGACTGATTACCTGATCGATCAGGATCAGGTGAACGGAACGCCGGCAGAAGACCTGGTCATGCAAAAATTGTTCGACGGTGTGAAATCCATCGTCGCCGGCGATCTTACCGTTGAACACTTCAAGAACCCGGATTTCACCGGCACCCACGTCACCAGCTTCACCAAGGTTGGCCCGACCATTGCCGACGACATCCAGCGCAGCGCCTTTGAAGCCGGCATTTTTGCCCTTTTGCTGATCTTCCTCTATATTTTCATCCGGTTCAGCAAGTGGCAATACAGCCTCGGCGCCGTGATCGCCCTGTTCCACGATACCCTGATCACCCTGGGTATCTTCTCCATGTTCCACGGCATCCTGCCGTTTACCATGGAGGTTGACCAGGCCTTCATCGCAGCCATCCTGACGGTGATCGGTTATTCCATCAACGATACCGTGATCGTATTCGACCGTATCCGGGAATACCTGAACACGTACACGAAACGCGACAAGATCGAAACGATCAATATGGCCATCAACAGCACGTTGAGCCGGACGACGATCACCTCCATGACCACCTTGTTCGTGGTACTGGTGCTCTTTATCTTCGGCGGCGCCAGCATCAAAGGTTTTGCCTTCGCTATCCTTGTGGGTATCCTGGTCGGTACCTACTCTTCCATCTTCATCGCTACCCCGGTCATGGCCGACCTGAGCGGCGACCTGGAAGCCAAGGAAGTGAAGAAAAAAGAAACCAAGAAATCCTTCTCACGGGCAACGCAAACAACCCGCTAGTAAGGGCAACCCTTGTGGTTGCCCCTCGGCTCCCAATACCAAAGCCCCCTGCGGAATCGCAGGGGGCTTTTGCGTTGAGGCGACAATTTCTCGCTGCCGGTTGAATTTTATTTAGGGTGGCCATGACGAGGGTAACCACAAGGGTTACCCCAACGGGGGTTATACGGGGGGTCAGGATTTAACGATCTCCCCGTACAGGTCAAACTCCTCCGCGTTCGTGATCCGGACCATGGCAAAGTCGCCGATCCGGGCGTAATGGCCTTCCGCCGGGACCAATACCTCATTATCGACCTCGGGCGAGTCGAATTCGGTGCGGCCGACAAAATACCCGCCTTCCTTTCGGTCGAAAAGGGTTTTGAAGGTCTTGCCGATCTTTTCCTGGTTCAATTCCCAGGAGATATCCTGCTGGATTTCCATCAAACGAGCGGCGCGGCCGGCTTTGACCTCGGCCGGAATGTCGTCGGGCAGGTCAAAAGCCCGGGTGTCCTCCTCGTGGGAATACTGGAAGACGCCCAACCGGTCGAACCGCATTTCACGGACGAAATCGCAGAGTTCCTCGAATTCGCGGTCCGTTTCACCGGGGAACCCGACAAGCATGGTGGTGCGCAATCCCAGCCCGGGCACTTTTTGGCGGATCGTCCGGATCAGCTCCTCGGTCTCCGCGCGCGTGATCTGCCGCCGCATGCGGTCCAGTACCCCGTCGGCGGCGTGTTGCAGCGGCATATCGAGGTAATTGCAGATTTCCGGGCGTTCGGCCATCACATCGAGGATATCCGGAGGGAATTTGCTGGGATAGGCGTAATGCAGGCGTATCCAGTCGATACCTTCTACATCGGCCAAAGCGTGCAACAGGCGGGGCAATTCCCGTTTTTTATACAGGTCCAGCCCGTAATAGGTCAGTTCCTGGGCGATCAGCATCAGCTCTTTGACCCCCATCCTGGCCAGGTTGGAGGCCTCTTTGACTAATTCTTCGATGGGCCTGGAAACGTGACCGCCCCGCATCAACGGAATGGCGCAAAAAGAGCAGGTCCGGTTGCAGCCCTCCGAAATCTTGAGGTATGCGTAGTGCCCGGGGGTGGTGATCAGGCGTTCGCCGATCAGTTCGTGTTTGTAATCCGCGTTCAGGCGTGCCAGCAGGTTGGGCAGTTCCAGGGTGCCGAAATAGGCGTCCACCTCGGGGATCTCTGTCTCCAGATCGTCCTTGTACCGCTGACTGAGGCAACCGGTAACGAACAATTTCTCGATCCCGCCTTCCTTCTTGATCTCGGCGTACTCGAGGATCGTATCAATGGATTCCTGTTTGGCCAGATCGATGAACCCGCAGGTATTGATGATCACGACATTGGCATCGTCGTCGTTGCTGTCGTGCACCACGTCAAATTCATTGCCCTTCAGTTGGGTGATCAGATTCTCTGAATCCACCAGGTTCTTTGAACACCCCAGGGTGATCACATTGACCTTATCTTTTTCCAGTTTCTTGGTTTTCATAGAATTGCAAACCGAATCGGCTTGCCCGCAGCTTGAATTTCAAAGTTTCGCAAAGATACGGATATTTGTACCATACTTTAAACGGCTCGTTCCCGTTATCCTTTAGGCAAGAGGGTGAGAGGGTGAGAGGGTGATGCTTCGGCTTCGCTTAGCACAGGGAGCCCGCCTTCGCCTGCTCCGTCTGCCATAGGCGACTTAGTCGTCCGGAGGCAGGAGGCTGCGGCGGATGGGCGGTGAGGAGATTGCATTTTTACCTCAAAAGCCCTGTAAAATAACCTTTTAGAATATCCGAGAAAAAGACCAATAATGAGAAAAAAGGGACTTACCGGCATTTTTGCACTCATGACAATCGGCCTTTCCGCCCAATTCGGCATTAACGGCGCGTACCGGCTGAACAATGCGGAACAATGGAAACTGACGCCGTTCAGCAGCAATCAGGAACTGGCGGAATTCCTCGGCAATGGTCCCGCGATCGGCATCGATTACTGGTTCCGGCTCAAGAATGTCCGCATCGAATTTTTACCCGAGCTCAATGCAGGCTTTTACCATTCCACCATTTCCGAAGTGGACGGCAAATCCTCGGTCGGGCAGTTCAGCTTCTTTTTCAATACCAATATCTACTTCCTCAATTTCAAAGGCGACTGTGATTGTCCGACCTTCTCCAAACACGGTCCGCCGCTCAGCAAAGGCATTTTCTTCCAATTGTCGCCGGGCGTTTCGTACTGGAACCTCGACCACACTTCGGGTGAACTGGAGGTCAAAGCCGACGCGACAGCTTTCAATATCGGCGCAGGGTTGGGGCTGGACATCGGCCTGAGCGACCTGGTCACCATCACCCCGGTCATCGGGTTGCGTTATACCCCTTCGGTTACCTGGGACGGGCTGTCCAAAGCCAACGGCGGCATCAAGGAATGGATCCTGGGCGATGAAACTTCCAATATTTTCCAGACCAACCTGGGGATCAGGCTTGGATTCCGGTTGGATCAGTAACGGATTCTTAAGCCCGCAGGGATTGAGAAGCCTTTTACCCACAACCCCGCCCGATCCCGGATTCTTAAGCCCGCAGGGATTGAGAAGCCTTTTACCCCTGCATTAACCGGCTTACCAATCGGCCCGTCTTTTGGCCGGGCTCGCTTAGTAATCCTCCGGGGTGACAGGCAATTCCGGCAGCAGGCGTATATTTGCCGGACAACAAAACCGAGACAATTGAAAAGGCTCTACTCTATCCTGCCGGGATGCGGACTCCTTCTCTTGCTGTTCACCGGCTGTTCACCGGACAAAGGTTCCGAACTCGAAGCCGGACAACTGCTCCGTTCTTCCGCCACATTCCAAACCGCTGACTATCATTTCCCGGGAGCGGACAGCCTCGATCAGCCCGCGATTACCGTTCAGGGCGAGGATATTGTGCTGGATTTTTCCGGCATCACGCTGGACGGCGCCGCTGAAACCGATATGCCCGACCAGTTCAAAGGGTTGGGCATCCTGGTGAAGGACAGCCGGAATGTGACCATCAAGAATCTTTCCGTGCGGGGGTACAAGGTGGGGCTGATGGCCTTCCATGTGGACAGTCTCAAGCTGATCGACTGCGATTTCAGCTACAACTATCGCCCCAGGCTGGCCAGCAAACGCGAACGGGAGAGCCTTGCCGACTGGTTGAGCTACCACCAGAACGATCAGGACGAATGGCTCCGCTATGGGGCCGGGATCTACCTCAAGGATTGCATCCACCCGGTGGTCAGCGGCGTTACGATCACCCAGAACCAGAACGCCCTCCTGATGACGGGCACAACCGAAGGGCTGATCTACAACAACTTTTTTTCTTTTAACTCCGGGCTGGGTATCGGCCTGTACCGCTCGTCGGGCAACCGGGTGATGCACAACCGCCTCGATTGGAATGTCCGCGGATACAGCCACGAGATCTACCAGCGCGGGCAGGATTCGGCCGGCATTTTGTGTTATGAACAAAGCAACAACAACACGTTCGCCTTTAATTCAGCAACCCATTCCGGCGACGGCTTCTTTTTGTGGCCCGGCCAGTCGACCATAGACAGCGGAGAAGGCGGTTGCAACGATAACCTGATCTACGCCAATAACTTTTCCTACGCACCGGCCAACGGGATCGAGGTGACCTTCAGCAGCAACAAACTGATCGGCAATGAGCTCAAGGAGTGCCGATACGGGGTATGGGGCGGCTACAGCTGGAAAACCCTCATGCTCGGCAATACCATCGAAAACTGCAATTTCGGCATCGCTGTCGAAAACGGGCAGGACAATACCATTTCGCACAACAACCTGAAGTTTGACAAAGTCGGGATCCAACTCTTTGAACGGTCCCATCAACCGGATGAATGGGGTTATTCCAGGGTCAAGGACGTCAGCAGCCGCAATTACCAGATCGCCGGCAACCTGTTTTTCGCCGTCAACAATCCGTTCTACATTTCAGGAACGGACCATGTCGCCATTGCCGACAGCAACCAGGTACACGAGGCCCGGGCATTGCTGACCGGCCGGGAGCCCAATGAAGACCTGACGTTCAATAACAACGATTTTTATATGGTATACGGCGACGGCAACCCGGTCAAACTCCCCGAAACCAACCGCTTCAATCCGCCGCCGGATAACCCGCGGTGGAAAGCCCTTGAGGATCGGTTCATCGGACCGGCGATGGCCGGACTGGACCTGCCCAAACCGCTGCCGGGCGGGATGGATGCCAGCCTTTCCGAGGATCAGATGGTCGGCCGGAAATTCATTTTGATGAATGAATGGGGTCCCTATAATTTCAAATATCCTTCGATCTGGCTGCGCAGCACCGAGCGGGGCGAATATACCTTCCTGGTATTAGGGCCGCACGGCAACTGGAAAGCGGTCGGCGGCCAGGGAGTCACCAGCATCAATCCGAAAACCGGCAATTTCCCGGCAACCATCCGGGTCAAGCGCGACCCGGACGCTACGGTGATTGCCCTCGATCTCGAATTCATCGGCGACGCATTCACCGACCAGTTCGGCAAGGTCAACCCCAAGGGCAAAGTCTTTCCGATCCGGTTCAACCGGGTGGAGACGGCTGAATACTGGGAAGCTCATTTTTACAATTACGACGAGAATACCGACCCCATCCAACATTATGACGCCTTCAAAGCGCTTAAAAACCAGCCGCCGCAGGCCGTCAAAAACCTCGGCGTGCTGACCTTCAATTGGGCGAACGCGCCGGATTCAAGCATGAAGTCCGATCACTACGGCACCTTTGCTTCAACCACATTTCCGATCGAAAAGGGGACTTACCGGTTTACCGTCACCAGCGATGACGGGGTCAAAGTGTTTTTGGACGGAAAACTCATTCTGGATCATTGGGATGTTCACGAACCGGCTATTGACATTGTCGAAATCCCGATCGAAGGCGGCGAGCATACGCTGGAAGTTGAGCATTTCAACCAGGACGGCGGCGCGACCCTGGATTTGTACATTGAAAAGGCCGGATGACCAGGATCAGGAAAGATTTTCCAGGGCGGCAAAAATGACAGACGCCGCCGATTCCAGGGTTTCGCCAAAAGCAAAGATCCCCTCCCGGTGCCCCTCCATTACGAATATCCGGCGCCTGGGCAGGTCCGTTGTTTCCAGCAAATCTACAATGCTGGCCGCCATTTCAGGGGAACCGTAGGGCGCTGAAGCGTCGGTTGTCGGTACCTTGTGCAGCAGGTATTTCCAAAGCGCCAGGTGATGGATATGAATGACCCCGTTAACTTCCGGCCGTTCCCGGTAAATAACGGCGTGGCTCATGGATTCGCTGGAAGCCAGGATGGGGCCCTGGCAGGTCAGGCGGTTTTCCTGCGGAATGACCTCTGTAACCAGGCAATAATGCGAAGGTTCCAGTTGTTCAAAATTGCCGGTCGCAGAACCTGTGATGAGGAACCTGCCTTCGCCATCCCAGCGGCGACTGATATTCCCAAAACCAATTCCGTCCGGATAAGCGCCGATTAGGCCGGCGGTGTACATGACATCCCGCCAATGGTCCAGCTCCTGAAGCCGGTCAGCAGGCAACGGCGGGGATTTTTCCCATTCCGCCTGGAATTTGATATAGCCTTCTTCAGTTGTCAGTTGTCCGTAGCGACGTAAAATTTTACTTCGTATGCAGCGACGTAAAATTTTACGTCGCATAAGTTGTAAGATGCAAGTCGGGCCCCCGGGCGTAGTCCAAATTCAGTGATCAGTAACCGGGAACTGAGCGAAGTCGAAGTTCAGCCGTAAGACCCCAGCTTACCAATCCTGCCACCCGCATAAGCTCGCCCTGGCTTAGTAATCTGTGCCGGCTTTACAACGCCCCGGTCCGCAGGACCGAAACATCTGCAGCAATCAGACGAATATCGGGTTTCCGGACTTTAGGGCCGGCATATGAACACGCCCCTATCCATCGTTCACCACCCCGCCCTGGACATGGGTAAACTCGCAGTTGAACAGATCATCCGGATCATGGAGGCTGAGGAGACCATTCCGGTCCAGACGATCATGCTGGAAACAGAGGTGATCGTTCGGGCATCTTCGCTCAGGAAAAAACCGTTGGATTGAGTCGATTGGTTCGCCACGCCGCGGCGTGGTCGATTGGATCGATTATTGACGTCCGTCGTTTGGTCAGCTTAATCGTAACATTCGACTTAATCGACTTATTCGATTCAATTTTTCGATTGATTCCACCGCCCGCCGGTTCCTCGATTTCTCAATTCCTCAGTTCCTCGATTCCTCAGTTCCTCGATTCCCCACAAATCACAACACCGTCTGCAGCGCCGCCTCGATCTGTTCAGCGCCCCGCAAGCCGATCGCGGCGATCTTGCCGTCGCGGCCAACCAGGAACGTATTGGGAATGCTGTGAACGCCGTACAGCGCAGCGGCATCGGAATTCCACCATTTCAGGTCGGAAACGTGGTTTTCCCATTTCAGGTTATCCTTTTCGATGGCGGCTACCCATGGCTCTTTGGCCCGGTCGAGCGAAACGCTGTAGATGGTAAAGCCTTTATCCTTGTATTTGTCGTAAACCTTGACGACGTTGGGGTTTTCGCGGCGGCAGGGTCCGCACCAGCTGGCCCAGAAATCGATCAGGACGACCTGACCTTTCAGGGAAGACAGCGGGATCTGTTTGCCGGAAGGGCTGGCCAACTTGATATCGGGCGCATCCTGACCGACCTGAATGAGCTGGGTGGCCATGGTGGATTTGTACTGGTTCTCCACCTGGTCGACGAAGTTGCCGAATTCCTGGGTCAATTCCAGGGTAGGATAGGTTTGCGCCAGCCGGTTGTAGGCATTTTTATGCAGGTCGATATAGGCGCCGTTATCGCGCAGGGCCTGGTAGGCGATGAAAGCAGCCAGGACCGGGTTGGCGGTCGTGTCGATGAATTGTTTGACCCCTTCGACATTCATCTGCCGGTTGATCAGGGCCTTCATCGTATTGGACAGCACAACGGCATCTCTTGCGCCTGAGATCCGGAGGTTGTAATTGGCCATCTCATTCAGGCTACCGGTGAGCTTGATGTTTTTCTCCTCCCCGTTCAACACAATGCTGAGCCGGCGGGCGCCGATGCGGAGGTTATAGATCCCCGGCTCAATGCCTTCCGGAAAATCCATTTTAAAATTGCCGGAGCCGTCAATGTCGGTTTTGGCGATGATATCGCTCGCCTTTCCGATCACCACATGATCCAGAAATGCCTGGGTGTTGGCTGCATCGTTGATGCTGCCCTGAATCACAAGGCCCGAAGAGGCGCCTGTATTGGAACATTGCCATGCCAGAAACGGCACTGCAAGCAAAATCAGTATTGGATATAATTTCTTCATATGCACAGGATTTGAAAATTACCGTTCCATTTCATTGCCCAGGGTCTGGTCGAACATTTCTTTCCACCCGGCAACCGGACCGAAATCCGTCTTGTCAACCAGGGCGCTGCCGCCTTTAACTTCGCCAAGTTTTGAAAAAGAAACATTCTTCGAATTCAGATAGTTGACCATCTCATCTTCATTTTCGGCCGAAACCGTGATGATCACCCGGCTTTGGCTTTCGCCGAACAGGTAGGCGTCCTTACGGAAGACCGGGTCCGTTTCGATCTCGAAGCCCAGGCTGCGCACCATCGCCGACTCCATCAACGCGGTAAAAAGGCCGCCGTCGGCAACATCGTGCGCAGAAGCAGCCCAGCCCTGGCGAATAACCGCCTTGACGGCTTCCTGTACGGCCCATTCCTCTTCCAGGTCAAACCGAGGCGCCGGTGAAAAGCGAATATTGTGTATCCTTCTCAGGTATTCGGAGCTGCCCAGGTCCGTGCAGGGCGGGCCGATCAGGTAGATCTGGTCGCCGGCCTGCTTGAAATCCAGCGTCATGGCGTTGCTGAAGTTATCTAGGATACCCAGCATCCCGATGGTCGGCGTCGGGTAGACAGGCTCAGTGCGGTCTTTGAAGACGGATTGGTTGTAGAAACTGACGTTGCCCCCCGTCACCGGCGTATCAAACCGGCGGCAGGCTTCTCCCATTCCCTTGAGGGCGTGCACGAATTGCCAGTACACCTCCGGGTTGTAGGGATTGCCGAAGTTCAGGCAGTTCGTGATGGCTACCGGTACAGCGCCGGAACAAACGATATTCCGGGCCGCTTCCGCCACCGCGATCATGCCCCCGACATACGGGTCGGCGTATACGTAGGCGGAATTGCAATCGGTGGTCACGGAAAGGGCCTTACCGGTGCCTTTCACCCTGACCAGGGCCGCATCGCTGGGGCTGTTCGTCCCCATGGAGTTGGTGCGCACCATTGAGTCGTACTGCTCATAGATCCAGCGCTTGGACACCAGGTTGGGCGACGCGAACAACTTTTTGGCGGTCGCTACATAATCCTCCGGCACGGGCACCGAATCCGGGTTGAAGGCAGCGATCTGATCCAGGTAAGCCGGGCGCTTGAATTCCCGTTTGTACACCGGAGCGCCGCCGCCCAGCACGAGTGGTTCGGCGGGTACGTCGGCTACCTTTTGCCCGTCCTGATAAAATTCCAGGCGGCCGGTAGCGGTCACTTCCCCGATCTGTTCGCAGACGAGGTCCCATTTGTCAAATACGTCGTAAAGCTCCTGTTCGCGTCCTTTATGCCCGACGATCAGCATTCGTTCCTGGCTTTCGGACAGGAGGATCTCGAAGGGTTTCATGTGCGGCTGCCGGGTCGGCACCTTGTCCAGGTCGATGCGCATGCCCGTTTCACTCTTGGCGCTCATTTCGGAAGTAGAGCAGGTGATGCCGGCGGCCCCCATATCCTGCATGCCGACGATGGCGCCGGTCTTAATGGCTTCCAGGGAGGCTTCCAGCAGGAGTTTTTCCTGGAAGGGGTCGCCTACCTGTACCGCCGGCAGGTCTTCGGCGGAATCTTCGGTCAGGTCGGCGGAGGCGAAAGTAGCGCCGTGGATGCCGTCCTTACCGGTTGCGGAGCCGACGATGAACACCGGGTTGCCGGGGCCGTCGGCGCGGGCGGAGACGGTCTCCCCTACCTTTACGATGCCGACCGACATAGCGTTCACGAGTATGTTCTGGTTGTAACAATCGTTGAAATAAACCTCCCCGCCGACCGTCGGCACGCCGAAGCTGTTGCCATAATTGCCGATCCCCTTGACCACGCCGCGGATCAGCCGCCTGGTATGGGGCAGTTCGGGATTGCCGAACCGGAGGGAATTCAGGGCTGCGATGGGCCGGGCGCCCATGGTGAAGATATCACGGTGAATGCCGCCTACGCCGGTAGCCGCGCCCTGGTAGGGTTCGATGGCGGAGGGGTGGTTGTGGGATTCGATCTTGAAGGCGCAGGCCAGTCCGTCACCGATATCGACCAGGCCGGCGTTTTCTTCCCCGGCGCCGACGAGGAGGCGTTCTCCGTCACGCGGCAGGGTTTTCAGCCAGATGATCGAGTTTTTGTACGAGCAGTGTTCCGACCACATGACCGAAAAAATGCTCAGTTCGGTGAAATTGGGCGTGCGGCCCAGGATTTCCTGGATTTTTTCGAATTCTTCGGGCGTCAGGCCCAGTTGTTGAGCGGTCGAAACGGTGACCTGCGGCTCCACAATTTGCATGCTTGATGGTTTAAAGGCGCAAAGATAAGGGTTTTGGGAACGTGGGGAGAATTATTTGAGGGTGGGATGGCTTCATTGCTTCATTGCTTCATTGTTGGCGTCCGTTATCATGGCTGCAGATTGCCAAGCCGGGGAGATCACCTACTGGCCCTACAGGCCCGAAACCAATATGGATACCGCGTACTACCAATTTGGCGGACCTGACGGCACGCAATGTCGTTTTGTGGAAATGGCCTTAGCAATTTGAAGCAACCTTTTTATTATGCAAAAATACGTGATAACCTGCCTGTACCTTGTCGCCGTAGCGGTTTTTGGGGCATCTGAGACCGGTAAGGCAATTGACTGCCCCGAAACTCCACCCCTTTTTTCCCGCCCGCCGGGAACACAGCATGCAATCGGCGTTATATCTTTGATTTCAGGTCGGGCAGGTACTGACAACCGACCACTGACCACTGACCACTTTACCTGATCAAATAATTCACCCAAAAGAACAGCACCAGGTAGATCCAAAGCCCGTCGAGGAAATGCCAGTAGACCGTGAGCAGGCGCAGGCGGAGGCGCTTGTCGGAATCGGAGAAATAGATGAGCACGGTCATCGGCTCCTTCAGGTATTTGTAGGCCTGCCACAGGAAATAGATCAGGAAAGGGATGCCGCCCAGCAGGTGCAGGAAGTGGAGGCCGGAAATGACGTACAAATAACCGGCCAGCGGGCTGGAGGTGATCTTTATATTGCTCAGAAACAACTCGCGCCACGCAAAGATCTGAGAGATCAGGAACAGGACGGACAGGCCAACCGTCCAGATCAGCGCGTGCTGGTAGCGGCGGGTCTCGTCGGCCTTGTAGGCGAGCTGGGCCCGGTACATGGCAAAGCTGCTGCCGAGCAGGATCAGGGTATTGAAGACAAACAGGATCGGGATGTTGACCGGCGGCAGGTCGCTTTGCACCCGCGTATAGATGAAGGCCAGGGTCATGCTCAGGAACAGGGCCGTCATGCTGAACATGGCCAGCGTCAGCAGGACGTTCAGCGGGTGAAAGAGGTTGGAAGGCTCCTGGTGGTCCTGATCCGGCTTGTCCTGGTTCATTGATTTGATGTTGGTGCTTCAGCAAAAATTTTCATGGCATGGTCAATTTTTATGAGAGGGTGAGGTAGTGAGGGGGTGAAACGCAATGCCTTCACTCTCACTCTCTCACCCTCTCTCCCTCTCACCCTCTCACCCCCCGCGGTAGTATTCATTTTTCCTTTTTTAGCCGCCTTCCTGCATCCCTCGCTGCAATACCGGACCTGCTCCCAGTCGCGCGCCCATTTCTTCCGCCAGGAAAACGGCCTTCCGCAATGTACGCAGATCTTTTGAGGCAACGGGCGCTTTCTTTTATCCGGCATCTGCAAATTTATTATCTTTCCGCTTCAACCGAAAGGGTAGCCTTTTTGTTCAAAACCATTTGATAAAATTAGGGAAATAAAGACCGTCTCCGTCCGACGCAGCCTCGGCGTAGTCGTAAACCGTCCGACGTAGCCTTGGCGAAGTCGGAAACCGTCCACCGTCATCCGTAAACCGTCCACCGTAAGTGGTCCACCGTATGAAATACTGCCCCCAATGTGGTGTCGAACTCAATATCCAGGGCCGCTTCTGCTGGCAATGCGGGGCTCCTTTGCCCGCAGCCGACCTGACGGCCATCGGGATCGACCCGCAAGGCGACCTGGAACAACAGATCACGGCCGGTTTTTTCAAAGTGCTGAAAAAGAATATCGAGGAAGAGCAGGACGCAGAAAAATGGCAGGCCTTTTCCGAACGGGTATACGACAGCGGTTTCCGGGATTTCCTGCAACGCCGTGTCGGCCAGGTCGCCGCCAAGATCCAAAGCGGCCAGGGCGGACCGTCACAAAGCAAGCTCATCACCGAGTTGTGGGAGAACCTCTCCGATCATTTCGTCATTTCTTTCTGCCCGGACCTCTGCCAGACGGTCTTCCCCGAAAAACTCCTGCGGTACCTGGAGGAGGACTGGAAACACGTCGACCTGTACCGCATGGCCATGGACTACCTCGACCTGGCCGCTGAACCCGTACCGCATTACACGGATTTCCTGGCCATGCCGGTGGAAAAACTGAAAAATGCGGGCAAGACCTTTCTCAAACCGGATAAAGGAGAACGCATTTTCCTGATCGTTGACCTGAGCATACTGGGCTCCTGCCAGGAGGGGTTCGCCGTCACCGAAAAAGGGTTGTACTGGAAAGCGCAGCTCAACCGGGCGCACAGGGTCACCTTTATCGGCCTCAACAATCTGCAGAAAGAACGGGAATGGATCACCATCAACGGGCATTTCTTCAATGCCGGGCCCTCCCTGAATATCAAGATGCTGAAATTGCTGAAGCGAATTAAAAGATTTTTGGATTGATGCGATTGTTCGATTGGTTCGATTGGTTCGATTGGACTAAAAGGCTAATTGGTTACCCCAATCGGATTATTCGGATTATTCGATCCAATTTTAAAATTGATGCGATTGTTCCGATTGTTCGATTGTTCGATTGGTTCGATTGGTTCGATTGTTCGATTGGACTAAAAGGCTAATTGGTTATCCCAATCGG
>CALMYQ010000240.1 GCA_937873655.1 uncultured Lewinella sp. | reverse complement strand
AAAGGCGTGGTTACTTTCTTTTGGGCGCCAAAAGAAAGTGACAAGGTCAAAGGCATGGAGGGAATGCAAAATGTAAAAGAAAAAATGCGAAAGGTAAAAGTGGAGGCAGCCTTTCATTACATAATCCACACTAATAGGCTGGTTGTGCGGGCGTACCTTCACCCATGCAAAAAGTGCAGGACGGTTTTGCGGTCAAACTGAACAGCCTAGTTTTAAAGATAACAATGTACATTGCGATCATAACGATGAGGGTGCTTCCACGTCACATGAGCCGATAGGTATACAACGATATGACAACCGATCAATAAAAATATGCGGAAAATAATCGCAGCCATCAATTTGACCCTCGACGGATTTTGCGACCACACAGCAATGATCGCAGATGAGGAATTGCACGACCATTACACCGAGCTGTTGAGGATTGCAGGCGCCATGCTGTACGGAAGGATAACCTACCAGCTTATGGAAAATTACTGGCCGACCGTCGTCAAAACCCCTACCGGCAACAAACCGATGGATGATTTTGCTGTGGCCCTGGAGAATATCCCAAAGGTCGTTTTTTCCCGCACGCTGGATCAGGTTGGATGGAAAAATGTAAGACTGGCCAAGGGGAGCCTTGAAGAGGAGGTTTCGGCGCTCAGGCAACAACCGGGTGAGGATATTTTTGTCGGCAGTCCGGGTTTGATCTCAACCCTGACCAACCTCAATTTGATTGATGAATACCAGCTCTGCGTGCATCCGGTTATTGCCGGAAGTGGTTTGCCATTGTTTAGAGACATAAACGACAGGATCGTACTTAGGCGGCTGAAAACGAAAAACTTCGGCTCCGGTGCGATGGTACATTATTATGAGCCGGTTTCGGTGTAGGTTCGCCGAAGGATGGGAAAACTGGACAAAAGGCTTTTTGACAACAGCACACCCGCGCAACTTTACAGTAGTCATTGGGGCTCATTTTTAAACCGAATCAAGGGATAGAAGATCCTGTAGGGATCAAATTTCGGTAGACGATTGGGGATAAACGTGATTCAGCATGCCGTAGGTATGCAATGTAATGACCTCATATTGCGTACCTCCGCACACAGGCATACCTGCGGCATGCCAAAAACACCTGATTACCAACATGCCACCGTCATTAAGTGCCTGGCGGTACAATTATCTTGAATTCAACATACAACAGGGCGATTGACTCAAGGGACCCGTGACTTCATCCCCGCAACTCCCCACACAATCCCCTCATAAGGGTACGCCACCCCCGCCTCAAACAGGCACCCCACTCGTTTTTTATCCAGCGGAATAAGGTCGGAATAGGCCGCCGGGCCGGGATAAACCACTGTGGAATCCTGCCAGCCGCGACCCCCGTCGATGCTCAGCTTCAGGACGAGGTTGGCGCGCGTGTACCGGTGCGACGGATTGGAAAACAGCAGGCCCCGCCCGTCCCAGTACTGCAGGCTGCCCTGACAAATGGGCTCCGGCAGGGTAGGGTCTGTCCGCTGATCGGTCCAGGTGGCGCCGCCGTCATGGCTGACAGCTGTCTGGCGGTGGCGGCTGGCGTAATTGAAATTGCGCATGTTGATCACCAGATCGCCGTTGGGCAGTTCCGCGATCTCGCATTCGTTGACCTTTTCTTCCGGTACATTTTCGCCCGGCTGCCAGGTGTCGCCCCCGTCGTCGGAGTAAATGGCGTGGGAATAATATTTCCGGGTGCCCTTCTCCATATGGTCGCAACCCGCGATCAGGCGGCCGGCATGCGGGCCGTACCGGAGCTGCAAACCCGATCCCGGCCCCGTAGCATACCAGGTCCAATCGGGCTTTTTCACAGCATCCGTGATCTCCCTGGGCGCCGACCAGGTGACGCCGTGGTCGTCAGAGTGCATCACAAAGACCCTGCGACCTTCCTTCGACTTTTCCGCCTGTATTTTGATCGGATCGTCCTGCCCCAGGTTATGGCAGAACAGCAAAAGGACGCGACCTGTCCGTTCATCCACGATCGGGACCGGGTTGCCGACGGTATTTTCACCCTCGTCGTATACCAGTTGGATATCGCCCCAGGTCTTGCCGCTGTCGGTGCTCCGGCGCAACACCAGATCGATATCGCCGTGGTCACCGAAACAAACGTCGCGCCGCCCCTCAGCAAAAGCCAGCAGGTCCCCGTTTTTAGCCCGCACGATCGCCGGGATGCGAAAGCAGAGATAGCCCAGTTCGCCCCGGGTATAGATCCAGTCCAGCTTCGGCGGCTCCACGACCTTGCCTTCAACCCGGAAATCGTAGATCTTCATGACATTGAACCAGGGCCGAAAGCCCACACTGCCGGCCAGCGGCGACACCATGATCCGCGTGGGTATCCGGGCAGCTTCAACGCCGTCGATGGCAATCCTTATGATCGTATCCGTCCGTTCGGCAGTGAATTGAAACGGCTTTCCGGGCGTGATCAGGTCACTCGCCTTGCCGAACCGGCGCAGTTTGCCGTCCGCCTTCGAAAAAAAGAAAAAATGTCCGAACGGACCTTCCTTATCCGCCTTGCAGTCAAAACCGAAATGATTGTCGAACAGCATGAACAGCGCCGTGGTCGAATCCAGCTTTTCGAGACTCAATTTGGCCGTTACCTTGAAATCGCCGTCCGCCAGCCAAACCGACGTATACAGTTCGTTGTAGATCCCGGTATTGCTCAACGAGCCCGTGTCCCGTTGCCAGGGGGTATTCCGTTCAATCGACTGGAGGGGGATTCCGTTTTCCACAATGTGCCCGTCCGGCGTCTCCTGGCGCCCGCAGGCATTCAACAGGACCAAAAGAACGGCGAATAGGGTGAATGGGCGAGGAGGTCCGGCGTTCAGGTTAATCACAGGTTCTAAACTTTTGTTTTCTTTTGTTTCTTGCGATTAAATTAAAGAACTCAACGTGTAAGGCACGTTTATTCGATCCGCATTTAACCGCAAATTTTTTTGCAACCGCAAAGTAACAAAAGTCATCCAAAGCCATGGACTTGCCGGAGGCAAATCAGCGGCTTGAAACTTTTGTTTTCTTTTGTTTCTTTTTTGGTTAAATAAAATGGCCCGGTTGATCTATCCCGGCGAATCGCACCCCTGAACCTTGAATGACGGTTTAAATTTCAGGGTAAAAAAGCTTGCGGAATCAGCAAATGGGTGCATGGTTCAAATGCCGGTTTTTGAACCTAACCAAACCGTCCGCCGTTTTCATTTTGCAACACCCTTACCGGCCATTTTCAACCACCAACAAAATGAACCTTATGCCGCTGCCATCGCTGATGTACCGAAGCCTGTTGTTAGGCTTACTGCTATTACCCGGGATAGCCCGATCGCAATCCTGGGCCTGGTTCCAAACCGGCGGAGGAACGGCCGGCGATGCCTGCACCGTCCTGTCCGGCGCCGATGTTGGCGGCTGGTACGCGGGCGGCCAATTCGAAGGGCAGGCGGAATGGGGAAATACGGTATTGTCGGCCAAAGGCGGTAAGGACGTTTTTTACGGTCAGCTCGATGAAGCCGGCAACTGGCTCTGGCTGAAAAGCCTGGGCGGCGCTTTTGACGATGAGTTGATCGCAATTCAAAACGGGCCGGAAGGCGGGTTCTACCTGTTCGGCTCCTTCAAGGTCAGCCTGATCCTGGGGACGGATACCCTGAAAAGCACCCTCAACAGCAAAGCGCTATACCTGGCCCGTTTCGATGCCGGAGGCGAACCGCAGTGGGCTCGAAAAATGGAAGGCAGCTTCCTCCTCGAAGCCGGCGACCTGGCGGTGACCCCGGACGGCGAACCGGTCGTTGCGGGATCCTTTCGGGGGACCTTCCAAACCGATACGCTGGAGCGGCAAAGCGACGCCGTTTCATCCGCGTTCACGGCCCGGTTCGGCGCCGACGGCAGTGTCCAATGGCTGAAGGCGTTCGGGACAAAGGGCGCGACTTCCGGCAAAAGCCTGGATCAGGCGCCCGGCGGCGACCTTTACCTCGGCGGCATCTATACCGATACGCTTGACCTGGACACCGTGCGGTTGTACGCCAACACGTTTGATCAGGATATTTTCATCACCCGGATGAACGGCTCGGGTGAAATACAATGGGCCAGACGGGCGGGCGGCGTGCACGACCAGGAATTGACGGATATCGGGTCTGATGAATCCGGAGACGTCTACCTGGCCGGTTATTTTGCCGGTGTGATCAGCTTGAATGACGACCTGTCCATATCGTCAGTGAACGGCTTGCCGGATCATTTCCTGTTGAAATACCATGCGGATGGGGAACCGGTCTGGGCCAAATCGTTCGGCGGGCAGCAGTCCGACCAGACCGAGGCCCTGGCTGTAAATGCCTCCGGGCCGGCAGTCGCGGGCTTTTACCAAGGCCCGGCATCCTGGGACGGCTGGACCTTGCCCGCGGCTCCGGGATTTGCCGGCTACGTGGCGTCCTTTGACCCGGACGGCCAGACGCGGTGGGCTTATGCCTTGCCGGGGGCGGGGAGCGTCTTTCCGGCTGCTCTGGCCTTTAGCGGCGACAACGGCCTGGCGATCGGCGGCGCATTTTCCACCCAGGTCACAACCGGCGGCACGACCTATCCTTCCACCGGCGGATTCGACTGGATGATCGGACGCCTTTCCAACGCCCTGACGCCCGTTGCAGAGCCTGAATTAATCGATGTCGCCCTGCTGTATCCCAACCCGGCCCGGGGCCAGGTGCATATCCAAAGCAACAACCCGATCGTTGAGTTATCCGTTTTTGACCTCAGCGGAAAACTGGTTCATCGCGAAACAGGAACGGCAATCGCCGCTTTTTCCACGACAAGCCTGAAGGCCGGCGTTTATCTGGTCCGGCTGCAGTCCGGATCCGGCGAGTATTCCGTTTTGCGCCTGGTCTTGCAGCAATAAGGTAAACGCCAGGCTCAATTCCTCGATTCCTCGATTCCTCAATTCCTCAATTCCTCAATTCCTCAATTCCTCAAATTAATCATACCGATGCAACCCCAGGTCATCGATCAGCTCGATGAGCTTTTCTGCATAGTTGGGGTCGGTGGCGTAGCCCGCTTTTTTAAGGCCGTAAGCCCAGCCTTTGTAGTCGCTCTTTGCGAGTTTATGCAAGCTTTTATACCGGGGTGCGCTCAGCAATTGGCTGTGTGCCCGGTAGCTGTCCTCCGGGGATTTGTAGATCCTGAAAAAGTCTTTGTGGGAGTCGTCGGTGAAATTGGAGCAATGCCCTTTTTTGCAGGAGCGTGAAAAACATTTGATCCCGAAATGGTTCTTGTTCTTGGTAGCCAGCGGGCTCTGGCCCATATCGCTTTCCAGCAAGCCCTGTGCGAGCGTGACGCTGGCCGGGATGCCGAAACGCTTCATTTCCGACTGCGCTTCCCGGGCAAACTCCGCCACATAGGTGAGCTGCTTGACCCGCTTGGCCGCTTTGGCTTTGTCGGCAGCGGTAAGGGCCTTTTTCGAAACGGCCGGTTTGTCATCAGGATGCCCGGCGGCCAGTTTTTTTTGCGGAGCGGCATTACCTGCAGTGATCATGGACGTGTTCATCGGGCGGGCCTCCTCACCGGGCCCTGCAGCAACCTGACCAGCGGAGAATCCCTGGCCGGAAAAGTTGAGGCTCATTTGTACGTTCTCATTCTGGAGGAGGTAAAAACCGACGGCCGCCAGGATGATTTTTGTGCGATGCTGCTTGAATATCCGGATCGCTTTGCCGAATTCGATCCGGAGGACAAGATCTTTTTTAACAGTTTGGGTAATTTTAGGATCCATGTCAAACAGGTTGTTTTAATAAATTTGAATTCACAAATAAAAACAACAAGTTTGAATGATCAAAATTTTTTTATAACTTTTTGTGTTTTAATTTACATTATTGTAAATTTTTGTTTGTCGCAATGGAGCGTATTTAACGTCCAATAATGAAAAACCTTTGAATAATTACAACTATGGGCCTATTTTTGCAGTCCATTAATTACTAAAGGCACATTATGAGAAAAGTATTGTTGATATTGACCTTGGTTGTATTGTCCGGCAGCACGCTGCTGTATGGGCAGAAGTACGGACATTGCAACCTGGGCAGCCTGATTGCATTGATGCCGGAAACCAAAGCGGCGGACAGCCAGTTGGAAGCTTACCAGAAGGAACTGGTGGCCAAAGGCGAAGATATGGCCACGAAGTTTCAGGAGAACTACGCGGTTTTCGTCAAGGATGCCCAAAGCGGCGACATGACTCCTAAACAGCAGCAGGAACGCCAGAACGCGTTGCAGCAAGAGCAACAGGCTATCCAGGAATACGAGCAGGAAATCAATCAGAAATTGTCGGAAAAGCGGGAAGAATTGCTGAAACCGCTTTTTGATAAGGCCTCGGAAGCCATAAAGGCGGTCGCCAAGGAAAACGGCTACGTGATGATTTTCGATACCAGCGTATTCAACGCCGTCCTGTTT
Organism: uncultured Lewinella sp.; assembly: GCA_937873655.1. Classification (GTDB taxonomy): domain Bacteria; phylum Bacteroidota; class Bacteroidia; order Chitinophagales; family Saprospiraceae; genus JACJYC01. The sequence goes on along the minus strand of CALMYQ010000240.1, from coordinate 2,715 downwards.
GCCAACGACACGGACGATGTGATGCCGCTGGTCAAGACCAAGCTTGGTTTGTAGTTAGTCGAAAGTCATAAGTCGTAAGTCATAAGTCGTAAGGAAACCCCACTTACGACTTACAACTTACGACTAACCGACTTACAACTCACAAAGTCCAGACCTTCCCGCCCGTCAGGGTCTGCAGATCGCCGCAGGCGATATACTCACCCGGAATGGGATCATAAGCCAGTACGTTCTTTCCGATTTCCTCACTGGAGAAGAAACCCGCGAACACCATTTGTTTGAATTGCAGGAATGCCGGATTCCTGGCCAGCGCTTCGACCTCATCGGCGGGGGGCGGCAGCAACTTGTTGTCTTCCACCTTTTGTTTTGCGGCCTGATCGATCGTCGTCAGCAGGGCCAGTTGTTCTTCCGGCGTGCAGGCGGCAAAGTTTTTGGAATGGGCCTTCATGGCAGCCGCATTGGCTTCCGCGAGGGACTCCTTGAACTTGGCCTGTTCTTCCGGCTCCAGACAATCCTGGGCCACCAGGTCGATGTACCGGTCGACGAAAACGTCCTTGGCGCCCGGCGTGTCCGTTTTCGGCAGGATGGTTTCCGCCATGGCGGCTACCTGTTCGGCTTCTTCCGGCGTGAGGTAAGAGGGCGTCCAGTCGGGCGCCTTATCCACCTTGCAGCCTTGCATCATGGCTGCTATGAGGGAGTGAGAAACGGCCAGACCACTGATAATGGCCGTTCTTTTTATGGCTTCTCTTCGATCCATTGTTGTTGCTTTTACAGGTTCATTTTTTTCAATTCCTCAACGGCGTAGTTGGCGGCCCGCGCGGTCAGCGCCATATAGGTCAGCGACGGGTTCACGCAGGAAGCCGAGGTCATGCAGCTGCCGTCCGTGACAAACACGTTGGGGGCGTCCCAAACCTGGTTCCACTTATTGAGCACGCTCGTTTTGGCGCTTTTGCCCATGCGTGCGGTGCCCATTTCGTGGATAGCCAGGCCCGGCCAGGAACCTGCGTCGTAGGTTTCGATATCCTTGAACCCGGCGGCTTCCAGCATTTCGGCCGCGTCATTGATCATATCCTTGCGCATGTTCATTTCATTTTCCTTGAACTCGCAATCGATATTGAACGTCGGCAGGCCCCATTTGTCTTTTTTCTCGCCGTCGAGGGTCACCTTGTTTTCGTGGTAGGGGAGGCATTCGGCAAATCCGCCCAGGCCCATCCGCCACGGACCGGGTTTGATGAGTTTCGCCTTCAGGTCGGCGCCCAGGGTCATGTCGAGTTCTGCGATGCCCTGTACCCAGTTCTCCCGGCTGGCGCCGCCCTGGTAGCCGAAACCGCGCACATAATCCTTGCGCTCGGTGGCCTTGTCGAGATTGCGGAAACGAGGGACATAGATCCCGTTCGGCCGGCGGCCTTTGTAGTATTTGTCGCCGAAGCCTTCGTACTCGCCGCCTGCGCCGCAGCGGAAGTGGTGGTCCATCAGGTTGTGGCCCAGTTCGCCGCTGGAAGCGCCCAGCCCGTCCGGATGAGCTTCCGATTTGGAGTTCATCAGGATGAACGTGCTGCCCAGGGTGGAAGCGCAGAGGAAGATGACCTTGGCGAAGAATTCGTGTTGCTCGTTGGTTTCCGCGTCGATGATCCGTACGCCGGTCGCCTTTTTGGTCTCCGGGTCGATGATAACGGAATGTACGATGGAAAACGGCCGCAGGGTCATATTGCCCGTCGCTTCGGCTGCCGGCAGGGTGGAGGCATTGGAGCTGAAATAAGCGCCATAGGGACACCCGCGGATGCAGCGGTTGCGGTACAGGCATTTGCCGCGGTTGGCATGGTAGGCCGGATCGGGTACGGTCAGGTGCGCTGCCCGGCCGATGGTCATCACCCGGCCCCCGAAATTCTCTGCAATGCTCTTGCGGAGGTGCTGCTCCACGCAGTTCATTTCCATGGGCGGCAAAAACTGACCGTCGGGCAATTGGGGAAGGCCTTCTTTCTGGCCTGAAATGCCCGCAAAGCGCTCTACATGGTCATACCAGGGCGCGATATCGTCATACCGGATGGGCCAGTCGACGCCGTGCCCGTCCTTGGCATTGGCCGTGAAGTCGAGGTCGCTCCAGCGGTAGGATTGTTTGCCCCACATGATGGAACGGCCGCCGACGTGATAGCCCCGGATCCAGTCGAACCGCTTGGTTTCCGAATATGGATTTTCGAGGTCGTTGACCCACCAGTGCTTGGTGGTTTCCCGCATGGTGTACCCGGTTCGGCTTTGCACCGGATAATTTTCCAGTTCCTTGACCGTGAGCTGGTCCCGGTACTTGTAATCCCACGGATCACCATTGGCAGTGGGATAATCCAGCACGTGCCTGACGTTGCGCCCGCGTTCCAGCACCAACGTCTTGAGCCCCTTTTCGCAGAGCTCTTTGGCGGCCCAGCCGCCACTGATGCCTGTACCTACAACGATCGCATCGTAGGTAACTTCGGCTTCACCTTGTGAGTTGAAATACATAGATGTCGCTTTATTTTTAGTTTAAAGTTGTTCCTTGTTTTGGTTTATGGTTGTTGATGATGGTTTATGGTGGTTGATGATGGTTTATGGTTGTTTATGATGTTTATGGTTGTTGATGATGGTTGGTTTTGGTTTATGGTTGTTTATGATGGTTCCCTGTAACGGCATCCAACAACAACAAACAACAATAAACCCGCCTACGCCGAGGCTATGGCGGACGGAGCA
>CALMYQ010000239.1 GCA_937873655.1 uncultured Lewinella sp. | reverse complement strand
GTAAGTTGTAAGTCGTAAGTTGTAAGTCGTAAGTTGTAAGTCGTAAGTTGTAAGTGGTAAGTGGGGGGAGGATTATTAAGCGAGCCTGACTAAGGGCAGGCCGATTGATAAGCCGGGCCGGAATCCAGTATCCAGTTGGCAGTTGGCAGTCTCCTCCGTCCGCCATAGCCCCGAGGCGAAGGCGGGCCGCCTCCAGCATCCAGTATCCAGTATCCACCACGCCTCGGCGTGGCAGCATCCAGCCTCAAACATCCGTCACCCCCAAGTGCAATATCCGTCCTCCGGTCTGATTGATGGGGTTGATGCTTTTGCCGATGACAACGCCGTCTTCGGGCGCCAGGTATTCCCGCTGCACATCGCCGAAAACATCTCTGAGGGTCGCGATCAGCTGGCCTTTGGATACCCGTTCCGTGATCTTTGGGTGAACGGAGAGGATGCCGCCGCCGTCGGTGTACAGCCAGTAGGAATGCGAACAAACGGCGGCCTGTTGGTCGGGGGGCTCGATCTGCCCGGGGATCATGCCCAGGTGGATCAGCAGGTTGTAAATGCCGGTCAGGCCCGAGCGGATATGACCTTTCTGGAAGGTATTGGGGTCGCCGACTTCCAGCGTAACCGCATGGATGCCCAGCGCATCAGCTGCACCACGCAGCGTACCGTCGCTGGGCGGATTGTGCACCAGGATCTGGGCGTTCTGGAGCCGGGCCATTTGCCGGGTAATCGGGTCCTTGAGGTCGGCGCGGATATAATAGGAATTGATCCTGCCGAAACTGGCGGTATGCAGGTCGATGAGGTATTCGAAATTCTTAACTACCCGTTGGATGAACCGGTGGACATAAACCTCGCTGACATTACCGTCGGGTTTGCCCGGCATGATGTGGTTGAGGTCGTATCCGTCGATGAACCGGCGGGTGCTGCGCAGGAAAGCGGGCGCGTTCACGACCGGTACCCCGATGATGGTGCCCTTGATGAGGGCCGGATTGAGTTCCTTGAACAGGCGCTGGATGATCGGAATGCCGTTCAGCTCGTTGCCGTGAACGGCAGCAGTGACACCCACCCGCGGACCGGGTTGCGTGCCTTTTGCTACCAAAACGGGAATGTAGACCGGCAGGCCCATTCCGTCTGTAACCAGATGCAGCCAGAACCGGGTCAGTGTCCCCGGTGCGAGTTCATCGATATTGAGCTGTTCGATCACCGGATTTTCGGTATCCAGGCTAAGCATTGCTTTTCCCATACATTTCCTCCTTGACGTATTGCCAGATCGTTTGAGCGGCTTGCCTGACCACCGGTTTTCCGGAGAGTTCTTCCAGGGGAGCCAGCCCGCCGATACTCATGGTATTGATTTCAGATAAAACCCTTTTGCCCTCGTCGTTCACCAAGGTGTCAAAACCGTACTTGATAATGCCGAAACTGTGCAGCACCGGATTGATCCGTTCCGCGATTGCCAGTTCTGCCTCATCCGGTTCGGATGCTTCGGCGCGCCCGCCCTGGGCTGCATTGCACAACCAGGAACCCGGTGGCGGAAAGCGCAGCGCTGCACCGATGATGCGTCCGTTTACCACAATGATTCGCTTGTCGCCCAGGTAAACGTTCCGCAGGAATTGCATACCGAGGTAATCGAAGGGATGAGCCTCCAAGTTACGAAGAAATTCCTGATAATTGATTTCCTGCAATTCCAACCAGGCTTTTTCTCCCTCGATCCGGACGATCCCGCGGCCGCCGTAGCTTCTCATGGGTTTCAGGACGATCGGGAACTGCTGGGCGAATGCCCTGATATCGTCCGCCGTCCGGCAAAGCCGCATGGGGGGGCATACCTCCGGAAAACGGAGCAGGAAGGATTTTGCCCCTGTAAGGTAAATGCCGTTCGGCCGGTTGATCGTCTGCTCCGGCGGGTAGATACCGGACAGGAATTCCCAAAAGGTCGGTTCAACAGGGGGCGGGATCCGCAGGAAGAGCACATCGTATTGCCCCGGCGTCACCTCGCGAAACTGCCGGGAAAATGCTTCTCCGCCCGGCGTAAAGGCAAAGGACGGATCTACGGAAACGGCAAACAGGCGATCCTGTTGACGGCCCTCGAAGAACGGCCTGTTCACCGCTACTCCTTTGCTGGCTACATCCAGCCCGGAACAACAAGGGTCTGCCCTCAATTCGCGCAACAGGGCGTAAATGGAGTTATCCCCTTTATGTACGCTGTGGTCGGTCAGGACCAGCATATTGTACTTTCGCATGCCGGATGGATGAATGATTCGTGTTTTTCCTGCTTTATCGGAAGGGCCAATCCATGGCAAATATAAAACATTCGGAATTTGTATTAATTTTAAACATCAAAACCAACCGGACAATGTCTGCTCATTTTTTTGACAGAAAATTATGGAACAAATAAGCTCATGCTCTCAGCAAAGACCCAATACGCCCTGCATGCCCTGACCTACCTCGGCGAACGATACGGACAGGACCCCATCCCCATCAACCGGATCGCGGAAGAACGGAAGATGCCCTATAAATTCCTGGAGGCCATTCTGCTGGAATTGCGCAACAACGGGATACTGGGCAGCAAGGCCGGTAAAAGCGGCGGGTACTACCTGCTGAAAAAACCCGCTGAAATCCAATTGGTGGACGTTATCAGGTTTGTCGACGGCCCCATTGCCCAACTGCCTTGCGTCAGCAAGAAATTCTACGAACCGTGCCGGGTATGTCCGTATCCGGAGGATAAATGCCACCTGCGCAAATTCTTCATCCAGGTCAGGGATGCTACCCTGAACGTCATTGAAGGCAAATCCCTGCAGGACCTCATCAATATGGAACCCGGCTTCCCTGTGGAATTTTCGATTTGAAGCCCTGCGGCCTGCCTGGCAACAACTTCAGATCTGTTAAATTCCTATTAATTTTATAGGAGTTATAGGAATTAATAAAAATACCGGTATCTTTGCCCCTGAAATGACGCTTTGCGCCAGGTTTCAGACCTAAAAATCAAGGGCATGACACAAGCAAGTTTTGCGGTACCGACCGAACCGTTGTCCAAGGACGAAGCGCAACAATGGCAGACCTGGGCCAGGGGGATTTCCCCGGGGCAGTTGCAGTGGTTGTCCGGGTACCTGACGGGCATTCAGCACAGCAGTGCGCAATTGCTGGAGTTGATCCGCGACCTGCCCGCCCTGGCGCCGGCTGAAGCTGCGGTGACCGACAAGCCGAAGGTGACCGTACTGTTCGGTTCGAAAACCGGAAACGGCAAGAAGATTGCAGGTCAGTTGCAGGCACAATTGACAGATGCGGGCTTTGAGGTTGCCCTTCAGGATATGAACCGCTACAAACCGGCCGACCTGGAAAAAGAGCAGACTGCGATCCTGATCGTCAGCACCCATGGCGAAGGCGATCCTCCGCCGTCGGCCGAAGACCTGCACGCGTTCCTGCATTCCCGCAAAGCCCCGCAATTGCCGAACCTGCGATTTGCCGTGCTGGCGCTGGGTGATAGGAGTTATGCCAGTTTTTGCCAGACCGGTAAGGAATTCGATCAGCGGCTGGAAGCCCTGGGCGGTAAACGCCTGGCCGCCAGGATCGATGCCGATGTCGATTACCAGGATGCCGCCGACAGCTGGATCGCAGACATATTGAATATCCTTCAACAGAATATATTCCAAAAAACCAATCTTCCGCAGCCGGCCCTTCACGTCCGCGCTGCCGCCCGAAACGGCAAAACCGCTGAATCATTCAACCGCAAACGCCCTTACCAGGCGGAGGTCCTGGACAAGGTCCTCCTGAACGGGAGGGGATCCGCCAAAAAGACCTATCATGCAGAGCTTTCGCTGGGAGACAGCGGGCTGACCTATCAACCCGGCGATACCCTGGGCATTTATGCAGACAACGACCCTGCTCTGGTAAGCGCCCTGACGGCGGACCTGGGGTTGAATGCCGAAAAACAGGTGACCGCGGCCGGAAAAGATTACCCGCTGAACGAATGGCTGACCGGACATGCCGAACTGACAACGGTTTCCGGGGTTTTTCTCCAGAATTACAAGAAACTGGCCAGCGACAAGGGGTTTGCTTCCATCGCTGACGGGCTTTCGCAAATCCTGGACGCCAAAGACAGGACCAGCGCCTTTGCTTACGGAAAAGACGTTTGGGATGTGCTCAGGGCATTCCCCATTCCGGTCACGGAACAGGAATTGACCGGTATGCTTTTGCCGATCCAGCCCCGGCTTTATTCCATTGCCAGTTCATCGGCTGCCTACCCCGGGGAGGTGCACGTAACAGTGGGCAAAGTGGCCTATGAGAATAACGAACGCCTCCATACCGGGCTCGTCTCCGGCTTTATCGCCGATCAGTTGCAGGCCGGCGGCAAGGCACGGGTTTTCATCGATCAGAACGAATCTTTCCGTCTGCCGGAGAGTGGCGACCTGCCGGTGATCATGGTCGGCCCAGGTACCGGCGTAGCGCCGTTTCGCGCCTTTTTGCAGGAACGCCAGGAAACCGGCGCCCGGGGCAAGAACTGGCTGTTTTTCGGCGATCAGCATTTTTCAACCGATTTTCTGTACCAGCTCGAATGGCAGCGCTTCCTCAAGGACGGCGTCCTGACCCGGTTGAATACCGCCTTTTCCCGGGATACCCGGCAGAAGGTTTACGTGCAGCACCGGATGCAGGAACACGCCTCCACGCTGTACGAATGGCTGGAGGAAGGTGCGCGTTTCTACGTATGCGGCGACGCCAAACGGATGGCCAAAGACGTGAAGCAAACCCTGATCGGGATCATCGCAGAGCAAGCCGGTGTGGAAAATGAAAAGGCTGCCGAATACGTCAAAGAACTGATCCGCGACGGCAGGTATATGGAAGATGTCTACTAGGCTCATCCACATACCTGCTTCCCCTACAACTTACGACTTACAACTTACGACTTACGACTTACGACTTACAACTTACAACTTATCCTTCGACTACGCTCAGGATCCCGACTTACGACTTACGACTAACAACTTACGACTTACGACTAACAACTTACGACTTACGACTAACAACTTACGACTTACGACTAACAACTGATGACCAAGTTAAGTGAAGTAGAAAAAATAAAAGAAGCCAGCAACTACCTGCACGGGACCATCAGGGAGAGCCTCGCTGATGAGGTGTCGGGCACCCTGTTTGCGCCGGATCAGCAATTGATCAAATTTCACGGGAGCTATGTACAAAGCGATCGCGACCTGGAGAAAGAGCGCAAGGCCCAAAAGCTCGAACCGCTGTACAGCTTCATGATCCGGGTGCGGGTGCCCGGCGGTGTTGCCACCTCCGCGCAATGGCTGGCTATGGATGACCTGGCAACCCGTTACGGCATGCCGACCCTGAAGCTGACTACCCGCCAGGCCTTCGAACTGCACGGAATCCTGAAGGCCAACCTGCAACCAGCAATCCGGGAGATCAACGAGAGCCTGCTGGATACCATTGCGGCTTGCGGGGATGTGAACCGCAATGTGATGTGCACCGTGAACCCGTATGCCTCTCTGGTTCATCAGGAGGTACAGGTCGCCGCAGAAGCTATAAGCCGTCATCTGACCCCGCATACCACAGCGTATTACAACCTCTGGCTGAACGGCGAAAAGGTCGCGGGGCGGGGCGGGGAAGAGGAAATTGAAGAGCCGGTATACGGGAAAACCTACCTGCCGCGCAAATTCAAGATCGCACTGTCCATTCCGCCTTACAACGATACCGATCTGTTTGCCAACGATATCGGCCTGATCGCCATTGAAGAGGAAGGCCGACTGCTCGGGTTCAACATCAGTATCGGCGGCGGCATGGGCGCTACCTTCGGCGACAGCACGACCTATCCGCGGCTGGGCAATGTAATCGGATTTGCGGAAACGGAGAAAATCGTTGACGTCTGCGAAAAGATCGTCACCATTCAGCGGGATCACGGCAATCGCGAAAACCGGCGCAATGCCCGGTTCAAATACACGATCGACCGGCTTGGGCTTGATTTTGTAAGAACAGAGCTCAATAACCGGCTCGGCTACGAACTGGCCGGGGCCAAACCTTTTCAATTCACCACCAACGGCGATGCATTCGGATGGGTAAAGGGCCGGGACGGATACTGGTATTATTCCATGTTTGTAGAAGGCGGCCGGATAAAGGATACCGAAGAATATCCGTTGCGGGAAGGCCTTCGGGCGATCGCAGGCGTTCACGACGGCGATTTCCGGCTGACCGGCAATCAGAACCTGGTCATCGGCCGGGTGAGCGACCGGCTGAAGCCCGTTGTCGAACAGTTGCTGGACCGGTACGGCATCAGCGAACGGCAGCAAAATTCCGGATTGCGGCGCAATTCTCTGGCCTGCGTGGCGCTCAACCTGTGCCCGTTGGCCAACGCTGAAGCCGAAAGGTATCTACCGGACCTGATAACAAAGATCGAAGCCCTGTTGTCGTCCCACGGCCTGAAGGACCAGGACATCAGCATCCGGATGACCGGTTGCCCGAACGGTTGCGCGCGGCCCTACCTGGGTGAGATCGGGCTTGTCGGCCGGGCGCCCGGCAAATACAACCTGTACCTGGGGGCCTCCTTTACCGGCGACCGGCTGAATACCCTTTATCGGGAAGCGCTTGATGAAGCGGAGATTTTGAATGCCTTGAATCCGCTTTTTGCCCGTTATGCGGGAGAACGGGAAGCGGAAGAGCATTTTGGAGATTTTGTTCATCGGATCGGGGAAGTGGGGGATTGAGGAACTACCACATCCGCCAAGGCTACGGCGGTCGGAGGAGGAATTGAAGAATCGAGGAATTGAATCGAATGTGTCGATTGAGCCGAATAATCCGATTGGCGCAACCAATTGGCCTTTTGGTCCAATCGACCATGCCGCGGCGTGGCGAAACAATCGAAACAATCGAATCAATCAAAAAATCGGATCAATTTCAAAATGGGTTTACACAATTCAGGAAAAGGCAAGGTAACGATTGCCGGCGCAGGCCCCGGGGATCCCGGTCTGATCACGGTGAAAGCGAAAACGGCCCTGGAGTCGGCGGATGTCGTACTGTATGACAATCTGGTCAACGCCGAGATCCTGGACTGGGCGCCCGTACACGCCGAAAGGATATATGTGGGCAAAAAGCCCTATCAACGGTCGGTCGGACAGGACACCATCAATCAATTACTGCATTTTCACGCGCTCCGCGGCAGGCATGTGGTCCGGCTGAAAGGAGGCGATCCCTTTGTTTTCGGCAGGGGAGCGGAAGAGGCGCAATACCTGATGAAGCTCGGCATAGAGGTAGACGTGGCGCCCGGCATCACCAGCGGCATCGCAGCGGCTACCTATGCGGGCATTCCGCTGACCCATCGCGACCATTCCCAACAGGTGGTTTTTCTGACCGGCCACAGCAAGGCCGGACTGGAGCTGCAGGAGGATTTCCTCCGGGTATTTGACGGCACCATCGTAGTGTATATGGGCCTGAAAAACCTCGGCCAGATTGCCCGCCAGCTGATTGAATGGGAAAGGGCTCCTGATACCCCTGCAGCGGTCATTGAAAACGGCACCATGAATAACCAGCGGGTAATAACCGGAAAGCTTGAAGAGATCGCCGGACTGGCGGCAGGAGCATCGCTGCAATCACCCGCGCTGGTGGTCATCGGCGAAGTGGCCGCACTGCGCGATTCGCTGAACTGGTTTGAACCCGCCCGAATCATTGCTAATCAAACACAACCATGATTGCGAACAACATATTGGAAACCATCGGCAATACGCCGCACCTGAAGGTCAATCGCCTATATGGGGATGATTACCGGGTCTACGTGAAACTCGAACGCGCCAACCCCGGCGCCAGCATCAAGGACCGGATCGCCCTTTCCATGGTGGAAGATGCTGAACGAAAAGGATTGCTGAATACCGAAAGCGTCATCATCGAACCCACTTCCGGCAACACCGGGATCGGCCTCGCCCTGGTAGCGGCCGTCAAAGGGTACAAACTCATCCTGGTGATGCCGGAAAGCATGAGTATTGAACGGCGGAGACTGATGAGCATTTACGGCGCCTCTTTTGAATTGACCCCCCGAGAAAAGGGCATGAAAGGCGCTATTGAAAAAGCGCGCGAACTGGTGGAGAGCACCCCCAACGCCTGGATGCCCCAGCAGTTTGACAATCCGGCCAACACTGAGGTTCACCGGAGGACAACCGCTCAGGAGATCATCAGCGACTTCCCGGACGGGCTTGATTATCTCATAACCGGCGTGGGTACCGGCGGCCATATTACCGGTTGCGCCGAGATCCTGAAAAAGCAATGGCCGGGCCTGAAAGTATTTGCCGTAGAACCCGAACTGTCACCGGTGCTCAGCGGCGGAGAACCCGGCTCACACCCCATCCAGGGGATCGGCGCCGGGTTTATCCCCGGCATCATGGACACCAGCTTGCTGGACGGCGTGGTCCGGGTCAGCAAGGACGAAGCCTTTGAATACGCCCGCCGGGCGGCAGTCGAAGAAGGTGTGCTTTGCGGCATTTCCAGCGGGGCTTCCCTGGCCGCTGTGGCCAAAAAACTGCCGGAGATCCCGAAGGGCAGCCGCATTTTGACTTTTAACTACGATACCGGCGAACGCTATTTGTCGGTAGAAGGATTATTCTGATACCATGAATGCAGCACAATTGAACGAACAACTGGCCGGATTGACGGCGCCTGAACGGCTCAAACTGGTCGCTTCCCTGTACACTGAAGGGGTAGTGTTTTCCACTTCTCTGGGGCAGGAAGACCAGGTGATCACCCATATGATCGCCAGGAACGGGCTGCCTGTGCGGATATTCACCCTGGATACCGGCCGGCTGTTCCAGGAAACCTACGACCTGCTCGATTCAACCCGCGCACGGTACAAGGTCCCGGTCCATGTCTATTTCCCGGATGCGGCTAAGGTGGAAGCGCTCGTGACCGCAAAAGGCGCCAACAGCTTCTATGCCTCCGTGGAAAACCGCAAGGAATGCTGTTTCATCCGCAAAGTGGAACCGTTGAACCGCGCATTGAAGGGCGCCGGGATCTGGATCACCGGGCTGCGCGCCGATCAGAGCGAGAACCGCAAAGACCTGGCTTTCGCCGAATGGGATGAGAGCCACCAATTGATCAAGGTCAACCCGTTGGCGGACTGGAGCCTGGACGACGTCCTGGAATTCATCAAGGAAAACCGGGTGCCTTACAACGCGTTGCACGACAAGGGTTTTCCCAGCATCGGCTGCGCTCCCTGCACCCGGGCCGTCGAACCCGGCGAGGATATCCGCGCCGGCCGGTGGTGGTGGGAACAATCGCAAAAAGAATGCGGATTGCATTTGGAACACAAACAATTCGAACGCCATGAATCATAATCTGTTACCCGTTTTCCCGCGGCAACTGGAAGACGAAGGCATTTATATCATGCGGGAAGTCGCCGCCCAATTCGAACGGCCTGTACTCCTGTTCAGCGGCGGCAAGGATTCCATTACGCTGGTCCGCCTGGCGCAAAAGGCCTTTTGGCCCGGCAAGATCCCCTTTCCGTTGTTGCACATCGATACGGGGCACAATTTCCCGGAGACGATCGAATTCAGGGATCAACTCGTCCAAGAAACCGGCGCCGAACTCATCGTGCGTTACGTCCAGGACAGCATTGACTCGGGGAAAGTACGCGAGGAAACCGGCAAATACGCTTCCCGGAACGTGCTCCAGACCGTGACCTTGCTGGACGCCATCGAAGAGTTCAAATTTGACGCCTGCATCGGCGGCGCCCGCCGTGACGAGGAAAAGGCCCGCGCGAAGGAAAGGATCTTCAGCGTGCGCGACGATTTCGGACAGTGGGACCCCAAAAAACAGCGCCCTGAATTGTTTGACATGCTCAACGGCAAGATCAATGTCGGCGAGAACGTCCGCATCTTCCCGATCAGCAACTGGACGGAACTCGATGTCTGGAACTATATCCGGGAAGAGAAACTGGCCATCCCATCGATCTATTACGCGCATTTCCGGGAGGTGATCGAAAGGGACAACATGCTCTGGCCCTATTCGGAATTTCTCAATACCACGCCGGAAGAGATCCCCTATATTGAGCAGGTGCGATTCCGGACCGTGGGGGATATGACCTGTACCGCTGCAGTAGCTTCGGCTGCGAATCAGGTAGAAGGTATTATAGCGGAGATCCTGTCCGCCAAAATTTCGGAACGAGGCGCCCGCATCGACGACAAACGCAGTGAAGCCGCTATGGAACAACGCAAAAAAGAGGGCTATTTCTGACATGGAGATCCGGACTGCGCCGACCGTCAATACCCTGTTTCCCGTTTTTCTGAAACTGGAACAGTTGCACCTGCTGGTGGTAGGTGGAGGAAACGTGGCATTAGAAAAACTCAATGCCTTGCTGGCCAACTCACCGGAGGCCCGCATTACTGTGGTCGCGATCGACTTTTTGCCTGAATTGCGGTTGCTGACCGGTGATTTCCCCGGCGTAGCGCTGATTGAGAAGGCTTTTGATGCCGGCGACCTGGACGATAAGGATCTGGTGATCGCGGCCACCAACAACCGGGTGATCAACGAGGTGATCAGACAGGAAGCTGCTGCAAGGAGGATACTCGCCAATGTAGCCGATACGCCCGATCTCTGCGATTTTTACCTGGGCAGCATTGTCAGGAAAGGCAACCTGAAGATTGCCATCAGCACCAACGGGCAGTCGCCGACCATTGCCAAGCGGCTGAAAGAGGTGCTGAATGACGCCATACCCGCAGAAATTGACGATACCCTGACCTCGCTGAACCGGGTCCGCAACCGGCTGAACGGTTCGTTCTCCGAAAAGGTCCGCAAACTCAACGAGATCACGAAGGTGCTGGTGGACGGCGAGCGCGACAAACCCGAATCGGAGAAACAATGGCGGCGCCTGGCTGCGCGCCTGGTGCTGGTCTTTACGCTGATGGTGCTGGGGCATATCGTCATTTCCTTCCTGCCGCTCCCGAGCCTGGCAGCGGTATGGGGGGCGGTCAAACCCGCATTTGACCAGCAATTTCTGTTCTATTGCCTGACCGGTGTGATCGCCCAGACGATCAACGGCGCGCTGGGCATGGGATACGGCGTGACCTCCGCCATCGGCCTGATGAGCCTTGGGGTGAATCCCGTGGTCATCAGCGCGTCGATTCATACCTCTGAGGTCATCACTTCCGGTGCATCCGGTTACAGCCATTACAAGTTCGGAAATGTCAATAAGAAACTGTTCAGGCATCTGGTTGTGCCGGGGATCGTGGGCGCGGTCATGGGAGTCGCATTGCTGGTTTTTCTGGGAGAAAAGGCCGGTAAATCGCTGTTGCCGATCGTGGCGATATACGCTATGTTCCTGGGGTACAAGATCCTGATGCGCGCTTTCCGGCCGGATGCAAAGACAAAGAAGATCCGGCGCCTCGGCTGGCTGGCCTGGTCGGGCGGCTTGCTGGATTCCTTCGGCGGCGGCGGCTGGGGCCCGTTGGTGAACAGCGCGCTGATCGCAAAAGGCAGGAGCCCGAGATATACGATCGGTTCGGCGAGCCTGGCGGAGTTTTTCATCACCCTGGCCAGCGCCGTAGCCTTCCTGATCGTCACGGGGGTAGGCCATTGGCAGGTCGTGTTGGGGCTGATGATAGGCGGTACGGTGGTATCCCCCTTCGCGGCGCGCCTGACCGGTAAACTGCCCGCCAAGACCATGATGATCTGCGTAGGCGTGGTGGTCATCCTGTGGAGCGTACGACTGATCATGCGGTCGTTCTGGGGGTAGGTGATTATGATGGTTTATGATGGTTTATGGTGGTTTATGGTGGTTTATGGTGGTTTATGGTGGTTGGGCCGCTTAACAACAACAAACAACAATAAACCCGCCTACGCCGAGGCTATGGCGGGCGGAGCAACAACAAACAACAACAAACGATAATTCAATACCATGGATATCTTGAGAATTGCAACGGCAGGCAGCGTAGATGACGGCAAAAGCACGCTCATCGGCCGGCTTCTGTATGAAACCAACAGCGTAACCCAGGACAAGCTCGAAGCCATCGAGCGGGCCAGCCGCCGGCTGGGGTTGGAGCATGTGGATCTTTCGCTGTTGACTGACGGGCTCATAGCCGAACGCGAGCAGGGCATCACCATCGATGTGGCGCATATTTATTTTTCCACACGCAACCGCAAATATATCATTGCCGATACGCCGGGCCATTTCGAATATACCCGGAACATGATCACCGGCGCCAGTACGGCGCAGGTGGCCATCATCCTGATCGACGCCCGCAACGGGATCGTGGAGCAGACCTACCGGCATTATTACATCACGCAGTTGCTGCGAATCCCGCATGTGGCGGTCTGCATCAACAAGATGGACCTGGTGAACTATTCCGAAAACCAGTTCAACAGCATCCGCCGGGAATTTCAGGAGTTGCTTGGCGGACAAGAATTGCCCGAGCAGGAGATCACCTTTATTCCTGTTTCGTCCCTCTATGGTGAGAATATTTCCAAACCGTCGGTAGAGATGCCGTGGTACAACGGGCCTTTCCTCCTCGACTACCTGGAAAACATAGAATGGCATGCCGGCGAAAACCACCTCCCGTCCCGGTTCCCGGTGCAATATGTCATCCGGCCCAAATCGGAGGCGTTTCCCGATTTCAGGGGATTTGCGGGTAAGGTAGCCAGCGGCGTTTTCAAGGCAGGAGACCGGGTGGTGGCCTATCCCTCGATGCAGGAAAGCGAAATTGACCACATTTACGCCTACCAGGATCCGGTTGACCGGGCAGAGGCCGGCCAAAGCGCCGTGATCACCCTCAAGGACGAGATCGACCTGAGCCGCGGCGATATGCTGGTACGCAAGGAAGACGCTGTAACCGCTGTAAAAGACCTGGAAGCCCGCATTTGCTGGCTGGACAGCGCTCCGTTGCGCGCGGGCCGGAACTATCTCCTGCAGCACGGCCAGAACCGGGTAAAGGCCAGGGTCGTCCAATTGTCGCATATTGTGGATATCCAGAACTACAGCATCATCGAAGGCGCCGAGGAGATCGGTCTCAACCAGATCGGCGGCATCTCCATCAAGACGGCGAAGCCTGTTTTTACCGACCGGTTCCGGGAGAACAAGCACAACGGCGCGTTCATCCTCATTGATGAGGGGAGCAATAATACGGTTGGAGTTGGGGTGGTGGTTTGAGGGGGGAGGAATGGAGGAATTACCACCTCCGCCAAGGCTACGGCGGTCGGAGGAGGAATCGAGGAATCGAGGTCTACTCCAACAGATTGCCAGATTCTTGGCCCTTAGTGTCCTGAGTGCCCTCAGTGGTCCCAAAACTATCAAGCTCCGGTTGACCTTAATACCCCCGAATAATCTCCCTATCTTACCCAACAGATTGCCAGATTCTTGGTCCTTAGTGTCCTGAGTGCCCTCAGTGGTCCCAAAACTATCAAGCTCCGGTTGACC
>CALMYQ010000238.1 GCA_937873655.1 uncultured Lewinella sp. | reverse complement strand
TTTCCCGAGGCAGTCTACCGCTTGCGGTTTAGTTCAACTATTGTACTCCCGAACCACCGGGTATTGAAATCCGAACGTCGCTTTTCAATACCCGCTGGTGCGGGAATATCCCCATAAGCCACAATGCCCCTGCTTTCGGCGGTACCAAAAACAAGGGCATTGTACGATAAGTTTCTATATAGGCCATAACAGGTTCAGTTATTACAGGCTAAGTTAATGCTATTTTTTCTCTTGCAATAACTCCCAGACAAAAATTTATGGCCTACATTCAATTAAATATCCAAGTCTTCTATCGGGCTTTTGACCTTTGCCCATCCCGTGTGGGTTAAATGCGTATAAATCTCCGTGGTTTTACTGCTTTCGTGTCCAAGCAATTCCTGGATATACCTCAAATCCACACCATTTTCGAGCAAATGCGTGGCAAACGAATGCCTCAATGTATGTACTGTGGCGTAAGGATTTATGTCAGCGCGCGATTTGGCCTTGGTAAACAGTTTTTGCACGCTCCGCCCACTATACCGCTTCAACAACAACACCTCCTCCAGCGCCGTCACGACATCCTCATATTTCGCCGGTTCAAACCGATCCTTATCAACCGGAGGTTCTTTTTTAGGCATTTCTATCCGCTCCGGCAAATCCGCTCCCGGCTCAAACCGTATTCCGTGCGGCCACTGCATTGCAGCCAATTTCTTAACGGCCCATCTGCTGAGGCCGGGCCCTCGCCGGGATCGCTCGTTTTAAATTGGTGCCGGATATTCCCGGAATTTCCTTACAAGGGCGATCTCAAAATGCACGGCCGCCACTTTTACATTTCGCATTTTTTCCTTTACATTTTGCATTTCCCCTTTCTGCCTTTAATCTTGTCACTTTCTTTTGGCGCCCAAAAGAAAGTAACCAAAGAAAAAGCCCGGCTACGCATCTGTGCCTAAAATCGCCCTCCATTCCGTTGCACGGAATAAACTCGCCTTCAGGTCCTGGCTTGTGCCTGGTGTTTTTGATTGCGTGGCATCTGTCTTTGCCTTGATTTTTTGGGTCGGGCTCAAACAGTATTCCGTGCGGCCACTGCATTACGGTCAATTTTTAAACGGCCCACCTGCTAATGCCGGACCCTCGCCGGGAGCGTTCGTCGTAGTTTCCTACTGGGTGCTGCCGGAATTTCCTTACAACCGGCGTTCCAAAATGCTTCGCGAGACCGTTCAGAATTTTGTGTCAACCCGATTTTTAGCGCGCGCAGCGTGATGAAAATCAAAGCTTTGTGTGAGAACCACTTTTTTGAACAGTCTCCAACCCTCCCGCTGAATATGTCTCAAACAACCATAGACGATAACAAACCCAAATGAACTCCGTAATCACCCGCTACCCGTTTACCAGCCGTTTAATGCCGTTTGTAACCGTTTACACACGCATTATCCGTTCTCCTGCCAATCCAACAACAATAAACCCACACAAACAACCATAAACCACTTAACCAACCCCCTCCCTAAAAAATCCCAATCTTTCTCCCCACCTTTGCAGCTACGCTTCACCAAGCCATACCACCATGCAAACGCCGCAATCATTATCCGCCATTCAACAGGCCCTCAGCGCCGGAACGCTGTCCTGCACCGACCTGGTCGAACACTACCTCGACCGGATCGAAACCACCCGGCACCTCAATATCTATATCGAGGTATTCGCAGAGGAAGCCCGCCGGAAAGCGCGCGAACTGGACCAAAAACGGCAAGCCGGTGAAAGTACGGGCCGCCTGGCCGGCATGGTCCTCTCCATCAAGGACGTGATCTGCTATAAGGACCACCTCGTCACCGCGGGCTCCCATATCCTGTCGGGCTACCGGTCGCTGTTCTCTTCCACGGCGGTGGAGCGCATCCTGGCGGAAGACGCCATCATCATCGGGCGGGTCAATTGCGACGAATTCGCCATGGGCTCCACCACCGAAACCTCCTGCTACGGCCCCACCCGCAACGCCGCCGATCCGGACTATATCCCCGGCGGCTCCTCGGGCGGATCGGCGGTAGCGGTGCAGGCGGAAACCTGCCTGGCCAGCCTCGGCTCCGATACGGGCGGATCGGTACGGCAGCCTGCGGCCTTCTGCGGGGTCATCGGACTGAAACCCACTTACGGGCGCATATCGCGGCACGGGCTCCTGGCCTACGGCTCCTCCTTCGACCAGATCGGCATCCTGTCGCACAACACCCATGACGCCGCCCTGCTCCTGGAGATCATGGCCGGCCCGGATGATTACGACGGTACCGCAAGCCGCAAACCCGTGCCCGCCTATTCCGAACAACTTTCCTTCGGCCGGCCCGCGCGCCTGGCCTATTTCCGGGAGGCCATGGAACACCCCGGTCTCGACCCCGGCATCAAGGCGGCCTGCGAAGCCTGGATCGAACAGGCGCGCGCGCAAGGGCATACCGTGGAGCCGGTGGAATTCCCGCTGCTCGAATACATCATCCCGACCTACTACGTGCTCACCACCGCCGAGGCCTCATCCAACCTCTCGCGCTACGACGGCATCCGCTACGGCTACCGCAGTCCCAATGCCCGCAACCTCCTGGAGACCTATACCCGCTCCCGCACGGAAGGCTTCGGCGCAGAAGTGAAACGCCGGATCATGCTGGGCGCCTTCGTGCTCAGCGCGGGCTACTACGACGCCTACTACGGCAAAGCCCAACAGGCGCGCCGCCTCATCCGGGATGCCACCATGAAGATCCTGGACCACTACGACTTCATCTTCCTGCCCGCCGCCCCCGGTACGGCCTGGCGCCTCAACGAAACCGTGGACGACCCGCTGGCCATGTACCTCGCGGATATCTTCACGGTGCAGGCCAACCTGGCGGGAATACCGGCGATCGCACTCCCGGCCGGCGTCCATGAGAACGGCCTCCCGATCGGCATCCAGCTGATGGGCAAGCCGTTCGCGGAAGGGGAGTTGCTGGGGTTTGCGGAGGAGTTGAGGAGTTGAGGAGTTGAGGAATCGAGGAATCGAGGAACTGAGGAAGTGAGGAAGTGAGGAAGTGAGGAAGTGAGGAATCGAGGAATCGAGGAATCGAGGAACTGAGGAACTGAGGAAGGGAGGAAGTGAGGAATCGATCCTTTATTTAAATTGTACCGATTATGTCGATTAAGCCGAATGTTTCGATTATGCTGACCAAACGGCGGACGCCTAAAATCAAATTAATCCCCTCCTACGCTGAAGCTTCGGCGGGCGGTGGAATTAATCGGATCAATCAAATCAATTGCTTTGTAATCTTACAGGAAAATCCAATATTTGCTCCATAAATCCGGCAAATTATGACCCTGCAGGAACTGTTCGACCAATTGGCGGCACACCCGCAATACATCATTTTCTATTTTACGCTGCTGCCGCTGACGGCTGCCCTGGCGGGGTTCATGGGTAAAGGCGAAGGCCACCTGACGCCGTGGAAATACCTGTACTCCACGCTGGTCTACCTGGTTTGCGTACCCGGCATCTTTTCCGTAACGCTGGACGTGTACATGTTCCTGTTCGAAAAGCGCAGCATCCTCCAGACGGATATCTATACCCAGATCCTGCCCATCCTGTCCATGGTCCTTACCCTGTTCATCATCAAAAGGAACGTGAACCTGGACGCCATTCCCGGTTTCGACAAACTTTCCGGGCTCATCATGATGATCACGGCCACCCTGCTGATCATGTGGGGGCTCGACCGGACCCACTTCTGGGTGTTTGTCAGCGCCCGGTTCGAGCAGGCCCTGCTGGTGTTTGTCGGGTTGCTGCTGGTCGTGCGTTTCGGCTGGAAAAAACTGTTCAGCAGCGGATCGGCTTCATAAAAAAAGTCGGCAAGGCTTGTTTTTCTCCGGTGATCGGCTTATATTGAGTCGGTAATGATTGCTCCCTTTCCTGCATAGAACCAATCTCAAGGTCTTTTTTTCAGGATTCAATCCACGCGCCTATGAAACTCAATTCATTTGACGGTTATGACATTGGTATGTTCTTCGACGAAATGTTCTTCCTGAATGGAAAAACCCGGGAAGGCTACGAGACTTTTCGGGAAGAACTTGAACGCATGTCGAAGGAAGAACTCCTCGACAAGCAGCACGCCGCCGAACGCACCCTGCATTCCATGGGGATCACGTTCAACGTCTACTCCGAAGGCCAGGGCATCGAGCGGATCATGCCCATCGACATCATCCCCAGGATCATCGCGAAAAAAGAATGGACCGCGCTGGAAAAAGGGCTGATCCAACGGGTGACCGCACTGAACCTGTTCATTGACGACGTCTACAACGAACAGCGCATCCTCAAGGACGGGGTCATCCCCCGCCACGTCGTGGAATCGAGCAAAGGGTTCCTCAAGCCCTGCATGGGTCTGAAGCCGCCCAAAGACCGGTGGTGTCATATCACCGGTACCGACCTGATCCGGGACGACAAGGGGGAATTCCTGGTGCTCGAGGACAACCTCCGCTGCCCGTCGGGCGTATCCTACATGCTCGAAAACCGGGAAATCCTGAAAAAATCCTATCCGCAGATCTTTGAAAGAATGGACATCCAGCACGTGTCCAACTATCCCATCCGCCTGCTGGAAATGCTCCAGTACATCAGCGGCAAGAGCAACCCCAGGGTCGTCGTGCTGACCCCGGGCATCTACAATTCCGCCTATTTCGAGCATTCGTACCTGGCCCAGCAAATGGGGGTCGAACTGGTGGAAAGCAGCGACCTGATCGTAAGCAACGGGCGGGTCAAAATGCGGACGACCAAGGGCTTTGAAACGGTCGACGTCATCTACCGGCGCATCGACGATACCTTCCTCGACGCCAAAGCCTTCAACCCCCAGTCGCTGATCGGCGTCGACGGGATCTTCGACGTGTACAAGTCCGGCAGGATCGCGCTGGCCAACGCCCCCGGCACCGGCATAGCCGACGACAAGGTGGTGTACGCCTACGTGCCGCGCATCATCCGGTATTACCTCGATGAGGAGCCGCTGCTGAACAACGTGCACACCTATATCTGTGAGGAAAAGGAAGACTGCAAATACGTCCTCGACAATATCGAACAACTGGTGGTGAAGGAAGCCAATGAAGCCGGCGGCTACGGCATGCTGATCGGCCCGAAATCGACCAAAGACGAATGTTCGGAATTCCGGAAGCGGATTCAAAACAACCCCCGGAATTATATCGCCCAGCCCACCATCTCCCTCTCCCGGGTGCCGACCATCGTGGAAGAAGACTTCGAAGGCCGGCATGTGGACCTGCGCCCCTATATCCTGTACGGCGAAAAAGTGGAGGTGATCCCCGGCGGACTGACCCGGGTAGCACTGCGGAAAGGATCCCTGGTGGTGAATTCTTCGCAGGGGGGCGGGAGTAAGGATACCTGGGTGTTGGATTGATGCCGGGGGCTGGAGACTTGATGCTGGAGACTGGAGACTGGGAACTGGAGACTTGATGCTGGGAACTGGAGACTTGATGCTGGGGGCTGGAGACTGGAGACTGGAGACTGGAGACTGGGAACTGGAGACTTGATGCTGGGGGCTGGAGACTGGAGACTGGGAACTGGAGACTGGGTGCCAGGAACCGGATGCGGTCCGTTTTCGTGCCTGGGGCGCTACATACGAGAAACGGCCGTTATGACTTCGACGCATGATTATGCGTCGGTACTTACGACTTAAAAACATTACAAATGTTAAGCCGCGTTGCGAACTCGATCTACTGGATGAACCGATACGTTGAACGGGCGGAGAATTACGCCCGGTTCATGGGGGTGACCTTTAACCTGATCCTGGACCTGCCGCCGGGCGGGCAGCAGCAATGGGAACCCATGCTGCTGGCGTCGGGCGACAACCACCTTTTTTACAAGCACTATGACAAGCCTGCGCCGGAAAACGTACTGCGGTTTATCAGCTTCGACCCCAACAACCCGAATGCGGTGCTGAGTTGCCTGTACAAGGCCCGGGAGAATGCCCGCAGCATCCGGGAGATCATCTCCAAGGAAATGTGGGAGCATCTCAACCAGTTCTACCACCGGATCAGGGAATTGTCCGGCAAGAAAAAGTGGAACATGGACAACTGGCAGGATTTTTTCAGCGAGGTCAAAATGGGCAGCCAGTTGTTTTTCGGCATTATCGATTCCACCATTACCCGGAACGAAGGGTGGCATTTCGGCCGGCTGGGACGGTATATCGAGCGCGCCGACAAAACCTCGAGGTTCATCGATGTGAAATATTTCATCCTGTTGCCGGAAACGGATTTCGTCGGCAGCAACTACGATCAGTTGCAGTGGTCGGCCGTCCTCAAATCGGTCAGCGCCTTCAACATGTACCGGCAAACGCATCGCTCCATCAATCCTTCGGAAATCGTGGAATTCCTGGTGCTGGGCCGCGAATTTCCCAGGTCGATCTACTACTGCCTGCAACAGGCCGAATTGTCCCTGAAGAAGATCCAAAGCGATGCGCCCCTCGGCCGGCCGGCCGTAAAATTGTTGGGCAAACTGTTGTCGCACCTTGAATATAGCGACGTAAATGATATTTTTGTATTTGGATTGCATGAATACCTGGATAATTTTCAATTGAGTCTTAACAAGGTCGGAGACGCCGTCTTCGACGCCTATTTTGCCCTGAAGCCCGTTAGCGAATCCGCCGGAACGGGCGAGCAATAAACAAATGCACAATGACATACTGCCTCGGCATAAAAACCAAAACAGGCCTGGTCGGCATCTCTGATACGCGCATTACCTCGGGGACGGAGGTGTCCTCTGCCCGCAAAGTCAGCGTTCACCAAATGAAAAACCATTCTTTTTTCGTTATGACTTCCGGGCTGCGGTCCGTACGGGATAAGGCCATTACGTATTTTCAGGAAGAGATCGGCGAGAACGACGACCATTTCAATAAAATGTACAAAGCCGTCAACGGGCTGGCCCGTCAGGTCAGGCGGGTGGCGGAAGAAGACAAAACAGCCCTGCACGAAGGCGGGCTCGATTTCAACCTGCACGCCATTGTCGGCGGGCAATGCGAAGACGATGAAGAACACAAGCTGTTCCTGCTGTACCCGGAAGGCAACTGGATCGAGATCGGAGAAAGCTCCCCTTTTGTCATCATCGGCAATACCGGATACGGGAAGCCGCTGCTGTACCGCAACCTGACCTATCACTCCAGCATCAGCGAGGCGCTGAAACTGGGATTTTTGTCCTTCGACGCCACCAAGGTCAGCGTCAATGACGTCGACTACCCGATAGACGTTACCCTGTACGACCGCAACAGTTTCAACGTGATCCAGCAACGCCTGACACGCGAAGAGATGGAGCCCGTTTCGCGAAACTGGAACCGGCTGCTGAGCGAGTCCATCAACCAGCTGGAAGACACCTGGATCGAAGACCTCTTGATGAAGGTCTGACCGAAACGCAATTATTCAATGCAAAAATCAGAAACCACTGCTGATTCATATCCATCACCGTCTTGCCTATCATTACCCTATTCCGGTAACATTGGGGCCCCAGCGCCTCCACTTGTTTCCCCGGCTGAGCCATAACCAGCGGCTGGTCCACCACCAGCTGTCCATCTCCCCAATGCCGTACAAGCAGTTCAGCGCGCTGGACGCAGAAGGGAATACCGCCCACTGGGTGTATTTCGAAGGCCTGGCAGAACACCTGGTGATAGACCAGGATCTGAGGGTGGAAAGCCGGCAATACAATCCCTTTGATTTTCTGATTTACCCGTTTGAAACGGTCCGCCTGCCGATCGTCTATCCCGATCAGTTGCTGCAGCCGCTCAGTCCGTATTTCCCGTCGCATCCGCCCAAAGGCATGGTTGCCGAATGGGCATCGGCCATCCGGACCGAAGCCGGCAGCCAAACCCTGGATTTTTTGCTGATGGTTTGCGAGCGGCTGAAAAAAGAATTCACCTACGCCGCCCGGGAAAAAGGCCCGCCCCACCCGCCGGAAGAGACGCTGGTTGCCCGCCGCGGGTCCTGCCGCGATTTGAGCTGGCTGATGGTCGCGGCCTGTCAGCATGTGGGCCTCGCGGCACGTTTTGTGAGCGGGTACGCCTGGAGCACTGAGGATATTTCCAATCACGACCTGCACGCATGGGTCGAGGTTTACCTGCCCGGCGCCGGCTGGCGCGGATTCGACCCGACCCTCGGCAGCCCGGTCACCGCCAATCATGTCGCGCTGGCGGCTTCCGTTCATCCGCAACTGACCGCCCCGCTCAGCGGCGCCTATTTCGGCGGAGCGGCTTCCGAACTCAAGACCTCCGTTCAACTCCGGTTGCTCGATCTTTGAGCCGCTTTCCCCGAACCGGCGTTCACCGGGTTGACATATTTTGAAAATCCGGGCAGACACTTCTATCTTTGCCGTTCAATCCAGCACATGACCGCCTCCGGACAAAATCTGAAATTTCAACGGATCATTACCTTCACCAGTGTGATCCTTTTCGGGATAAAGATCAGCGCATGGTATATGACCGGCTCCGTTTCGATTCTGACGGATGCGCTGGAAAGTACCGTGAACATCTTTACCGCCTTCCTGGGCCTGTACAGCCTCTACCTATCCGCAAAACCCAGGGACGAAAACCACCCCTACGGACACGGAAAAATCGAATTCATCTCGGCAGCAATCGAGGGCGTGCTCATCTCTGTGGCCGGGCTGATCATCGTTTACGAAGCCATCATCAACCTGCGGCACCCGCATGCGCTGCAGCAACTCGATTTCGGCATACTCCTCATCAGTGCGACCGCCGCCGTCAATTACCTGGTCGGATTCTGGGCTGTCCGGTTGGGCGGCAGGAACAAATCGCCGGCGCTGGTTTCCAGCGGCAAACACCTGCAATCGGATACGTATTCCACAGTCGGGATCATTCTGGGGCTGTTGGTGATCAGAATAACCGGCATTGCCTGGCTCGACAGCGCTGTCGCCCTCCTGTTTGCCGGCATCATCATGGTGATGGGATACGGCATCATTCGCAGTTCGCTGGCCGGCATCATGGATGAGGCGGACGAAGAATTGCTCCGGGAGATCGTTGCCGTTTTGCAGGAAAACAGACAGGAGAACTGGATCGACCTCCACAACCTGCGGGTGATCAAATACGGCAGCGTGCTGCATATGGACTGCCACCTGACCGCGCCCTGGTACTTCAATGTCCACCAAGCCCATGAACAGGTGGACAAACTGGGCAGGTTGGTCAGGGATAATTTCGGCGACAATGTGGAGCTATTTGTGCACACCGACGGTTGCCTGCCGTTCTCCTGCAAGATCTGTTCAAAGCAGGATTGCCACGTTAGACAAAGCGATTTTGTCGCGCGGATCGAATGGACGGTCGGCAATATTTCCGCTGACAACAAACACCGAATCGACTGACAATCTTCGTTTTAACAATAAATAAATATATTTAACACCGCGATTAACACATTCATAACCCCAAAAACCTGCCAAGACTTCTACCTTTGCATCCGTTCCGCTAACCTAAAAGCTGCTTTATGACAAACGAACACCAGGCTGTAAAAGCTTATACGCTGATCACCGGCGCCAGTGCCGGACTGGGCAAGGCCTTAGCGTTGGAATGCGCAGCCAGAAATCAAAACCTGATCCTGGTAGCATTACCCAACGAAGGTTTGCCGGAAACCAGCGCATGGATTTCGCAGGAATATGGCGTAGACGTAGCCCATTATGAAACAGACCTGACCAGGGAAAAATGTCTGGAAGACCTGTTGCAGTGGGTATCCGGAAATTTCCGGGTCAATTTCCTGATCAACAATGCCGGCATCGGCTGCACGCGCGCACTCGACCAGATGCACCCGGCCTACTTCGACAGCATGATCAAGCTGAACGTGCGGGTCACCGGCATGATGACCTTCCACCTGCTGAACGAACTGAAAACCCACGAAAAAGCCTATATCCTCAATGTTTCCAGCATTATTTCGCTGATGCCTTCCGCTTATAAGACCGTCTACTCGGCTTCGAAGGCATTCATTTATTCCTTCTCCCGTGGCTTGCGGCAGGAGCTCCGCGGCACCAACGTTCACGTCAGCGTACTGATGCCGGGGCCGCTGAGGACCAATTCTTCCGTGACAGAGCGCATCAAAAAACAAGGCTTTTTCGGCCGCATGATCGTTCTGGAGCCCGAAACCGCGGCAAAGATCGCGCTGGCCCAGACCCTCGACCGGAAACCGGTGATCATCCCGGGGGTCGTCAACAAGATCAGCGGCATATTGATGAAAGCCATTCCCAAAAGCATCGGCGTACCGATTATTTCCTCAATTTATTCAAAAGAAGCAGAAACGGGCCTGCACCATACAACCGTCCATACCGTTCCAGGTGTTATACAAGTGCTTAATGATGAAAAGTAGATATGGATCAAGCCTTCAGCCCTAAACAGGCATCTGTGTTTGTCACAGGGGGTTCAGGATTGGTCGGCGCCCATTTGTTATCAGATCTGGCGGGTAAAGGGAAAAAAATCCGTGCTTTAAAAAGAAAGCATTCTGACCTGAGCACGGTTAAAAAGGTATTCGGGTATTATCACAAAGATCCCGGACAAGCCTGGGCCGATGTGGAATGGGTCGACGGTAATCTGAATTCACCTGACTTTTTGCGCAAAGCGCTTCGGGGAGTTGAGGTCGTTTACCACAGCGCCGCTATGGTATCTTTTGACCCCAAAGATCGCCTCAAACTGTTCGACATCAATGTTGGCGGCACCGATCTCATCGCCTCGCTGAGCCTTCGCGGGGGCGTCAGGAAATTTTGTTTCGTGAGTTCCTCCGCTTCCCTCGGAAAACCCGAAGGCGTGAGCGGATACATAAACGAAGATACCCCCTGGGTGACCACCGATGACCTGTCCGATTATGCGGTCAGCAAATACGAAGCCGAACAACGGGTCTGGCAGATTGCCGGACAAGGGCTCGAAACGGTCGTCATCAACCCCGTTATCGTCATCGGCCCCGGCGATTGGTCCCGCAGCAGCTCCCGCCTCATCCAGGCCGTCTGGAACGGATTCCCGTTCTATTCCTCAGGCTCGAATGCTTTTGTGGATGTAAGGGACGTTGCCAAGGCGGCCGTTTCGCTCACCGAAAGCCATATCCACGGCGAGCGCTTCATCGTATCCGCCGAAAACCTGCCCTACAAGCGGCTCTTTGACCTGATCGCCGATAACCTCAACCGCCGGCGACCAGCCATCAAAGTTCCCGGATTCATGGGAGAATTCGCCTGGCGGGCCGATTGGGTTGCCAGCAAGCTGTCCGGCAAACCGCCGCAAATCACCAAAGCCACAGTGGCCTCGGCGGCAAAACAATATCATTTCTCCAACGAAAAGATCCGCAGCCAGCTCAACATGGACTTTATCCCCCTCGAAAGGTCTATTGAAGAGACCTGTCGGCGGTTTCTTGAAGACCGGTATTCCCCTTCCTGACAAAACTCCTGTTCTTCTCCTGTACTTTCCGCACCAGACGGGTAACCGTACCGCGCGGAAAAAAGCGGTGCGCATGCGCCAGGACAAAATTAACCGGGCCCGGAATGGCCACCGTCTTGCCCCTCATCAGGGCGTTGTATCCGCATACCGCTACCTCCTCAGCCGAAGAGCTGAACCAGCTGCTCGCCGTCATTTCCGGTTTGCCCACACCGACCGTTGCCTGAAAACCGGTGCGCGTCAGTCCGGGACATAACACGGTCACCAAAACCCCGGTACCTTTCAGTTCGTTGGCGATCGCCTCCGAAAAAGACAGCACGTAGGCCTTGCTGGCATTATAGACGGCCATCAGCGGGCTGGGCTGGAAGCCGGCAACCGATGAGACATTCAAAATGTACCCGAGCCGGCGCTCCGTCATGCCTTGCAGGAACAATTTGGAGAGGTGCGTCAGGGTCAGGATATGCAGATTCAGCAGTTTGCCTTCACGCACCCAATCCGTTTCAGCGAATGAGCCGAATATGCCGAACCCCGCGTTGTTCACCAGAATGTCAATGACCTTCCCCTGTTCAGCTACGCTGTTGTACAGGTCTTCGGCAGCTTCCTGCCGGGCGAGGTCCAGCTGGATGGTCGATATCTCAATGCCCGGATTGACTTTGTGGAGAAGCTCCCTGGCTTCGGTCAGTTCTTTCTCCCGGATATCGGCCAGCACCAGGTGGATGCCGTCTTTGGCCATGAGCCTGGCCAGTTCCAGACCGATGCCACCGGATGCCCCGGTGATGAGCGCGGTCAGTTTTTTCGTTCCGTTGTCCATTTGCAAGAATTGTTCAGGTATTTTGTTTAATCCAATTCAAGGTCATCTGCACGGCGTCCTCAAAGACCATCGGGGAATACCCCAGCTCTTTTCTGGCCTTTTCGATGCTCATGCTCCAGTTTTTGGTCAGTTTATGCACAAATTCGGGGACGATAAGGGGTTTTTTTCCCGTAAGCCGGGCCTTCAGCAGCTCCAGTCGCGAAAAGAGGAGCATGGGCGCCAGCGGCGTATGGAACAACCGCTGCCGGCTCCCGGTCACTTCCCGCAACAGGCTGAACAGCTGATTGTAGGAAACGTTCGTCCCGCCGAGGATATACCGCTCGCCGGATGTCCCCTTCTCCATCGCCAGGATATGGCCGTCTACCACGTCGTCGAGGTAGACGTAATTGCCGACGCTTTCTCCGTCGCCGGGGATAAACCGCCACTTGCCGTCATTGAACTGCTTGATGAGTTTCGTAACGGAATTGCTCTCATTCAGCGGCCCGGGGCCGAAGATCCGGGTCGGATTGACCACCACGACTTTCAGGCCTTTCTTCTGGTAGGAAAAAGCCAGATTTTCAGCCGCCAGCTTCGATTTTTCGTACCAGGAAGCGAGCGGCGGATTGTCGTAGGTTTGTTCGTCCACAGCCCTGCCGTCAGCGGGCGAATGCCCCATAACGCCGCCTGTAGAAGTGACAACCACCCGCTTTACGCCGGCTTCAGCGGCTGCATTGAACACGTTGCGCGTCCCCTCCACATTCACCAGCCGGAACCGGTCGGGGTCCTTGGCCCATACTCCCGCGTAGGCGGCCAGATGGTAGACGGCCTCGCAACCGGCAACGGCGGCCTCCAGGCTGTCGGTATCGAGCACATCGCCCTTGAAGGTCCGGACCCCGGGATGTTCCCGGTCTTCGCCTGGCGTGCGCGCCAGCGCGTGCACTTCAAAGCCCTCTTCGGCAAGTCGCCTCACCAGCGGTACGCCCACGTAACCCGTTGAGCCCGTTACCAGCACTTTCATTGTAATTTCATTTCAGGGTGGAAATATAGAGAAAGCCATTCATTGCTCAAAGCCATCGCCGCGTGTACCCAAAAAGCCGTCCAGATATTGCCCGTCGACCAGGTGATCAGACAAACGACAATGCCGAAAGGGATAGCCCCGACCGACTCTTTCATCCCCTTCGGCAGGTGCGCCAGCGCGTAAACGGCTGCGTTCAGGGTCACCGCCGGTACCAGCCCGATCACAGGCGCCAGCGGCACGAAGAGGATGCCGCGAAACAGGATCTCGTAGGCCAGCAGGTAAAGCGCCCAGGTCAGGCCGCTGACGGCGAGGTCGCCGTACGTCCAGTCCGTGATCCGGATCTGCGGGTACATTTCCAGATTGGAAGGCTTGCGCGCATTGAAAAAATTGAGCGCAATCACGAGGGCGGAGAGCCCCGCCGACCACAACAGCGTTTGCCCCGGGCGGGTCAACCCCAGCCCAAGGCCCCGGAGGAGATCAGGCGGCAAAAAGAGGAACATGACTGCAACCGGGAACAAACCCAGGAAAACAACGCCGGCCAACCGCTGGAAGACGACCTTGCGAATAGCCGAACGCCGTTCGTCACATCCGGCATTCAGACGGCGGATCACGCCTTCGGCATGCCCCAGAAAATAATAGGCCAGATATCCGGCGGTTGTGGCGGCCACCGCCAGCGTGAAGACCAGTTCTTCCTTATTCAATGAGACTGATGATTTTGAAATAAGCGGCAAAGATAACTTCCTGTCCGGAGGAAGCCTAATGGAAAAGGAAGGAATCCCGTCAGGCAGGATACTCTACGTAGTTTCTGGGGGTTTCATACAAGCGGACTACCAGTTCGTAGCGGTCGTCCAGCCGGGCCCGCAGCAGTTGCCAGATCACAAAACAGATATGCTCGGCGGTCGGATTCAGGTTTTTGAACGCCTCAGTGTCCAGGTTCAGGTTTTTGTGATCGAACCGCTGTTCAACTTCTTCGTAAATGATCTGCTTCAGGTCCTTGAGGTCGATCAGATAGCCGGTCTCCGGGTCGGTTTCTCCGATTACCTTCACTTCCACTTCGTAATTATGGCCGTGGTAATTCGGATTATTGCAAAGCCCGAAAACTTCCTGGTTCTTTTCTTCGGACCACGCGGGGTTGAACAACCGGTGCGCGGCATTGAAGTGGGCACGTCTGAAGGCAGCAATTCTCATATCCGGGTCTTTGGTCAGTCCAGCTTTGGAAACAAAATTGAAGAAGGTTGGTTGACTGCCGGAATTTGGAGTGTACCTTATTTAGAAAAATTATTACTAACTTTACCCGTTGAAAAGCCTGAAAGGGTACAATAGTGAGTGTTATTCACCAATTTTCAGTCGAAGGAATCGACGGTGGGACTATAAATTTTGCCGATTTTAAAGGCAAAAAGATCATGGTGGTAAATGTCGCTTCGGAATGCGGTTTTACCCCTCAATATCAACAGTTGCAGGAACTGTACGAAACATTCGGAGATCGCCTGGCCATCGTCGGGTTCCCTTCAAATGATTTCGGCGGACAGGAACCGGGCACTCATGCGGAAATAAAAGCCTTTTGCACAAGGCACTACGGCGTTTCATTTCCGTTGACCGTCAAAATTCATATCAAAGCGCCGGACACACATCCGGTGTACGCCTGGTTGACCGCAAAAAAGGCCAACGGCGTCATGGATTGCGAAGTACAGTGGAATTTCTGGAAATTCCTGCTGGATGAGAACGGTCGCCTGGTCAATTGCCTGCCTTCAAATACGAGTCCTTTTGATGAATCTGTTCTGAACTGGATTTCTTCCGGTGAATAAATAGCTCTCCTTTTTCCCTCCTCCGGCTTCTCAATATGCCTAAATGCTAGGGAAATGTTATTCAGCGAAGTGATCGGGCAACGCGAGGCGAAACAGCTGGCCCGGCAGATGGTCGAAGGCGACCGGCTGCCGCACGCCGTTCTGTTGTACGGCTCACCCGGCGGGGGCAGCCTGGCCCTGGCGCTGGCCTTTGCGCAGTACGTGCTTTGCACCGACCGCCGGCCCGATGACGCATGCGGCGAATGCGCCAATTGCCGCAGGTCTTCGCGAATGATCCACCCCGACCTGCACTTTTCCTTTCCGGTTACCGGCGCCAACGTCACCAGCGACGATCACCTCGTCCAGTGGCGGGCCGCTTTGGCCCAGAATCCCTACCTGGAGGCCAACGACTGGCTGCAACTGATCGGCGCCGAGAACAAACAAGGCAACATCAACAAGGAAGAGTGCAACCGCATCATCCACAAGCTCAGCCTGAAGTCTTTCGAGGACAATTACAAGATCCTCCTGATGTGGTTGCCCGAATACCTGGGCAAGGAAGGAAACCGGCTCCTGAAACTGGTGGAGGAGCCGCCGGAGAACACGCTTTTCCTGATGGTCTCCGAAAATACGGAACTGATCCTGCCCACCATTCTGTCCCGGTGCCAGCTGATCAAGGTTCCGCCCTTATCCGATGAAGCCGTTGCCGGCGGCCTGCAGGACAGGGGGCTCGCAGCAGGAACAGAAGCCCAGGCCATCGCCCGGCTGGCCAACGGAAATTTCAACGAAGCGATCCAGATGGCTGCCCGCCAGGAAGGCGACAACGCCAAATTGTTCATAGAATGGCTGCGCAAATGCTTCCGCGGCCACGGCGTTGAAATGGTCAACTGGTCGGAAAAACTGGCGGCACTCGGCCGGGAAAATCAGAAGAACTTCCTCCTGTACGGCCTCCACTTCCTCCGGGAATACCTCGCCCTCAAATTTACCGGCGAGAGCGAAGTGCGGCTCCGCGGCGAAGAACTGTCAACGGCAGGCAAAATGATCCCGATCATCGGCCTGGAACAATTGGAAAAACTGACGCATTTGTTTTCCGAATGCGTATATCATATTGAACGGAACGCCCATCCTAAAATCCTTTTTCTGGACGCGTCCATTCAGGTAAACCAAATTTTGAAACAAAAGACGCCCATCGCGGCGTTGGCGAAATAAAGTGATAAAATGGGATGTTTGGGTTGTACGGTAAGTACGCAAAACGGTAAACCCGGCGGCTGCGGCGCCTCCTGCGGCTGCTCCTCCGGCGGCTGCAACCGGCTGAATACATACGACTGGATCAGCGCAGCCGAGATCGAAGACGCCGTTCCTTTTGAGATCATTGAAGTGAGCTTCAAGAACGGCGCCAGGAAAGGGTTTTACCGCCTGACGGAATTCAACCAGGTCATCACCGGCGACAATGTCGTCGTGGAAACCACCGCCGGCTACGATATCGGCCAGGTAAGCCTCTCAGGCGAATTGGTCCGCCTGCAGATGAAAAAGAAGAAGGTCAGCGACAATGCCGTCACCCAGGGCGTGATCCGCCGGGCCAACGAACGCGATATGGAACGCCTGCATGAAGCCCGCGAACTGGAACGGGGCACCATGATCCAGGCCAGAGCCATTGCACGCACCCTTGGCCTGGACATGAAGATCGGCGATGTGGAATACCAGGGCGACAAACGAAAGGCCACCTTCTACTATACCGCCGACGGCAGGGTCGATTTCCGGGAACTCATCCGGCATTATGCCAAGGACTTCCGGGTCAAGATCGAAATGCGGCAGATCGGCGCACGGCAGGAATCCGCCCGCATCGGCGGACTCGGGTCCTGCGGCCGGGAGCTGTGCTGCTCCACCTGGCTGACCGATTTTAAATCCGTTTCCACCGCTGCCGCCAGGTACCAGAACCTCGCCATCAATCAGGCAAAACTCTCCGGCCAGTGCGGCCGGCTCAAATGCTGCCTCAACTACGAGCTCGACACCTACATGGATGCCCTCGAACACTTCCCTAAGAACGCCGACCGGCTCGAAACGGAAGATGGCAGGGCGATCCTGGTGAAAACCGATATCTTCAAAAAACTCATGTTCTACGTCTTCGAAGGCCGGAACAAGAGCACCACCTTCTACGCCCTCGCGCCCGAAGTCGTCCGCGAGATCCAGGAAATGAACGCCAAAGGCAAAAAACCCGTCAACTTCGGCGAAGCCGCCACCGTTGTGGTCGGCGATACCGAAGAAGTCGACTTTGAAGACGTAACAGGCGCAATCGAACTGCCGCCGGACGAAAAGCGGAAGCGCAAGAAAAAGAAAAAGAAAAAAGGACCGCCCAGCCAGGACGGCAGAACCGGCGGCGGAGACCAGCAAAAACCGCAGCAAAACAACAAACAGGGCGGCACAAACCAGCGCAAACCGCAACAGGACAGGCCTCCCCGCAATAACCCGCCCAAACAAGGCGGCGGCGAAGCCTCCGGCGGACCGCAAGGCGAAAATTCCGGCAACCGCAAAAAAAACCGGCGCAATAAAAAACGATAAGCCGGGTTAGCGGTTCTTTAGTTGGAGCTATCACAACAGGCAAACCATGAAATACGATCTCACGATAATCGGCTCGGGCCCCGGCGGCTACGTAGCCGCAATCCGGGCGGGGCAACTCGGCCTGAAAACAGCCATCATCGAAAAATACGATACCCTCGGAGGGACTTGCCTCAATGTCGGCTGCATTCCTTCCAAAGCGCTGCTCGATTCTTCGGAACACTACCACAACGCCCACGAAACCTTTGCCGAGCACGGCATCCAGTTGAAAAACCTGGCCGTGGACATGCCCCAGATGATCAAGCGCAAAAATGAAGTGGTCGAACAGACCTGCAAGGGCGTCGATTTCCTGATGAAGAAGAACAAGATCGACGTCCACCACGGCGTCGCTTCCTTCGAGGCTCCGGGCAAGATCCTCATCACCAAAAAAGACGGCTCAACCGAGCCGATCGAAACCAGCAACACCATTATCGCTACCGGCTCGAAACCCATCACGCCGGAAGCGTTCAACTACGATAAGAAACGGGTGATCACTTCCACGGAAGCCCTGAACATTACGAGCGTTCCCAAGAAAATGGTCATCATCGGCGGCGGCGTGATCGGCCTCGAACTCGGATCTGTATTCGCCCGCCTGGGCACGGAAATCGACGTGGTGGAATTCCTCGACCGGATCATCCCCGGCATGGATGCCGACTGCGGTAAGGAACTGATGCGTTCCCTCAAGAAACTCGGCATGCGTTTTCACCTGAAACATGCCGTTACCACCGTAAAGACCCGTAAGAACGGCGTCACCGTAGAGATGAAGCCGCGCGACTCGGAAGAAAAGAAAACCCTCGAAGCCGATTACTGCCTCGTCGCCATCGGCCGCAGGCCCTATACCGAGGGGTTGAACCTCGAAAAAGCCGGCGTCATGCTTGACGAAAAAGGTCGCGTGATCGTCGACCACGGCAATGCCACCAACGTACCCGGCATCTACGCCATCGGCGACGTCGTCCGGGGGGCCATGCTGGCCCATAAAGCCGAAGAAGAAGGCATTTTTGTCGTGGAATCCATCGCCGGACAAAAGCCGCATATCGACTACAACCTCATCCCCGGGGTGGTCTATACCTGGCCGGAAGTAGCCGGCGTCGGACAGACGGAAGAACAGCTCAAGGAAGCGGGCATCCCCTACAAAACCGGCAAATTCCCGTTCAAGGCCCTGGGCCGCGCCCGCGCCAGCATGGATACCGACGGCATGGTCAAAGTCATCGCCCACAAGGATACCGATGAGATCCTCGGCGTCCATATGGTCGGCCCCCGCGCTGCCGATATGATCGCTGAGGCCGTAGCCCTGATGGAATTCCGCGCCAGCGCAGAAGACGCCGCCCGGATGAGCCACGCGCACCCCACGTTCACGGAGGCTTTCAAGGAAGCGGCCCTGGCCGCCACGGACAACCGGGCCCTGCATATCTGACGCCGGCTCACGGATCGCTTGTAATCAGCAATTTTTTAACCGCCCTTCCATTCGTTGTAACGGCCCGGATGAAATACACGCCTGCCGGAAAGCCTTTCATATCCAATTCTGCGTTCTCAGGATCAAACGACCGGACCAACCGGCCCGCAACATCCAGTAAAACGATCCGCAGCACCCGGCTTCCGTTGGTGAATTGCAACCTGACTGTCCCGGAAGCGGGGTTGGGAAAGACCTGGAAATCAACTGGGGGACCCGGACCGGAAACCGCGTTCGGCGCGCAGGCCGGGTAGGTCAGGATCTTCACGCCCGTCCAGTTGGATTGGAAGGGGATCACGGTAAAGATATAGGAGAGGAAGAGGCTGTTTTTCCACAGGTCGACGCCCCAGGTACCGATCTGATTGTCCACCCCGCCGAAGAACCCGCAGGAATCCGGTTGGGTGGGATCCGCTACGGAAAGGATATGCAGGTCCGATTTGCCGGTTGCGACAAAGAGGAGTTCACAGTCTTCGTCGTAAGCCAGTTCGTTGGCATGCCCCGGGCTTCCGCCCCATACAAAGGGATTATTGGTCGGACAGGTCCAGGGTTCCCACCAGCCCTTTTGGGCGATATGCCCCGGATCGGAAACATCGAGGACCTCTACACCGCAATAATCAATGGCGATAAAAGCCAGGTTTCCCCGCAGAATAATATTGTTGTAGGCCGTGGCGTAGCCGGTCAGGATGCTGTTGCAATAGCGCCCGACCTCCGCCGGCGCCGACTTGTCGCGGACATCGATGACCCGGAGCCCGCCCCGGTCGTAACACAGCCAGAGGGTGTCGTTCCGGACCTCCATGCCGCGGGCATTGAACTTGGCGGTATCGCCCGGCGGCGGCGGTCCGTGCGGGAAATCCAGGTCCGGTTTGAAATTTTTGACGGGCGCGATCTGTTCCTTGTCGGCGATATTCAGGATGATCAATCCGTTATCCATGGCGCCCAGGTAAGCGTAATCGCCCTCTACCCTGACGGCGCCCGCGCCGCCCGCTGAAAAATCCGGCGATACCCAGTAATCCGTTACAGTTGCAGCCTCAGGTTCGTCCACATCAACGATGGCCAGGCCCGGGCTTTGCACAACTCCCGGAAAGTGATTTCCAAGCGCCAGGTACAAGTAACGGCCGTACTGTTCCAGGCTCATCACCTGAAGGCCGCCCAGATCCGCCGTTGGGATCACTTGTACGGATTGCGGCATGGCCGGATCCGAAATATTAAATATACGGAGTCCGCCTTCTTTGGAAGCGATGTACAGGTACGGCCTGTCCAGCCGGTCGCGCCGCATGGTCATGGTATTCTGGCTGGCAACAGACGGGATATCCGATTGGAATTCGAGTCCGCCGGCAGGCAGGCACTGAGAAAATCCGGGTTGAATGCAGGCAGACAATAAAACCGGCAGGCAGGTAAGAAGACCGTGGAAATGACGCATTTCTTTTGGTTTTTGGCCAGGGAATCAACTGCAAATCACGCGCTTAATATCTTGCAAGATACAAAACAGGCCGGTTTGGGTAAAATTTGCCCGCAGTTCCGGGACAAGCCGTTATTTTTAGGGCAAATTTAAGCGCATGAAAGGACTCATCAAATTTGAAGAGGTGGCCATGCTGGCTTTTTCCGCGTGGCTGTTCTCAACAACGGGTTATGCCTGGTATTGGTTTTGGGTATTTCTGTTGGCGCCCGACCTGAGCATGATCGGTTACCTGGCGGGGCCGCGCATCGGGGCATGGCTATACAATTTTTTCCACCATAAGGCCCTGGGGCTCTTCCTCATTTTCGGCGGCTGGTTTGCCCTGGCGCCCATGATCACGGCCGTGGGTATCGTCCTGTTCGGCCATTCCAGCATGGACCGGGCATTCGGCTACGGACTGAAGTTTCAGGATGATTTCAAGCATACGCATTTGGGGTGGATCGGGAAGGGGGATGTTTGATACTGGAGACTGGAGACTGGAGACTGGATACTGGAGACTAGGGACTGGAGACTAGGGACTGGAGACTGGAGACTGGGGACTGGAGACTGGAGACTGGAGACTGGAGACTGGATGCCTGATTACCTTCAACAAAAAAGAAAAAATGGGAATAGTTTCACCAGAAGAAGGTATTATTTATGAGGATGAAGATACAATTGTTATTTTTTCATTGGACCCGATTTCAAAAGGACATGTAATTATTAAACCTAAGGAAAAGCACAAAGACATTGATGAGTTACCTGAGAAATTGCTAAATAAAATTTTGAAATTGACTCAATGCTATGTAAGGTTATTAAAGAGCCGATATTTACCAAAGGGATATTCCATTCAGCAAGCGGATATTCAATCATGCAGAATGGCGGCGCTTTTAACGACCTGGATGTTTTTCATTTGCATGTTTTTCCAAGATATGAAAAGAGTGAATTTGGTTACCATAAAGCATCAGTTCATTAAATTGAAAATACGCAAGCGTTTCGAAAACTCATGGAGATTGAAATAATGAAAATGCGAGAGAACATCCCGTAAACCGTTTGCAAGCTCTTAATAAAATCCATGCTAAAACAAATGACTGAGATCATGAATTATGACTATTATTTAGAGAAATTCCGGAAATCGGCAGACCAACTTGACAAAGAGATGCTGAAGAAAAAGCATCTTGAAATCTACGTCGGCATTACTTTGAATTCGGTCGTTTTGAAATTGTATAAAAAAGAATGGACAAACGACAAAACCGACCCGATAAATGCAAAGACAAGAATCTTTTTTGCTATTTGGGTAAATGACGAAACCCTAAAACGGAACAAAGTATTTTACAATATCCACGCATTAAAACTCCGGGAGCTGAAAGGATATTCAATAACAAGCCGGGAATTCGCGAATCGCTTCAGGGCAGATTTCATGCAATTTGAGCGGAATTGGGAAAACGTGAGCGTGGAATTCGGGCCATTGACCTTAATGGAAGGCTGGGAACATTTTGAAAATGAAAACCTTGAAAATATAATCGTAAAACTGGCGAACAATTTTTCCGGCATCGAACATTTAATTGACCATACGTTAGAGCAATTTGAAACGACCAAAATCAGCTGATATAGTACTAGTGGCGCGAAATCCAGATGCCACTCAAGTTTCGCGGCCTCTTTTTCCGACATGCTGCGTTGCTCGGCGGTCACAGAGTCCCGCTATGCTCCCTTCTCGCGCCTTGCCTGTCGAAAAAATAGCCTCCCGAAACTTAGGCGCCACTTAGATTTCGCGCCACTAGTGGCGCGAAATGTAAATACCACACCAGTTTCGCGGTCTCTTTGACCCCGTAGCGTCGTTGCTCGTCGGTCACATAGTCCCGCTATTTTCCCTCCTCGCGCCTAGCTACGAGGCCAAATAGCCTCCCGAAACTACCACGTTACTTACATTTCGCGCCACTAGAAAGCTTGTTGAAGAGCGCCCGCCGGCTGACGGGGTCGACTTCGCTCAGTGCAAAGCCCGATACTGAAAGACTGCCAACTGAAAGACTGAAACCTGAAGGACCGCCAACTGAAGCACTGAAACCTGAAGGACTGCCAACTGAAGCACCGCCAACTGAAAGACTGAAACCTGAAAGACCGCCAACAGAAGCACTGCCAACTGCCAACTGAAGGACTGAAACCTGAAAGACTGCCAACTGAAGGACTGCCAACTGCAAAAGCCCGTTCAGGATTTGCTAGCTAAGCCGCACGCTTTTCCCTACCTTTACCCCTACAGCCTGCCAGACCAATAGACCATCCTTGTTTAAGTAAGAAATCCATAGTATGAGTTTATTTCGTTTACAAAGTATCACACCTGCTTTAGTGCTGGTTTTTTTCCTGAATGTCGCTGTAAAAGCACAGACCAACCTGGCATTACTCAGCAGCGCCGCCGCAAGCACCTCTTTCGTCTCTCCCTGGGAAAGTCTGGATGCCGTCAATGACGGTTTTATGCCCGTAAATTCTGCTGACAGGACATATCCCATTTACGGCAATTGGAACGGTGAAGGAGATTATGGTCTTTACAATTGGGTGCAATATGACTGGGATTTTGCTCATGATATTTCTTCTGTTGCGGTGTATTGGTTTACGGACTATGGAGGCTTATTAAAGCCCACAGATGCCCATGTCGAATATTGGAATGGAATAGAATGGATCAATGCCGGTAACATCGGTCTGGCTTTAAATACCTTCAATACATTGGACGGCCTGGATTTTCATGCCGACAAAATCAGGCTCTATATGAGAAGCGATGCTTCCACAGGGGTTGCTGAATTTCAGGTGTGGGGAACGGAAACAACTTCATGCGACCCTGCCCCGGCCAGTACCGGCATAAGCATCAACGGCGAGGATGTACAACAACAAAATTATGCCGTTATCAATACAACGGATGTAGTCCAGTTAATACCTGCCTTTCCCAATGGTATCTCAGGAGGCATCATGCAATGGTCAGGGCCGCAAAACTTTGCATCCAATGAGCAGGAGGTTACGCTTTCCAATTTGAGCGCCGTACATTCCGGTACTTATACCTTTACCTATGTCAATGAGTGCGGAGCCGCAACACGATTGTATTTTCATGTAACGGTAGAAGAACAAACAGGCACTTTCCCTGCCTGGTCTCCTTACGATAGCGTTCTTTATTACGATTTTAATGAAAACTATCCCGACTTTCCGGAGCCTGCCCTGAATCTGGAAGATGATTATCCCGGCTATGCGGGATGTCATGCGGCCTGGACGCAGGATTATGGCGCCTGGACATTCGTTGCGGGCCCTGATGCCAATCCGCAAGTAACGCCCGAAGCCGTAGCAGGATTGTTGCAGCGATTGGATGGCGATTTCAGGTTTTTAAGGGATAGCATGGGGTGGCCTCCTGATAAATTATTCCGGGAAGGCTATCGCAGTTCCGTTTACCTGTTTGGATCGGGCTTATGTACCGACAATGCTTCCAATACCAATCTCGGTGGTTGGCAAAGTGCTGTAAGTACCGACGATGGAGCTGTTTGGCCCATGCTGTTGTTGTCTTATTATCCGGTAGCCAGTTTTGATCCAAATACGAGCTATCCCGATGCAGGCTTCCAAAGAGGCGCCTGCGTACACGAAGGTATACACGCACTTTATGCTTCATTGCCGGGCTGCAGGGATGCTGCATGGTTCCATGAAGGCTCCAATGTATGGCTGCAAACGGTTTTGGAAATCGAAAAAGCCGGAGGGACCGGATATGAAAACGTGGATCTGGGCTGGCTGAGCATGGGGAATGTTTTGGCGCCGTTTATCCCTATAGAGTGTTACAGCGGCTGGTTACAGGACGGCACTTTTGGAGGGCCTTCGGCAGAGGGGGTATATTCCGGTCAGTACGACGCCGACGGCAATCTGTTGATATTGACCAGGAACGTAATCGGGGGCGTGCAATACAGTACTATTTTTCCCACATTTTTGGGAGAGATCGTAGGCATACATAGCCTGCCCTGGGTATGGAATTATTGCGAAGGCAGGGTACTGGAAGGCATCGCCAACGGTAATGGGGTAGTGCAAGGTCTTGGCGATTATCGGACACGCCGCTTGATTCAGGAATATAGATCGAGGCTGGCGCTGGCCGATTTCGAACGGTTTACAGCGCCTGTTTTGAATATGTACAGAAACTTCATGGGGCTGGAAGTGGTGCCGGAACAACCGGCAGTCACTAATGTGGAATCCTGGCATGCAACCCCTTATGTTAAGACAACGCTCGATGCAGAGAATTTCTTGATACCGGAAGAACGCACCCTTCCAGGCTGGTCAGGCGCCAATATCATACCCATTCATACCTCTGGAGACCAGGCAACAGTGACCTTTCAGCCCTTGTCGGCTGATATGTCCATGCAATTGTGTTACCGCACTCCGAATGGCGCGGCCTTTTACAGCCAACCCGTTTACGGAGGGGATTGCAGCATTTCATTTGAGGGGGGCATGCCTGCCAATGGCGTGATCTTTGCGGTGGTTTGCAATACGGATTATATATACGATGGAGAAGCCACGAGGACGGCCAAATTTGATTACAGGCTAAAACTGGGCCCCGGAACGATCGGCACGGCGGGCGTTGATAAAAATTGGTGGGATTGGGAGGCCGTCATCTCAGAGCAGGTGTCCACCAAGGATTTGTCAGCTATTGATGCCTGTTTTAAAGTGTATCCCAACCCTTCAATGGAATCAACTGCGATCAACATCGAATTTTTAAAAGAAAATCCATCGGGTTTCCAATTAACCATTTCCGATATCAGTGGCAAAACGGTAT
Source organism: uncultured Lewinella sp. (assembly GCA_937873655.1). Lineage (GTDB taxonomy): Bacteria > Bacteroidota > Bacteroidia > Chitinophagales > Saprospiraceae > JACJYC01. The sequence goes on along the minus strand of CALMYQ010000238.1, from coordinate 4,061 downwards.
ATGAAAAAGCCAATTGCCTGCCGTTAGAGCAGCTTTCGCCCACCATCCTGACCAAAGGCATTTATTTTGTCACCATTAGTGCTGAGGGTTTCAGGTATACGAAAAAATTGGTGGTGCAGTAACCTATTTAAACAGCCTCGCTCTTAGGAGCTTTGGCGGACGGAGAGTGCCCTATGCCTGGGCTCTGGATACTCGATGCCCTATACTGGGGACTGGAAACTGAACTTCGACTTCGCTCAGTTACCGCCAACTGCCAAACAATCTCCAAATTCCATTCATAGGAAGTTTTAAAATATCCAGATAATAGGTTATTTTGGTCTCGATAAAACGAAGCCTATGTTATTCGGTTCATAATCCAACAGTCCACCGCCCACGCTTTCCGTATTTCGGGGAGGCGTGGGCGTTGTGGTTATTGGGGGTATTTCTGTAGCGGCAGGTATTGAAATCGGAACGTCGCTTTTCTATGCCTGGTGGTTCGGGGATACGAGTGTTGGGAGTCGCCCTAAAAGACGACACGACCAACAATTAACGAACAGAAAATGAAAGACAAAATTCCAAGGCCTCAGCAAAATCAAAAGAGCTGCATCTCATGCTCATAGCCGACATAATGCAGCACATTTGCTTTTGCCTTAACGCAACAGCATCTCAAACATTTTCATATAATTTTTAAAATTAATATTTATAAAATAATGACCGCAATAATAATTATTTTAATTATATTTTTTATAATTTATTCCGCTACTAAAAAGAGCCAACCAGTTCAACAAAGAACTAAGGCTACACATTCCAATTTCAGACAGAAAACTGAACAAGAAATGAAAGACGAATTAGTTCAAAATATTCTTAGAAACATAAAAATAACCGTAACTACATCAAGCGCGACAAAAAGTAATTATGATGATTCAATAATTGATATTACCAACCAATCTTACAGAATAAACTCAGGCAACAATCTGAAAAAATACAGTAGTGGCGTGCCCTACTGGGCACACCATTATGTTTATTCATATTCCGAGTTGAACAGTGCATCTGTTGAACAAAAGAAGTTTTATAATATTTTCAAAATCAACTTTTTGAATGGCGAGTACTTTGACTTAGAAGGGAATACAAATTATGCGTTCATACTATTGTTCGACTTGCTAAATGAATATGACATACATAAAGACATATCAAAATTAGAAAGTCAATTGAAAATTTTAGGGCAGTGTTATCCCAAATCCAAATCCTATGGAATTTCATTTTTAATTGAAAAAATGGAATTAGATGGGTATAGTGATGATGTTTCAAGACTTAAAGCAGAAGACAGGTATGGTTATCAAAATTACGACTCAAATTACGACTACGACTATTGGCGATTAGGGAGTAAATACAAATCCAAATTAAATCTCAATAATGAAGAAGTAAATCTATTAAACAAGCTTTGGTATCCAAGCAATAATTTTTGCAGTATTGAATTTTGTTGCCTTGAGGTTCTCAAATTATACATCGCAATTATTTCTGAATTGAAAGCTAAATACATATCAGAAGGAACAACTATTGAAAAGGAATTTACTTTTGTTGCAGATATAATTGCACGAAAGCAGTTTAAATACAGGAATGGAAGTCAGAATTATAAATATTCCATCGAACCAACTACAAACACATTCTACTTGAATATTTTCAAATATTGTGAAAATGCAGTTCGTGAATCCTATGGACATAAACGGAAGCTAAATACCGATACTAATTATACAAATGAGGAAGCTAAATCCGAATTTGATTCAAAAATTATTGCTAAGGTTACAGAGTTGTTACCAATACTGGTTTCTAAAATTACTCCACCTGATGAAGCGACTGAAATTGAACTAAATTCACAAACAACAAGTAGATGGAAAATTAAGTTTGAGGAACTAACCACAAATTTCAAAAGCAATTCAAGTGCCTTCATTGAAGATATAATTGAATTAGGGAAATTAAATAAAAAGAACCCTTCAATTGAAAACATATTTTTTGAGGCATCAAAATTCATTGCGAAATATGATAAAGTAGCATCATTGGAACTGTATGTTCATTACTTATATCACGATTTAAAATCAGCAACCTTTGACAATAAACAATTGACAAAGACCATTCAGAAAAGCCTTTTTAAAACTAACGAGCAACTTCATGATTTTGAGCAAATTGTAAGTGAGCTTATTAAAGACAAAAATTTAGACAAGGCACTTAATGCGGTACCAAAGATTTACGAAGTAAAACGTAAAAAAATACGATTAGACAGTACAACTATCAAAGAGGTTCAACAACAACACTCTGGGACAGTTGAGCTTCTTAATGAATATTTGCGTGATGAATTTGAAGACGAAAACAATTCGATTCAATCACAGGAAATAAGTAGTGACGAAATACAGATTGAAATAATTCAAAAAAAAGAGGAATTCCATCAGTCCATATTTTTGAGTGAATTATCCTTCAATCCGATACACGTTTCAGTTTTAGAATTATTTTCAAAAAATAATTTTTCAATTCCTCAAAGCGAAATTGAAGAATTTACAAAATCAAAAGGTGTTTTTAAAAATCAAGTAATCGAAAGTATCAATGAATCTTGCTATGAGGTTTTAGATGATATCTTAATTGAGGAGGAAGACGATTACTACACAATTATTCCAGAGTATTTTCAAAAAATTTCAAAAAATGATAGATAACATAAAACCAAAAGAAGCCACTTCAATAATCAATTCCCTAATTAGTGGCGTAGTTCCAAAGATTGGTGTCCAACATATTACTGTTGGTCGTTCGGAGGAAATCAATGCAGTTGTATCTGCATTAGAGGATGTGAAAAATGGGCATAGTATGGTAAAATTCTGGATTGGTGACTTTGGTTCAGGAAAATCATTTATGCTTCACTTACTCAATACGGTTGCATTGAAGCAAAAATTTGTAGTTGCTAATGCCGACTTTACTCCTGACAATCGCTTGTATTCTAATGACGGGAAAGGAGTAGCTTTGTATTCAGCAATAATGGATAATGTTTCAATTCAAACAAAACCTGAAGGTGGGGCCTTACCTACTTTATTGGAAAAATGGATTGAACAAGTAATTACTAAGACAGGAGAGGAAAACAACATATCATTGGTTGAAATTAGAAATGAGCAATATTTGAAACTCATTCAGAACAACATAATGAAAACCATAAACGAAATTACAGATGTTGGGTAAGCGTCCGGTGAACTACACCCCCTCAAGGACCAAATTCCCCGCGGGGGCGTTCCAGCGGTGAGGCAGGAGTTCTTCGATGCGGTTAACAGGGTGGTTGGGCAGGCGGTTCATCACATCGGCCAGCCAGGTGGTTGGGTCCAGGCCGTTGAGCTTGCAGCAAGCGAAAAAGCTGTAGAAGACGGCGGCATACTGCGCCCCGTCATGGGAGCCGGCAAAGAGGTAGTTCTTCCGCCCCACAGCAATGGGGCGGATCAGATTTTCAATAGGGTTGTTGTCGATCAGCAGGCGGCCATCACTTAAGTAGTGCGTCATGGCCCCTTTTCGCTTGAGCATATAGCCCATTGCCTTGGCAATCGGACTGCTGGGCGGCTGTTTAGGCGATTCTTCCTCCATCCAGGTGAACAGCCCCTCCAGCACCGGACGAGCTTGTTGGTCTCTCAGTATCCGGATGCCTTCGGCGTCCAACTCCAGTTCCGCGGCCTTACGCTCCACGGCGTACAACTCCTGGAATCGTTCCAGTGCATAGCCCGCCCGGTGGGCGTCGTTGCCCAGGGCTTTTTCAAATTCCCGCCGGCTATGGTTCAGGCAATGGTAATGGGTGATGTCGGCATGACGCTTGCGGACCTGGTCATAAACGTCATAACAATCTGTTTGCAGGACGCCGGCAAACCCCTTAAGATGCCCCATCGGATTATCTGCTTCCCGACTGGGGGAATAATCGAAAAAAACCAGCTTATCTTCCACTGCATGATAGCCCCACAGGTAACCCCGGTGCGTTTTGCGCTTCTTGCCCGCCTTTCCCGGGGGTGGTCGCTTGCCCTTGCCGGGCAGCACTTCCATCCGGGTTTCATCCACCTGCAGGTAGG
>CALMYQ010000237.1 GCA_937873655.1 uncultured Lewinella sp. | reverse complement strand
ATCCAGTGCGTATTCTGATCGGAAAAAGAGGTGGAAGGTATGGCGGGCGGATTGACCACGCCGGGTTTGAGGTAAAGCACGGCCGTGCCGCCGCCGCCGCCTGCGCCTGAGGACCCGTTGACACTATTTCCATGTTTGCCGACCACAAACCGGATTTTACCACCGGGGCGGAGAGCAGTCCCTGTATTTCCAAGCCGGAACACCATGGTAACCCTGGCGCCGTCGCCGCCGTCTGCATTGCAGTTGTTATCACCGTGGAAGGTGCCGCCGTCGCCTCCTTCCATGATGAACTCCAGCATGTCCAATCCGGAAATATTCGAAGGTATGGTAAAATCCTGAGCGCTGCCTTGGTAAACTGTGCTTCCGTTGGCGGATATTTGGTGATAATTCCCGTCTCCCGTTAAATCGGATTGTGCATTTATAGTCCCGGATAACCCGACAAACAAAATGCACAAACACCTCAAAAGACGATATGCCGCTTGTGTCAACCCTGTATTCATTTGCAATAATTTTGATCTGTTGCAAATGTGCGGGCAAAGCCGATTCAGGTGTTTAGCGCATTGTTCTTTTGATTTATAACATTGTTCTTTTTGCTGATTAAGAGCGGGTATGGCTCGGCGATTCGCCGAATTCCTGCTGGTAATACTTGGAAAAATTCTGGACGTAGCTGAAGCCGACTTCATTGGAAATTTCCGAGACCGTCTTGTCAGTGGTCAGCAACATTTCACGGGCGAGTTGCAGGCGGAGAGACCGGATGAACAGGGTGGTGGATTTCCCGGTCAGCGCCTTGAGCTTGTTGTGGAGCGGAGTGCGGCTGATCCCGACGGACCGGCACAGTTCCGAAACGCCGAAATGCTCGTCGCTCAGGTTTTCGATCAGCGCCTGGCGCACTTTCAGGATGAAGGCGTCTTCCATGGCCGCTGAAAGATCCTTATCGGGTTGTTGTACTTGTTTTGAAAATTGCCAGTCGGCATACCTCTCCTGAAACTTTTTCCGCAATTCCAGCAGGTTTCGGACATGGAGCAGCAACTCTTCCTTGTAAAAAGGCTTGGCCAGGTAAACATCGGCGCCCCGCTGCAATCCCTCGACCCGGGAAGCAACGTCCGCCCTGGCGGTGAGGAGGATGATCGGAATATGGCTGGTCCGTTCGTCATGCTTCAGGGTATCCACCACTTCGAAGCCGTCCTTCAGCGGCATGATCACGTCGCTGACGATGATATCCGGCACGGTTTCGAGTGCAATTGCAATACCATCCTCCCCGTTTTGTGCCACCCGGAGCCGGTAAAGCCCTTCAAAACAGGCGACCAGGTACTGCCGGACATCCGGGTTATCTTCAATAACCAGGAGGGTCGGGCTATTGCTATTCGCAGGATTAACTTTGTTTTCATCATTAAGCGAGTCCGGTATGGGCGCCATTTGCGGCAAACCATCCTTTATGGAGTAGCTTGTGTGAGGACTGTCTGCATCCTCCATTACCGGCAGCAGAACTTCGAACTCCGTCTCTTTACCCGGCATGCTCCTTACTGCCAAACCGCCGTTCATCAGGGTTACCAGTTCTTTTACCAACGCCAGACCAATACCTGTTCCTTTACCGGGTCGCACCTTCTGGTCGTTACTTCCTGAGAACCGGTCAAAAATACGGGGCAGGGCCTCCGGATCTATGCCGGGGCCGTTGTTCACCACAGAAATGGATACAAATCGACCGGTCTGAAGATCCGGCGGCGCCACCGCGATATAAAAATCATGCGGCAACCGGGAGCCCCATCTCCGGCTTTCGGTCAAACGGATCAGGACTTCACCCTCAGGCGGCGTAAACTTTATGGCATTCGACAGGAGATTGGTCAGAATGGAGTTGACCTGTTCGCGATCGAAACCCATTTCAAGCCGATCAATCTCCGAAACGCATTGCCATTGGATTTGCCTGGCGTCCGCCAGCGACTGAAAACTGCCGGCCAGGGTGCGTACGTGAGCGGCGAAGTCGGCCTTCACCCTGTTCAGTTTCAAAGCCCCTGCTTCCAGTTTGGCCAGGTCGAGCATCTGATTGATGAGCCGCAGGAGAGTCAGGCCGTTGTTTTCAATGAGCCGGACCGCTTTCTGCCATCGCCCGACGGGTTGTTGCTGATCGGCATCCCGGATCTCTCTGGCCATTCCCTGAATAACGGTCAGGGGCGTGCGGAATTCGTGGGTAATATTGGTATAAAACCTGGATTTGAAGGCGTCCAGCTCTTTCAACCGGTCGGCCTCATTTTTTTCCATGTCCAATTTATATTGCAATTTTTGCCGGTATAACAGAAAACGGAATATGCCGTAGGCCGCTGCCGCGATCAGCAGTAAATAAAGGAAATAAGCAGGGTTTGATCGGTACCAGGGGGGGCGTATAATGATCTGAATGGAGGAAATATCATCGTTCCAGACCCCATCTCCGTTGGCGCCTCTGACCAGGAAAGTGTACCGGCCCGGTTGCAGGTTGAGATAACTCGCCCGGTTTTCAGTGGATTCATGGGCCCAGGGCGGTTCGGCGCCTTTCAGGTAATATTCGAATTTGTTTTTGGTCGGTGAAGAGAATTCGAGCCCAGCAAATTCCAGGGTGACATTATTGAGCGAATAGGGCAGCCTGATCCTCGGCGCGTATTCCATGGAGGCGGACAAAATCCCGGTGGAGTCGCCGTAAGCGATCCTTTTATTATTCACTTCCAATCCGGTAAAGCATACATTCGGCACAAACGGGTTATCCTGGAGGAAGTCAGCCGGGTCAAAAACGATCAACCCTTCCACGCTACCGAAAGCGATCCGGCCGTTTGCGCCTTTGGTAAATGCCCGGGTATTGAATTCATTGGTCGGCAGACCGTCTTCGGCGGTATAGTTCCTGACGGCGCCTGATTGGAGGTTATACCTTATGATCCCTCTATTGGAGCTCATCCATAAATTGCCGAAATCATCGGGGAGCAGGCCGTAAATTACATCGTTGGGGAGTTTACCGCCGCCGGGCAGAAGCGTTCTGTCCATGTTGAGGTATGCAAATTCCATGGTCCTTGTGTCCAGTACGCATACCCCGCCGCCTTTTGTGGCGATCCAGAGATTATCCGGCCGGGAAGGGTCCCTGAACAGGGCGGAAACGTTGTTATTCGGCAGGCAATTTTCCTGATCCGGAAGAACGGCATGGAGCTTGAATTGGAAATTGTCCTTTTGCGGAACGGCTTCCATCAATCCCTCCTCCGTGCCGATCCACAAATGTCCGTTCGGGGTCCGGCAGATATCCGTAACCCGCGTCAGATTGCCTAACGGATAGTCTACCGCATAATTGGAATGCGTCCCGTTCTCCGGTCGGTAACAAGCCAGTTGCCTGGAATTGGCAATCCAGATATGTCCTTGGTCATCAATCGTGAAGGTAGCCCAAAAGTAGCCGTCCATTTTAAGGGAAAAACAGGCGCTAAAGTCGCCGGATGCATCCGATTTCAACAGGATGACCTCACCTGTAAGAAAGTTATGGGTGAGGAGCCAACCTTTCTTTTGCCGGTCAAATTCAAATTTCAGGGTCTCTTCCACCGGTAATTCTGCTATAGCGCGGGAGGGGTTTGAAGCGAAAAACATGCCGAATGTCCCCTTCAATACGCTCCAGAAAATCTGACCTTTTTCATCAATAAAAGGGGCGTAATTGATGGATTTTTCGGGAAAATAATGCTTGAATCGCTGCTTTCTCGGATCATATTTATACAATCCATAACCGGAAGTGCCGCACCAGATCACGCCGGACTTGTCCATAAAAATTTTTCCGATTCCCTTTTTGGGGATGGTAATAACTGTTTGGGCATCCGCCGCTCCGATCACCGGTTTTTCCGGAAGGTCTCCTTCAAATTCAATTACCCTGTTTTGATCCCTGAACAGTTTTCGGTTGTTTTTTTCCAACCAGACCAGCTCCCGTACGGGAAATTCAAACGTGTTTTTTTTCCAGCTGCGGCCGTCATAAAAATAGGCCTCGTTCTCCTTGGCTAACCAGACAGACCCCTGGTCCGATGTTCCGAATACCAGCGTCCTGGCGCCTGGATCTTCATCCGGCCAGGGTACCTCCTCCCATTTAACCGGATCCAGCGCTGAGCGGAATAATTTCCCGCTACGCTCCTGCCAAATGGTTTGTCCGGTTCCATCCAATTCGAATTGAATACTCTGATCATCCCCGATTTCAAATACGTCCCCTTTGACCTTGATTCCTGCATCTCCTTGAATATCAAACGGCTTACCCTTGGTCAGCATCCTCACCAGGCCTGCTTCTCTTGATGGCAGGCGCGCCATGAACCAGATATCGCCCCGGGCATCAACCATAAAATCCCGCACGATGGATTGGGACAAAAAGGGATCCGGAATCTGTTCAGACCAGAGCCTGTGTACCTGCAGGGTTCTTTTATCCAGGATATTCAACCCGTGGTTCCCCAGTCCGATCAGGATATAATCGCCGTATTCGCACAGGGACCTTACCCAATCGCCCGAAAGAGTATTGTGTTCTTTCAGCGGAACCGGGGCAAAAACCTTGATTTCGTGGCCGTCGTAGCGATTCAATCCGTTTTTGGTGCCGATCCAGAGAAACCCCTGGCTGTCCTGCAGCATCGCAGTGATGAATCCCTGAGAAAGACCGTCATTAATTCCGAGGGATTCAACGTGCGGAACGGGCTGGGCTGAAAGGCAAAAAGCAAGTATTCCTGTAAACAAGCAGATCATAACCGCCTTGGTCGGGAGCATTCCTGAATTCGGTATGATATGCAAATCTGCCTGCACGTGCTGTGATATATGCTGTAAATACAACAAAAATAAGCCATTTAAAAAAATGAATGACAAATAGGGGGCCGGCGGCATTATTATCATCTTCCACCATAGTTTACATCCTATTTCATCCGATCCTGCACAAACCGACTTTATGTTCAGCAATTTCTTCAAGCTTGCCTGGCGCAATCTGCTCCGCAACCGCAGTTACAGCATCATCAACATCCTGGGCCTGTCCATCGGCGTGGCCTGCTGCATGCTCATCCTGCTCTGGGTGGCTGACGAACTGAGTTACGACCGCTGGAACGAGAAAGCCGACCGCACCTACCGCGTTGCGGCCGAGATCAATTTCGGGGGTTCCCACCAGGACTACGCCGTGTGCCCGGCCCCGTTGGCCGCAGCCCTGCGCAGCGACTTCCCGGAAGTGGAGGCCGCCGTCCGGTTCCGCGATTACGGCGCTTCGCTGGTCAAAACGGACGTGCAGAATTACAAAGAACAGAATATCCTGTATACGGACTCCACCGTCTTCGACGTATTCAGCATCGAAATGACCCAGGGCAATCCCAAAAACGCCCTGGCGGCGCCCAATACCGTAGCCATTTCGGAATCCATGGCGCATAAATATTTTCCCAATGAGAGCCCGATGGGCAAAATCCTCACCTTCGACGACCGAACCAAGCTGACGGTAAACGGGGTTTTCAGGGATATGCCCCACAATTCCCACTTCATCAGTGATTTTCTGGTCAGCCTCAACGGCGTGGAGGAAGGGGAGGATATGATCTGGGTGAGCCATAATTTCCCGACGTATTACGTGCTGCGGGAAGGCGCGGACCCCAAAGCCTTCGAAGCCAAACTGTTTCCGCATTTGCTGGAAAAATACATTGGCCCGCAGGTTCAGGCCATGATGGGAAAATCCTACGAGGAGATCGCCCAAACCGGGGCTTTCATCCGCTATCATTCTCAGCCGCTGACCAGCATACACCTCCATTCCGATCTGGTGGCCGAACTGGGCCCTAACGCCAGCATCCAATACGTGTGGATCTTTACCGCAGCAGCCATATTCGTTCTGCTGATCGCCTGCGTCAATTTTATGAACCTCTCGACCGCCCGTTCGGCGCAACGGGCCAAAGAGATCGGCTTGCGCAAGGTACTGGGTTCGATGAAGTGGGACCTGATCCGCCAGTTTCTGAGTGAATCGCTGTTCATGGCGGCGGTCTCCTTCCTGCTGGCACTGGGGCTTGCCTTTCTCGCCATGCCGTATTACAATGACCTGGCGGGTAAAACGCTCCGGATCCCGTTGGGCAATCCGTTCTTCTGGACGGCAAGCCTCGCCGGCATCTTTATCGTGGGCTTGCTGGCGGGCAGTTATCCGGCCTTTTACCTCAGCGGCTTCCAGCCCATCAAGGTATTGGCGGGCCGGCTGATGAGCCGTACCAAGGGCATCAGCATCCGCAGCGTCCTGGTGGTTTTCCAGTTTTTCATCGCGATCGTGCTGATTCTGGGTACCATGACCATCCGCAAACAACTGGGTTTCATCCAGCATAAAAAACTGGGCTTCAACCGCGATCAGGTGCTCGTCATCGACGACGCCTACGCCCTGGGCAATAACCTGCAGGCTTACAAGGAAGAGATGCTCAAAAACGCCATGTTCAGCGAGGCGACCATCAGCAGTTACCTCCCCACCCCTTCCAGCCGGAGCGATAATCCCGTCTGCAGGGAATCCAGGCTAGGTGAAGATGTATGCGTATCCATGCAAAACTGGCGCGTCGATGAGGATTACGTACCCACCCTGGGTCTTGAAATGGCAGCCGGCCGGAACTTTTCCCGGGACTTCCCCACCGATTCAACAGGGCTGATCATCAACGAAACGGCTGCAAAACTGTACGGTTTTGACGAACCGATTGGCCAGATCCTGTATGTCCCTGACGATTTCGGCGAAGGCGGCCCGCACATGGTACCCTACCATGTTATCGGGGTAGTCAAGGATTTTCACTATGAATCGATGCGCCAGAATATCCGCGCACTCTGCCTCATCCAGGGCAGGAGCAGCGGAGCCGTTTCCATCAAATTGAACAGCGGCGACGCGGCTTCAGCTGTCGCCGCGGCGGAAAGGACCTGGAAAACCATGGCGCCGGGCCAGCCATTCAACTACTACTTCCTCGACGAATCCTTCGACCGGGTGTACCGCGTTGAAAACCGGATCAGCAGGATCATCGGCATCTTCTCAGGGCTGAGCATCCTGGTTTCCTGCCTGGGCCTGCTGGGATTGGCGGCATTTGCCACCGAACAGCGCATCAAAGAGATCGGCGTACGCAAAGTATTGGGCGCTTCTACGATGGGCATTGTCGGCCTGTTCTCACGGGAATTCCTGAAGCTGGTCCTATTGGCCATTGTGATAGCCACGCCCCTCGCCTGGTGGGGGATCAATTTGTGGCTGCGCGATTTTGCCTACAGCATCGACACCAGCCTGGTGAGTTTTCTGCCGAGCGCATTGATCGCCGGCCTGATCGCCGTACTGGTGGCCGGGCTTACGGTCGGGTTCCAGAGCGTGAAGGCGGCCCTGGCAAATCCGATTGAGTCGTTGAGGAGTGAATAGGATTATGATGGTTTATGGTGGTTTATGGTGGTTTATGGTGGTCGCGGGTCACAACAACGAACAACAATAAACAACAATAAACAACAATAAACAACAATAAACAACAATAAACAACAATAAACAACAACAAACAACAACAAACAACAATAAACAACAACAAACAACAATAAACAACAACAAACAACAATAAACTTAAACCATCCGTTGCCGCAGCGCCTCATACAGCATGATCCCCGCGGCAACGGATACGTTGAATGAATCCAGGTCGCTTTTCTGGGGGATGATGAAACGCTGGTCGGCCAGGCGGGCTACGGCAGGGCTGATGCCCGTTTCTTCGGAGCCTGCCACAAAGGCGAGGGGTACGCTCAGGTCGAGCCTGAAGAGCGGATGATCGGCTTTGAGGTCGCTGGCCATGACCTGGACGCCCGATTCCTGCAACCACTGGATGGTGTTCACCAGGCTGTTCGTCCGGCATACGGGGAGGCGGGCGAGAGCGCCTGCGCTGGCCTTCATAGCCTCCGAATTGATCTGGGCACTTCCTTTTACCGGAACGACCAAAGCATGCGCCCCGCAACACTCGGCTGACCGGGCGATGGCCCCCAGGTTGCGCACATCCGTTACCCCGTCCAGCAGCACGATCAGCGGCACTTCAGACTGCTCATAAACCAACGGCAGAATATCCTCCAGGTCGGCGTAATCGATCAGGGAGACCAGCGCGGCTACACCCTGGTGATTACGGCCCGCCAACTTGTCCAGTTTTTCCCGCGGGATCACCTGAAGGTGGACGTTATGCTGCTTACACAGGTGCCGCATTTCTTTTTCCAGCTCCCCGCGAATACCTTGCTGCAACAGGACTTTATCGATGGCCATGCCGGCCTGCACCGCCTCCACCACCGGATGGCGCCCGTAAATGACCTGCGTGTTTTTTTCTTTGCTTTTATGCATTTTTAGATGTAAGTCGTAAGTTGTAAGTCGTAAGTTGTAAGTCGTAAGTTGTAAGTCGTAAG
>CALMYQ010000236.1 GCA_937873655.1 uncultured Lewinella sp. | reverse complement strand
GTCAGCACAACCTGACTGTAGACCGGGGCAACCTGCCGGCAGGCGTACTGTACTATACAATTTCCACGGATGAATACACCGCAACGAAGAAAATGATCGTGATCGATTAGTTTTGTTAGTTAGCAAGGGCAACAGGCCGGCTTCCCGATAAGCGGAAGTCCGGCCCTGTTGTTTAATAATAAAGTCATGGATTGTCAGCTTTAACTTTTTCCATATTTCTTTTATAGAATAATTTATTATCTTTGCCATGCTATGAGACAACGCCAGGTTCTTGTGCTTCAGGCATTCACTCAATTCTAGTCGCATTTATCAACCCCATTTCCATTCCTGAACCTGGAAATCCAGATTATTCAAATTTACGCAAGTCAAAATCCTATTGAACAAATAGTATTTTGCAGGTAAATGACATCCCCTTCTCTACCTCACTGCCTCGATACCAGAGGATGATTAACCCAATCTTGTTTACGCAAAAGCGCGTCTTTTAGCAGTGTTGATGCTATTGGCATGTTTATTGTATCAATTTAAGATAAACCCCGTATACCAACTCAGATATTAAAGGGAGGCAAAATTGGTTTGGTTTTATGTCGATAATTCCCGGTTTGGCAATTGGTCGGAAAAGGTCGCAATTATTGTATTTAAATTACTGAATATTAATTAAATGCGATTTTTTTAAAGCAATTTGTCAAACACGTTTCGAGTGATCAAAGGATAGGATGTACCAAAATTTGCAGAGTCCCTGAATGTTCAAGACGACCGACATGAAGTTCATGATTCTGCACTTATCAGGAATTTGCAATTCAGGCGACCGTTTTTTAGGGTTGTCGCTGATTCCGGCGTTTTACGCCGCATCGCCTGTTGTTTTTCAACACCGGAAGCGCATGACCCGGTGGTACAATCCATTTCCTTTTATTGCTTTTACGCTATGTTCTTTTGGGAATTATCCAGGCATTGCGCCAGGGTAGGGGGCATTTTTAGTGTATAGCAGCTCCCGTCCCCATTTATACCGAATGGACCATAAGCCCACAAATCAAAGTGTTCATGAGGAAAATGATTACCAACTTCAAAAGGGACGACCGATTTATTGTAGCGGTTATCTTGATCTCAGGGCTGTTTGCAGGTTTTACCAGGGATAGCCCTGTCCGGCCGGAAAGTGAAATAAGAAGGGCTGAGGAGCGGAAAGGTCAGACGGCATTGGATGCAAATCCGGTTTTCGCCGAACGATCGCCTGATTCTTCCTCGGGTGCAGCGCCTGTCATTATTTATCCTTCGGAAGGGCTGACAGCGGAACTGGATCCATGTACATCCGGGCCGGCATTCTTTTCCTTTGAAGTATCCGCCTACGACGAATCCGGCCAATCCGTCATGCCGACCGTTTCATCGGCCACAGGATGGATATTTCAACCGCAGAACGGCGGCAACCGGTATATCGGCCTGTTCGAACCGGGTGACCACAGCGTTGTGATCACCGCAACCGCCGAAGACGGTCAGACCTCCCAGGAAGACTTCCAGGTCATCGTCACTAAGGGAGAGCCGGATGAACCCAATTTATCCTGTATCGATAAGGTCAATGTCGTACTGGAAGCAGGGTGCAGTTTTCACCTGATGGCGGAAAATGTACTCTCCGGTTCGTTCGGATGCCTGGAAAACGGGGATTTTGTCCTGACGGTCCAGGATGGTGTGCCGGACAACGGAAACATAATTGACGGCCCGGGGACCTATACCTACCAAATTGATTATCAACCGCAAACCCAGATAACCGGATTGACGGGCCCCTTGTCGCCGGAGGCGTGGATCGCGTTCCAGGATACGGCAACAGTGAACACAGGCGGAGGACAATTGGCTTCAGCCGGCTTCACCGATTCCACCGCAACGCTCACGTCATTGGGCGCCGATCTGGCGGCGATAGCCTACGTATTTCAGGACAGCGGCCTGTTCTCCTTCCAATACGATTTTTCAGGCGAAGAGGTCGGGTTTCAACTGATCCTGCTGGATGCGGCCGGCAACCCGGTCTGGACCAATAACGGCGCCGATGCGGATACGGTCAGCCAGCTGCAGGCAGCACCCGGCTGGACCCTGTTCGCAGCCATGGATGGCGCGGGTGTACCGATCCCGGCGCCCGCTGCGGTCGTTTTATCCCATTTTGAATTCGACCCCAACGGAACAACCGGCCCCGGATTCCAGACCTGCTGGGGATCCGTTGTGGCGGAGGACAAAACCCCGCCCACAGTGGATTGCCCGCCCGATATTTCGACTATCACCTTGTCGAAATCCGTTCAATTGCTGACGGATACCCTGCGCACCACCGACCCGGTGTTTGATCCCGCAATTTATTCCTGCATGACCGACCTGGTCAATCAGGCAGGCGGCGGGCGGCATTACCGGCTTTTCCCATTCACCGTCAGCCAACCGGATGTTTATACTTTTGAACTGGCCGGTACCGGCATCGACCCGATGGGGGCGCTCTTTCGGGGGGATTTCGACCCCAATAATCCTTGTTTGAACATCATTGCCAAGACCAGCAGCCTTGCGGGTACCGGTTCGGGCTTGCGGATGACCCTTGCCCTCGTTCCAGGACAGGTTTATACCCTCTGGACGTCCGCGCAGCAACCCGGTGCGACAGGCCCCTATGCCTGGACCGTCCGCAGCGAATCGGGCGGCAAGGTCAACGGGTTGCCCGTCAGTACCGCTGATTTTGCCTTCGACCTGCTGTGCTCTGATCTGGATATGATTTACAACAACAGCGGCAGCTACCTGAATACCGGATTGCCTGAACCTTCGGATAATTGTCAGCCGGTAACGGTGGCGGTAGCCGACACCTTGTTCACCAACGGCGATTGTTCGCCCTTCAAACTGAACAGGACCTACACGGTCAGCGACCCCTCCGGCAATACGGTGACCTGCACGCAACTGATCAATTTCCGGCGGCCGGCCCTGACGGATGTGTTTTTGCCGCCGTTTACGGCCGTATTGTCCTGCGACGCGGGCTTCCCGGTGGACAATAAAGGCCGCCCTTCACCTGAAGCGACAGGCTATCCGTTTGTGGAAACCGCTTACGGCATCTTCAGCCTGATGCCTTCCTATTGCAATCTGGGGGCGAGTTATACGGACCTGACGCCGGTTTATACCTGCGAAGGCTCCTACAAATTTATCCGGCAATGGACCCTGCTGAACTGGTGTAACCCGGGAGCCAGCTTCATTTACAACCAGATCGTCAAGGTCGCGGATTTTTCCGGCCCGGTGATCGAGCTGCCGATGCCGGATTATGATTCTGACGGCGTCCCGGATCTGATGAGGTTTTCAACGGGGCCGTTCGACTGTACGGCCGCTTTCCCGGCGCCCCAGGCTGCGGCTACCGACGCTTGTTCCGGTACAAATATTCAACTGCAATCCTATCTGGTACCCGAGGGCGGAACCGCCGCTGATGCGTTGTATCCCAACGCCAACGGCTACTTCACGGGCATACCCAAAGGCTGCCACAAGATCGTTTTTGTGGCCAGGGACGGATGCGGCAATGAAAGCCAGGCGGACATGCCCGTCTGGATCGATGACCAGAACGAACCCGTCGCCATATGTAACGAAGAGGTCCATGCCACCCTGAACAACGACGGCAACGCCCGGTTGATGGCGGCCGACCTGGACGAAGGCAGTTGGGATAATTGCGGCCTGATCCGGGTGGAAGTTCGCCGGTTTTATACCCGGGATCCGCAGACTTGCGAGGAAGTGACGGGTTATTTCTCACCCTGGGGCCCATACGTGGACCTGAATTGCTGCGACCTCGACCAACTGGTGCGGATCGAACTCAGGGTTTGGGACGACCGCAACGGCGACGGCATCCCCGGCAACGCGATCAATGCGGTTACCTGCGAAGGGGTGACTGAAAATATAACGGATAACCAGTCTACCTGCTGGCTTGAGGTGCCGGTAGAGGATAAGCGGGCCCCGGCATGCACAGCGCCGGATGCCGTATTCCTGGACTGTACGGAACTGCCTTACGGCTTTGATCCGGATGACGAAGCCGTTATGAACCAATTGTTCGGCGAACCGCAGGCAACCGATAACTGCCCGGGCGCCACAGCGGAAACCGTGGAAGTCGTGGATTTGCTGAACGATTGCGGCAATGGTCAGATTATCCGGAAATTCCGCGCAACCGATGCGCACGGACTTCATTCCACCGGATCCTGCCAGCAGATCATCCAGGTTGCCCCGCGGCATGAATACGAGATCAAATTCCCGAAATACGCTGAAGCCAACTGCGGCGACCCCAACCCGGATACCATTTTCACGGATGTCATCGGCTGCGACCTGCTGGCCGTGAACGTTTACGATGAACGCTATCAGGCCGACGCGGATGAATGTTATAAACTCATCCGCCGCTACCGGGTCATCAACTGGTGCGAATACGACGGCGTCAGCTCGCCGGTGGTCATCAGCGCTGATGAGGATTGCGACAACAACCTGGGGGACGAGGCCGTATGGGTGCTGGTTCGCCCCAACGGGGTGGCGTATGTCGACCGCGATAACCAGGAGAACAACTCGGTGCCGGCAGTGGGGACCAGCCGGTGCACCAGCCTGCCGAAACCGGAAGGCCATTGGGCGGACAGCCAGACGAATCCGGAATTGAACAGCGTAGGGTTCTGGGAGTATACCCAGGTCATCAGGGTTTATGACAATACCCCGCCGCAGATCATTTACATTTCGGGTGATTTTTGCAGCCAGAACCAGAATTGCAAGGGCGAGGTAGCCGTGCCGGTCAACGTACTGGAAACGTGCACCCCCGACGATGTAGAGGTCCAGGTCCTGCTGGATACCCTGGCAGACGGCTATATCGACGGCGACATTACGGAGGTGGCGCTGGAAGGATTCCGGCTCAAATACGTCATTCACGGTCAGTTTCCCATGGGACACCACATATTTCGCGTGGTGGTGCGGGACGGATGCGGCAACGAATCCACGACGGATGTGCCCTTTGACGTAATCGATTGCCTCGGGCCGACGCCCGTCTGCATCAATGGCTTGTCGGCGGAACTCTCACCGGTCTATCCGCCTTCAGACCTGAACGGAGACGGCAATGTCGACAATTGCGCCATAACGGTCGGCGTCAACGACCTGATCGCCAGTCCGACCTTCGACTGCAGCCCGCCGGTTTCCTACTCGCTCAACAAGGTGGGCGAAATTCCGGATTCTTCCCGGCATCATCTTGTGCTGACCTACGATGACCTGTTGGCCGGGTCGCCTACATTTGTGGAGGTCCACGCCTACGATGCCAAGGGGAATACCGACTATTGCCAGACCTATATCGAGCTGCAGGATAACCTCGGCCTTTGCAGCGGGGACGGCAGCATTTCCGGGGTGATCCGGACGGAAGAAGGGGAGGGTGTAGCCGGCGTACAGGTGAACCTGAACGGCAACCCCTCACAGGCCTGGACGACGCCGGGCACCGGCATTTACCTGTTTTCCATCCCGGTTTCCGGGTATGACTATACCGTTACCTCCCACCTGGATCAGGACCCGCTCAACGGCGTCAGCACCTTTGATCTCGTCCTGATGGCCAAACATATCCTGGGGATCCAGCTGCTCAGCAGCCCGTACAAGCTGATCGCCGCGGATGTCAACAATTCCGGGAGCATCACGACCCTGGATGCGATCCAGCTCAGGAAACTGATCCTGAACATCGACGGCAATTTCCTCAACAACACCAGCTGGCGGTTCATACCCAAATCCTTTGTTTTTCCCGATCCGTCCAACCCGTGGTTCAGCGGTTTTCCGGAGATCATCAATTTCAATGACCTGGCCGGCGTGTACGAGGATCAGGATTTTGTGGGCATCAAGATCGGCGACCTCAACGGCAGCGTCGAGCCCAATGTGCTTGCTTCGACCCCCAGGAACAGCACCGGAGAGGTGTTTTACCTGGAGATCCGGGATCAGATCCTGCAACGCGGGGAAACGGCGGAGCTTACCTTCTTCGCTCCGGAGGCCGGAACGGTCAGCGGTTTCCAGGGCGCACTGAATTATGACCCGGCGGCTTTGCGGATCCTGAACCTGAGATCCGGGCTGCTGGAACCGAAGAACCTGAACCTGCGCGAAGCTGCGCGGGGGAAGATTGCCATGAGCTGGAATACGGAAACCGGTTCGCCCGACCCGGAAAATGCCGGGAAATTTCTGTTTACCCTGTTGGTGACGGCCGAACGCGACCTGCAACTCAGTGAGTGCCTGCATATCGGCAGCGGTCTGCCCGCAGGCGAAGCCTATGCCTCCGACGGCCGGGAAATGGACCTCGGTTTGCGCGTACTCAGTCCGGTACCCGGCGGTTTCGAATTGTTGCAGAATATACCGAACCCGGTGATCAGTGAAACGATCATCCCGTTCTCGATCCCGGAAGCCGGTCAGGTCCAATTGATCATCCGCAGCCTGGATGGAAAAGTGGTTTGCCAAAAACGCGGCCGCTTTGACGCCGGCCAGAACCAGTTTAAACTCTATCGGGCCGAACTGCCGCAAAGTGCCGCCGTGTTGACTTACACGGTGATCGCCGGCAAATACTCGGCCACCAGGAAGATGATCCTTGGAAAATGAGGAGTAGGGTTTGTATCCGTCCTGTCGGACAAAAAAAGAAAGTGAGATCAGCGCGTGCCCGCGTGCCGGAAGGCAGGGGGTGAAGGCATTGTTTTCGCAAACGCGGCAAGAACGGGATAAAACAATCAGTTGGCAGCCGGTCTACCTCCACCGACTGCCAACTGAAGACTGCCAACTGCCAACTGCCAACTGCCAACTGCCGACTGCCAACTGCCGACTAAAGACTGCCAACTGCCAACTGCCAACTGCCAACTGCCAACTGCCAACTGCCAACTGCC
>CALMYQ010000235.1 GCA_937873655.1 uncultured Lewinella sp. | reverse complement strand
AAGTTGTAAGTCGTAAGTTGTAAGTCGTAAGTTGTAAGTCGTAAGTTGTAAGTGGGGTAAAGGCAGCCTGTCGCCTCTTCAGCAGGAGCCCGGCAATGAAACAATGAAGCAACGACCCCATCCAACACCCGTCCTCCGCCCGACGAAGCCTTGGCGGAGCCGGGCCCCGTCTACCGTCTCCTTTACCGCTTCACCACCACCGCATCCGCATTCAGGATCGTACTCGCCACCACGGTATTGGCGGCGGCCAAAGCCGGTTCCATGGCCGGGTTTATCACCGATTCGCCCAATCCGAGCCAGCCTTTTATCTTCTCGGGATGTGCGGAAAATTTCTGGTATTCGGTGCGTTGCAAGTCGGCTAAAACCTGCATTTCTTCCGGCGCCGGTTGTCGTCCGGTCAGCTTTCGGAATGCGGTTCGTATGCCTGCTTCAACGGTTTCCGCCTGCGAAATTGCGCCGCCCATCACCCTGGCGGTCTCTCCATAAACGGGGTCGTTCATCAGCACCAGGGCTTGCAGCGGGGTGCTGGTTTTTTGCCGCCTCACCGTGCATCGATCGCGGGTAGGGGCATCAAAAGTAGCCTGGGTAGGGTAGGGCACCGTGCGCTTCCAGATGGTATAGAGGCTGCGCCGGTACAAATTCTCCCCGGTATCCTGTTGGTAAGCGGCGCCGTTGATCTTCCACAACCCGGGCGGCTGATACGGCTTTACGCTGGGGCCGCCGATCTTATTCACCAGCAACCCGGAGGCTGCCAGGGCGTTATCCCGCAGCATTTCTGCGGTCAGCCGGTTTGAGGGACCGCGGGCGAGAAGCCTGTTTTTGGGGTCTTCGGCGGCAATTTCAGGCGTTGTCCTGGAGGATTGCCGGTAGGTGGCCGACATGACCATGAGCTTAGCCATCTGTTTGACATCCCACCCGGATTCCCGGAATTCCACCGCCAGCCAATCCAATAATTCGGGGTGAGACGGCATTTCGCCCTGGTTACCGAAATCTTCCGATGTGCGTACCAACCCGGTACCAAAAAACTGCTGCCACAACCGGTTGACGGCTACCCGGGCTGTCAGCGGATGATCGGGCAGAAACAGCCATTCCGCCAGCCCCAACCGGTTTTTGGGCAACCCGGCCGGCATGGGCAATATCTTTTCAGGCGTATCGGCAGAAACGGGGTCTCCGTAGACGTCGTATTGCCCGCGCACCAGGATATGCGCCTGGCGGGGCGCGGGCATTTCAGCCATGACCATGATCTGCCTGACCGTATCGGTGGTTTCGTTTCTGCGTCGTCGCAGATTTTGCAGATCTTTTTGCATTTGGGTTTGACCCGGTGCGGCATGGGCTGAATACCAGGTTTTCAAAAGGGTTTTGTCTTCGGCGGAAAGGTGTTCTGCCGGCTTGTTCAGGAGGTTTTGTAATGCACCCGGGTCGAAAAGCTGCAAAACTTCCGCCGCAGCCAGCTCGCGGTCGAATACGGCGATCTCATCCACCACAGCGTCCTTGATGCCGATACCCCGCCAGCGGGCGCCGATCTGGATGCCGGGTTCCGGCTGGCCGCCGAAGTGGAACTGAATGCTTTTGTACAAAAGGTCGTTGTCCATTTTGGTAGGGAGTTCAACGCCGTTGAGGTATACTTTCAGTCCGGCGGCGGTGCTGGAGCCGTCGTAGGTCATGGCCAGGTGGATCCATTGGTCGCGCGGCGGATTTTCGGCGTACTCAATGACGGCGTTATACGGGGCAAGATGGGCCATGAGCATTTCCAGCCGGTCGTTTTTGACGGCCAGGTGGAACCCCCTGAAATTGTACAGCGCCGCACCGATACCCTGATGAAAGATCACGCCGTTGTGGAGGCTGTCCGGCAAATTGACCCAGATCCCGACAGTAAAAGGAGCGTCCCGTTCGAAAGCGCCGACACCGCCGAGGTCGAGCCAGGCGTCGCCGTCCATTAACAGGCCTTTGCCGTATTTACCCGGGACCAGGACAGGAGCGATAAAGGCATTTACATCCTGCTGGCGCATTTCTCCCTTTTGTCGCGGATTCAACCGGTTGGCGATCTGCGGCGAATTGAGGTCGAAACGACCGATCAATCCGGCGGGGTAGGGTGTTGTCTTCAGGGCCGTTCTCTGATTGGCCAGCCAGGTTTCGAATGCCGGCTCAAGGTCGTTCCGCGCTTGTTCGATCCGGTTTTCGGCTGCTGCAATTTGCCGGTCGAGGAACCGCGCGATACTGTCAACCTTTCCGTCGGTCAGCAACAGGGTAGGGGCGGGAAGGGCATCGTCCCAGCTGATCTGCCCGGCCTCTTTTACATTATTGAAGAAGCTGAACAACTGGTAATAATCCTTCTGGCTGACGGGATCAAACTTGTGGTCATGGCACCGGGCGCATTCCAGGGTAATCCCCATAAAGGCCGTACCGAGCGTATTGGTGCGGTCGGCCACGTATTCCACCCTGAACTCTTCCTCCACGATCCCACCTTCCATGTTTTGCTGGTGATTGCGGTTGAAGCCGGTGGCCAGGATCTGATCCCGGGTGGCATCGGGCAGCAGGTCGCCGGCCAATTGCCACGTCACAAACCGGTCGTAGGGCATATTTTCATTGAAGGACCGGATCACCCAATCCCGCCACGGCGACATATCCCGGTAGCGGTCAACGGTATAGCCGTGGGTGTCCGCAAACCGGGCCAGGTCCATCCAGTCTGTTGCCATGCGTTCGCCGTAATGCGGGGAGGCCAGCAGCCGGTCCACCGCTTTTTCGTAGGCATTTGTCCCGGTATCCGCCAGAAAATCATCGATCTCCTCCAGGGTCGGCGGCAGGCCCGTCAAGTCGAGGCTGACCCGCCGCAAAAGGGTTTCCTTGTCTGCCTCTTCGGCCTGTTGCCTGCTTTGCAGTTCGTTTTTTTGGAGAATGAAATAGTCGATGCCGTTTTTGGGCCAGGTTTTGTGGCTCACTTCGGGCAACTTAGGCCTTTCCGGCGGGATGAGCGACCAGAGCGGTTTGTACTCCGCGCCCTGTTCGATCCAGCGGATCAGCGTGGCCTTTTCTGCGGAGGACAGCCAAAGGTCGGATTCCGGCGGGGGCATCATCAATTCGGGATCTTCGGTCAGTATCCTGCGCACTAACTGGCTGTGGCCGGTCTTGCCTGGTTTGACGGCGAAATATCCGGGATGCTCTGTGAGTTCAGCGTATGCGGATTCGGCCTGATCCAGCCGCAAACCGGCCTTTCGCTTGTTCGGATCGGGCCCGTGGCAGGAAAAGCACCGGTCGCTCAGGATCGGCTTGACGTGCAGGTTGAAATCGATGTTATCAGGAAGGCTGACCATTGCCGTTCTGACGTCGTCGGGCAATGGAGTCGAACAGGCGGCTAAAAAGCAGATGATTGGCAACCAGAAAAAATGCTTTGACATGGCATGATAAATGATTTTCAACGGCCGGCTTTCAACTGCCGGCTTTCGGCGGCTGGCTTTCGGCGGACTTTAGTCCGCCGATAAGTCCGCCGAATGATCCCGCAATTCCACCAAAAAACCCCTGATTTGCTCCAACCGCGCGATCCACTCGGCCCGTTCCTTATCCCGGACCTTGCGTTCCTTCAATTCCCGTTTGGCGCCTTCCAGGGTAAACCCCTGTTCCTTGACCAGGGTATAGATCACGCGGACCTGCTCGATGTTCTGGGCGGTGAAGCGCCGGTCGCCCCGCCCGGTCTTGTGCGGGCGAAGGAAATCGAATTCCTTTTCCCAATACCGGATCAGCGACTTGGAAACGCCGAATATCTCCGCCACCTCACCAATGGTGTAGTACCGTTTCAGATCATCCTCATTTTCAAACATCGGCAATTGCTCCATAGAAATCGGATGTAACGACGTAAAATCTTACGTCGCATAAATTATAAACCCTCCCGGCGTCGCCGAAGTCCCCTCAAATCCCCCTTGGCTGCCGTAGCTCCAAAAGAGCGAAGGCGGCAAATCAACAATTCCTCAATTCCTCCTCCGACCGCCGTAGCCTTGGCGGAGGTGGTAATTCCTCAATTCCTCAGTTCCTCAATTCCTCAATTCCTCAGTTCCTCAACTCCTCCCCCCTTTCTGACCCCAATATACACAAATATCCCGATTGCCAGCAGCAAAAGTCCGCCAAGGGCCTGTACCGGTTGCTGGATCAGTGTACTGACGGTAAAGGCCGCCGAAATGCCGATAAAGATGATCGGGACAACGGGGTATCCCCAGACCTTGTAGGGCCGCTCCAGCCCGGGTTGTTTGATCCGGTACAGGACCACGACAAAACCGGCCAGGGCCATGAACGCGATATCCATGAAGGTCACGTAGGAGATCAGGTTCTCAAAACTGCCCCAGAACAACAGCAACAGAATGGCCCAGGCTGCCTGGATGATCATGGCGGTTGCCGGGGTATGAAACCGGGGATGGACCCGGGCGAGCCGTTCGAAAAAGATCCCGTCGCGGGCCATGGCGAAGTAGATTCGGGGCGCCGACATGGTGTAGATCCCGATCGTGCCGAACACGGAGACGGCAATAGCCAGCGCCGCCAATTGTCCGCCGTTGGGCAGTACGGCCTGGGCGGCATCCCCGGCAATGCGCGTCGATTCCTTGATGGCCTCAATCGGCAACAGGAGCATGTAACCCAGGTTGACCAGCAGGTAGGTGACCGTCACGATCAGCGCACCCAGCATCATGGCCCGGGGGACCGTCCGCTGCGGGTTGATCGCCTCGCCGGCCATATACGACGCGTGATGCCAGCCGCCGAACGACCACAGTACGCCGATCAGCGCGAGGAGGAGCGCTTTCGGCAGGTGCTCCGGTACGTTATTGGCCAGCGAAAAGGACAACTGCACCCGCTCGGGGTCGTAGAAGACGATCCCCAGGACCACGATACCGGCAATGGCCAGCAATTTCAACCCGGTGAACACATTGCTCAGCCACTGGCTCACGCTGACCCCCCGGATATTGATCAGCGTCAACCCGGCAATGACGCCCATGGCCAGCAGGATCTTGCCTTCACCTGAAATGGGAAAAAAGAAGGTGAGGTATTCCGCCAGAATGATGGCCAGGGCGGCCAGTGAACCGGTATTGATTACCAGCAGGGTTACCCAGCCGTATAGGAATCCGGTCATGTTGCCGTACCCCTCTTTCAGGAAAACGTAAACCCCTCCGGCCTTGGGGAACATGGCGCCCAATTCGGCAAAAGTGAGCGCGCCGGTCAGGGCGATGAGGCCGCCTACCGCCCAGATCACCAATACGTACCCGTTGTGCGGGAGCGCCTGCACGATCTTGTAGGGGGTAATGAAAATCCCTGCCCCGATGCAACTCCCTACAGCGATCATGGTCAGGCCGTAGAGGGTGAGTTTTCGTTGTAGTCCTTCCATAATGGGAACAAAATCGGCAAATCTTTCTGAATTCCAAAATCCCGCGTTTTTGACTACCTTAGCCACCGGCAATACCTGAGCACATGAGCCGTAAAAAGGCCACTGAACCACCTGCCGGCGACCCGGCTTCGCCCGTCAATCCGGACTTTCAACGGCGGCCTACCAGGCGCCTCTCACCGGAAGCCTATGCGGAAGGCGTACTGGCCGGCGATCGCGTGCTCCTGAGCAAGGCCATCACCCTGATCGAAAGCACCCTGGCAACCGATCAGGCTCTTGCCGGCCGGGTAGTCGACCTTTGCCTGCCCCATCGGGTGCCTTCAAGGCGGATCGGGATCAGCGGGGCGCCCGGCGTGGGGAAAAGCACTTTTATCGAGGCCCTGGGCAAGATCATCCTCGCGGAGGGCGGCAAACTGGCCGTCCTGACCATCGACCCCAGCAGCCGGATCACGGGCGGCAGCATCCTGGGCGATAAGACCCGGATGGAAACCCTGTCGCTGGAAGAACGCGCGTTTATCCGCCCCAGTCCCGCAGGCGACACCCTCGGGGGCGTAGCCCGCAAGACCCGCGAAACCATCCTCCTTTGCGAAGCAGCCGGTTATTCTGATATCATCGTGGAGACGGTCGGCGTTGGGCAATCAGAGACCACCGTCCAAAGTATGGTCGATTGCTTTTTGCTTCTGCTGCTGCCCGGCGCCGGAGATGAACTGCAGGGCATCAAACGCGGGATCGTGGAAATGGCCGACCTGGTTGCCGTCAACAAAGCCGATGGCGACGGACTTTCCTTTGCCCGCAAGGCGCAGGCGGCCTACCGCAATGCCCTTCACCTTTTTCCGCCTAAAACAAGCGGATGGACGCCCGAGGTGCTGACTTGTTCGGCCCTGAACGGAACGGGGGTCAATGAGATCTGGCAGGAGATCACAACCTTCTTCGATACCGTCCGGGCCTCCGGGTTCATGGCCGAAAATCGAAGGGAACAGACCCGTTTCTGGTTCTACGACGCCCTGGACGCAGGCCTCCGCAACCTGGTCAAAACCCACCCGCAGGCTAAGGAACGACTGCCGGCACTGGAGAAAGAAGTGCTGGCGGGAACCAGGTCGCCCCTTGGGGCTGCCGAGGAGATCCTGCGGATTTTGGGAGGAACCGAGGGAGGGGAGGGTTTGAGGATTTGAGGAATTGAGGAACTGAGGAATCGAAGAATCGAACCAATCGAATCAATCGAATCAATCGAACCAATCGAATCAATCGAACCAATCGAACCAATCGAATCAATCGAACCAATCAAACCAATTTATCAATCCGATTAAGTCGATTAAGCCGAATGATCCGATTTGCCTGACCAACCTACGGACGACTATAATCGGATCAATCCCCTCCTTCGCTGAAACTTCGGCGGGCGGTGGAACCAATCGAACCAATCGGATCAATCGAACAATCGAACAATCGAACCAATCGAATCAATCGAACCAATCGAATCAATCGAATCAATCGAATC
>CALMYQ010000234.1 GCA_937873655.1 uncultured Lewinella sp. | reverse complement strand
CATAATCATGCGTCGAAATGGTAACGCATAATCATGCGTCGAAATGGTAACGCATAATCATGCGTCGAAATGGTAACGCATGATCATGCGTCGGG
The DNA here is from genome assembly GCA_937873655.1 of uncultured Lewinella sp. GTDB lineage: Bacteria > Bacteroidota > Bacteroidia > Chitinophagales > Saprospiraceae > JACJYC01. Next base: position 14,698 of record CALMYQ010000234.1, on the reverse strand, counting down.
CATAACCATGCGTCGGAATCCAAGGGAAGGATATTGATCCGGAATTATACGCCGCCCTCTGCCGGATCATGGGCACAACGGACGATGCATGAACCGTGCGCGCGGATAGGATCCCGTTGGGATGCCTTTGACCGCGTGAGGGGGGTGGAGGGTTTCAGCCCCGCAGCAGGCGGGGCCGACCGAAGGGAGCCCGGAAGCACCCGACCCGGAGCCGGGAGCGCCCCGCAAAGCCGGGGTAAAGACGGATGTTGACAGGCGACCGGAGGAGGGGCACGCCATAATCATGCGCCGGATGGCAGGGGGGGTAAGGTTTTCGACAGATAGTATTAATTTTACGCTCCTTAAACCGTTTGATTCGGGCTTTATGGAAATGGAGATTCACAGTGCTGAAGAGTTGCCGGAGGTGGCGGAGCGATTGCTGGCCTATGCGGGCGCGCGGAGAAAACTGGCTTTTTATGGGGAGATCGGCGCGGGGAAAACGACCCTGATCCGGGCCATTTGCCGGCAACTGGGGACGGAGGAGGAGGCTACGAGCCCGACTTTCGCGCTGGTGAATACCTACAGTTACCGGTCGGATGGGCGTGAGGCGTTGGTACACCATATGGATCTGTACCGGGTAAACCGGATAGAAGAAACCCTTGAATTTGGGATAGAAGAATACCTGGATGATCCGTATTTTTGCCTGATAGAATGGCCGGAGATCATAGAAGCGCTGCTGCCGGATGATGTTGTCAGGGTCCGGATCAGCGCCGCCGGGGAATCTGTCCGAAAAATTGTATTTTTGTAAACATGATGAGCGAGAAAGAACGATCTTCACAGGGAGGCAGGGTTTTCGAAGGGATTTTCATGGAGCCGCAACCAGAAACGCTCCAGACGCTGAGAAAATCGGAGAAGCTGTTTATCGGGATCCCTAAAGAGGTGACCCTGCAGGAAAACAGGGTTGGGCTGGTGCCTTCGTCGGTGGCCATACTGGTGGGGCACGGGCACCGGGTGGTGATCGAAAGCGGCGCCGGGGACAAGGCTTACTTTACGGACCACGACTATTCGGAAGCGGGCGCCGAGATCGCTTATGACCGCAAACAGGTATATGAGGCCGGCATACTGCTCAAGGTAGCGCCGCCGACCCTGTCGGAAATTGACCTGATGCATCCCAACCAGATCCTGATCTCGCCCCTGCAACTGCCCATCATCTCGGAGCGGTACATCAATGAGCTGAAGAAAAAGCGGGTGATCGCGCTGGCGATGGAATACCTGAAGGACGAGTCGGGTTCGTTCCCGATCGTGCGGATCATGAGCGAGATGGCGGGCATCAGCGCCGTGCTGACGGCGGCCGAGCTGCTCTCGAATACCGGCGGGGGCAAGGGCGTGCTGTTCGGCGGCATATCCGGTGTGCCGAGCGCCAAAGTGGTGATCCTGGGCGCGGGCGTGGTGGCGGAGTACGCTACCCGCACCGCATTGGGTCTGGGCGCCGAGGTGCGGATATTTGACGACAACATCTACAAGCTCAAGCGCCTGCAAAACCAGGTTGGGCGCCAGCTCTACACTTCCGTGATGAACCCGATCTACCTGGAGCGGGAGTTGGTAACGGCGGAGGTGGCCATCGGGGCGATACACTCGGAAAGCGGGCGGACCCCGGTGGTGGTGAGCGAGGAAATGGTGTCGAAAATGAAACAAGGCGCCGTTATCATCGACATCAGCATTGACCAGGGCGGGTGTTTTGCCACATCGGAGGTGACCTCGCTGAGCAAGCCGACCTTTGTCAAGCACGGGGTGATCCACTACTGCGTACCCAATATTTCCTCGAAGGTATCGCGGACGGCCTCCATTGCCGTGAGCAATATCATGACCTCCATCCTGCTGCAGGCCGGCAGTACGGGCAGCATTGAGAACCTGTTTTTTGCCAATCACGGGCTGCGCCACGGGATCTATACCTACAAAGGCTGCCTGACCAACCACTATCTGGGGCGGCGATTCAATATAAAATCCACTGATCTGGACTTGCTGATCACCTCTGATCGGTGATAAACCACGTTGACCTATGACCCAAAAAGACTCGATTGAATGCAATGACGTCCTTATCACCGAAGACGAGCACCTGCGCGAACGGCGTAAAAAGCTATTTGACGAAGCAGCGGCGGATAAACTGGCGGAAAACCGGTTCGGCATTGCCCTGTCCGGCGGCGGCATCCGGTCGGCGACCATCAACCTGGGGTTTCTCAAGACTCTGAACAAGTTCAATATCCTGGAACAGGCCGACTACCTGTCTACCGTATCCGGCGGCGGCTACACGGGCTGTTATGTGCACGCCACGCTGAAGGAAACGGGGTCGTACGACGAACTGTTCCAGGAAAAGCATATTGATTATATGCGCCGCAGGGGAGAGTACCTGTTTCCCGGTACGGGCTGGTTGCGGGTCTGGAACCAGTTTATCCTGATTGTCGGGTTCCTGATCAGCCTGGTGATGAGCCTGATCAGTCCGGCCATTGTGATCCTGCTTGGCGTGGGGATTTACATGTTTCTGGCCGACCTGATCTTCTTTGATCAGACTTTTGTCAATATGCACCTCGGCCAGGTATTCCTGTACGGCGGCATTGTATTGGGGGTGGTTTTTGCGATTCATTATATGGCCAATGTGACCGCTTATTTCAACCTGGATGTATCGGCGCGGTTCAACCGGCTGGAAGCGCTGGTGGCCGGACTGGGACTGGGTGCGATCGCGGTGGTTTATATCCTGGGGTTCCGGGAGATGAAAAGTCCGGATCTGTCCAACCTGCTGCCGTATATGGCTGTGGGGGTGATGCTGATCGCGATGGGCTTTTTTACGAACCCGAATGCGACGAGTTTCAACCGGTTTTACCGCAAGCAGCTGGCTGATGCCTTTTTGCGGTTTTCGGGTAAATACCGGAATGTGCTGTTGGGGGAATTGTTCAATGCGAAGAGCGACAAAAAGACGGACTATATCGGGCCGTATCCGCTGATCAATACGACGCTCAACCTGCAGGCGAGCCACGACCCGAATTTCATGGGCGCCAAGGCCAGCGACTATTTTCTGCTTTCGCCGCTGTTTTGCGGGGCCAAACTGACGGGCTATGTGCCGACGGCTAAAACGATGGGGTACCAAAGCCTGACGTTGCCGACGGGGGTGACGATCTCGGCAGCTGCCGTCAATCCGGGTATGGGGGCTTATTCGAGCAAACCGCTCAGCGTGGCGACAACGCTGCTCAACCTGAGGCTGGGGTATTGGATCTGGAACCCGCTGAAGCTGAAAACAACGTACCCGGTGGTGTTCTGGCCGTTTTATTTCTTTTATGAATTGTTCTCGCGGATCGGAACCGACAAGAAAATGGTGAACATCAGCGACGGCGGGCATATCGAGAACCTGGGGGTGATGGAATTATTGCGCCGCAAATGCCGGTTGATCCTTGCCGTGGATGCGGGCGCCGACCCTGACTACGTATTTGCCGACCTGGAGAACCTGACCATCCGGGCCCGCAATGAACTGGGGATCGATATCCGGTTCAGGAGCGATCAGGTGCCGGAGGATATCATCAAACCGCGACCGTCGTACGGCTATTCGCAAAAGCGGTTTGCGATCGCGGATCTGTACCAGTTGTGGGACAAGGTGCCGGGTTACGGCGGCGGCGAGGTGATCGAGCATTACCTGGATAAAAAGATCGGTACGCTGGTGTACGTGAAGTCGTCGGTGACGGCGCCTGAAGGCCGCCCGGACATATCGAAGAGCGATTTTCTGAAATACGGCACTTACAAATACAAAATCTATCACCCGACCTTTCCGCATGAGTCGACGGCCGACCAGTTTTTTGACCCGGTGCAATGGGAGTCCTACTACCAGTTGGGGCAATATATCGGCGCGGATGTGCTGGGCATGGACCGGCTGGACGACCACGAGGGTTGCTCCGCCCGGGTGATCGGCATTGATGAACTGGTAGATCATTTCGATTTCAACAAGGACCTGTTCCTGCCGCTGGAAGAAGAAGCGCCTGAGACGGTGAAGGCCCGCGGCGGGTTGGAGACGTTGGTGGAAGAGGAGAAGGTGGTGGAGAAGGTGGTGGAGTATAAGATGTGATCGTCGACTGAAGTCGACGAAAATTTATTACCGTTGAATTAATTCAACGGTAATAAAAACCCTTCCCCGCACACCGGCGGAGAAGGGCTCGCTTTATTCGGAAAAGTTAAAGGATTCTAATCAGTAAGGAGCATCTTCTTGGTCTCGCGCCAGCGGCCGCTTTCTACGAGATAGTAGTAGAGGCCGGCGGCGGGCAGATCGCTCCGGTTGACGGTGAATTCGTTGTAGCCGTCGTTGAACCGGCCCTGGGCCTGGTAGACCGCTTTGCCGCTGATGTCGAAGATCTGCAGGGACGCCGGGCCCGATTCCTGGAGGTCAAAGCCGATGATGGTCTGATCCCGGAAGGGGTTGGGCTGGTTCTGGTAGAGGGCATACCCGTCGGTCGGTGCTTTGTCGGTGAAGTTGAGCTGGACGGTCCTGACCTCGCCGTCCCGGGTGGAGGCTTCGGCCTGCGTCAGTTTGCCGCTCACGGTCATCAACTCGTTCAGTTTGCCGGGGCCGGTTGCCCTGAATTTAAGGCTGAACAACACGGCGCCTTCCTGGATCCGGCTGCTGCCCGATTCGTTCCAACTCACCGTCAGCAAACCCTGGTCCAGCTCAGTGGCCCCGAAATTGTTCTCGTCCATATTCGGGATGTTGCTGCCGGGGTCGAGGCCTTCCCATTCCAGTACGGCCGGGTCGAAATACAGGGTGAACTGGAACGTTTCGTACAACCCGGCATCTTCGGCCATGATATCCACCGTTACTTCTTCGTCTTTGGAAACGGCCCGGTTTTCAACCTGCAGGTTCATCTTGCCGGGCACGCTCCGGTTGGACGTCACATTGCTGTTCGGGACTGCCGACATATTTACATCGCCCACCTTGATGGCAATGAAGTCTACATGCATCTCGTCGTCGTACAGGTCGTTGATATTGTAGATTTCGGGGAAATAGGTGGCAAACGGGTTCGACGGATTGGGGAATATGAAACCGGCATCGATGAATCGCCACGAGGTATTGCCGTTGGGGAATTCGCTGTCGATATGCAGGATCGCTTTCCGCAACCGGATCAGATCCATGGTCGACACGTTCCCTGAGCGGTCAATATCCGCTGCCAGTATCTTGTAGGGCGAATCGAAGGGTTGGATACCCAGGATATGTTTGGACATCAGCACCAGGTCGATCGTACTTACGCCGTTCAGCAGGTCGGAGTTGTTGTAGGGCGCCACCGAGTAATCGCCGCCGAGCGGAATATTCGGGAATTCGAAGAACCCGTCGAGGCCCGTCATCATCTGCTGGGACGAAGTACCGGTTATCTGGATGGAAACGCCTTCCACATTGTCGCCCTCGGAGGTAGTGATGGCGCCGGCGATCATGGCGGAAGTGGTCATATTGGGACAAACCCCCGAGTTATCCTGGATCGTGATATAGGTCAGGCAATAATCGGCGTTGCCGGCCTGGTCGGTCGCCCACAGCTCCACGAGTTGGGTGCCGAGGTCCGCGCAGGTGAAATTGACGGAAGTTGTCGTTGCCGGCGTGGGGATCGAACCGGGGACCGAACGCTTGATGGTCAGCCCCAGCTGGCCCGTAGGTGTACAGTTGTCCGTAGAGCCTGCGTTGAAGGCCGTTGCCGGCACCATGGCCATGACCTGGCCGTTCATATTGCTCAGCGAAGCCGACAGGCCGACGATGCACAGCGGGGAAGGCGGCGAATTATCTTCCACCCTGATCTCGGTCGAGCAGGTTGAGGTATTTCCGCACCGGTCAGACGCCGTGAAGGTCACAACGGTTGTGCCCATCGGGTAGGTTCCGCTGGCATTGGCGCCCGTGCTGGCGGCGTATGGCGAGTTGTTGGTCACCAGTACGTTCGGGCTGCAATCCTCAGCAACGGCATTGCCCAGCGTAACGGCCGCATTGGTGCAGTTGTTGGATACGTTCACTTCGATGTTGGCCGGACAGGTGATCACCGGATTGACGTGGTCCTGGATCTTGATGACCTGGATATCGGCGTATTTTCCGCCCGCTTCCGGGTGATCGGGGTCGAAATTGCACCAGTCGATAACCGTCCAGAGGCGCAGGATCTTGAAGCAGGCCGGCGGCGCGATATCGTAGATCTCATCCGTATGGTTGACCATCACGGAACCGCAGCCGTCGTAGTTGATGACGGGTACGTCGTAACCATCGGGCAGGTCTTCGGGATCGACGGTCGTTCCGCACACATCCGTTGTATAATCCAGCGGCCAGGTAATATGGCTCGCCAGGAGCGGGTCGTTGTTGACCACCGTGATCGTTTGGGAGCAGTGGGAAATATTTCCGGAAGGATCGACGGCTGAGAAGGTCCTTACAATGGTCCCTTCGCCGCAATCGTTGATCTCCTGGGTGGAATCCGCCTCGATCGTATAGCTGCAGTTGTCGGTCACGACCGGGTTGCCGAAAGCGGCCAGGTTGGACAGGTCGGTATGACAATCCACGGTGGTATTGGCCGGACAGTTCTGGAATACCGGCGGCAACTGGTCGCCGACGGTGGTTTGCACCATGCAATCGGCAAATGTCCCGTAAAGGTCGCCGCCGGGTTGTTCGCGGTTGGGATTCACGGGGCCAGCACCCGGATTGACGGAGTAAACCCGGAGGGTGACCGTTACCTGTCCGTTGCCGATATCCTCACAGCAGAAGAGCACCTTATCGTCGAACCATTCCTGGTAACCCGGGATGACGTCGCTGTCGTCGCCGTTGGCGCCGTTGCAGGCGCCTGCCGTCATTCTTTTGACCTTGAAGTAGACGGTGCCGGAGCAGTTGTCGAAGCTGCCCTCGTCGAAAGTGGCCGCCATCACCTGGGCAAGGCCGCCCGTGGGTACCGAAACAATGACCTGGTCTTCGCAAATCGCTACGGGTTCCTCATTGTCGACCACGGTGATGGTAGTGGAACAAACGCTTGTATTCCCGCACTGGTCTTCGGCCGTGTACTGGATGGTATGCGTGCCGGAAGGGACAAACGGGTGGGGGCCCAGGCCGACTGCGCCGTAGGATGTACTGACAAAGATTTGCGGGGTTGGTCCGCAGTTGTCCGTGGCCGCGGCTTGTTCCAGGTTTACGGTTGCCGTGCACTGGCCAGCGGTGGTATTCACCGTGAACGGGGCCGGGCAGGTAATTTCGGGCGCTTCGGTATCCTGAACGGTGATGACCTGGACCTGGGAGGCGGAAAAATCCGTACACTGGTTGGTCACCGTCCAGGTGCGCAGGAGCTGGAATTCGATATTGCCGCAAATTTCCACGTGTTCATCCGAATGCGTAACCGCCAGCCCGCAGACATCGCCGTTCATGAAGGGGACGCCCTGGAGGGTCGGCATGCCGGTGGCGGAAGGGTTGGTATCCGGCGATCCGCAAGTAAGGTTGACGTTGGGCGGGAAGGCGACCTCATCCAGTTCGGGCCTGCGCACAGTAATGGTCTGCACGCAATGGGCTGTATTCCCGCTGGGATCGGTTACCGTCCAGTTGCGATCGATCACCTTGACGTAATCGGTCAGGCAGCTGCCCGGCGTACTGAAATCCGAAAAGGAAAGCTGCAGGTTGTCGTCCGAGCAGTTATCGCTGAATGAAGGCCCGGTGATGCTGCCCGGCGAGGTATTGCTCAGGCAGTTGACCGAAACGGGCATGCAGGTGATGGTCGGCGGCAAATTATCGACGACCCGGATAAAGCTCACGCAAAACAGGCCTGAGGCGACATCCGTAGTGGTGACGCTGAGCACCTGATCGATGAACGGCGCCCCGTCGAAGAACACCTCATCGACCCCCTGGACGATGAGGTTGGACTGCAGGTCGCGGACCACGATATTCTTCTGGCCGGGGCATTCCTGGGGCCCTTCGAGCACATTGTCCGGTACCAGGGTAATGGAGCAATTCTGCGTAACGGTCACCTGCAGGGGAGCGTCGGGGGTGCCGTCGCAGGCGAGATTGCAATCCTGGGCGAGGGAAACGCCCAGCGCGATCAACCAGCACCAGGCTAAGAGGACCGTGCGCCGGAAGGCGGGCCCATTCAGCCGGGGGTGATCCAATAGATGGTGCAACAAGTGTTTCATGATGACGTAGTTTTTGAGTTTTTTTATCTCTTTGGGTAGGTAGTAGTAAATACCGTGCCAAACTTTGATTCGGGCGCCTCCACGGGAAAAATTCATCCTCCGGGGAACCGGTTACGGCGTGGTCTTGTTATAGGAAGAAAAGCGCCGGAAAATAGCTGAAAGGCCAATGCAATTGAAAATCAGCAGGTTGGTGGAAAGGCGGATTTGCCGGCAAGGAACAGACTGCTGAGCGCCTGAAAAAACTCGAAAAAAATATGGTGCTGATGTTGCACAATTCAGAAAAGGCGGTTACATTTGCAACCGCTAATGAGAAAAGCGCCTGAAGAGGAGGCTGAAAGTTAGCGAAACAGTTGCCTATGCTAAAGTTGAAGAGGACGAGGTCCACTTTCGCTAAAGCTACGGCAGACAGGGTCCGGTAGTTCAGTTGGTTAGAATACGTGCCTGTCACGCACGGGGTCGCGGGTTCGAGTCCCGTCCGGACCGCTGAAAGATTTGCTAAAAATCTTAAAAAATTTTATAAGCCATTGGTTTTCAGAGCCAATGGCTTTTTGTTTTTTTATTGCTCACCCGAGCCCAGGATCTGGGCGTCACCCTTTCCGACTACTGCGAGAACGCGCTGGTCTCCGCCTGCCAGGGTAATCCGGACTGGAGCGACCCCAAACCCGCCCTGATCGAAGAAGACCTGGGTAATATCTCCATCGCCGTTTCCCAGGAGCTGGAAAACCTGCTGGAGGTCCTTCAGGATAGCCTGCCTGCGAAAGGGGACCTGGAAAGTTTGGTTGCCGCCATAGAATCCCAATCGCAAACGACCGATAACAACGAAGAAGACGATGACAAAACACCTGCTAACGAAGCGGAAACGCCCGTTTACGACCCGTTAACGGTGGTTGACACGGCTGAGTTGCCAAATCTTCAGAAGAACAACCTGAAGGTTTATATCCGCGCTGCCAGCGAAAAACTGAAGCTTTCGGAGCAGGCGGTTATGATTCGGATGATGGCTTATGCTTATGGGAATTTGGCGGTTAAGGGTGGGCTGTTTTATAGTGGATTGGATGGGGTGGGGGAGGAGGTATTGGAAAGAAGTAAGTAGGAATTGATTAAAGGATCAATCTGAGACTTACAGCTGATGATTTGACAGGAATTTCTTCTTTTTTTACCTTTGAGTCTTTGAAACATCCAAGCACTACCTTGAATATATCGAATTGGTCATATGAGAGAAAATTCTTGACTTAAGGTACGATCCAATTTATTGTCAAGAAGAATGATTAGTCTGTAATGGTATTTAAAACCTTATTGTTGAACTATCTAGCATTTCTGTCAATGAATCCGATCAAATATCTTCAAAAGATTTTCCTTTTTATTGTTTCAATTTGCCTCATGTCGACCTACTTGAAAGGCCAAGTTTGGGATAAAACCTTGAATTTATTTCCCTCTGAATACGCATCCGATGTTGTAGAAACACCTGATGGAGGTTTCATCTTTGTCGGTAGTTCATTAACGTATGGACAAGATGGAATTTATGCTGTTAAAAAAGATATAAACGGTTTTACTCAATGGATAAAGGAATTTTCCGGGTATGGAGTCAACTCACTGGTATTGACTCATGATAATAACATTGCGATTGGTTGCGATCTTCAGGGTATGGGTAGAGATTTTGGTATTATAAAAATTAATTTAAATGGAGATGTACTTTGGAGCAATGTTTTCAAATATAGTGGATCTCAATATGCATCTGATATTATAGAAACAAAAGATTCAAGTTTCGTAATTATTGGTTCTGAAAAATTCCAACCCAGTGGCGGTAATACGGATATTGTCGTAATTAAAGCAGATAAAGACGGCAATGAACAATGGGTGAAAAAAATTGGTGCTGAAGAATTTAGCGATCTTGGATTTACGGTAGCTGAAAGTAAAAATGGAGGATATTTTATAGGAGGGGCCCTGTCTGAAAATGAGGATTCAAATCAAGATGCATTTATTATAAAGTTGGATATTCTTGGGAATCAGGTTTGGAAATACCAAGCACAACCTACAAGTTATTCGGATGGAATTACCTCAATAATTGAAGCTTTGGATGGCAGTATTTATTATACGACAAATGTAAATTTAATTTATAGGATTGGAAAGTTGAACTCAGAAGGTGAAAAGATTTGGGAAAAATATCCTTTTCTCCCTTGGGAGAGCTGTAAAATGGGATCCCTAATTTTCACAAAAGATTCTTCTCTGGTATTAACAGGAGTTCATGGGAAATCAATTCTTGTAGTAAAAGTCAATTTGGAAGGGGAATATATTTGGCATAAATTATATAGCAGGTGCACACTAAACTCGGATGGTATTGAAAATTTTTATCGGTCGAATTCAATAATTGAAACTACTGATAAAGGATTTGTAATCGCAGGAGATGAAAGTTATACTGATGCTTTTTTTCTTAAAGTTGATAGTTTGGGTAACTCTTCAATTGGGTCAAATTCTTTTTATTTTGAATCCTATATGTGTGATTTTGAACCTTTTTTATATCATGGTAAATATTACTACCAGCCAGGCATTTATTCGTTTGGTATTGACGAAAATATCCCAAGTGATCAAATTTGTGATAGTTTGGTAGTCTTTCGGTTAATTCAAGCAGGCCCTACGGAGGAGTTTATTTCGTCTACTATTTGCGATGGAGAAGAATATATTTTTCAAGGAGATACCTTGATGACTGAAGGGATATATCATAAAACACTGCTCAATAGTAACCAATTTGGCTGTGATAGTTCTATTACATTAACCTTACTCTTAGCTCCAAAAACAAGTTCTACCTCTTTTGTTTCTATTTGCCAAGGAGATAGTGTTGTAGTGGGAGATCATATTTTTTCTCAAACAGGTCAGTATTCAGTAATACTCCCAAATAATAATTCTTACGGATGTGATAGTGTTGTCAATTTGAATCTTGAAATTTTCCCGGAAATAACAATAATTGATACCCTGATTGTAAATGATGACGGGACAAGCAGCGGAAAAATTTGGGTTACGGCAGTTGGCGGGACTCCGCCGTATTTATTTATTTGGGATAATGGCATAATTGAACAAAATTTAAATAATTTAGAAGCAGGAAGTTATTCACTTCAAGTGATTGATAGTAAAGGTTGTTCAAGCTTTTTTGTGTTCAATGTGGCGTTGGTTACATCTATAATGAACGCCAATCCATCAAATTTACTTGATTTTCGAATATACCCGAATCCTGCAACCAAAGGACGCACGATTGGTGTTTTGCCTCTCAATGGTCAATTCCTGAATAAAAAGGCTCAAATTCAATTGCGAAATATTTATGGTCAAGTCTTGTTAAATAAAGATATTATTTTTTCAAAAGAAAAAATTACAGATGCATTTGTGTTGCCACAAATATCTGGGATTTTTATGCTTAATATTCTCTTTTCGGACACTGGAGAAACATTCTCGACGGTATTGATAGTTTTGTGACGGTCACCTAATTCATGGTGTTTATTAGCAAATAATTATTCGCTTGTGATAGCCTGCAACCGCATAAGACCTTTCCGTAAACCAATAGTAAGAGATGTGTCATTAATAAGATTCAACCCATTGCATTGTCTTCCTCAACGAAAACCTTACCTTAGCCTCCAAACCAATACCTCATGTTCGAGCAGACCTTCAAGAACATTGACGATATCCTCTACAAGGATTCCGGGGCCGACAGCGAACTGGACTATATCGGCCAGACTTCCTGGGTGCTGTTCCTGCGCTACCTCGATGAACTGGAACAAGAAAAGGCGGATGAAGCCGAATTGCGGGGGGAGGAATACCAGTTTATCCTGGATGAAGCCTACCGGTGGCACAGTTGGGCGATGCCCAAAAAAGTAAAGGATGGGACAGCGAGCGTAGTCGAGCTGGATCACCATCAAGCCATGACCGGCCCGGATCTGGTGCAGTTTGTCGACGGCAGGTTGTTCCCTTATCTGGCCGGGTTCAAACAGCGGGCGGAAAGCCCTCAGACCATCGAATACAAGATCGGCGAGATCTTTTCCGAACTGAAAAACAAGATCCAGAGCGGCTACAACCTGCGGGAGATCCTTGAAATGGCGGATGATTTGTCGTTTCGCTCTACCACCGACAAACACGAGCTGAGCCATCTCTACGAGACGAAGATCAAAAACATGGGCAATGCCGGGCGCAACGGCGGTCAATACTACACGCCGCGCCCGCTGATCCGGGCTATGATCCGGGTGATCGACCCGCAGATCGGCGAAAAGGTGTACGACGGGGCGGTGGGTTCGGCTGGTTTCCTTTGCGAGGCCTACGAGTACATGTACGCGCGCATGGACAAAACCACTGACAACCTCAAAACCCTCCAGGAAAATACCTTCTACGGCAAAGAGAAAAAGAACCTGGCTTATGTGATCGGCATCATGAACATGATCCTGCACGGTATCGAAGCGCCCAATATCATCCATACCAATACGCTGGGGGAGAATATCCGCGATATCCAGGAGAAAAACCGCTACCATGTGATCCTGGCCAACCCGCCCTTCGGCGGCAAGGAGCGGCCGGAGGTGCAGCAAAACTTTGATATCAAAACCGGCGAAACGGCTTTCCTCTTCCTGCAACACTTCATCAAATCCCTGAAAACAGGCGGCCGGGCGGCCATCGTCATCAAAAATACTTTCCTGAGCAATACCGACAATGCCTCCGTCAGCCTTCGCAAACACCTGCTGGTGAGCTGCAACCTGCATACCGTTCTGGATATGCCGGGCGGCACGTTCACGGGCGCCGGGGTGAAAACCGTGGTGCTCTTTTTCGAAAAGGGAGAACCCACCAAAAAAACCTGGTACTACCAGCTGGACCCGGGCCGCAACCTGGGCAAAACCAACCCGCTGAACGACGACGACCTGGCCGAATTCACAGACCTGCAAAAAAACAAACCGGAAACGGAACGGTCCTGGAACCTGAAAACAGCCGACATCAACCCGGATACCTTCGACCTGGGCGTGAAAAACCCGAATACGCCGGAAGAAACACCCTTGCGCAGCCCGCAGGAGATCCTGGCGGAAATGGAAAGACTGGATGCGGAAACGAATGAAATTTTGTTGGGTTTAAAGGAGTTGATATGAAGGAAGGATGGAGGATTAAAAAATTAGGCGAGGTTTGTGAGGTAGTCACCAGAGGGATTACTCCTAAATATGTTGAAGAAGGAGGAATTCAGGTCATAAATCAAAAATGTATCAGAGATCATGAAATTGATTTAGAGTTTGCCAGGCTTCATGATTCAAGATATAAAACTGTAAACCGCCAAAGACTTATAAAATTTGGAGATGTATTAGTTAACTCAACTGGAACAGGAACATTAGGTAGAGTTGCCCAGGTAAAATCGAATTATGATGTCCCTATAACAGTAGATACGCACGTCACTATTGTTAGACCTTTAGAAAATTTGTTTTTTGTTGAATATTTTGGATATGCATTGATTAACATTGAAGAGAAAATCAAGAATAGTGGAGAAGGTACAAGTGGCCAGACCGAATTATCAAAGACTAAACTTCAAAATGAATTTTACATCCCCATCCCCCCCCTCCCCGAACAACAACAAATCGTCGCCCTCCTGGACGAAGCCTTTGCCGCCATCGACCAGGCCAAAGCCAATATTGAGCGGAATATCCGGAATGCACGGGAGCTTTTTCAGAGTAAGTTGAATGAGGTTTTTTCGGGTCCTGCCGTGAGCGGAGCTGAAGACAGGGGAGATGGTTCTGCCTCCGATGAATCTGCGGCAGAGGGGTGGGTGGAGCGGAAGTTGGGGGAGGTGTGTGAAATTGTAATGGGGCAAAGCCCCAGCGGTGCCTCATATAACTCTGAAGGAATAGGAATCCCATTAATAAATGGGCCAGTGGAATTTGGTGCTCGGCCATTCTCTGAAACCATAAAAAGTAAATGGACAACTGAGCCAACAAAGCTCTGTCAAAAAGGGGACTTAATTTTATGCGTTAGAGGTTCAACCACAGGTAGAATAAATATTGCAGGTTTTGACGCTTGTATTGGACGTGGTGTGGCAGCCATACGGTATGTTAAAAATCAAGAGTGGCTAAATTTTTTCATGAGAGCAAATCAGAAGAAAATATATGATTTAGGAACAGGTTCTACATTTCCAAATGTGTCAAGTCAAATTTTAGCAAAATTAGAATTTCCAGAAGCTTCATTGAAACAACAAATAAGCCTTGTAGAAGCTATGAAATCTTTGGATTTATATACATCAGGAATTCTGGAATTATATAAAAAAAAGATTCAATTACTTGATGACCTCAAAAAATCCCTGCTCCAAAAAGCCTTTTCGGGGGAGTTAACTGTCTTTAACCATGATTTACTTGATTCAAAGATTTCTTGATTTTCCATCAAGTGATCGAGGAATCAGGCAATCAAGCAAATCGTGTAAATCAAGGTTAAGACGATATTTGCAAGATTCAATGATTTCCTGATTTTCCATCAAGCGATCCAGGAATCAGGCAATCAAGCAAATCGGGCAAATCAAGGTTAAGACGATATTGCAAGATTCCATGATTTCTTGATT
>CALMYQ010000233.1 GCA_937873655.1 uncultured Lewinella sp. | reverse complement strand
AAGCCCGCGAATGTTCGGTCACTGCTGTCCGGCCGCCCGCGCCGTCTCCGTCAAGTGCGTTTTGGGTAATTGACGGGCGTCCGTAAGGCGTTGCTTTTGGGTTTTTGTGTGGTGTTAAGGGGCAACTTCCCGTTGCTTCTTGACTTGTTGATCAAAGTGGCAGGCGAATATTTTTGGAACGTCCGTTGTAAGGCAAATCCGGGAATACCCGGCATCAATTTACAACAAACACCCCCAGCTGCGTAGCCGGAGCCTTTTCTTTGGTTACTTTCTTTTGGGCGCCAAAAGAAAGTGACAAGACCAAAGGCGGAGAGAGGAATGTAAAATGCAAAAGAAAAAATGCGAAAGATAAAAGTGGAGGCAGCCGTTCATTACATAAATCCTGATAACCATTGAAGATGAGAAAAAAGCCATACTACTGGACATTTTCCAAAACGGACCGGATTATTAAGCCCTTCAAGGATTGATAAGCCGTGAATCAGATTAGGCTTAAAAATCCCTGCGGGCTTTTCAATCCGCTTCACGTAAAAAAATGTCCAGTAGTATGGAAAAAAGCAAAAGTTGTCAACGGCAATTTGACATCATCCACCTTAATGGGCTGGTTGTGTAGGGGTACCTTCACCCATACAAAAAAACGCAGGACGGTTTTGCGGTCAAATTGAACAGCCTAGAGCAAAAGGCCTCCTAGGAAAGTGGACAGTTATTATTTCAGCGGTCCTAAATATTTTCCAGGCATAAATGACCCCAATTTTCGCCTGCGAAAGGTCCGTTAATTCATTTAAGTTCTGAAAGTATTAATTTCTTTTGCTTAAAGGTATTTATCATTGCTTTATCTCTGACTGCAGGATCTGTACTATGAATCAACTCAAAGTATTCCGTAGGTACTACTTGCCACGATAAACCGTATTTGTCTTTGCACCAACCGCAAGAACCTTCCTCGCCACCATCGGCAGTAAGCGCTTCCCAATAGTAATCTACTTCTGCCTGGTCTTTACAATTCACCACAAATGATACCGCTTCATTGAATTTAAACAATGGGCCTGCCGCAAGAATGCTAAACTCCATTCCTGCTATTTCAATTACAGCTGTTTCAAAGCTGCCGGGATCACTGCTGAATTCGTTTGGCGGATTTTCAAACCTGCGATAATCTTTCAGCTTGCCGTCTTTA
The DNA here is from genome assembly GCA_937873655.1 of uncultured Lewinella sp. Lineage (GTDB taxonomy): Bacteria > Bacteroidota > Bacteroidia > Chitinophagales > Saprospiraceae > JACJYC01. The sequence continues at coordinate 8,570 of CALMYQ010000233.1, read as the reverse complement.
AAAATGGACAGGTAGTAATCAGCCACTGCTTTGGCATCTTTCTCCACCCATAAACTGGGTGTGATTTTTTGATTTATATCGCCCATTATTTTGGAATTTTTATTGTTTGAACAAGATGTTGAACTAAGCCGCAAAACGCGGCAACCTTCCCAAGATAGCGTACCTTCGGATATTCACCAAATCATTACGCTATGTCTAAAAAAAAATCCTTAAAAGCAAAGGCCAAAGTCATACTACTGGACATTTTCCAAAACGGACCGGATTATTAAGCCCTTCAAGGATTGATAAGCCGTGAATCAGATTAGGCTTAAAAATCCCTGCGGGCTTTTCAATCCGCTTCACGTAAAAAAATGTCCAGTAGTATGGGCCAAAGTTTTCCATGCCAGTTGTTCGTAATCCCTATACAAATCAAATATCCACTTATTTCTGCGGACTGGTTTTGTTAAACATGTACCTGGAGATCTTCCAATCACCATCCACCTTTTCAAAAATGAATAGCTCTCTGTTGGCTTCCGGTATGGTATCTCCGGTCGCGCGGATCAATGTTGTGCCCTCTGAACGGGTTGTTGCGAACGCAAAATTATTTTCCACCTCTATCTCTTCAATGAAAAACTCAATGTTCAGTTGGATCTGTGAGAAAATGTAATCGTAAGATTTCAAAATATTCTCGGACCCTATCGCTGAAGGCGCTTCTGTTGGCATAAAGATACCGTCTTTTGTATAAAGACTTTGAGCTAGTTTTGCATCCGAGGTATTGAGTGATTTTTTATATTCGCTCAACAAGGTTTCAATTTTTTCTTTCTCTTGCTTTTGCATGACAGTTGAATTTTGATTTTGAAATTGATAATCAGATTCGCTTGATTTGTTGGTGCATGAAACAAATAGCATTAGGATTGCGAGGTATAATAAATATTTGATCATGTCTCTGAATTTTATGCTTTACTGACATGACAAAGATCGCCAGCGTTGAGCAAGCTCGCCTATAAAGTACTTTAAGAAATAACCTTAAGGTAGATTAAGCCTTGGGACGTTTTTTACGGATGGTACTTAGAAATTCGGGAGTTACGCCAAGGTAGGAAGCAATTTGGACGTTTGAGATGCGATTAAAAAGATAGGGATAACGGCCTATGAAGTCAAGATATCTTTCTTCTGCCGTTGAACTTATATTTTGCAGTACCCTGGTTTGAAAACTAACCAATGCATTTTCCGTAAATACCCTGAATATTCTGTTAAATTTAGGGTGTTCGACAAATAAGCGCAGTTGGTCTTCTTTTCTTATTTGAAGGATTATGGAATTTTCCATGGCTTCAATACAGAGTTTACTGGGCTTTTCACTGTGGAAACTCCCAATATCTCCTATCCACCAGTTCTCGACTGCAAATTGGAGGTTGTGCTCCTTGCCCTTTTCATCAATCATATACATTCTGAAACAGCCTTCTACCACAAAGGTGTTGAGCCTGCACACGTCCCCTTCCTGCAGAATGAATTGCCTGCGTTTCACCCGTTTTTCAAAGAAGTTATTCCTTACGAAGGCTCGCTCTTCCTCATCCAGTTTAAGGTGGTTATCGAAGTATGATAGGAGCGATTCTATATGCATTTATTAAAAAGTATAGTGGTTGATTTTAATCCGCCAGCAAAATTAAGAGGTGTTAATCTTCCATGAAAAGTGTACCGCAGTAAAATTACTCGAAATTCTCAAAATGCCTAATGCCGGAATGGCATGAAAATCCCTGGCAGGAGGCGGGGCATTCCCCGCTCGCATTGCAGGCGCTGCCGGTTTTCGGTTAACGATGACTTCGTGGGGTGTGCAGAAAAGGCGCCGTGAGGGATGCTTATTTTAACATTTCCAGCTAATTTTGCCGTTATCAGAAGTTCCGTATCCGATTTGGCCTTACATTTACACTTCGCGCAGGATGTAAGTCCTGCTATACGCTGATATTCCATGCTCAAGACCCTCTACCTGCCCAACCGCTTCTTCACCGCGCTCGGCCTGCTGGCCGTCCTGTTCGCGTTGGGATTTCCGTTTCCGCCGTTGTTCCTGGCGGCACAGGGGACCTTTGTGCTGTTCCTGGCCTTGTTGCTGGTCGATGCGTTCGTCCTGTTCAACAGGGGTATGAACATCAAGATCCGGCGCAGGTTGCCCAAGGTGTTCGGCCTGGGGGATGACAATCCGGTGCGCATTGAGCTGACCAACCTCAGCGCGGTGCCCGTGTGGCTGACCGTGATCGATGAACTGCCCGTACAGTTTCAGATCCGGGATTTTGAGCGGAAACTGACCCTGAAGCCGGAGGAGGCCAGCCATTTGCACTATGCATTGCGACCCGTAACCAGAGGTGAATACGTTTTCGGATCGGTCCGCGTCTTTGTCGCTACCGTACTGGGTTTATTGCAACGCCGGATCAGCGAGGATTTTCCCATGAAAGCGCCGGTCTATCCCTCCATCCTGCAAATGAAGCAGTACGAACTGCGCGCGTTCAACCAGATCAGCCTGCAGAAAGGGATCAAGAAAATGCGCCGGATCGGCCACAGCTACGAATTCGAACAGATCAAGAACTACGTGCGCGGCGACGATTACCGCAGCATCAACTGGAAAGCCAGCAGCCGCAGGGCTTCCCTGATGGTCAACCAATATGAGGACGAGAGGGCGCAGCAGATCTACTGCCTGATCGACAAAAGCCGGGTGATGCGCATGCCGTTCGAAGGACTCAGCCTGATGGATTACGCCATCAATTCCTGCCTGGTGATCTCCAATATCGCGTTGAAAAAACACGACCGGGCGGGCCTGATCACCTTCTCGGATATTGTCGGCTCCACGGTGAAGGCCGACAGCCGGCCCACCCAGTTGAACACCCTGCTGACCGCCCTGTACAACGAACAGGAACGCCCAGTAGAGGCCAATTACGAGATCCTCTACCACGCCGCCCGCAAACTGGTCAACGGCCGGAGCCTGCTCCTGCTGTATACCAATTTCGAGAGCATGTACGCCCTCGACCGGGTATTGCCCATCCTCCGCCGAATCAATAACCTGCACCTGCTGGTGGTGGTCTTTTTTGAGAATACCGAGATCCGGTCCTTCGCCGATATGCCGGCCGAACGGGTGGAGGGCATTTACCAGCAGACCATCGCCCGGAAGTACCTGTCGGAAAAATCCCAGATGGTGCAGAAATTGTACCAGTTCGGCATCCAGGCCATCCTTACCCGGCCGCAGGATCTGTCCATTAATACCATTAACAAATATCTGGAGTTGAAGGCGAGGGGGTTGATATGAGAGAGGGTGAGAGCCCGCCTTCGCCTTGGGCTTCGGCGGATGAGAGGGTGAGAGGGTCCTGGTAGTTTTGATTGCCTGACAGTATGTCTTTACCTTGGCTTTTTGGTTGGGCTCAAACAGTATTCCGTGCGGCCACTGCATTACGGGCAATGTCGCAACGGCCCATCTGCTGAGGCCGAACCTTCGCTGGGAGCGTTCGTTGTAAATTGATACCGGATATTCCCGGAATTTCCTCACAACGGGTGTTCCCAAAATGCACGGCCGGCGCTTTGTTGACCAGTCAAGAAGCAATGGGAAGTTGCTGCCTGACAACCCCGCAAAACTCGTTCGCCGGAGGCTTTGCCTCGCAGAACCCTACTCCGTTGAAACTGCGGGGGCGAAGGACTGACGACCTGCTTCCGTCAAGGCTATAGCGGGCGGAGACTGTCAACTGAAGGACTGACGAACTGTACTTCTATCTTCAAAACATCAGCGATTGGCTTCGGACAGCCAGTGGAATTGCCGTTCTGCCAGCTGGAAATGTCGCTTGCTGCGGGCCAGTTCCACGTAAAGCGAATCGCCGCGCAGGACGGTCCAGAGTCGCATGCGGTCGGGGGAAGGCATTTCGTAGCGGAACCGGGCCAGCGTCGCGGTATCGAACCGGCTTTTAACAAAAGTGAGGGTCTGCGTGGCTGAATCGGGCTGATAGGTGAAATAGCCGCGACGGTAGCGCTGCGCAAAAAGGGTATCTGTGGTCCCGGCGCTCCCAAGGCCGCCTTTGTCGAACACGATATCCCGCCAGCGGAGGGAGTCAGAGGTCCGTTCGGGGAGGGTATCTCCGTTGACGGCGAAGGTGACCACATCGTAGACTCCCGATTTAACAGGCGGCAGGTCGGCCTGTGCGCGGACCATCTTGTACCGGTTCCAGGTGTTGTAGAGCAGCATGCCGACGGCGATGAACAGGAAAACGGCCTTCAGGGCATACCGGATGATCCGCATCCATTTGCCTGAATAGGGGAGGGCGTAAAGGTTCGTGGGTTCGGCCGGCCGGTTGAGAAGGAAAAAATTGACGATTCGGGGACTTTCGTAAGCGAGCAAAAACAGACAATAGGCCAGCAATTGCAGGGAAAAGATCTTCACCGGGATATCATAGCTGAGGTTCATCATGGCGACATTTGCAAAGACGCCCGCGCCGAGGCAAAGCCCCAGGGTGACGGTCTTTCGGTTGAGCAGCAGCAATCCGGCTACCGTTTCCATGATACCTGCAAATACCTGATACCGGGTGGAATACCCCATGAACATCCAGGAAAGGCGCATCGGCAGGAAATCGCCCAGCGGGGTGGCGAGCTGGCTGAGGTTGGGAAAAGGCATCTGCAGGGCAAAGATCTTGATCACGCCGTACGACAGGGCCATCATGGCGATGAAATAACGAACGGTCGTCCGCAGCCAGTAATCCGCGATCCGGTAGGCGGGGCGTTTCCGGTCGAACAGGCTCCAGGCAGCACAACCCACTGCCGCGACGAACAGGTAGGTCCAGAGTTGGGCCCAGCCGTAGGAAGTATCCCCGCTGCCGGCCACCGGCACCAATACGTCCTTGATATGAAAGAGGTAGCGGTTGCCTGCATTCACCGTCCAGTCCGTCAGTTGGTAATAATAATCGGTCAGGTAGCTTACGCCGGGGACGTAGTCAAACCAGGTCCACGGCTCCAGCTGGATCATGAAATAGATGAATAAGAACCGGAAGGCGATCTTGCGCCAGAGCGGCCATTCAGCGGTTGAAACGGTTTCAGGTGTTTCCATGTTCCGGCGGTTTTCTATAATAAGCCGCTAATATATATGAAAACGGGATATTCTTTCGTTAGATAACCTGGAATAACGGGTTGAAATTTGTAGTTTTAGCCCATGGGTTGATCGAGGCCATCCTGTGGCAACGCTAACCGGTAAGTGAGCACTTTTCGAGATAAATAAAATACGCAGGGGACTTTTCAGATAACAGGCTCAGGGTACCCCCCTTTGCACCCTATGATTATTTGTTTTAAAAGTCCTTATATGAAACGCTTCCTGAAAGTATTCAACACCCTTTTCTCTACGTCAGCGGCCGGATTCTATATACTGGCCATCGCATTTTCCATCGGTGCAGCCACTTTTATTGAAAATGATTTCGGCACCAGTTCGGCCCAGAAACTGGTTTTCAAAACCTGGTGGTTCGAATGGCTGCTGGCTTTTTTCGGCATCTCGCTGATCGTCAATATTATCCGGTTCAGGATGGTTCGTCAGCGAAAATGGGCCATTCTTACCTTTCATGTCGCTATGATCGTGATCCTGATCGGGGCGGGCGCTACCCGTTATTTCGGAAGCGAAGGCATGATGCATATCCGTGAAGACAGCTCTTCCAATTCCTATCTGTCCTCCAACTCCTTTCTTCATTTTGAGGCCGTCCACGGAGGAAAGAAATACGTCTTTGACGAGCCGACCCTTTTCGCAACCAGGGGAAATAACACATTTCGCCGCGCTTACCTGCTGGGCGATAAAACCCTGCAGGTGGAAGTGACCGACTTTATGCCCAATCCGGCCGAGGTGATGAAAGAATCGTCCGACGGCATGCCGGTCCTCAAGGTCGTGATCGGCGGGATGAACGGCAGGCAGGAACATTTCGTCCGATACGGCGATAAGGTCAACATCAACGGGACCTTGTTCAACTTCGGAAATCCTGAAGAAGCCTCGGCGTTCAATATCCGGTTGCAGCAGGACAGCCTGTTTTTCATGGCCGGCGAAACCTATTCCTACATGCAGATGGCGACCCAGAAACGCGACACCCTTTCACCGGGTGTTTACCGGCCGCTCTTGCTGAGAAGCCTGTACACCAACGGCAGGGAAAGCTTTGTTTTCGGCGATTTCAACCCCAAAGCCGTCGTAGAGGTGGAATCCGCCTCCCTAAAAATGACCAATTCAAGCATGGGCGGCGTACGCGTCAAACTGGACTTTGACGGGCAGCAAAAGGAGTTTTATGTTTACGGCAGCCAGGGCGTCGAGGGAGAACCGCGGGTAGTGGCCATGGGCAATTCCGGCTTTTCCGTTTCCTACGGTGCAAAAAGGGTAACCCTGCCGTTTTCGATCCAATTGCACGACTTCATCATGGAAAAATATCCGGGCACCAATAATGCCTCATCGTATGCATCCGAGGTGACCCTGAACGACCCCACCCGCAACCTGGTCCGGGACCAGCGTATTTATATGAATCATATCCTGAACTACCGAGGGTACCGGTTCTTTCAATCCTCCTTTGACCCCGATGAACTGGGCACCTATCTCAGTGTCAACCGCGATGCCTGGGGGACGCGCATTTCCTACCTCGGGTATTTCCTGCTGACCCTGGGCATGATCCTGACCTTCTTCAGTGAAAAGAGCCGGTTCAGGCAATTGGCAAAGATGATCAACGCGATGCGGCAGGCTGAAAAAGCGCTGCCCGTGCTGCTGATCGGAAGTTTCCTGGCCTTTACGGCGCCGGCAAAGGCCTATGAACCGCTCAGCGAAGGGCGTCATATCGTCGATGCAGGTCATGCCAGGCAATTCGGTCGCATTCTGGTCCAGGATTACAAAGGCCGCATGAAGCCCATGAATACCTTTGCCGGTGAAATATTGCGAAAACTGGCCAGAAAGGAAGAGATCGACGGACTTATCCCGGAGCAGGTCCTGCTGAGCATGGCGGCTTTCCCGGAAGAGTGGTACGGTGTGCCGATGATCAAAATCGGGCGCCATGATGACATCAGAAAACTGATCCCTTCGACAGACGGGTATGCTTCCTATGACGATTTTTTCGGCGAACGCGGGGAATACCTGTTGAAAGAATATGTGCGCAGCGCCTATAATATGGAGCCCAGGGACCGCGGCACTTTCGAAAAGGAGATCATGAAGCTGGATGAAAAGGTGAATATTGCCAATATGGTCTTCTCCGGCTCCTTTATGAAGGTATTTCCCGTACCGGGTGATCCATCCAACTCCTGGCGTTCGCCCGCGGATTCGCCGCATCAGCACAATTTTGAATCCGGCCAGGGTTTTATGGAAAAATTCTACCCGGCCTATATTCCGACCTTGCAAAACGCCGTCCATAACAGTGACTGGGATCTGGCCAATCGCCTGCTGGTCGAGTTGGATCAATATCAACAGAAAAACGGGGGCCCGGTGCTGCCTTCGGAACGAAAGGTTAAAGCGGAATTGTTGTTGAACAAAATGAACGTATTCAGCCGGCTCGACGGCCTCTACGCCATTTTGGGTATGGCCTTCCTCACCCTGTTGTTCATTTCGGTATTCAACCCGAGACTTGGATTGAAATGGCCCTTCCGGATCGTTTTCGGCCTGTTCTGTTTCGGTTTTCTCATGCATACGACAGGGCTCGGCCTGCGGTGGTACGTATCCGGCCGGGCGCCATGGAGTAACGGGTATGAATCGATGATCTACATCGGCTGGACGACGGTGCTGGCCGGGATGATCTTCGGCAGGAAGTCGTACGGCGGCCTGGCGGCCACCTCGGTCCTGGCTGCTACTATACTGATGGTTGCCGGCCTGAGTTTCCTGGATCCGGAGATTACCCCGTTGGTGCCTGTGTTGAAATCCTACTGGCTCACCATCCATGTTTCAATGGAAGCGGGGAGCTACGGCTTCCTGATGCTGGGGGCGATCATAGGTGTGCTGAACCTGATCTTCATGATCCTGAAAACCCGCAAGAATGAGCTTTACGTCAATCGCGTGGTAAAGGAGATGACCCTGATCAGCGAAATGACCCTGATCGGCGGATTGTTTATGGTGAGCATCGGAACCTACCTTGGCGGGGTCTGGGCCAACGAATCCTGGGGGCGCTATTGGGGCTGGGATGCCAAGGAAACCTGGGCGCTGGTGACCATCCTGGTGTATTCCTTCATTCTGCACATGCGGTTTATCCCGGGTTTGCGCGGCATGTACGCCTTCAATGTGGCCACCCTGTTCGGATGGGGCTCCGTGATGATGACCTATTTCGGCGTCAATTATTACCTGTCCGGATTGCATTCCTACGCCGCAGGCGACCCGGTGCCGATCCCTCCGTTTCTGTATTATACCGTAGGCAGCCTGCTGGTCCTTTGTTTGCTGGCCTATTGGCGGACCCGGCAATTCGGGCGCATGAATCAATTGACCGCAGCCAGCGGCCGATGATCGGCAGGTTGCCGTTTTCCCAGCTGATCACTGACCGGCGATTCGGAATCGGTTGCAACGGGATTGCCTGGCCGCAGCGATCACATACCGGCCCTACAGGCCGGAAACCTAAAATTCAACCCGAATGCTACCAACA
>CALMYQ010000232.1 GCA_937873655.1 uncultured Lewinella sp. | reverse complement strand
AGATGGCAGTCGCCAGTATCCCCGTCCGCCATAGCTCCCAAAGAGCGACGGCGGGTAGCATCAAGTCCGCATCGCCTCCACCGGCTTCAACCGCCCGATCACCCACAGCGGGTACAGCGCCACGACCGTCGTGATCAGGAAAACCGTGATCGCCTGGGTGCCGAAGATCCAGGGGTCGACCGAGGTCGGCAGCACGGGCTCCATGCCGAATTTTTCGTAGGTTTTGACCATTTCCTCTCCCATTGCTGCCATGTTGATGGGATTTTGGTGGAAATACAGGACGAAGGGCGCTGCCAGGATCATGCCGGCTATCGTTCCCATTACCCCCATCATGGCGATTTCGATCCATACGATCCTCGAGAGCTGGAACCGTTTCATGCCGATGGCTATCAGGACTCCGAATTCGTACTGCCGTTCCCGGGTCATCATCAGGATAGCGCCGAAAATACCGAAGGCGATGATGAGGTAAAGCACCCAGAGTACCAGCATTGCGCTGGCCGTGTCCAGCTCGCGGGCCTCCACCAGATCCGGGATCATCTGCTCCCAATTCATCACCTCGTATTGGGTCGTATCCAGGCGTTCTTCCAGGGATTTGACCGATAATTTGGCGTCTTCCTTGTTGGCAATGTGGAGGGCGATGGTCGTCACCAGGCTGTCGGCTGCGAAGAAGTACTGGGCTTCTCCCAGGGGCAGGTAGGTCATGCGCTTGTTGAGCTCCGGCGACCCGAACTGCAAAATGCCGGTCACCGGGTATTTGCCCGCTGCGTTTGCTCCGTGATACCCCTGGCTGATCAATACGATGGTATCCCCCAATTTCATTTCGAGCTGCCGGGCTACGCCTTCCGCAATCAAAATGCCGTCGGGCGACCCGCTATCCCAGTATTTCCCTTTGATTACTTTTTCCGCCAATCCGGTCAGTTTTTCCTCTGCCCCCGGCCGGGTGCCGACCACCATCACACCCGTGGTTTGCTCTCCGAAGGACGCCAGCGCAAACGACTCGATCCGCGGCGCGATCTCCTCCACCCCTTCGGCTCCGGCGATCTTTTGCCGCAGGTCGTCGCCCAGTTGAAAGGAACGGTCCAGCGACTGGTCATCCCAATACCCCGCGGAATGCACCTGTACGAAGCCGTAGTAGAAGTTGACCACATTGTTCAGCATATGGTCCCAGGTCCCCCTTTGGATGGATTGCATAAACGTGGCAAAGAATACGGCAAACATAACCGAGGCCGCTGTGATCAGGGTCCGTCGTTTGTTGCGCCACAGATTGCGAAAAGCAAGCGTGAAGATCATTTTCTCCGGTTGGTGTTTTTCAATTGCCCGTCTTTAGACGGACGACGCGTGATGATGCGTGGTTTTTTCGACGCATTTTCATGCGTGGTTTCGACGCATCATCATGCGTGATTTCGACGCATCATCATGCGTGGTTTCGACGCATCATCATGCGTGATTTCGACGCATCATCATGCGTCGCTACTTGATTCGTTTCATGCTCTGGACCGAGAAAAACCCGTCGTCCATTTTCTGGTCGAATTTGAGGGTCAGGTATTCCACAACGGTCTTTTGGCCCGGTTTGTCCTCCGGGGCGATCTCCAGGATAGCGGGCAGCATCTTGCCGCCGAGGTCCTTTACGTTCTTTCCGGTCATGGTATTGACGAGGTAGCCGTCCTCATCGTAGAATTCGCCCTTGAGCTGCATGTATTCGGCCTTGTCGATCCAAAGGATGAGCTTGCCCCATACCACGGGTGCGTCCGGTTTGGGGGTCATCTCGATCTTCCAGCAGGACCGGCCTTCAATGGTCTCCTCGCCCGCGATTTTATGGGTATAATCCTCTACGATTGAAGACTGCTTGACCAGGTCGTCGTTGGTAAAGTCCGACCCCATCCAGCTTTGCAGCATCATGCTCGGGGGCATTTTGATGGTCCGGTCGATGGTGGGCTGCCAGTTCCACAATTCCTGGCCTCGCTTCAGAAAGGCCGTCCCTTTATCGCGGGCAGGGGCTGTGACCAGCATCAAGGCCAGGTCATCGCCCTTGGTCCAGCTTTTGAGCTGGATCTCGCGTTTCCAATCCGGCCGGACAATGGTCATTTTCATTTCGCTGTAGCTCGTCAGTCCGCGCAGCTTTTCATCTGATTTCCGGACGATTTCCAGGGCGCTCTGGGAAAATATCCCCGTTGTCAACAAAAGGAGCGCGCCGGTCAAAAACCAATACTTTTTCATTTTATCGGGATTTTTGGTTTGGTTATCAATTGTCATAATTCACTCTCTCTCACTCTCTCACCCTCTCTCCCTCTCACCCTCTCTCCCTCTCCGCCGAAGCCTAAGGCGAAGGCGGGCTCCCACTCCCATACCGCTCCAGCAAATACCCCACCATATCATCCAGCGGATAATCCTTTTCCAGGTTCATATAGTGCAGGAAGATGCCGTCCAGGAGCGCGCCGTAAAAATAGGTTTCCATCACCGGATTCGGGACGCCCATTTCGGTGAACAATCCCACCATCTGGCCGATGTACATTTTCTTTTTCCCTTCCACCAGTTCCTCCATGCCCTGCATAATATCTGGCTGAAAGGCCAGCGAGGTCAGCAATTTCCAGTGCTCCTGGTTGTTGCGAACGATGGACACCATGGTCAGGGTCGCGTTTTTCAATTTTTGAAAGGGCGTTTCAGCAGCCTCCATGGCGCCGTTCCACAAGGCCTCACCCATTTCCATCTCACTCGTCAGGATCGCGTGCAACAAGGCCTCCTTGCTTTCGAAGTAATTGTACATCAACCCCTTCGATACGCCGGCCGCCTTTGCGATCTGGCTGATGGAAGTACTGGCATACCCGTTTCGGGCAAACAATTCCAGCGCGGTTTCCAGGATATTCTCCCGGCTCCGCTGTCGGATCACTTCAAATTGCTCTTTCGTTTTCGGCGACATATTTTTTATTGACCGAACGGTTAGTCAAAAATAAGCCAAATAGTCATACCATGCAAGTATCCGGGCGGTTTTTCTCGATGAAAGGCTGATTTTTTACGACGAAAGAGGGTAAGGATTGAGTCGATTAATCGATTGTTCGGAATGTTTCGATTATGCTGACCAAAAAAAGGGCGCCAACAATCGGATCAATCGGATCAATTGAAGAATCGAATCAATCGAATCAATCGAATCAATTGAAGAATCGAATCAATAATTAAATCGTATATTTGTAAAGGAAAAACGGACAAAATGACCGGTCAGTTCAAGGAAGCGGAAAGTAAAGATTACGGATTGGAATCTATGATCTACGAAATGGATGAAGGAACTCCTATCTATTATCGCGGATACCGGCAAGTATTAAACGGCGCTAAATCTCCGGAACAAATAATGGGCAGCAGTATTTTACAATCTCTGGTTATCAAGTTGATTCAGGAATTCCTGGATCGCCAATTAGGCCAAACTCATAAAGCGCTTTCCAACGAAATCGGTATCCAATTCAAAAAACAATCCTGGAGAAATGTCGACATTGCTGTGTATTCCATGAAAGAGCTGAGTCGAAATCGCCGGAAAATTGCGGATAAATATGCTTCCTTCCCGCCGGACATGGTTTTCGAAATAGATACAAAAGCAGACCTGGAACCGGATAAGAACCTGGTTGCATACGCTTTTCGCAAAACTCAGCAATTGCTGGATTTCGGCGTTCAACTGGTGGTGTGGATCTTTACCGCTGATGAAAAATTCATCATTGCCCGGCCCGGCCAAAGATGGGAAATCGGCAATTGGACTGAAAATATCGAGATCCAAACCGGGTTGACGCTGAATATCTCCGGCCTGATCGCAGATTTCGAAAAACAACTGGACAAGCAATAAATTCAGCCTATATTTTCACCCACCTGATCACCTGCCTTCTTTTGTCGGTTGTCACCTCCAGCCAGTACACACCCGGCATCCAATCCGATGTGTCCAGTTGCAGTGCAAAGGCCCCGTTGCCTGCCTGTTCGAGCAGCTGACGGCCTGCCGTTCCGAATACCTGTACCCGCTCAATACGGCTGCCGGCTTCCAGGTTGATGCTGTTCTGTCCCGGGTTTGGCCATGCCTTCAACCGGATGTCGGTTACCGGTTCGGAGGTTGCCGTCAGGGTAAACACCTGGTTGAGGCGTTCCCAAAGCTGGTTGTCAAAGATGGAAGCGGCCGGCGCCCCGTCAAAGGCGCTTTCGCCGGTGCGGACGATCACCATATTCCGGCTGGGGATCACGTAGATCCGCTGTTCGTTCTTGCCCATGGCGGCAAACAGGTCGCCGGGCGCCTCGGGGATCAGCCACCCATCGAAGACGTATTGCAGCCCCGGCAACATGAAAGAGGATTTCCCGTTGAGCCACCACAGGTAGCCGTAGGATTTATTCAGATTTTGGGAGGTGTTCGTCATGGCGTTGAAGTAGGCGGTATCCTGCATCACCTGGTCGGCCGCCCATCGCCCCTTGTTCAGCATCAGCAGGCCGAACCGGGCCATATCCCGCGCCGTACTGATGTAGATATGGTTGTACCACAGGCCGCCCATTCCGATCCGGTTGCCCAGCCGCTGTCGGGTGTAAAGCGTGAAGTTCAGTCCGGAAACCGTCTCCAGGATATCCTGGGTGATCCGATACGGGCTGTTGTGGTAGGCCCAGCGGGTCCCGGCGTCTGCCTTGTATTGAAAACATTCCGGATCAAAACAGCTGTTGGCTGATCCGGGCGATTCGAGGCTGTCGTCCAGGCCGGTCGTCATGGTGATATGGTGCCTGACCTTGATCAGGGCTTCCTTGTCGGGCGGACATTGGGTCCAGCCCACGCCCAGATAATCCGAAGAGGTATCGTCAAGGGTCAGCAGGCCGTCCTCCTGCGCCAGGCCGACCATCACTCCCGTCAGGCTCTTCCCGGCCGAGGCCCAGTACCAGAGCGAATCCCGGGTAAAATTGTCGAAATAATACTCCACGGCGATCTTTCCGTCCTGCAGGATGATAAAGGCTTTAGTGTTTTTTTCATCCAGCCATTGCAGGGTTTCGGCCAGCGCGGCTTCCTGCCACCCGAGTTCCGCCGGCGTCACCGTCGACCAGACGGTACCCGTGAGGGGCGGGAAGTAGAGATTCTGGGCACGGCTGCCGAGTGCGCATAAAACAGCCAGGAGGCAAAAGGGTAAACGAGTGAGCATAGGTTTTTTGTAGCATATAGACTACGGATCGGCTGGAAGGTTTATTTGGGCAGTGCGGACATTCGTATTAAAAACGAATCGAGGCGGTTTTCAATAATTCGCCTGGGAAAATAGCTTAAAACTTTGAAATCAGGGCCGCTACTTTCACTTTTTATTCCCTTTGAATGTCGCATAAATGGCCATTGCATGCCCATAACCCAAACCGAATTCTTCCTTTAACCAATTAGTTATTTCCGTGGCTTTGACAGATTTGATGATTTGCCCATCTTTTAAAAAACCCTTTTCTTCAGCAAGTTTTTTAAAGTCGGCAGGGCTTTTTCCTGTTTTCGCTTTAATGTTATCAATGTAAGCTTGAAATGACATATTCAAAGTTGATTGATTCCAGCATAACCGGAAAAGATTTGAGCCGCAGTTCATCGGCCGGCTCATGTTTGAGCAAGGTCTGAACCAGCTTGTAACTTAAACGATTTTGATGCACTACAAATTTCGTCAATATTGATCCTGCCGGCGTGGTGTAAATACGACAATCTTGGTGGCCTAATGCGTCGGCATGCAGTATCCGGTTTCCAGTCTTTCAGGAATGGTATGATCTGTTTCAAATATCCTGCATCTTATCTTCATTCAATCCAATTCTTAAGTGGTACCTGCAATTGAAGATTTCCACTCCGTCCAACGAAATTTTTACGCCCCCATTTGTCCACTCAATTACGCCTAAATCAAAAGAGCCAAATTTCTCAAGTCTTATTTTTGTAGGTTCTCCAAGCAAGTCTGTAATTTTTTCCTTCAAGTCAAGAAAATTTTTATTTCCTTGAAAGTCAGTTCCAAGTTTCTCTGATATTTCTTTCACGGGATTTGTCCACGGAAGATACGCCCACTTCATTACCTCCAAATGGCTTTCATATCCATTGAGAATTTTGTGTTTTCCTAAATACCACTCTGTTCGATCACCGCGATCACGCCTTTTTTCCTGGAACTTATCGATCTGATGAAAGGAAGCCTCCCAAAGGATTAATATTCGCTTATCTTCAAGGAGCAGTCCTTTTTGAAGATTGCTCCAAATCTCATTTCGCTTTTTGAATTTATCATGCGAATACGGAAAAATAAATAACCTGTCCGATCCGGGTGAAGAACTTAATCTCGATATTATTTTTCTCAACAGTTTCAATATCTTCATAAATAAAAACAAATGTCATTGCAAGCTGAAGCCTCGTCCCGTATCGGACAAGAAAATGTTCTAGTGGCGCGAAATTTAAGTAGCACCATAGTTTCGGGAGGCTATTTTTTCGACAGGCAAGGCGTGAGAAGGGAGCATAGCGGGACTCTGTGACCGCCCTGTCCGCCGTACTTGGGTACTAAGGATCGCTGAAATAATAACTGTCCACTTTCCTAGGAGGCCTTTTGCCACTAGGCATTTTTCCCTGTCTGAAGTATATAATAAGGCTTTTCATAATCAAATACCAAGTCTTCTATAACTCCCTCAGGAATTTCTTCCTTACCATGCATTCTAAATCGGCCCTACCTTCTCTCACTAGGTTGAAAGTTTCCGTTTTAATCATTTTCTATACTGTTTTGCCGGGAATTTGCAGCATCAAGCCACCAGCATCAAGTATCCAGCATCTTTACACTGAGCGAAGCCGACTCCGTCGGCCATAGGGCGAAGACTTCGTCGACCGGAGGCCGAAGTGCAGCATCAAGCATCCCGCAACGCCCGCCGCAGGATCTTGCCCACATTCGTCTTCGGCAATTCCGTGCGGAATTCGATGACCTTGGGCTGTTTGTATCCCGTCATATTTTCTCGGCAATAGGCCTTCAGTTCCGCTTCGGTGAGCGACTTGTCCTTTTTCACCACAAAAAGCTTGACCACCTCACCGGATTTCTCGTCGGGAATGCCGATGGCGGCCGCTTCCAGCACTTTGGGGTGCCCGGCCACTACTTCTTCCACCTCGTTGGGGTATACGTTGAACCCGGAAACCAGGATCATGTCCTTCTTGCGGTCCACGATCTGGAAGAAGCCGTCTTCCGACATCTGGCCGATATCGCCGGTGCAGAGCCAGCCGCCGTCTATGATGGTCTTGGCGGTCTCGTCGGGGCGATTGTAGTACCCCTTCATCACCTGCGGGCCTTTCACCTGGATCTCACCCGGCAGACCGGGCCCCAGAACGGCCTTGGTGTCTACGTCCACAATGCGCACGTCGGTACTGGGCACGGGCAGGCCGATAGAGCCGAGGCGGCCGGTGCCGTCCAGCGGATTGACGGTAACTACGGGCGAGGATTCCGTCATGCCGAAGCCTTCGGTCAGGAAACAGCCCGTCAGCTGCTGCCATTTTTCGGCCACAGGGCGCTGGACCGCCATACCGCCGCCGACCGTGATCTTGAGGGCGCCGAATTGCACTTTCTGGAAATCCGGATTATTCACCAGTCCGTTGAACAAGGTATTCACCCCGGTCATCATAGTGATGGGGAATTTTTGAAAGACCTTGGCCACCGATTTCAGGTCGCGGGCATTGGTCACGAGAATATTCTGGGCCCCGATGCTCATCAGCACCAGGCAGTTGACCGTAAAAGCGAAAATATGGTACAGCGGCAGCGGGCAGATCGCAATCTCGTCCTTATCCATGAAAAACGGCAACATCCACGCCCTGACCTGCTGCATATTGGCCACCAGGTTGCGGTTGGTCAGCATAGCGCCTTTGGACACGCCCGTGGTGCCGCCAGTATATTGGTGCACGATCACATCGTCCGGGCTGCCGGTAAACGGCTTGATGGTAAATTTCCTGCCTTGCTTGAGGGCATCCGAGAAACTCACGGTATTGGACAGGCTGTATTTGGGTACCATCTTCTTGATGGAGCGCACGGCAAAATTGACCAACCGGCCTTTGACGGCGCCCAGCATTTCTCCGATGCTGGTCAGGATGACCGTTTTGATCTGGGTTTCGCCGAGGATCTTCTCGAGGTTGGCGGCAAAATTCTCCGCAATCACAATGGCCTTGCACCCGGAATCGGTGAACTGGTGCAGCATCTCGCGCGGCGTATACAAAGGATTGGTATTCACCACGATCAGACCTGCCCGCATAGCGCCGAAGAGTACGACCGGGTATTGGAGCAGGTTGGGCATCATCAGCGCGATCTTGTCGCCGGGCTCAAGGCCGCGGGAATGCAGGTAGGCACCGAATTGCCGGGACAGTTTGTCCACCTGGTCAAACGTCAGCGTCTTGCCCATGCAGGTAAACGCCGGCCGGCTGCCGTACTTTTTGAACACGTCTTCCAGCATGGCTACCAGGGTCGGATAAGCATCCGGATCGATGTTGGCAGGCACGCCTTTGGGATAATGTTTCAACCATGGTCTTTCCTCGCTCATATATTGCAACTGCGTTTAAAGTTGTTTTCCAAATATCATTTCATTTCCGGCTAAAAGTACAAATTTTATCATTATTCCGGAGGGCCGTACTGAAAATTGCTTCATTTTCAGGAAACTGCGGGGTTCATTACCGATTGATTTTAAAGGATTTTATTTGGATAACCCGGTGAAATTGGGTACCTTTGCGCCCGCTCGCGGCGAAAGGGTAAACCCTGACGCCGGGCGGCCGCTCCAACCTGCGGCAGGCAGTAACCATATTTTTTAACCAAAAGCATTCTTTCAATGCTGCAAGAAGAAGAAAAAGATTTGCAAGATCAGGCGGATGAAACCCCTGAAACCGAGGCTCAGGACGAGCTTCAGGACCAAGCTTCCGAAACGGAAACAGAAACTACCGCTGACGCATCCGATGACGACGATACCAGCAGTTCACCTGAAGAAGAGGAAGAAGTAGCCAAACCGGTAGTCCTGGTCAAGAAAAAGATCGAAGACGAGGAAGAGTCCGATGAGGAAGAGGAAGAAGAGGAGGAAGACGATGTCGACCGCATCCTGGAAGAAGCCGCAGCAGCCCGCACGCCGCACGACGACTTTGACTGGAAGCGGAGCAGCAAGCACGGCGTAACCTATTCCCAGGAAGAACGCGCCGACCTGACCGAAAAGTACGACGCTACGCTGAATTCGATCCTGGAGAACGAAATCGTTGCCGGCAAGGTGACCTCCATCAGCAGCGGCGATGTCGTATTGGACATCAACTACAAGAGCGACGGCCTCATTTCCCTGTCTGAATTCCGGGATATGCCGGAGATCAAAGCCGGCGACCTCGTTGAGGTGTATGTCGAACAACAGGAAGACGGCCGCGGCCAGCTGGTCCTCTCCCGCCGCAAAGCCAAATTGCTGCGCGCCTGGGAACGCATCAAGGACTCCTACGAAAACGGCACCGTCATCACCGGTACCGTCATCAGCAAAACCAAAGGCGGTCTTATCGTCGATTGCGGCGGCCTCGAAACCTTCCTTCCGGGCTCACAGATCGACATCAAGCCGATCATCGACTATGATGCATACGTGGGTAAAACCATGGAATTCAAGGTCGTCAAGATCAACGAAGTCATCAAGAACGCCGTTGTATCGCACAAGGCCCTCATCGAAAGCGATCTCGCCGAACAACGCGAAGCCATCATCGCCAGCCTCGAAAAAGGCCAGGTACTCGAAGGCCTCGTCAAGAACATCACCGACTTTGGTGCGTTCCTGGATCTGGGCGGCGTCGACGGTCTGCTCTACATCACCGATATTTCCTGGGGCAGGATCAACCACCCCAATGAAGTATTGCAGCTCAACCAGAAGATCAACGTCGTTGTGCTCGATTTCGACGAGAACAAGAAGCGGATCTCTCTCGGCCTCAAGCAGCTGACCCCGCACCCGTGGGAAGTGCTCAGCCAGCAGATCGAAGAAGGCTCAACCGTCAAAGGCAAGATCGTCAACATCGAAGATTACGGCGCATTCCTCGAGATCCAGCCGGGTGTCGAAGGGCTGATCCACGTCTCCGAGGTCAGCTGGAGCAACCAGCCGATCAACGCCCGCGAATACTTCAAACTGGGCCAGGAATACGAAGCCAAAGTGGTGACCATCGACCGCGAAGAGCGCAAGATGAGCCTCTCCATCAAACAACTGGCCGCCGACCCGTGGGATACCATCGCGGATAAATATCCGGTGGAAAGCCGCCATACCGGCGAGGTCAAAAACCTCACCCCTTACGGCGTCTTCGTAGAACTGGAAAAAGGAATCGGCGGTATGATCCACATCTCCGACCTTTCCTGGACCAAACGCTACGGCCACCCGTCCGAGTTCACCAAGGTCGGCGAAAAGATCGACGTGATGATCCTGGATATCGACCGCGAGAACCGCAAACTCTCGCTGGGCCGCAAGCAACTCGACGAGAACCCATGGGATACCTTCGAAAACGTGTTCCCGGTCGGTTCTTACCACGAAGCTACGCTGGTTCGTCGCGACGACCGCGGCGCCATCCTCCTGCTGCCCTACGGCCTGGAAGCTTACGCTCCGCTGAAGCATATCCGCAAAGAGGACAACTCGCTGGCTGAAGTAGACGAAACGCTGACCGTGAAAGTCATCGAATTCAACCGGGACGACAAACGGATCATGGTCTCCCACCTGCGCTACCTGGAAGACATCCGCCGCGAAGCGGACGAACAGGTCAAAAAAGCAGACAAGGACGACCGCGACCGAACGCGTCAGGCAGTCAAAAAACAGCAATCCTCCATCGAAAAGAGCACCCTCGGCGACCTGGACGTGTTCTCCGAACTGAAGGAAATGTTGAACGATAATCCGGAGGAATAATCAACTCCTGATCATAAATTCCTGGAATCCCGGATCGGAGTTTTCTTCGGCCCGGGATTTTTTTGTTGTTGTTTTTGTTTATGCGAATCATGGGTTGAATCCACGATAAATGTGCCGTCAGGCACAACATATCGGTAGCCTGATGATAATCAGGCGTTTTTGGCGTGCCGTAGGTACGCAATATGAGGTCTTCACATCGCATACCTACAGCATGCTGAACCACGCTTAACCGATTCGTCTACCGGGATTTGATCCCTACGGGATTTTTTTTGATTCGTATTGTTTGTTATCGATTTTTGTTGTTTGTAACGGTTTATGGTTATTGCGGGCGAACCATCATAAACAACCATAAACCCGCCTTCGCCGAGGCTATGGCGGACGGAGCC
>CALMYQ010000231.1 GCA_937873655.1 uncultured Lewinella sp. | reverse complement strand
ACGACGCGGGGCGCGAGCTGACGTCCTCCCCTGCCCTCCCCGGCCTCGCCCGCCCCGGCGGGGGGCGGCGGCGCGGGGGTTTTCTTCAGGGAGCCGGCGAGCCGTTTTTTTTTCACCGGCGGCAACGCCTTCTCAAAAAAAAGCAGGCGTTTGAAATTAAATAAATTAAAATATTTTCAAATTAATGAATATTTAACTTGGCGATTATGCATAAAAAGAGTAATATTGCAAAAATGATAACACCTAAATATAATCATACATATAGCTATAATTTATCAGCGTAAAATTCTTTCTCTCAAATCCAATCTGTAGTCCTTAATTCTTTTCAAAACAACAATTTTCGTTACGCCCAATTGACCGTGCTTAGGCCAATTCCTCTATTTTCAATCATCCGGTGATCGCTGGTGAGATGTGCGGGAAGAGGTATGCCGAAAAATTTGATTTTTTCCACCTTGCTTTAACTATGACGGTTAGCTATCTGCTGTTTACCCGCAGATAGCCGGTACTTTTTTTCCTTGCATCCATCTTTTTCAGTTGCTTCCGGAATGGCCGGAAAGCGACAGGATAGTTTATTGTATCTGGTACAACTATGAACAACACAGTGACTAATGCCCGGTGCCTTTTCAGGCCGTTCAGAAAACGATTGCCCCTCTTTTGCAACCGGACATTGAGGCTTCTTTGGCTGACTCTTGTCCCGCTCGCCGCTTTCGGCCAAAATCCGGTGGCAGATGAGAACGCACTGCCCGGCAGCCCGTCCTCAGAATGGGAGATCTCCGGCGCCGGCGACCTGTCGATCCAGGGATTTGCCTCCGACATCAGCATCAATACGGGCGGAACCGTCGATTTCAAAATTGACGTCAAGGCGCCGGCCACCAATTTTTCCATCAAGATCTACCGCCTCGGATATTACGGCGGAAACGGCGCACGCCTCATTGCCGATCTGGGTAACGCCTTCACCGGCACAGCCCAGCCTGATCCGCTATATGACATCCCTACCGGCAAAACGGATTGCAGCAATTGGAGCATTTCGGCCTCCTGGACAGCCACCGGCGCGGTATCCGGCCTGTATATCGCCAAACTCACCCGGAATGACGACAACGGCTCCAGCCATATCGCATTTGTGGTCAGGGATGATGCCGGCAACTCCGACCTGCTGTTCAAAACTTCCGATGCGACCTGGCAGGCCTATAACGGATACGGCGGCAACAGCCTTTATGTCAACAATTCCGGGACTGCCGTACCGGGGTTCAACCACGCAACCAAGGTAAGCTACGACCGGCCGTTCATCACCCGGAACGGCGGCGGCGGCGGCGGCGCTTCTGAAGACTGGCTCTTCAACGCCGAATATCCCATGATCCGGTGGCTGGAACGGAATGGGTACGACGTCAGTTACGCAACAGATGTGGACATGGACCGCGACGCAACCCCCGTCACCCCGGCCATCCACAAAGTGCTCCTGTCGGTCGGACACGACGAATACTGGTCGGCCAATGCCCGGGCCAAATTCGAAACGGCGCGCAACAACGGCGTCCACCTCGCCTTTTTCAGCGGCAACGAGATCTACTGGAAAACGCGCTGGGAGGACAATCACCGCACCCTGGTCTGCTATAAGGAAGGCACACTGGGCGAGAACGTCTGCGGCGGCGACTGCGACCCCACCAATACCTGGACGGGGCTCTGGCGCGACGGATGCAGTTCGACAGCACCAGACGGCTGCAACCCCGAGAATGCACTTTCCGGCCAGATCAGCTGGGCCGACGAACAGGGCGCCCTGCTCGTTCCGGATATCTACAAAGACCTTCGCTTCTGGCGAAATACCGGTGTCGCAGCGCTCGGCAGCGGTCAGACGGCGTCGCTCGGCGGCGCCATCCTGGGGTATGAATTTGACCACGAACAATACCAGGCCTATTACCCGCCCGGCCGCATCACGATGTCCGGCACTACGCTGGGCGGCGTTACCCACAAACTTTCGCTCTACCGCCACACCAGCGGGGCGCTGGTATTCGGAGCCGGTACCGTCCAGTGGTCATGGGGATTGGATGAAAACCACGACCGCGGCAACGACCCGGCCGAGGCTGATATCCAGCAAGCCACCAAAAACCTGCTGGCCGATATGGGGGTACAGGCGGGCACGCCCCAAACAACCCCTACCCTGACGGCAGCCTCGGCTTCAACCGACGCAACGCCGCCGACATCCGTTATCGCCAATCCGGCAGACGGCGCCTCCCTGTCCACGAATAATACCGTGATCATTTCCGGCTCAGCGACTGACGACAGCGGCGGGGTTGTCGCCGGGGTGGAAGTTTCCGTCGACGGCGGCGCGACCTGGCAGCCCGCAACCGGCGCCGGCTCGTGGACCTTCAGCTGGACACCGGCGGCCGAAGGGACCTACATGATCAAATCCCGCGGTTTTGACGACAGCGGGAACATGGAAGCAGCCGGAACCGCCCCCGCAGGCAATGCCCTGACGGTTTCCGTAGGCATAGGCCCGGCGCCCGACTGTCCGTGCACCATCTGGAACGCATCCACCGTACCGGGTGTGATCACCGATCCTGATAACCAGGCGGTAGAGCTCGGCGTGAAATTCCGCACCACAGCTGACGGATACATCACCGGCGTCCGGTTTTACAAAAGCCCGACCAATACCGGTACGCATACCGGCAACCTTTGGTCGGTCAGCGGCGTTAACCTGGCACAGGCGACCTTCACCGGCGAAACCGCTTCAGGGTGGCAGGAAGTCATTTTTGCCAACCCGGTCCAGGTAACCGCCGGCGTTACCTACGTCGCCTCCTATCACACCACCGTCGGGCAATATTCCCAGGACGGCGGGTACTTCAGCCCGACCGGTACTTCAACCTACTACATCGAAGCGCTTGCCGACGGCGAGGACGGCAGTAACGGCGTTTACACCTACAGCCCTGCCAGCGCCTTCCCAACCGCCTCCTTCGACGCCAGCAATTACTGGGTTGATGTTGTTTTTGAAACGGAAGTCGGACCGGACGTCAGCCCGCCCACCGTATCGGGGACGTCGCCGTCGGGCCTGGCGGGTAATGTGAACATCAATGCAACGGTCAACGCAATATTCAACGAAGCCGTCGACCCGGCCACGGTAGACGAAACCACCTTTGAACTCCGGGATAATGCCAACAACCCGGTTCCTGCAACGGTGAGTTACAGCGTCATCAACCGGACGGCAACCCTGACGCCGGCAACTGCCCTGATTCATTCTTCCGTTTACACGGCCACCGTCAAAGGGGGCGTTGCCGACCCCAGGGTCAAGGACCTGGCGGGCAATGCCCTTGAAAACGATTATGTGTGGACCTTTTCCACCGCCGACCCACCGCCGCCGCCGCCGACCGAAGGTCCGGGAGGTCCTGTTCTGCTCATCAGCGCAGCGGCGAATCCCTTCAGCCGCTTCCCGGTCGAGATCCTGCGGGCGCAGGGTTTCAATGCGTTCACCGCAATGGATGTTTCGGAGGTCTCCGCCTCAATCATGAACGACTACGACGTCATCATCCTGGGCGAGATCCCGCTGTCTGCGACCGCAGTGACCGACCTGACCGCCTGGGTCAATGCCGGGGGAACCCTGATCGCCCTGCGGCCCGACGCCCAATTGACAACCCTGTTGGGGATCACGGCCACCGGCGGCACCCTTTCCGAAGGTTACCTGGCTGTCAATACCGGGACAGATGCCGGAGCGGGCATCACCGGCCAGACCCTGCAGTTCCACGGAACGGCAAATCTTTACACCCTGAACGGCGCCGAAGCCGTTGCCACCCTATACTCCAATGCAACGGCGGCCACTGCTTTCCCGGCGGTCACCAGGAATCTTGTGGGTTCCAACGGCGGACAAGCCATCGCCTTCGCCTACGACCTGGCCAAATCCGTAGTGCTGACCCGGCAGGGAAATCCGGCCTGGGCGGGCCAGAACCGCGACGGGCAAGCGGGCCCGGAGCGCTCCGACGATATGTTCTTCGGCGACGCTTCGTTTGATCCCCAGACCGACTGGGTCAATCTCGACAAAGTAGCCATTCCCCAGGCTGACGAACAACAACACCTGCTGTCAAACCTGATCACCCTCGGCAGCCTGCACCGCAAACCGCTGCCCCGGATCTGGTTTTTACCCAAGGGGTTGAAAGCGGCCGTCGTCATGACCGGCGACGACCATGCCAACAACGGCACAACAGGCCGCTTCAACCAGTATAAAACCCTGAGCGGCGCCAACGACAATGCGGCCGGCGTAGCCGATTGGCTCGCCATCCGGGGGTCTTCCTATATCTATCCCAATACGCCCATCACACCGGCTCAAGTGCTGGCCTTTCAGAACGACGGCTTCGAGATCGGCCTGCACCTGAATACCGGCTGCTCCAACTGGACGGAAAGCTCCCTGAACAGCGACTGGAACACGCAGTGGGCGCAACTGACCGCCAATTTCCCGGGGATTGACGACCAGGTGACCCATCGTACCCACTGCATCGCCTGGAGCGACTGGGCCACCCAACCCAAAGTACAGGCCGCCCGCGGGATCCGGCTCGACGTCAACTATTACTACTGGCCGGATGTCTGGGTCCTGGATCGCCCCGGCATGTTCACCGGTTCCGGCATGCCCATGCGTTTTGCCGATCTGGACGGCACGCTGATCGACTGTTATCAGGTGACCACCCAACTGACCGACGAATCGGGCATCACCTATTCCACCCATATCAATTCGCTGCTCGACAAGGCCATCGGCCCCGAAGGGTACTACGGCGTATTTTGCGCCAACATGCATACCGATGTCAACGGCGGCAACAGCACCAACGGCTCGGATGCGATCATCAGTTCCGCGGTTGCCCGCAATATCCCGGTCGTTTCGGCCAAACAAATGCTGGAATGGCTGGACGGCAGGAATAATTCCGCCTTCGGCGCCCTCACCTGGAGCGGCAACGAGCTCAGCTTCACCATCAGCGCCGCTTCCGGATCGCGGAATATGCGGGCCATGGTACCGGTCGTCAGCGAAAGCGGCACGCTTGTTTCGGTTACTTATGACGGCGCACCGGTTACGACCACCAATGAAACCATCAAGGGTATTGAATACGCCTTCTTCGACGCTACGCTGGGAGGAGGCACTTACGTGGCCAACTATAATGTAGACGTTACGCCGCCGATCATCAGCAACATTTCCGCCACACCCAACCCGGACGGTACGGCCGTCATTACCTGGTCAACGGATGAAGCGGCCAGTTCAGTTGTTGATTACGGGGTCTCTCCGGCATCTCTATCCCTAACCGCATCAGATAACAACCTGGTGGCTTTCCACTCCGTAACGCTGACCGGGCTGGCTTCAGGGGCAACTTACCATTTCCGGGTTACATCGGCGGATAATTCCACGAACAGCGCAACCGAACCCGAATCGCCGTCAACCCTGGATTTCACCATCCCGGTCCCGGTCAATTATTGTTTCACCGACCAGACGGCGGCGGATTTCGATGCAGGGACCACGGCGGGGACTTACATTTCCGACCTGTCCGGCGGCGAAGTCATCCTGCAACCGGCTGCAGCAGCCGAATTCACAACCTTACCGCCGACTTCGGAATGGCAGAGCTTTGCGTGGACGGGAGGAACCTCGACCGTTGCCGGCGGCGTACTGACCGTTGATGGCGCCCGTTTCAATACCCAGCCGGAAGGGACGACCTTCGGTCCTGGGAACAGTCTGGAATTCCTGGCCACCTTCGGCGCCGGCAGCTTTCAGCATATCGGTCTCGGCGGCGGTTCAGACGGCATTTTGCTCAACGGCATCTTTACCGGGCAGAGTCCCTGGGCCATGTTCAGCACCGGAAATACAACGACTACCCTCAAGGCAAGGACTTCCATCAACGGATCAACCTCGGTTGATGTGGATATCTCCGGCAGCTATCTTGGCGTACAACACCTGTACCGGATCGACTGGAAAACCGATGGGGCCTTTGAATACTAT
Organism: uncultured Lewinella sp.; assembly: GCA_937873655.1. Classification (GTDB taxonomy): domain Bacteria; phylum Bacteroidota; class Bacteroidia; order Chitinophagales; family Saprospiraceae; genus JACJYC01. The sequence continues at coordinate 5,284 of CALMYQ010000231.1, read as the reverse complement.
ATTGACAATACGCTGGTACATACCGAAGCGACCGTTATAACCGAAGGTATGCGGCCTGCCGTCAGTGATTATAATGCAGGCGGATCTTCCGTATCGGTCAACTGGATCCACATGACACCCTATGCAAATACCGGTACTTTTGAATCCAGGGTCTACGACGCCGGAGAACAGAAAGAATGGGGAGCTGTAACCTGGACGGCCGATCTGCCTGCCGGGACGTCCATTGCTGTTTCAGTGAGAACGGGCAATACCCTGCCGCTGTCAGGGGCTTATACCCCGATAGCCGCTTCCGGAGATCCGGTGGGGGCCACTGCCCGGTACATCCAGTACAAGGCAGACCTGTCCACCTCCGACGCAGCGGTTACTCCGGTGCTGGACAACCTGTCCATTGCCTGCACGGATCCGACCGGAGCAGCGCCGGTTGTAACGGTCGACCCCGATAACCAAACTGTTTGCGAAGGCGAAACCGCAAGTTTCACATCCGACGCCTCTGGCAGTCCGACACCGACCGTCCAATGGCAGGAAAGCACAGACGGGAATACCTGGTCGGATATTTCCGGCGCCATAAGCAGTCCTTTTGTTTTTGTACCCGCGCTCACCGACCACAACAAGCAATACCGTGCCGTATGGACTAATGACCTGGGCACGGCTGAATCCGCACCTGCAACCCTGACCGTTAACCCGCCGCCGCAAGGCGCTCTTTCACCGGTATCGGGTTCCGTTTGCCAGGGAGATCCAATCGAGCTGCAATTCAATGCGACCTCCGGAACCGGGCCGTTTGACCTGATTATTGAAGGGGCGCCTTATCCGGGCGTAACCGACGGGCAGATCCTGAGCGTGAACAGTTTTGCGACCGAGGTCTTCATCTGGCCCGCGAATCCGACACCGGCCAACCCGTCGGTTACGGATAATCAGCCTATTGAGATCGGTGTAAAATTCAGGTCTGCCGTCAGCGGTTTTGTCAAGGGTGTCCGCTTTTATAAGGGCGCCACCAATACGGGTGTTCATACCGGCAATCTTTGGTCGGCAGCCGGCGATCTGCTGGGGAGCGCCGTGTTCATCAACGAAACGGCTGACGGATGGCAGGAAATGCGTTTTGCAAATCCGGTTGCCATTCAGGCCAATACGACCTATATCGCTTCTTACTTCTCGGCAGGCGGGTATTTTGCCATCGATGCGGGCGGATTAACGACCGGCGTCACCAATGGTCCGCTCACTGCACTCGCAGCCGGCGTCGACGGTCCCAACGGCGTGTATAAATACGGCGGCGGGTTCCCTGACGGCGGCAGTAATGCCAACTATTGGGTAGATCTGATCTTTGAAGAAAGTCTGGCCTCAGCCCAAACCTACACTTATAACCTGACCAGTATTTCCGATGCCAACAGCTGCAATACATCAGGAGCACCGCTGAATAGCGCCGCAGTATCAATCAATCCCCAGCCGGCCGGCGCCATATCTGTGACGGATGCGACCTGTGAGGGGGATAATTTCACACTGACCTTCACGGCTGCTGCCGGAACCGGGCCGTTCGACCTGGTGATCAACGGCACGCCGTTCAATAATATCATCAGCGGTGATCCTTTTGATTCAGGAGTCCTGGCAACGGGTGGCACAACTGCCACCATTTGGTCGCCAATTGATGTCGGAGGATCTCAGGTAGTGGATAATGAAAATACAGAACTGGCGGTCCGATTTACGGCTGATATTCCGGGCAGCATTACAGGCATTCGCTTTTATAAAACCGGCAATAATGCGCTGTCCGGATGTACGGTATCCCTGTGGGCAACCGGCAATCCGACTCCTTTGATTACGGTTCCCTATACCGGTGACGATTCCCCCGGCTGGAAACAGGTTGATTTTCCTGCTCCGGTAGCGATTGCCGCCAATACCGAATACCGGGCCTCCTATTTTTCGCCCAACCCCAACTATTACGCCTATTCGGCAGGCGGGTTGAGCGCACCGGTATCAAACGGACCGCTGACAGCACTGGCGTCGGCCTACAATCAGCCGGGGACGGGGTATCCCGGTACAGCCAGCACGGCCAATTACTGGGTCGATGTGGTATTTGCTTCCAATTCAGGCCAGGTATTTAATTTAACCAGCATCGCGGACGCCACCGGATGCACGGTCACCGGAACGCCGATCAATAGTGTTTCCGGCGTATTGATCCCGGATAGCGAAGCCCCGTCGATCACCTGCGCTCCGAATGCCGTCCGGAACACCGATGCGGGCGTTTGCACCTATACCATTATCGGTTCCGAATTTGATCCGGTTGCAACTTCAGATAATTGCGGCGTCGCTTCTGTCACCCATGATTATAACGGAGGGGGCGCTACCCTGGCCGGTCAGGTGCTGCCTCCGGGTCTGAACATCGTAACCTGGACCGTACTGGACATCAACGGCTTTTCCTCCACCTGTACCGCTGAGATCGATGTGGTACCCCAGGACAATGACGGCGACGGCGTAGCCTGCGACCTGGACTGCGACGACGATGATCCGGATAACTACCCCGGCAACCTGGAGGTTTATGACGGTCAGGACAACGACTGTGACGGGTTGGTTGACGGCGACGACCCTGATGTGGGCGGACAAACCCTGAACGGACACGCCAACCTTTCCGCGGCCTGCGGAGGCAAGACCGTCACGATCACGGTTTACATGCCGGCCACCACTTCCCTGGTGACCACCAAGACGGCAACGGTCAACGCGGCCGGGGATTTCGCGGCAGACGGGATCCCGCCGGGCGTGTACGACATTTTTATCAAAACTGACGGATTCCTGCGAAAGGGGCTGGCCGGCCAGACCATCAACCCCGGCATCTCCGGCATAAATTTCGGGAGCCTGTTTGCGGGCGACATCGACAACAATAACAACATCAACGGAATAGACCTCTCGGCGATTGTCGCCGCTTACAACACCGCAGACGGCGACGCGGCCTACAACCCGCTTGCTGATTTCGATTGCAGCGGCACGGTCGGCGGACTGGATCTGTCGGCATTGATAGCCAATTACAACCTCCAGGGTGATGAACCCGGGACCTTATAAACACCCGATTCCTTTTTCGAACAACACAAATATCCGGATAATGAAACCTTTAATTAAACTGCCTTTTCAGCCAAACCTGCTCAATTCCCTGAACAGGGGCGGCAAAAAAACTTCACTCATTTTACCGATCCTGTGCTTATTGCTGACTTCTGCCCGGGCGCAACTCCCTTATGCTGATTTCGTCAATAGTCCAGTCTCCAGTATTGTGGAATTTGACGAGGTCTTTTCCGTCACCATACGGGTGGACATCAATGGAGATCCGGTATCCGTAGCGGAATTGCACCTGGATTTCGATCCTTCGGTGCTCGAAGTCGTTTCGCTGACGCCTGCGGCGGTCGGTACGGGTCAGCCGCTGGAATTGGTCATAGTCCCTCCCGCTTTCAACAATACGGCGGGTACCATTGACTACGGCGCTTTCCGGTTATTCCCGCCTTTCCCGACCGCTTCATTTGATCTGCTGACCATTACTTTCAGGGCCATCGCCACCACCCCAGGCACTCAGGTCACGCACGATCTGATCAACTTTCCCACGTCGCTGATCGCTTATGCCGGTCAGAATGTGCTCAACGTCGCTAATCCGATCGACATCACTATCGAATGCCAGGGCGATGCGGGAGTCGGAGACAACGACGGTGACGGCTTATGCGACGACGTGGATCCGGACGACGACAACGACGGCTGTCCGGACGCAGTAGACCCCAACCCGCTTGTTGCCTCAGCGGATGGCGATAACGACACCTACGGCGCGGACTGCGACTGCAATGACAGCAATCCGGACATTAACCCCGGCGCCACCGAAATCTGCGACGGCATCGACAACGACTGCGACGGGCTGATCGACGCCGAAGACCCCAGCCTTGACGGTCAGTCGGCTCCGGCTTTTGATTGCAACCTCTTATCGGATATCAACCTGGCGACCGAACCGCTGACCTGCGATAACGGCACGGATATCACCCCGCCGGTAGCCGCAGATGATTGCGGCGGAGCGGTGACGGCCACTGGAACCAGAAGCGACAACCTGCCGCTCAACGATCCCTGGCCGCTGGGGTCAACCGTCATCACCTGGACGTTTACCGACCCGGTCGGCCTGCAGGCCTTCTGTACCCAAACCGTTATCGTCACGGACGGCACTCCGCCGATTGCGGTTTGTCAGAATATTTCGATCGATCTGGACGCCGGAGGCAATGCATCCATCACCGAAGCGCAGATAGACGGCGGATCCTCCGATGCCTGCAGCATCAGTTCATTATCCCTGGACATCAATACTTTTGACTGTACGGATGTGACCAGCGCCGCAGTTCCAACCGATTTGTTCATTTCCGAATACATTGAAGGCAGCAGCAACAACAAGGCCGTTGAAATATTTAACGGGACCGGTGCGACGGTGGATTTGAGCGGTTATGAATTATTTATTTCAAGAAACGGCGGCTCTAGCACTTCCACCTTCCCGCTTTCCGGTAATTTACTTGACGGTGATGTTTATGTAATGGTCAATGATGCTGCCAATTCTGCTATTCTTGCAGTAGCAGATTTCCAAAGTTCAACCATCAATTTTAATGGTGATGACGCTGTTGTTCTTCGTTTGGCCGGAGGTGGTGCAGAAGTGGATATCATTGGAAGAATCGGAGAAGATCCCGGTTCAGAATGGACGGGAGGCAGTTTGAGCACCCTGGACCGCACCTTACGCAGGAAAAATACCGTAACAAGCGGCATAACCGCCAACCCGGCTGCCGGCTTTCCTACCCTGACTACCGAATGGGACGGTTATCTGCTGGATGACGTCAGCGATCTGGGCGCCCATAGCCTGGCCGGCCCCGGGGGCGTAACGGTAACCCTGACCGTGACGGACGGCAACAGCAATTCCAGTACCTGCACGGCAGTTGTTACCGTCAACGATGTCACTCCGCCCCTCACACCGACCATTGCCGGCGCGACAGGCGAATGCAGTGTTACCGTCACAGCGCCGACTACTACGGATGCCTGCGCAGGTACGGTGACCGGCACCACAACCGACCCATTGACCTATACCGCTCAGGGCACCTACACCATCACCTGGACCTTCGACGACGGCAACGGCAATACCGCCACCCAGACCCAGAATGTCACGGTGGATGACGTCACCGCACCGGTACCCGACGTGGCTTCCCTGCCCGCACTGACGGGTGAATGCAGCGTCACGGTATCCACCGCGCCTACCGCAACCGACAACTGCGTCGGTACGGTGACCGCAACAACCACC
>CALMYQ010000230.1 GCA_937873655.1 uncultured Lewinella sp. | reverse complement strand
CCAACAGATTGCCAGATTCTTGGCCCTTAGTGTCCTGAGTGCCCTCAGTGGTCCCAAAACTATCAAGCTCCGGTTGACCTTAATACCCCCGAATAATCTCCCTATCTTACCCAACAGATTGCCAGATTCTTGGCCCTTAGTGTCCTGAGTGCCCTCAGTGGTCCCAAAACTATCAAGCTCCGGTTGACCTTAATACCCCCGAATAATCTCCCTATCTTACCCAACAGATTGCCAGATTCTTGGCCCTTAGTGTCCTGAGTGCCCTCAGTGGTCCCAAAACTATCAAGCTCCGGTTGACCTTAATACCCCCGAATAATCTCCCTATCTTACCCAACAGATTGCCAGATTCTTGGTCCTTAGTGTCCTGAGTGCCCTCAGTGGTCCCAAAACTATCAAGCTCCGGTTGACCTTAATACCCCCGAATAATCTCCCTATCTTACCCAACAGATTGCCAGATTCTTGGTCCTTAGTGTCCTGAGTGCCCTAAGTGGTCCCAAAACTATCAAGCTCCGGTTGACCGCAATACCCCGAATCTCCCTATCTTACCCCAGATAACCAAATACCGCACTACCATGGCACGCCTGTCCCCGCTCATCTATCTTGGCCTGTTGCTGAGCATTTTCCTCATTAACGCACCTTTGAATGCCCAAAAATCCACCCGCCCGGAAGTATTCCGCATCCATCGCGGGGTGAATATCAGCCACTGGTTGTCCCAAAGCCGCGCGCGGGGCGCTGACCGGCAGGCTTACTTTACGGAGGAAGACGTGGCTGCCGTTGCCAAAGCGGGTTTTGACCATATCCGCATCCCTATCGATGAAGAACAAATGTGGGATGAAGCCGGCAACAAGATCCCCGAAGCCTGGCAATTGCTCCACGCCGCCCTGGGCTGGATGAAAAAACACCGCCTGAAGGCCCTTGTCGACCTGCACATCATCCGCTCCCATTATTTTCTGGATGACGACCCGCCCCTGTTCAAAAACCCCGCCGAGCAACGGAAATTTGCCGACCTCTGGGTGCAGCTGTCGGATGAGTTGAGGAAGTATCCCCGCAAGAATGTAGCCTACGAATTGCTCAACGAGTCGGTAGCCAAAAACCACGACGACTGGAACAAGGTCTACCGCCAGGCCTATGATGCGGTGCGGGCCAAAGAACCTAAACGCGTCATCTTCATCGGCCCCAACCGCTGGCAGAACGCCCGTTATTTTCCCTACCTCACCATACCGGAGAACGATCCGAACATCGTGCTGAGCTTCCACTTTTACAGCCCGCATATCATCACACACTACAAGGCCTCCTGGACGGATATCCGGGATTACAACGGCCCGGTGCATTATCCCGGCGTTTCCATTGATCCGAAGGATACCCTGAACCTGCCCTTGGAGATCCGCAACAAGATCCGTCAGTATACCCGTGATGATGTCGGCATTGACCAACTGGAAGCCATGATGCAGCCGGCCTTCGATAAAGCCGACCAACTCAATCTGCAACTCTATTGCGGCGAATTCGGTTGCCTGGGTACCGTCGGCGCCGATATGCGCAACCGCTGGTACCGGGATATGATCACTATCCTGGAAAAGCACCACGTTTCCTGGTCCGCCTGGGACCTGAAAAGCGGCAATTTCGGCGTGTTCGACCCGAAGGATCGCAGTTTGGTCATACCGGCTGATATTCTTTTTGACGGTGGCCGGTAGTTAGCTGGCAGTCTTAATCGGTAACCGCCCTTTAGCGTAACAAAAACGGACTTCACCGATTTCCATTTATTTTAAAAGACAGGGATTCGGAATGGACGGACACAGATGTTGCAGGTCCGAAACCATCACATACCGGCCCTACAGGCCGGAAATCCAATATTCAAACCGATTGCTACCGATATGGCGGACCTGACGGCCCGCGCTGCCGTTTTACAGGCAAGAAAGCCCCCAAGCCTGTTCAATCTTTAAACTTGGGATCGCAGCCATAAAATATTGGCTTCTTGCAGCTGGAGCCGCTGCCAATTGGCCTCTTTAACCTTTATCCTTTAACCTTTAACCTTTAACCTTTAACCTTGAAATGGCGGACCTGACGGCCCGCACTGCCGTTTTACAGGCAAGGAAGGAGAAAGTTCCGTGGTAAGTCAATAAAGGTGCAACAGGGTAATGGCAACAGGCCGACCTTACAACGGACGCTTGCATCAACAATCATACCCTGACGGCCGCAGCCTGGGGCGAAGGCGGTAATTATGAATGATCAATCATCAATCAATGCTGTTGGAGATAGCTAATCGAAGCCGAAACTACGCGTGTTCCAAAATAAACTCCGGGCTGATCTTCAAGACCTTGTAAAGCCGCTTAGCGAGATCCATATTGATTTTCCTTTTGCCCTGCATTACTTCTGAAAGACGGGTTGGAGATATGTCCAGCAATTCAGCCATATCTTTCTGTTTGAGCCTGCCTTCGTACATTTTCAATTCAATCATTTCAACGATGGTCTGCGGCTGCCGGACGGGCATTAATGGGATTTGATCCTCCCAGGATTCAGCCAGCCTGGAGAGTTCCCGCAGCCCATCACGGTCCTCGGTAGCCAGGGTATGAAAACCTCCTCCCTCGGTAGCCTTCCTCAGGTAAGTTTCAATTTTTTCCATGACCATTTGGTAATCCTGGTCGGAATTTATTGTATAGGCCATTTTTTACAATTTAAATAGTGGAAGCATCTATATTGTCGTATTCACTATGCGTACCTACGAATCGGATAAAAACGGTTCTGATATCAAAAAAGATCATTGCAACCAATCTGTATCTGTTACCGCGAATATTGAAAACAAACCGGTCATTCCCAACATAATCCACTGAATTGTAAGCCTGTCGAATATCTGCAATTTTGTTCCAGTCAGCCTCCTTGACTACTTCGTACCAGGCATTCAGCGCGTCAATGGCATCGGTGTGCAATAGGCCGAATTCTCGCAAGATGGTCTTGCTGATAATAACCAATGCAATTAATTTATTACAAAAATAATAATAAAATTACATTATTCAAAATTTTATTTCTAAATATGAAATTAATTCCTGCCTGTTTTGATTCACCCCGAATGATCGCTCACCATCACCCATTTCCCTTCCACTTTTTGCATGAGCACTGAAAAATGCCCGCTGACCGGCTCGCCGCGGTCGGGGAATGCGAGATTGAAGCGGCCGACGACGTAATAGGCGGTATCGCTCAGGCGGGTGAGGCTCATTTTATCAAAGTGCAGGGTGCCCATTTTACCGGCCGGGAAGTATTTGAAGTAATGCTGCCGGATATTTTCGTAACCGTAGGTGAAGCCGCCGCTTGAGATGGTCCGAATGCTGTCTGAATTCAGATAAGCGGTCATATAGCAATCGATGTCGCCCTGGTTCCAGCAGTCTTCCTGTTGCTTGAAGTTATTGCGTATGGCCTGCTCGTCCGCCGCGTAAACGCCCTCCAGGTAAGCGGCCACCAGCCCGGCGAAGCGCTGTACGTGGGCGTGGTGCCTGCGGCCCATACCCTGATCGGTATTGGTTTGCATGGCGATGGAAAAGCCGTACCGTTCCGAGTACTCCACCTGGGTCAGGTAGCCCGGCATAACACCGGCATGGCCCAGGAATTTGCCCAACGGGGTCTGCCAGACAAAGGTGCCCAGGCCGTATCCGGCAGCGGCCGGTTGCCCGGTCCGAAAATCAACCGGTTGGATGAGTTGGTGATACACTTCAGGGGTCAGCACCTTGCCGTCGTGCAGCCATTTCATCCAATGGGCCATGTCCTCAGTATTGGTCACAAAGCCGCCGCCGCACCATTCGAACTGCGGATTCATGGCGTACAATCCGTTCTCTACGGTTTTTTTCGGCAAATCCAGGAAATTATCATCGCCGATATAGCCTTGGGCCAACCCTGGCAATGCCCGTTGGGTCGACGGGATCGTATTGCCCAGCTGGAAGGGCTCCAGGATCCGCTGTTGCGCCTGGTTGTAAAAGGTGTCGCCGGTCGCTTTTTCGATGATCAGGCCGAGCAGGATGTAATTCGTATCGGAATAACCCCACCCTTTGCCCACCGCGTGGGTCGGCTCAACCCCGGCCAGCACGGCCAGGCATTCCTGCGGGGTCCAGGCGCGCATCGGTTCCGCCTTGAGGGCAGCCTGAAAGGCATCCTGAAAAATATAGCGCGGCAACCCGCTGGTATGGTTCATGAGTGAACGGACCGTGAGGTCGGCCGCATTGGGCAGACGGTGATACCAGGCGTCTTCCTGGCTCCGAAACCAGTCGGCCACCTTGCCGTTGAGGTCGATCCTGCCTTCGGAAACGAGTTGGAGCGCCACCGCCGAAACGAAGGTCTTTCCCGTACTCCCGGTAAACATCCGGCTTCCGGGCGCCATCGGCTTTTTCAATTCCACATCCTCATAACCGGCCGCAAGGCTGATCAGCCGGCCGTCGGGCAATACGGCTGCCAGCGTGGCGCCGGGCAACCCTTCGGCGGCGACAAGGCTGTCGAGGGTCGTTTGCAGATCTTGCCGCAGCGGCAGAAAATCCGCCTGCCCCAGGGCAATATTACCGATGAGAAGGGCGGCTGAAATAAAGGTAAACCTGGATCGCATATCGAATACTTTTTAGGAAAAATAGCAACAATCAGTAAAATTAAATGAAACTAATGCGGCCGGGGTGGCGTGAATAGTAAAATTCAGACAATCGCTATATTTGTAACACGCTGACAAACACAGCCTGACCATTCAATACACCGGATCATGAACGAGAAAAACCCAACCATGGCGCCCACGATGGCCCTGCAAAATGCCCACAAGGATATACCGGGCAATCCTTCCACCGCCAAAACGAGCCGGATCAAGCTGAACGACCGCTCCAACGGCCAACCCCTGCGCGTGCTCAGCGAAGCCGACTGGGACTTCTGGGTCACCAACGGGTACGTGGTGATCAAGAACGCAGCGCTGAAGGAACAGGTCGCCGAAACCGCCCGCTTCATCTGGGAATTCGAGGAAAAGGATCCCGGCGACCAGGCTACCTGGTACACCTTGCCCCGCGCCGAAATGCAGATGAAAGAACTCACCAATACCGGCATGGTAGAGGTATACAATCACCAACAACTGTGGAATAACCGGCAAACCCGCAGGATATATGACGCTTTTGTCGACATCTGGGGGACCGAAAAACTCTGGGTGACCATCGACCGGGCCAACCTCAATTTTCCCATCCGGCCGGGATTCGAATACAAAGGATTCATCCACTGGGATTATGACCCCGATACCAAACCGCAGAACGTACAGGGCGTGCTGGCGCTGGCGGATCAGACAGACGAAAACATGGGCGGCTTCCAGTGCATCCCCGAGCTGTTCCGCACCTACGACACCTGGAAACTGACCCAGCCTGCCGACCGCAATCGCTTCCAGCCCGATATCTCCGGGTTCGAAGACAAACTGGTGAAGGTGAAACTGGAGGCCGGCGACCTGCTGATCTTCCACAGCGGGCAGCCGCACGGCATCCGGCCGAACCGCTCGGCGGATAAAGTGCGCATCGCTCAATATATCTCCATGATGCCCGCGGAGGAGGACAACGAACCCCTTCGCCAGTGGCGGATCAACTCCTGGAAAAACCGCATTGCGCCGGAAGGATACGCCTTCCCCGGCGACCCGCGGAACTGGGAGCAAACCCGGTACGAGGCCGCCGAACTGAGCGAACTCGGACGAAAACTACTTGGACTGGATCGTTGGTAGCGTCAACGGATCACCGCCAGTTTTTGACTCCACCGGCGCCCTGTTTCCGGATCAAAGGCCGAAAGCTGGTACAACCCCGCAGGCAGATCGAGTGAAAAGGCATTTTTCCCATCGGTCAACCGGCGCTTCATAAGCGTCTGTCCGTTCATGCCACTGATCCGGAGTTCTCCGCCGGATTGCCCTTGCCATTCGAGCGTAATCTCATTTCCGGCTGGATTGGGATATATCCGGATATCCGTGCCCGGAACCGGGTCTGTCGCGGCTGTCGCGGGGGAGCAAACCACGATCACCTCCTCGTCGTTGGACAGTGTTGCATTCTGGGTGTACTCCTGCCCATCGCAGGTGACTTTGACCTCGTAATCCCCCTTGAATCCGCGGATGCTGTACGCCCCGTCGGGCCCGGTAGGACCTGTGCCGGTGGTCCACCAGCGGTTGAAGACCAGGTTCATGAAGGCTTCTCCGGCCGGTTTGAGGCTCCAGTCCTGGTTGAAGAGCGGGGCGTTGCCGAACCAGTGGGCGCCGTCCCAGAATCCCCACATGAGAATGGCGTCGACGCTTTCATGACTGAAGCAAATGGTGTAAAAATCTTCGAGGTACCTGGCGGCCAGGTTATCGTCGATCATCGGGTGCATATCGAATTCCGTGATCTTGGCGCGGGTGTTGAAGGTGTTGTGAAAATCCGTCAGGATATCGTACACTTCGGGAATGGAGGTCGGCATGGCGGCAATATGGGCCTGGAATCCCACCCCGTCGGGTTCGATCCCCGCATTTTCAATTTCCTGGATATACCCTTTGAGGATATCGAGCTGCCCCCGGACATGGCCGTTGCCGAAGGTGGTGTAGTCATTGATATAGGTAACCGCCTGCGGATCGACCTCCAGGAGCTTGTTGAAGGCGTCCGCATAGATCTCGCGGCCGGTCGGATAACCCGGCGACCCCTGCATGGCATTGGCCAGGTCGTTGAGCACCGAGATCTCATTGAGCACGTCCCAATCGGAAATCTTGCCCTGGATGCCGGGGAAGGCTACAATATCCTGAATGTGGTTGCGAACCCGGTCCAGCAGGTAGGCCGGGCTGCTTTGGTTGTTTTGCAAATCGGACGGCATGTTGCCCCAACTGGGCCAGAGCAAGGTATGCCCCCTGACCTGAATGCCACGGTCGAGCAGCCATTGGACGGCCTGGACCTTCTGTGCCGGCGTGGTGCCAAACCAGTTCTGCTCCCAGGCATTCCACTTGGTGTCGTTCTCGAAAACGATCTGGTTGAAGCCGTGTCCGTTGCCGTCCAGGTTCAGCAGCTTGCTTTCGTAGACGGGGTCCTGGTTGCCGTTGCCGGCGATCTTGCCGGCAATGATCGCACTGCCGAACCCGAATTCGTGTTTGAGCATGTTGATTTCCACTTCTGCCCCGGAAATTGGATCACCCTGCTGGTCGACCACCCTGACCTTAAGGTCGGCCATCCGGATCTGCGCGATGCGCTCCGCCGCTTCGGCCCGCCAGGGGGCATTGGCTTCGTAGCCTGTATATTGCTCATTGCGGATCAACCGGGGCAGAGCGGCGATATCGACCGAAGTGCCGTAATTGAGCATGGTGAGGCCGCCGATCTGGACGGTCTGGCTGAGCCAATTGAGCTGGAATGCGACGTCGAGGTTGCCGGCAGCAAAGCTTGAGGAAGCCTTGAACGGGATCATATACTGCTGCCATTCGGTCTGCAGGGGATATTCCAGCGTGAATTCCGGCGCATAAGTGGTGGAGTTTTCCATGACCACGGTCACCTTGCCGTCGGGGGAGGCAGACCGCATCCAGACGACCAGCAGAAGGACGTCGCCGGCATTGACGGTCAGGGTCGTCTTGAGGATGTAGCCGGTATTCCATTGCGGGCCCGGCACGCCTGTGACCGTGAGTTGCGCCATTTTGGTGAAATCCTGCCCGGATACCGTTTGGGTCAGTTTGCTGACGTTGCCGTAGTGAATATCGGCGGTCAATACACCGGTTTCGGTATTGGGGAACACCCAGGTGCCGGTCGGCAGGCTGTATTGGTTGTGGAGAAAAGTTTGGAGGTTGCTGTGATAAGGGTCTTGCGCGAGCAGGGAAATCCCCGTCAAGCTAAAAATCAAAAGGATGGTAAGGCACGATTTCATATGATGCAGTTTAAAGGATTCATGCTATTCTTTCTCTTCGACTTCTTCCAACTCATCTTCCTCCTTGCCGCGCCGGATCTCCACTTTCGGGTCGGATGACAGGCCGGTGATGGTCATAGGAATGCCCAATGCCCCAAAGGGCGGCAGGCCCAGCCGGAAGCGCAGGTTGAGCCGCCCGTCGAGGGAGACCTGGCCTTCGATGCGGGGGCGAAAGCCGAAAACCTTCATGCGGGTGCGCTCGATGGTGATGATGTTGTTGGCCACTGTGGATTTCATGACAACGGCTTTCAGGTCGGGGTTGTTGATGCTGTCTTTCTGGGTGGCTTTGGCAACGGCTCCGAACAGCTTAAGTCCGCTCACTTTCACCTGTTCCAACCGGAGTTCGCCGCCGCCTCGTATGCTGGGATAAACCGGTGACATCTCGGCGTTGAGCAGGCCGGCCAGTTCATAATTGACGGAAACCAGCCCCTCGGCTTTGGCGGCTGCGGGCGCCATTTCGCGGAACAGGGGAATCTGGTTGTAAGCCCGGCGGACATCAAAAGAGTCGGCTTTGAAGGCCGCTGAAAAAGTGGCTTTGCGCAGGTCTTCGGGGGTGTAATCGCCGGAAATGCTGAAGGTGGCGCCGGCCATGCCGGCCTGTACCTGTTCCAGTTGGAGTTTGCCGTCTTTCAAGGTCACCTTGCCGCTAAAATCATTGAGGCGGGTTTGTCCGTAGATGATCTCCTTCACGGAAGCTTCCAGGCTGAGGTCCATACCGGTGGGGAGCTGTACCACGCCTTCTGCGGACGCGGGCGCCGGAGCCGGTGCGCCGGCTGCGGGTGCGAAAACCATGAAATCATCGACATAAAGCTCCGGGCTGGAAACGGAAAGTGCGCCCAACAGGGTAGAGCCGTCGATTGAGTGAGCGATAAAATTCCGGGTGTATCCTTTGAGGTTGAATTTGTTGCGGCCGTAGCGGAGGAGCGTTTGATCGAGCCAGGCCTTGTCCTGATCAAAACGCAGGGTGGCTTTGGGGATCAGGAAGGGCGCCGGGTAGTCGTCGGAGCGCAGGACCAGATCGCTGACCCGGAGCAGGCCGGTGTTTCGTCCGGCGAGCGGATTGGAGGCAACGCCCTTGAGGTCGAGATCGGCTTGCAGGCGGCCGGTAATGCCGTAGCCCCGGACGGTAAATACCTGATAGATGCGACCGAGATCGAGGTTGCCGGCGGCCTGGATGCGGTATTTCAGGTTGCCGGGATTGCTGACGTCGGCTGTGACCTGAAAAGGCTGACCTTCGAAAACAAGGGAAACCGGCTGCAATTCGACGGACAGGTTGTCGTACCGGTCGGCCTGTATGCGGGCGTTGACCTGCACCTGTTCAATCGGCTGGGGATAGTAGGGGGTGCGGATGCGGCCGCCGGAAAGTTGTACAGCGCCTTTTGCTGCCGGGAAGCTGCGGTTTTCGGGGTTGAAAATGCCGTCGGCGGTAAGGTCTGCAACGAGCGCTCCTGCGAATTCGTAGCCTTCCATGGGGACAGCTCGCGCGAGGTCGTCGAGTTGAAGCCGGGCCTTTACGGCCGCTTTGATCCGGTTTTCCGGGCTTTTGACGGAGAGGTCGGCTGCGATTTGCCCTTCGCCCAGTTTTGCGGTGAACCCGCTGACGGAAACAGAGAGGTCATCGGGATTGCCGGAGGCGCACTCCGATTGAAGCCGTCCGGCCAGCTGCTCAAGCGCCAGGGGCAGGTCGGCATAGCGGAAATAACCGTCGGTTAAATCAGCGTCCAGGCGGAAGGCCGGGATGGCGGTAATGACGGTATCAGGCCGGAAGCGATCGGGGTTTTGGCCGGTACGGTAAACCCCGTCCACGTGGGCGTTCAGGTTCAGGTAGCCCTGCAGATCGAGGTTGGAAAGGCCAAGCGCCTGGTCGAGCAGGCGGAGGTTGATGTTGCTGACGATGTTGGCTTTGATATAGGGGCGGTCAAGGCCTTTGAGCAGCAGGGACGCTTCGGTCTTGCCGTCGACGAGCTGGAAGTTGAGTGTGTCGACGGCGAGCCGGATGCTGTCGGGGTTGAGCCCCGGGAGTTGGACGGCGCCGTTGATCCAGACGTGTTCGAGCGGAGCGGGCGCCGCCTGATATCGGATGGCGCCGTCGTGGACCCAAAGCCCAACGGAAAGGTCGGGGGCCTGCCCGGTGGCTGCGCGATAGCTCCCGCCCATCTCGACGGTGATGCGGGACTGGCCGCCGAACCGGGTGCCGGCGAACCAGGCGTCGTAATCGGGCGGCAGGGCGGAAAAGATATTGCCGAAATCAGTGACGCCGGAAATGACCTTAAGGTCGATGTCGTAGCCGTCGCGGAGGATGGACAGGTTGCCGGTGAAGTCGACCGGAAGCTTGTTGATGAGCAGGTTGTTGCGGGCAAACCGGAAGGTCAGGGACGAGGTGTTGATGCCGGTGAGCAGGTCGGCTTCGAGGCGCTTGCGCTGTACATAGGCCGTGCCGTCGAAGGAGAAATCGAGGCTGTCGGCGTGCAGGCTGGATTGCAGGTCGAACTGGCTGTCGGCCAGGTTGCCGCGCCCCTCGTAGCGGAATCCGTCGGCCCGGATGACCAGGGGTATGGACCGGTCGTGGTAGACCAGCCGGCTGTGGTTGATGAATATGGCGTTGATGTTGAGCCGGGTATCCGTGGTGTCGGCAGCAGCGGAGGTAGTGTCGGCGCCGCCTTTATAAATGTTGTAATTGGCATTGCCCTGCTCATCGACCTGGACGTTGATGAGGGCGCCCTCGACAAAAAACCGGTCGACCACCATGGTTTCGGCGAACAGGGAAGCCAGGTCGATGCCGAAACTGATGGATTTGCCGGCCATGAGGGTGTCGGCGGCGAAGGGCTCGGACCCAGTGAGGGAAAAATCGTACAGCGTAAGGGTAAGGGACGGAAAATGCTTGAAAAAAGAAAGCCGGATGCGGGAGAAGTTGAGCTCGCCGGTAATGCTTTCGTTGGTCCATTGTTTGATCTTTCCGGTGACGGCGCCGGGGAAGAGAGCGGGCAGCAGGAACAGCATCAGGAGGACGCTGCCAACGGTCAGGCCCGTGATTTTCAAGATGTTGAAGAGGACCTTTTTCATAGCGTTATGGGGATTCGGTATGCCCGGGAAACCGGTTGTTCCTGATTGGAAAGCCCGCTCCCCGGCGGGGATTCCCTTTGCAGGGGTAACCCAGGCGCCCGAATACCAAATGTAACCGGAATTTCTGACGGCTGCAATAGTCCGCCGAAACTTTGTTGCCGGCCCGGATGGACAAGCTGCAGAACCGCCCTGACAACGGACGCGCGTGAGGGATAGGAAGGGCGCGAACGCAGGGAGCGGACGGCCTGCAGGGCCGGCCGGAGCGAAGCGTAGCCCTGGATAGCCCGACCCGCAGGGGCACGCCCGGGGATAGAATGTAAAATGCAAAATGTAAAGGAGGAAATGTAAAAGTGATAAGGGGGAAGAGTGTTACCTTTGCGGGCCGAAGGATTGATGATTGGAGATTGATGATTGGAGATTGATGATTACCTCCTTCGCCCGGCGGCTGCGGCGGTCGGAGGATGATGTTGGGGTTATGCATAGATGGATACTCAAGGCGGTAGTACAGAAAACCATTTCCTTTTTGCCTTACAGCAACAGGATCAATTACCTGTTTCAGAAATATGTGACCAGGGGGGTGGAGCTGAGCGATACCTATTTCGGGTTCAAATACGAACACCTGACGGATCACCTTGCGTTTTTCAGGGAGCGGACCGGGAAACCGGACCTGGCGGGAGAAGTGTGCCTGGAACTGGGAACGGGCTGGTACCCGATCGTGCCGATCGGCTGTTTTCTGGCAGGCGCCGAAAAAGTGTACAGCATTGATATATCGCCGCTGCTGACCGCCAAAACCTTCCTGACGGCGGTGGAAGCGATCGTCGACCGGGAAGCGGAGTTTGTGGCCGGGCTGGGCGAGGGGATCCGCGACCGGTTCGGGGTGCTGAAAAACATCAAGGCTGCCTGCAACGCCGATACGCCTTTGGCGGACCTGTGCAAAATGGTCAACCTGACGCCCATAGTGGGGGACGCCCGAAGGCTGGATATGGGCAACGAAACGGTTTCGGTGATCACCTCGAACAACACGTTTGAGCATGTCTACCCGCCGATACTGGAAAAGATACTGGCGGAAATGTGGCGGGTGCTGCAACCCGGCGGGATGATGAGCCATTTCATCGATATGTCGGACCACTTTGCGCATATGGATCCTTCGATCACCATCTACAATTACCTGCAATATTCGGAGCGGGCCTGGGGCATCATTGACAACACCATACAGCCGCAGAACCGGTGGCGGCTGCCGCAATACCGCACCCTGTACCGGGCGCTGGAGATACCTTATGCGGAAGAGAAATTGAGGCCGGGAGACGTTGATGCGGTACGCGCCATGAAGCTGGCCCCGCCTTATGACGCGATGCCGGCGGAGGAGGTGGCGATCAGCCATGGGTATATGGTGTCGTGGAAGGATGTGAGGAATTGAGGGTGCGAGGATGCGAGGATGCGAGGATGCGAGGAATTGTTGATTTGCCGCCTTCGCCGAGGGTTCGGCCGCCGGGGGGTGATCTGTTGATTCGAATCAACGAATCAGAGACCGTTCAGGATTTTGTGTCGACGGGGTTTTTGGTATGCGCAGCGTGATGAAAATCAGAACTTTGCGTCTTTGCGTGAAACACACTTTATTGAACGGCCTCACGAATCAACAATTCAACCGATCTCCACCATAAACTTGTTCTTCTTTCCGTTTTCCACCATCAGGTATCGGCCATGCAAAAGGGCTTCGTGATTGACGGAGGCCTCGTGGGAGGTGATCTTTTCCTTATTGACGCTGACGGCCATATTCTGAATGGCGCGGCGGGCATCGCCTTTGGAGGCGCAGATCGCAGTGTGATCGGCCAGGAGATCGACGATGTTGACGCCGGCGGCCAGGACCTCGCGGGGCACCTTGAAATCGGGGATCTCGCGGGCAACGGCGGCCAGCACCTGCGGGGTCAGTGCGCTGAGGTCGTCCTTACCGGCGCGTTGGTTGAACAGGAGGTTGGATACCTGCTCAACAGCCCGGCAATCGGCTTCGGAGTGGACGCGGATGGTCAGTTCCTCGGCCAGGGCGCGCTTGAGGGCGTTGGGATCGCCGGCGAGGTCGTTTTCCATGGTTTCCACTTCCTTTTGCGACCGGAGGGTGAAGTACCGCATGAATTTCTGCAGGTCGGCGTCGGCGGCGTTGACCCAAAACTGGTAGAACCGGTACGGCGAGGTCATATCGGGGTCGAGCCAGATATTGCCCTGTTCGGATTTGCCGAATTTGGTGCCGTCCGCTTTGGTGAGCAGCGGCGTGGTAGCGGCGTACGCCTTCTCGCCCAGGTTGCGCCGGATGAATTCCGTACCGGAGGTGATATTGCCCCATTGGTCGGAACCGCCCATCTGGAGGATGCACTTATGCTGGTTGTACAGGCACTGAAAGTCGTAGGCCTGGAGGAGCTGGTAGCTGAACTCGGTAAAGGAAATGCCCGTTTCGAGCCGCTTCTGGACGGATTCCTTGCCGATCATATAATTCACCGTGAGGGTTTTGCCGACCACGCGCAGGAATTCGAGGATGCCCATATTGCGGTAAAAATCCAGGTTGTTGACGATAACGGCCTTGTTGGGGCCGTCGTCGAAATTCAGGAATTTTTTGACCTGAAGGATCTGCCGCTGAAGGTTGGCATCGAGCTCTTCCTCCGATTTCAGCTCCCTTTCCTTGTCTTTGCCGGAGGGGTCGCCGATACGGCCGGTGGCGCCGCCCATGAGGGCAATGGGGTTGTGGCCGGACCGCTGGAAGATGGTCAGCAGCATGATCTGGACGTAGTTGCCGATGGTCATGGAAGGCGCCGTGGGGTCAAACCCGATATACCCGGTGACGGGGCCGGCGTTGATGACCTCTTCGATCCCGGGGGTGGCGTCGTGCAGCATGCCCCGCCATTGCAGTTCTTCCAGAAAGTTCATATCTTATAACATTTGTCCGTAGCGATGCATGATCATGCGTCGCTTGGTTATGAGTCGTAAGTCGTAAAGGCCTTTATCCGTTTTTACGGCTTAATGGCCCAAGGGTTGCTTTTCGTTATTTTACAAACCCGGCGCATTTCTGCAACCGCCGACCGGCATAAATAATTCAAAGGGCGCAAATTTAGCCAAAATCCGGGCAGTTAACCGAAAAAAGCGTTTAATTTTACGCCGCTTGAAAAAACGCATGAACCTCGAATTCTTCATCGCCAAACGGGTTGCGCTTTCGGAATCGAAATCTTTTGCCCGCCTGATTATCCGCATTGCCATGGTGTCGGTGGCGATCAGCGTGGCGGTAATGATCATTACCACTTCCATGATCTCGGGGTTCAAAAAGGAGATCAGCCGCAAGATCTTCGGCTTCTGGGGCCATATCCACATTACGGACCCGGATGTGAACCGGACCTTGCTCGAAGCCTATCCGGTGAGCATGGACCAGCCTTTTTATCCTTCCCTTGATTCGGTAGGGCGCATCGACTACCCGATCACCAAGATGGCGTTCGGACAGGAGGTGGGGCGCATTGTCCGCACCAAAGGCGGCATCCACCATATCCAGACCTTTGCCGTAAAACCCGGCATCATCAAGGCCAAATCGGAGATCGAGGGTATCATCCTCAAAGGGGTGGGCATGGATTTTGACTGGAAATTCATCAACAGTTATATCCAGGAAGGCGAGGCGCTGTCATTGCAGGATACGGCCATGTCTTCGGATATCATGATCTCCCGCCAGACCGCCGACCGGTTGCGGGTCGGTGTCGGCGACCGGTTCATTGTCCATTTTGTGGAAAAGGGAGAACAGCTCAAGCGGCGGTTTACCATCAAGGGAATTTACAAGACCGGCCTGGACGAGTTCGACCGGAAATTCGCGCTGGTGGATATCCGGCAAATTCAGCGCCTGCTGGGTTGGACGGACAAGGACGTGGCCGGCTTTGAGGTCTTCCTCGACGACATCGACGACCTCATCCCCATGGCCGACTATATCTACTACGACAAGATACCGCCCAATTCCAACCTGTATGTGGAGACCATCCGGGAGAAATTCCCGGAGATCTTCGAATGGCTCGATCTGCAAAACGTCAACGAAAAAGTGATCCTGATCCTGATGGTCATCGTGGCCATCATCAACATGATCACGGCCCTGCTGATCCTCATCCTGGAACGGACCAACACCATCGGCACCCTCAAGGCGCTGGGTTTCCGCAACTGGGGCATCCAGAAGATCTTCCTCTACTACGCTTCCTATATCATCCTGGTCGGGCTTTTCTGGGGCAATCTGATCGGTATCGGGCTCTGCTTTTTGCAGGACCAATACGGCTTTATCCGGCTCTCGGAGGCCGATTACTATCTGTCAGTAGCGCCCGTCGATATCAATTTTTTTACGATTTTGGCCCTGAATGCAGGCGCCTTGGTGATCATCCTGTTCGCCTTGCTGCTGCCCTCGTTGCTGGTGATGAGCATCAGTCCGGTGAAGGCGATCCGGTTTAAGTAGGTTGCATTGTTTCATTGTTGAATGGTTGGGCGCCCGTTGTAGCTTCGACTTCGGTCAGCTACCGGACTGCCAACTGCCAACTGCGGACTGTTTCATAGTTGAATGGTTGGGCGTCCGTTGCGGCTTCGACTTCGCTCAGCTACCTGACTGCCGACTGCCAACTGCCAACTGCGGACTGTTTCATAGTTGAATGGTTGGGCGTCCGTT
>CALMYQ010000229.1 GCA_937873655.1 uncultured Lewinella sp. | reverse complement strand
TTTTCCGCGATTTGCCCCCCATGCCGGAGGCGTTGAAGGCCCTGTAGCCATGCCGGCCCGATGGACCTTGTCTTTGTGTTTTTACGGTGATGGACGATCCCCAAAAATCCCGCAACCCAAATAATTCCCCTATATTTACTCCCCCCTGACCACTGACCACTGACAACTGACAACTGACAACTGACAACTGACAACTTACGACTGACAACTGACGACTGACAACTGACAACTGACCACTGACAACAGACAACTGATTACCAACATGGCTGACCGGCAAACCGAAATGCAGCGCGCTGCATACGAACTCAACCTGACCTACTTCCCGAAAGACGAATGGGGGTTGCTCCGGTTGTTGCGGGATTTCAAACTCTTTCGCAAAGGCGGCCGCCGCCGGATGAGCCACCTGCTCCAGAAAAAGGACGGCCTCCTGGAAATGGACCTCCACATCTTTGATTATCAATACACTATCAGTACGGGCAAAACCTCCCACACCTACAAACAAACCGTCTTTTTCGTGGAATCCAAGAAACTGGCCCTGCCCGAATTCTGGATGAAACCCGAAAATTTCTTTCACAGGATCGGCGCCTGGCTCGGCATCGAAGACATCGATTTCGATTCCTTCCCCGAATTCTCCAACCAATACTACCTCAAAGGAAAAGACAAGGAAGCCGTACGGGATATGATGGACAACCGGGTCCTGCACTTCTTCACCGTCAACAAGGACTGGTACCTCGAAGGGGTCAATTATTACATGATCTTCTACAAGGACGAGCAACTGCTGTCCTCCGGCCAGATCTACCGGTTCTTTAATAAAGGAATGGAATTGTACCGGCTGCTTTCCGAGCAAAACGATGGGCCGGAGATGGTGTAAAGTTGTTAGTGGTCGGTAACTGAGCGAAGCCGAAGTACGGAGCTTTCGCGTAAGGAACTCCTTCCTTCATTACAAAATGGCATCGCGGGCCGTCAGGTCCGCCATATTGGTAGCACCCGGTTTGAATATTTGATTCCCGGCCTGTAGGGCCGGTATGTGATTGCTTGGGACCGGCAACATCCGCATCGGTATTGCGGATCCAAATCGCAGAAGTCCATTTTTGTTACGCGAAAGGGCAGTCGTAAGTCGGGATATAGTGGAACCGCGGAACCGGTTTGGGACGCCCAACCATGAAGCAATGAAACCATAAAACCACCCTCAACCCGTTATGCACTTCCCTAAACCTGCAAAAATAGCCAGCCAGATCAAGCCCTTGATCAGAAAGAAGAGAAAGCCGGCAACGCCGAGATTCTTCAGCCAGGTTTTCAATTTTTGTCGTGCCATAACCTATAAAACGCCGCAGGAATTTATGGGTTCAAAGCGCATAAAAAGATTTTATCAATGCCTGGCCACCACTTTTAAATTTCGCATTTTTCTTTTGCATTTTGCATTCCGCACGTTGCCTTTGTTCTTGTCACTTTCTTTTGGCGCCCAAAAGAAAGTAACCATGCCTTTGGTCCACCGGACCAAGCCCGCGCGGGCATACGCAGCTGTGCCTAAAATCGCCCTCACAAAAGCCCGCTCACCAAATAAATCAACCCCGCACCAGCACCCGCGATCAGCGCATACGGCAATTGTGTCCGCACATGATCGATATGGTCGCTGGCCGAGGCCATAGACGAAAGGATGGTCGTATCCGAGATCGGTGAACAGTGGTCCCCGAACACGCCGCCGCCGATCGCCGCAGCAATCGCCATGCTCACATCCGCGCCCATCTGTTGCGCCATCGGCACCGCGATCGGGATCATGATGCCGAACGTACCCCAGGATGTACCCGTGGAAAAGGCCACAAAACAACTGATCAGGAAAATGAGGAACGGCGCCATGCCCGGCGACAGCCACGATTGCGTGATCTCGGCTACATAGATCCCCGTACCCAGCTTCTTGCAGACCGCCCCGATGGCAAAGGCCATCAGCATCAGCAACGCCAGCGGCATCATCCCGGAAATCCCCTTCATCGTCAGGTCGAACATCTCCCGTATCCCCATGATCCGCTGCGTCTTGTACAGGATCATCGAAAAGATCAGCGAACTCAACACCGCCGTCAACACCGCCGTTGAGCCGGATCCCTGCCCGATGGCAAATACAAAACGACTCCCCCAGCCGGCTTCCGGCATCACCGCCGCCGCCGCCGACCAGCCGGTATAAGCCAACATCAACGGCATCAGCAATACCATCACCAAAATGGGCAGCACCATGTTGAACGCCCTCGGTTTCACGCCCTCCTTGGTCGCCACTTCCGTAAGTTCGTCCGATACCATCGGCGTCGCCCCGTCTGGCAGCAACTTGCCCTCTTCCAGCACCCGCTTTTCCGCCTTCCGCATCGGACCGATATTCACATTCCAGTAAATGACCGCCAAAACGCTCAGCAAGGCGATCATCGGGTAGAAATTGTACCGCATAGCCGAGAACATGGTCTGGAACGGATCGGCGAAACCCTGTGCCGCCAATAACCCCATGATGAAGGCGCCCCACCCGTTGAACGGGATCAGTATGCTCGACGGCGCCGACGTGGAATCGGCAATATAGGCCAGCTTCTCCCGCGAGATCTTCATTTTGTCAAAAACCGGCCGGTACAACGCACCAACCGTCAGCACCGAAATGCTCGATTCCACAAAGATCAGGGCGCCCGTCAGCCACGCCAGAAACTGGACGGCAAATTTGTCCCGCCCGTTCCCCTTGCCCTCATACCGGAGCAAAAACCGGCTGACCCGCTGTATGAACCCCTCTACCCCACCTGACCGCTGGATGAAGATGATCAGCCCGCCCACCAACGCGCAGAACATGATCGTACGCGTATTCCCCGGATCCTGGAACACATCCACCAGGGCCTGCACCGTGTTGAGCGTCCCCGTAAACGGATTCCAACTGCTCAGGATCAACCACCCGAGCCAGATCCCGAATAACAGGGAAAAGAATACCTGCCGGCTGGCAATGGCCAAAACAATGGCCAGCACCGGCGGCAGCAGGGAAAAGATGCCGTAATGCACGATCTCTGGTGTTGCCTCCATAAATGTCGCTTGTGTAAGGTTATGCTTTGCAAAAGTGCATTTTTTCCGCTGAAAACAAAAACAGGCCGCCCCCGGTATAGGAACGGCCTGCGCCTTTTGGCTTTCTGGAGCTTATAATATGGTTTCGAAAAATCGAACCAATCGATTCAATCGAACCAATCGAACCAATCGATTCAATTGAACAATCGATTCAATTGAACAATCGATTCAATCGATTCAATTTCAAAGGCTCGAATCCGCCTTCTTCACCTTGCAGTTCGCCGGATTGCAGTCAGCAGGCTTGCAATTGGCCGGATTGCAGTCGGCAGTCGGTTTGCAGTCAGCCGGGTTGCATTTCTTGTCAAGAGCAGCAGTGGTAGCGGCCGGATTCAGGAAATTCACCTGTTGTACCGTACCGCCGGCCTGGCAGGATTTCAGCGGCATGGCCGTATTGCCGGTCGAAGGAGCAGGAGCCGCCGTAAGGGCAACCGTTTTCGCTTCCGCAGTGGAAGTCTGGTTGACAGCAGCTGACTTTTTAGCGGCGCAGGCTGCCTGGCATTGCGGGCTGGGCTGGCAGGATTGGGCCTGCAGGCTCGTGAAAGCGGCAGCCGTCAAAAACAGGACGGAAAGGAAAAATAATTTTTTCATGGTAAAACAACTGATTTAAGGGTTCACCCGGATCCGCCGGGTTGCGGCTTTGGAAATAACAAGAGCAAAAGTAGGCGCAATATCCGGCGGAACTTGCAACCCAGGTGTTACCCACTTGTTAAAGAGCTGTTAATCGGCCATGGCGATCTGGCGCAAATGCGTTATTTTGTAGGGCAAAAGTGATTTCCGGAACACGATGTAATTATCCTTTTTATGGTTAACCCCAAAACAATGATGCAATTCCTGAAACGCCGCCAGATCAGCCTCCTGATCGGCGCCTGCGCCCTGGCCATGGTAGCGCTGATCGCCTTCCAGGTGAACTGGATGAAACATTCCAGCCGGTTGATCGAGGAGCAGTTCAACAACCGGGTCAATATGGCCCTGTGCAGCGCCGTGGAATCGCTGGCAGCAGACCAGAACAGCTCAGCCAGTTTCCGCGCCTGCTGCGCCGAGGTCAACGCCCAACCCGGCTGCATGCAATCCGTGGATGAACTCCCGACCGCCACCGGCATGAACCAGACGCTCGCCCAGTCCCTCAATTTCTACCAGATCTCCCTGCCCTACGAAGCCGTTATAGCACCCAAGGATACCCTCAACGACGAACAGGGTGAAATACCGCCTTTTTCCTGCGCGCTGACCCCAATTCTCCAGGACGATACCCATATGCTACAGTTGCAATTCAAGGGGAAAGCCGGCTATATCCTCGACAAAATGGGCTGGATGGTCGGCGCTTCCATTGTCATTTTGCTGTTCATCAGCGGGATCTTTACCCTGGCCTCCTACTATTTGCTCCGCCAGAAAAAGATGAGCGACCTCAACCGGGATTTCTTCAACCATATGACGCATGAGTTCCGGACCCCCCTGACCAATATCCGTCTGGCAAGCGGCTTGCTGAGCAAAAAAGACCAGGAGCTACGGTCGAATCCCTACCTGGAGATCATCCGCAAGGAATCCGACCACCTCATGAAACAGGTGGAAAGCGTCCTGCACCTGGCCACCCTCGAAAAAGGGGATTACCTCCTGAAAAAATCGCCCGTCGACCTGCAAAAACTCATCGGCGAAGTGATCGGCAGTATGGCGTTGCAGATCCGGGAAAAAGAAGCCCAGGTCCACCTCGACGGATCCCAGACGCCCTGCTCGGTCACCGGCGACGCTTTTCACCTGTCCAATGTATTCCGCAACCTCCTCGATAACGCCCTCAAATACAACCCGGGAAAGACCGCCATCCACATCGGTTTCCGGCCATCAGCCGAAGGATGCACCGTGCTGTTCGAAGACAACGGCGTGGGCCTGAATGACAAGGAGCAGGAAATGATTTTCAATAAATATTACCGCGGCTCCGGCGACCAGAAAGGGTTCGGCCTGGGACTGGCTTACGCCAAAAAGATCGTTGAAATGCATATGGGCCGCATCCAGTTGAGCAGTGCACGCGGGGCAGGCGCTCATTTTGAATTGTTTTTCCCAAATTAAGCAACGGTCCAATCATTGCGCTAAGACCGAGTACTCAAGCCCATGGACAAAAAACAGATTCTCCTCGTTGAAGATGACATGAACCTCGGCATGCTGCTGATGGATTTCCTCGAATCGGAAGGTTTCATGGTGGTTTGGCGAAACGACGCCGTTTCAGGATTGCAGCAATTGAAACGCCAACCGTTCGACCTCGGCATCCTCGATATCATGATGCCCGGCATGGACGGCTTCAACCTGGCCCGCAATATCCGGGATCAATACCCCACCCTCCCCTTTATCTTCCTGACCGCGCGGTTGCTCAGGGAAGACAAGCTCAAAGGATACGCCATCGGCGCCGAAGACTACCTCACCAAACCCTTCGACGAGGAAGAACTCCTTTGCAAGGTCAAGGTCATCCTCCGGCGCAAACAAGCTTCTACTGCCCTGCAGATCGACGCCGAATGCGCCATCGGCCGGTATCTGTTCGATTTTTCGCGCCAGGAACTCCGCCTCAACAGCGATATCGCCCGGCTCACCGAAAAGGAAAGCGAAGTCCTCCACCTCCTTTGCAAATACCGCAACCGGATCCTCCGCCGCGAAGACGCCGTAAAGGCCATTTACGGCAAGTACGACTATTTCCTCGGCCGCAGCTTCGACGTCTTCATTTCCCGCCTCCGCAAAAGACTCAAGGACGATCCCGATGTCAGCATCGATAACGTATTTAAGGTCGGCTTCATTTTCAATGCCCCCGAAGGTTAATTTTTTTATATAACCGGCTTCATTTCCTATCTTTAGGACGAAAGGATGAAAGGATAAAGTGCGAAGGACAGAGGGCAGGTGCGGGAATGCCAGGTATTCCCTCCCTCACCCATTCTCCCGCTCACTCCCTCTCCCCCTCTCAAGCTCTGCTTCAGACAAACCAATATCATGAAACTCAATTGGACCTCTTTATTACCGTTCGCGCTTTTGTTCTGCTCTTTTCGGCCCCTGCCTGCCCAGCATTTTCTGGAAGGCCACTGGGAAGGCTCCATCACCTTCGGCGGCATTTATTCCGAACAATCCTACCCCTTTGAGCTTTTCCTGACCGTGAAGGGTGGCGTCAAAGTGGAAGGCCGTTCTTTCGTGTACCTCGGGCCGGATAATGTGATTGAAATGAAAGTGAGGGGATACATCTACAACGACCGGTCGGTAGCCCTGGTAGAAAGCGAATTCATGCCCCGGGAAGGCAAGGAAAATGAGCCGCCGTTTTTCAGGAAATACCAGTTCGTTTACTCCCGCGGATTCTGGGATACCGGCATCGACGGTTACTGGCAGCAGATCACCCCAGAGGTAATGGACGATAACCGGGAAATGGGCCGCATCAAGCTCAACAAGGCCAAATCTAAAAAAGCGTAGTATATTTGCAGGATATTAACGGATACGCCGCAACCCTTTCAACCTAAAAAAAGTAACCGTGAAACCTGCCGCCGCTACACTTTTTTTCCTGCATTTCATATTATCCCTTTCCGCCCAACCCCCCGCCGATGTGGTTGAAGACGACCGCTTCAGGGCCCAGGTCAGAAAAGACACCGAGACCCTCTCGGAATTGCTGTCCGAAGACCTGGTCTATATCCACTCCAACGGTTTGGTGGAATCCAAATCCGATTTTCTCAAGAGCATCGCTACTGGCAAGATCGTCTATCAGGAAATGAAAGCCGCCGGGGAAAGATCCTTCCGCTACCTGGGCCGGGTCGCCATCGGCACCGGCATCGTCAATGTCAAAGGTTTGTTCGATGGAACCCCGTTCGACATCCAACTCCGGTATACCTCCGTCTATCACAAACAAAAAAACCGCTGGTGGCTGGTTTCCTGGCAATCGACCAAGGTCCAGTGACCGGGCCGAACCCAGCCTCCTTATGCTGAGCGAAGCCTAAGCACCACCCCCTCATCCGCCAAAGCCCCAGGCGAAGGCGGGCTCTCACCCTCTCACCCCCTCACCCTCTCACTCTCTCACCCTCTCACACACTGTCACCCTCTCACCCCCTCACCCCCTCAATTCCTCCCCCCCTGAAACCGCTCCCAATCCGCAATCTCATCAACATCAGAAAGCTGCGGCAACACCTCATAATCCGCGCCTGATTGCCTGATCCGCGCCACCGTTTCCCGGAAGACCGTATCCGTGCTCCATTCAATGCCTTGAAAAATTTCCGGTACAAACCTGTTCATGCCCAGCAGGTAATACCCGCCGTCGGTCGCCGGTCCGATCACAAAATCCGAATCGTCCAGCGCCTCGAAAGCCTCATCGAGCAACACAGGGCTCAGATACGGGCAATCGCTGCCGATGATGACCGCTTTGCCGTGATCGGCCAGCACGGTTTCAAAGGCATAAGCCATCCGGTCGCCCAGGTCTTCACCTTGTTGCAGCATTTTCCGGAAATCGGATTCGGGCCAGCCGTCGGCTTTATCCACAAAATGGCTGTACCAAAGGTATTTTTCAGCTTCCGAACCAAGGGCGGCCCTGCGCGTAAGGTCAAGCAACTCGCGATAGATCGCCAGTGCCCGCTCGTCTCCGACAGCGGCGGCCAGCCGGGTTTTGACCTTTCCGGGTTCCGGGTTCCGAATGAAAATGATCAGTGCGTTATCCATAGGCTAATAAAAAATGAACCCTCTCCCGAAAAGAAGAGGGTTCAAGTTGTTTATATGGCTAAGAAAAAGCAGGGAAAACCCTGTTAATCTTCTTCCACTTCTTCGAAATGCATGCGGCGTGCAGCCACATCTTCGTAAACCTCCTTCGTCATGACGATCAGGTCCTTGAAGCGACGTGATCCGGTTCCGGCAGGAATGCGCTTGCCGACGATAACGTTCTCCTTCAAACCGTTCAGGTTGTCCTTCACCGCGCCGATGGCTGCCGTGCTGAGCACCTTGGTCGTTTCCTGGAAGGAAGCCGCCGAGATCCAGCTGTCGGTACCCAACGAGGATTTGGTGATACCCTGCAACAGCGGACTGGAGGTCGCCGAAATGGCGTCCCGGTATTGAACCAGCTGCTTGTCGTTGCGCTTGAGGTACGAATTCTCATCGCGCAACTGGCGCAGGGTAACCAATTGCCCCGGTTTGAGGCGCGTGGATTCCCCGGCGTCGGTGACAAACTTCTTGTCAAAGATCCAGTCGTTCTTTTCAAGGAATTCGTACTTGTCCACCGCTTCGCCTTCCAGGAAGCTGGTATCGCCCGGATCCTGGATCTCTACGCGGCGCATCATCTGGCGTACGATGACCTCGATATGCTTGTTGTTGATCGTAATACCCTGTGAGCGGTACACTTCCTGAACGCCGTTGACCAGGTATTGCTGTACGGCAAAAGGCCCTTTGATGCTCAGGATATCCTTGGGAGCCACCGCGCCGTCGGACAGCGGCGTACCAGCCCGGACAAAGTCGCCCTCCTGCACCAGGATATGCTTCGACAGGCCGATGAGGTATTTGCGGGTCTGGCCGTCTTTGGCCGTTACCGCTACCTCGCGGTTACCGCGCTTGATCTTGCCGAAGGAAACCACACCGTCGATCTCGGAAACGATCGCCGGGTTGGACGGATTCCGGGCTTCGAACAATTCCGTAACCCTGGGCAGACCGCCCGTGATATCCTGGATCTTGCCGAGTTTGCGCGGGATCTTCACGATCTTCTGACCGGCTTGTACCGCCGAGTTCGGATCGATGGAGATGTACGAGCCTACCGGCAGGTTATAGCTGCGCAATTCCTCGCCGTCGTTGGAAATGATCCGGATGGTCGGGATCTTGCGCTTGTTTTTCGGTTCGATGATGACCTTTTCCTCGTACCCCGTCTGGTCGTCGCGTTCGATCCGGTACGTAACGCCTTCTTCGACATCCTCGAATTTGGCAATACCGGTGAATTCCGAAACGATCACGGCGTTGAACGGATCCCAGTCGCAGATCAGATCGCCGCGGGAAACCGTGCCGCCTTCCTTGACATGGAGGCTGGAGCCGTAAGGAATATAGTGGTTGGAAAAGATCTTCTTGGTTTCAGGATCGACGATCCTGACCTCTCCCGTACGGGAAAGCACCACGTTCTGAACCTCGCCTTCGTCATTGGCGAACTCCGTCGTCCGCAAGCTGTCGAACTCGAGCACGCCGTTGAACTTGGCGTGGATCTCGGATTCGGTCTTGGACAACGAAGCCACACCGCCCACGTGGAAGGTCCGCAGGGTCAGCTGCGTACCCGGTTCACCGATCGACTGCGCGGCAATGATACCCACCGCGTCGCCCATTTCGGCGATCCGGCCCGTAGCCAGGTTGCGGCCGTAACACTTGGCGCATACGCCCTTCTTCGATTCGCACGTCAGTACCGAACGGATGGTAACCAGCTCGATCAGCGACTTTTCGATCTTTTCCGCCATGCGGGCATCGATGAACTCGCCGGCCTTCAGCAATACCTCATCCGTTTCCGGGTGAACGATATCGTGCAGCGTAAAGCGGCCTTCGATCCTGGACGCCAGCGGTTCGATGATCTTTTCGTTGTCCTTGAGGGCCGAGGTTTCAATTCCGCGCAGCGTGTGGCAGTCGTCCTCCAGAATGACCACATCCTGGGCAACGTCCACCAGACGACGGGTAAGGTAACCGGCGTCGGCCGTTTTCAAAGCCGTATCGGCCAGACCCTTCCGGGCGCCGTGTGTAGAAATGAAGTATTCCAATACAGACAGACCGTCCACGAAGTTCGAAAGGATCGGGTTTTCGATAACGGCCCCGCCGGAGTCGCCCGATTTTTTCGGCTTGGCCATCAGGCCCCGCAATCCGCACAGCTGCTTGATCTGCTGCTTCGAACCCCGGGCGCCGGAGTCCAGCATCATGAACACCGAGTTGAAACCCTGTTTGTGCGAAGCAAGCTCGCGCATCAGGGTATCCGTGATCCGGTTATCCGCGTACGTCCACTTGTCGATGATCTGGTTGTAACGCTCGTTGTTCGTGATCAGACCCATGTTGTAGTTGTCCCAAACCTCATCTACTTCGGATTGGGCCTCTTCCAGCATGCGTTCCTTGATGGACGGCGTGATCAGGTCGCCGAGGTTGAAAGACAGACCGCCTTTGAACGCCCACATGAAGCCCATTTCCTTGATGTTGTCCAGGAAGTCGGCCGTGACCGCAAAGTTGGTGCGCTCCAGTACATCGCTGATGACCTTCTTGAGGTTCTTCTTGGTCAGCAGTTCGTTGATATAGGGAACCCCCTCCGGAACGGCCTGGTTGAAGATAACCCGGCCGGTCGTGGTTTCGATCCGCTTGTATTCGAGCCCGCCGTTATCGCCGTCTGCTTTGGCGCGAACGGCAATATGCGCGTGAAGGTCCAGTTGGCCTTCGTTGTAGGCAATGATCACCTCCTCAGGCGAGTAGAACTTGCGTCCTTCCCCTTTTACCTTGATTTCGGCAGTGGATTTGCGCTCCTTCGTGATGTAGTACAAACCCAATACCATGTCCTGTGAAGGCAGGGTGATCGGCGTACCGTTCTGCGGGTTGAGCATGTTGTGCGAAGACAACATCAACACCTGCGCTTCCAGGATCGCGGCGTGGCTCAGGGGCACGTGCACCGCCATCTGGTCGCCGTCAAAGTCGGCGTTGAAGGCGGTACAAACCAGCGGGTGAAGCTGGATGGCCTTGCCTTCGACCAGTTTCGGCTGGAAGGCCTGGATCGAGAGCCGGTGCAGCGTCGGAGCCCGGTTGAGCATTACCGGGTGACCGCGAAGGATATTTTCGAGGATCTCCCAGATGATCGGGTCTTTCCGGTCGACCAGCTTCTTGGCCGATTTCACCGTTTTAACGATACCGCGCTCGATCAGTTTCCGGATAATGAACGGCTTGAACAATTCAGCAGCCATCCCTTTCGGCAAACCGCATTCGTGCAGTTTGAGCGTCGGGCCGACCACGATAACCGAACGACCGGAGTAATCCACACGCTTACCGAGCAGGTTCTGACGGAAACGCCCCTGCTTGCCTTTCAGGATATCGCTCAGCGATTTCAGGGCGCGGCCGCCTTCCGCTTTTACAGCGTTGGATTTGCGGGAGTTGTCGAACAAAGAGTCGACGGCTTCCTGCAGCATCCGCTTTTCGTTCCGGAGGATAACCTCCGGCGCTTTGATCTCCAGCAGGCGCTTCAGGCGGTTGTTGCGGATGATCACGCGGCGGTACAGGTCGTTGAGGTCGGAGCTGGCAAAACGGCCGCCGTCCAAAGGTACGAGCGGGCGCAATTCCGGCGGCACCACCGGCAGGTACTGGATGATCATCCACTCGGGGCGGTTCTCCATATGGGTGAGCCCTTCGCGGAAGGATTCCACTACGCGCAGACGCTTGAGGGCCTCCGACTTCCGCTGTTGGGAAGACTCGTTGGCCGCCTGGTGCCGAAGGTCGTACGACAACTGGTCCAGGTCAAGGCGCATCAGCAGATCGCGGACCGCCTCGGCGCCCATCCTGGCGATGAATTTCCGGGAATCAGAGTCATCCAGCGCAGCATTCTCCGCGGGCAGGGTCTCCAGGATGTCCAGGTATTCCTCTTCCGTCAGCAGGTCCAGCTGATTGACGCCGTCTTCCCCCTTCACACCGGGTTGGATAACGACGTAGCGTTCGTAATAAATAACCGATTCCAGCTTCTTAGACGAAAGGCCCAGCAGGTAACCGATCTTGTTCGGCAATGATTTGAAAAACCAGATATGCACGATCGGAACGACGAGCTTGATATGCCCCATCCGCTCGCGGCGGACTTTCTTTTCCGTAACCTCAACGCCGCAACGATCGCAAACGATCCCTTTGTAACGGATCCGCTTGTATTTACCACAATAACATTCGTAGTCCTTTACCGGACCAAAAATGCGCTCGCAAAAAAGGCCATCGCGTTCAGGCTTGTAAGACCTGTAATTGATGGTTTCAGGCTTCAATACCTCACCATACGAACGCTCCAGGATCTCATCCGGGGACGCCAGGCTGATGGTGATGCTATCGAAGGCATGACTTTGAATATGACCCTTCTTTTTAAACGGCATATTATGACTTTTTTAAAAAATTAATCAAACTTCACATCAAGCGCCAGACCACGCAATTCGTGGATCAATACGTTGAACGATTCCGGAATGCCGGGCTCGGGCAGGTTGTCGCCTTTGACGATGGCCTCGTATGCCTTCGCACGCCCCGTAATATCGTCCGACTTGATCGTGAGCAGCTCCTGCAGGATATGGGATGCGCCGAACGCCTCAAGCGCCCACACTTCCATCTCGCCGAACCGCTGACCGCCGAACTGCGCCTTACCGCCCAGCGGCTGCTGGGTAATGAGCGAGTACGGACCGATCGAACGGGCGTGCATCTTGTCGTCGACCATGTGCGACAACTTGAGCATGTAGATCACCCCGACCGTGGCCTGCTGGTGGAAGCGGTCGCCCGTTTCACCGTCCGACAGGTAGGTCTGCCCCAGATATGGCAGGTTTGCATCGACCATGTACTGTGCGATCTCTTCCTGGCTCGCCCCGTCGAAGATCGGCGTTGCGAATTTGACGCCCATTTTCTCACCGGCCCATCCGAGTACGGTTTCGAAGATCTGGCCGAGGTTCATCCTCGAAGGTACGCCCAGCGGGTTCAGTACGATGTCCACCGGCGTGCCGTCTTCCAGGAACGGCATATCTTCGGAACGGACGATCCGGGAAACGATCCCCTTGTTGCCGTGGCGGCCGGCCAGCTTGTCGCCTACGCGCAGCTTCCGTTTTTTGGCCATGTAAACCTTGGCCAGTTTCAGCACGCCTGCGGGCAGCTCATCACCGATGCTGATGTTGAATTTCTCGCGCTTGTAACGGCCGACTTCCTCGTTGACCTTGATGCTGAAGTTGTGCAACAACCTCGCGATCAGTTCATTGGTCTTGCCTTCCGTCGTCCAGTTGCTGTAATCGACCGTGGAATAGTCAATCTCGCGCAGCAGGTCCTGGGTAAACTTGACGCCTTTCGGAGCAACCGGTTCACCGTAAACGGTCTTGATGCCCTGAGAGGTCTTGTCGCGCAGGAGGACCATCAGCTTGTCGATCAGGATGGTTTTGAGCTCGTTGATCGCTATCTTGTGCTGGTCGTCCAGCTTGGCGATAACGTCCTTCTCCTGGTTCTTCTGCTGTTTGTCCTTTTTGGCGCGGGCGAACAACTGCTTGTCGATCACCACGCCGGTCGTGGAGGGGGGCGCTTTCAGGGAAGCGTCCTTCACGTCGCCGGCCTTATCGCCGAAGATGGCGCGCAGCAGTTTTTCTTCCGGTGTCGGGTCGGATTCGCCTTTGGGCGTGATCTTGCCGATCAGGATATCGCCTTCGCGCACCCAGGCGCCGACCCGGATGATCCCGTTTTCGTCGAGGTCCTTGGTGGCTTCCTCGCTGACGTTGGGGATATCGTTGGTCAGTTCTTCCTCACCCAGTTTGGTGTCGCGCACATCCAGTTCGAAGTGTTCGATGTGGAGCGAAGTGAAGATGTCTTCCTGTACGACCCGCTCCGAAATCACGATGGCATCCTCAAAGTTGTAACCTTTCCAGGGCATGAAAGCCACCTTCAGGTTTTGGCCCAGCGCGAGTTCACCCTTGTCAGTAGCGTAACCGTCGCAAAGGATCTGCCCCTTGGATACCCGGTCGTTGCGGCGAACGATCGGCTTGAGGTTGATGCAGGTCCCCTGGTTGGTTCGCAGGAATTTGGTCAGGGTGTACGTTTTGCGGTTATCTTCGAAGGAGATCAGCTGATCTTCTTCCGTGCGGTCATATCGGATGACGATCTCATTGGCGTCAACGTATTCAACGACGCCGTCGCCTTCCGCATTGATCAGCATGCGGGAGTCCCGGGCAACCTTGCCTTCCAGGCCGGTACCGACAACGGGTGCGCTCGGGCGCAATAACGGTACGGCCTGACGCTGCATGTTCGAACCCATCAGGGCCCGGTTGGCGTCATCGTTTTCCAGGAACGGGATCATGGAAGCCGATACGCCCACGATCTGGTTGGGCGCCACGTCCATGTATTCGATCTCTTCCGGAGTAAGTACCGGGAAATCGCCGTGCTCGCGGCACTTGATCCTGTCCGACTGGAAATGACCGGCCTCGTCGATCGGCGCGTTGGCCTGTGCGATCTTCAGGTCGTCTTCCCCTTCGGCGGAAAGGTACTGCGCGTTGCCTTCCACGGTAACGCGGCCTTCCACCACCTGGCGGTAAGGCGTTTCCAGGAAGCCCATTTTGTTGATCTTGGCGTGTACGCAGAGCGTAGAGATCAAACCGATGTTGGGGCCTTCAGGCGTTTCGATCGTACACAGACGCCCGTAGTGGGAGTAGTGAACGTCGCGCACCTCGAAGCCGGCCCTTTCCCTGGACAAACCGCCGGGGCCCAGCGCGGAGATCC
Organism: uncultured Lewinella sp.; assembly: GCA_937873655.1. Taxonomy (GTDB): domain Bacteria; phylum Bacteroidota; class Bacteroidia; order Chitinophagales; family Saprospiraceae; genus JACJYC01. Next base: position 22,756 of record CALMYQ010000229.1, on the reverse strand, counting down.
GGCGCTTGTGGGTGATTTCCGACAGCGGGTTGGTCTGGTCGAGGAACTGGCTCAGCTGGCTGGTACCGAAGAAGGAGTTGATCACCGACGACAAGGTACGGGCGTTGATCAGGTCGATCGGGGTAAAGACCTCGTTGTCCCTGACGTTCATCCGTTCCCTGATGGTGCGGGCCATCCTGGCCAGACCTACGCCGAATTGGGCGTAGAGCTGTTCGCCGACCGTTCTGACACGGCGGTTGCTCAGGTGGTCGATATCGTCGATCTCGGCTTCCTGGTTCATCAGGCGCACCAGGTATTCAACGATGGCGATGATGTCTTCCTTGGTCAACACGAGGGTTTCGTCGGAAGTTTCAAGGTCCAGCTTGCGGTTGATCTTATAGCGACCGACATCGCCCAGGTTATAGCGCTTATCGGAAAAGAACAGCTTGTCGATGATCCCGCGAGCCGTTTCTTCATCGGGGGGATCTGCACCGCGCAATTGGCGGTAGATATGCGTTACGGCTTCCAGTTCGGAGCTGGAAGGATCCTTTTGCAGGGTATTATAGATAATGGAATAGTCGAGCTCGATGTCCTCGCGCTGGAGGATGACGGTATCCATTTCGGCATCCAGGATGTACTCGATGTTTTCCTCATCGAGGATCACATCGCGCTCCAGGATGATTTCGTTCCGTTCGATGGTAACCACCTCGCCGGTATCCTCATCAACGAAGTCCTCGGTCCAGGTACGGAGCACCCGGGCGGCGAGTTTCCTGCCGATGGAGTTTTCCAGCGATTCGCGGGTTGCGGATACCTCATCAGCCAGACCGAAGATATCCAGGATGGATTTATCCGTATCGTAGCCGATAGCCCGCAGCAGGGTTGTTACCGGGAATTTTTTCTTGCGGTCGATGTACGCATACATCACGGTATTGATATCCGTCGCGAATTCCATCCACGCCCCTTTGAACGGGATCACCCTGGCCGAGTAGATCTTGGTGCCGTTGGGGTGGAAGGTCTGCCCGAAGAATACGCCCGGCGAACGGTGCAGCTGGGAAACGATCACCCGCTCTGCGCCGTTGATGATGAACGTACCTTTCGGGGTCATGTACGGAATGTTCCCCAGAAATACATCCTGAACAATGGTCTGGAAATCGATATGCTCTTCATCGTTGCAGGAAAGCTTCAACTTGGCTTTCAGCGGCACGCTGTAAGTCAGTCCGCGCTGCATGCATTCGTCGATGGAATAGCGGGGCGGATCGATGAAGTAATCGAGAAATTCCAGTACGAAAATGTTTCTGGCATCAACAATGGGAAAATTCTCCTGAAACACCTTGTACAAACCTTCGTTGATACGGTTCTCAGGAGTCGTTTCCAGTTGAAAGAATTCCTGGAATGACTTCAATTGGATTTCTAGCAGGTCAGGATACTCTGAGGAGAGTTTGATTTTGCCGAAGCTGACGCGTGCTTCTTCGGCATTTAACACCTTACCATTAGACGTCATTGGCAAAAAGGATTTAAAAAGGACAGGCAACTAAAGTCTTTCAATAGCATGCCTAAACAATATATTACCGGTGAACCCCCTAAAAAGTTCACTGGTGACCCAAATATTCTGTAAATATACGACAATAGGCCTAGCCAGTTGCAGCAACTGGCTAAGCCTTTATCCCCGAAGCCGAACCCGGCTGCTACCAACCGGGCCTGTCGGTACGGGGAACGTACTCCGTTACTTCAGTTCCACAGAAGCGCCGGCAGTTTCCAAAGCGGCTTTGATTTTCTCAGCCTCATCTTTAGGAACACCTTGCTTCACCGGAGCCGGTGCGCTGTCTACCAGGTCTTTGGCTTCTTTCAGGCCCAGACCCAACAGATTCTTCACTTCTTTCACTACCTGCAACTTGGCGGCACCGCCGGAAGTAAGGATGACATCGAATTCGGTTTTCTCAGCAGGGCCGGCAGCTGCGTCGCCACCGCCTGCAGCAGGACCGGCAGCAACTGCAACAGCAGCAGCAGCGGGTTCGATGCCGTAGTCGTCTTTTAAAATTTGCGCCAACTCGTTAACCTCTTTAACGGTGAGGCTTACCAATTGTTCAGCAAATGCTTTCAGATCAGCCATTTTAAAATGGTTTTAAAGTTTGTACGATAATGAATTATCGTGCGTAATACTTGGAAGCTTATCTTGATTACCGCGCCCGAAGGCAAACGGAAAATATTCGGATGTTATCAGGCGCCGCGTTCCTCCAATGCCTTGATGATGCCTGCGAGTTTCTGGCCGCCCGAATTGAGGGCGCCGATGACATTCTTGGCCGGAGATTGCAGCAGGGCGATGATCTCCCCGAGCAATTCTTCCTTGGACTTGAGCGAGCTGAGCGGATCGATCTGATTGTCGCCGACAAAGACGGCGGAATCGATATAGGCCGCTTTCAGCACCGGCTTGTCGCTGCTTTTGCGAAACTCTTTCAGCAACTTGGCGGGAACGTTAGCCGTTTCCGTGAACAATACCGCAGTAGGGCCGTGGAGCGAGTCGTTGAGCGCTACATAGTTGCGATCATCCGGAAAGGATTCCATGGCTTTCCGCAGAAGCGTGTTTTTCACAACGCGCATTTCAACGCCTTTCTCAAAACACAGCTTCCGGAATTTATTGGTCTGTTCTACCGTGAGCGTAGAGGAATCGGTCAGGTAAAAATAGGATACCTGAGAAAGTTTGTCCTTCAGCGCTTCAATGGTAGCTGTTTTTTCTTCCCTCGTCATTTTATTGATGAGATTTAAATGCTTATTGAATTGTTTTGGTGTCCACCTTGATGCCCGGGCTCATAGTGCTGGCCACGGTGACGGACTTCACATAGGTGCCTTTGGCGGTAGAAGGCTTCATACGCAATAGCGTGTGGAGCAGTTCATTCGCGTTATCGGACAATTTATCCGGGCTGAAAGAAACCCGGCCTACGGAAGAGTGAACAATACCGAACTTATCTACGCGGAAGGAGATCTTTCCTTGTTTTACCTCGCTTACGGCGTTGGCGACATCCTGGGTAACGGTGCCCGTCTTGGGGTTGGGCATCAAACCGCGGGGACCGAGTATACGGCCGATCTTACCGACCTTGGCCATCACCTGCGGCATGGCAATGATGACGTCGATATCGGTCCAGCCGCCGGCGATCTTGTCGATCATATCGTCGAGGCCGACGAAATCGGCGCCTGCATTCCTGGCGTCCTCCTCTTTGTCCGGAGTGACCAGCGCCAGAACGCGCTTGGTTTTACCGGTGCCGTGCGGAAGGCTTACCGAGCCGCGCAGGGCCTGATCCGCTTTACGCGGGTCGATGCCGAGGCGGACGTGCAGGTCGACAGAAGCGTCGAACTTGGTGGTGTTGACCTGCTTGACCAACGCCATTGCGTCCTCCAGGGTGTAGAGCTTGCTGCCTTCCACCTTGCTGTTGGCCGCTTTCCTTTTTTTACCTAGTTTGCTTGACATTTTCAAAATTTTGAGGTGAATAACGCCCCGGCTTGGTACCCGGGACTCCCTGCTGCGGCTGCCCATCGGCCGGCCGCTTATGAGTAATTAATTTGCAGCTTATTCAGCCCAGGGCGGCGTTCCGGTAACCGTGACGCCCAGACTGCGGGCCGTGCCTGCCACCATTTTCATGGCCGATTCGATCGTGAAGCAGTTCAGGTCGGGCATTTTGTCTTCCGCAATAGCTTTCACCTGATCCCAGGTAACGGAGCCGACCTTGTTGCGGTTGGACTGTCCGGAACCTTTTTTGATCTTGGCCGCTTCCATCAGCTGAGCTGAGGCAGGCGCCGTTTTGATGACAAAGTCAAACGACTTGTCCTTGTAATAGGTGATCAGCACCGGTAGCACCTTCCCCATTTTGTCCTGGGTATCGGCGTTGAAGCGCTTGCAGAATTCCATGATGTTCAGGCCCTTGGAACCCAATGCCGGGCCAACGGGAGGAGCCGGGTTAGCCTGGCCGCCTTTTACCTGAAGTTTTACAAAACCATCTATTTCCTTTGCCATGATATTGCTTTTTAACCGGCTGGTTCCAATCGTTTTCGGGAAGCTGATTCCGGCCGGCGCTCACTTTTCCGGCAGGAAGCAAAAACGCGCATGGAACGGCGCCTGAAACAAATAAGAAACCAGTTGATCAAGCTTGTTTTTCGACCTGCATGAAATTGAGTTCTACCTCCGTTCCGCGGCCGAATATCTTAACGATCACTTTCAGTTTTTTCTTCTCTTCGTTCACCTCCTGGATGTCCCCTACAAATTCGGAGAACGGCCCGTCGATGATCTTGACGGTTTCTCCCACGATGAAGGGTTCGATCAGGGATTCGCCCACATCCAGCGATTCGTCAACCTTGCCCAGCATCCGGTTGGCTTCGGAAGCCCGCATCGGGATCGGCGTTTCTTTTCCGAGGAAGTGAATGACGTTCTGAACGTTGGCGATGCTTTGTACGATTTCAGGGGTCAATTTGGAAGGAAGGGCCTCAATGAGGATATAACCGGGCAGGATATTCCTTTCGGAGATCACTTTTTTCCCGCCGCGGATTTTGTAAACCTTTTCAGTAGGTACCAGCACCTGGGTAATGAAATCATCCCAGTTGTTGCGCTTAACCTCCAAATCAATACGCTCTTTGATCTTGCGCTCTTTCCCGCTGATAACCCTTAGGGAGTACCACTTCTTCTCTTCAGACATTGAAATTAGCTGTTGATTCTATAGATGAATTCGGTAAACCCTTTGGACGCCAGGTCCATTACAGCGATAACAGCTGCCAGGATAAGCGTGGAAACGATCACCAGGATGGTGCTGCTCTGCAGGCTTACCCAGGAAGGCCAGGTTACCTTGTTGACCAGTTCGTTGTAGCTTTCCTTGATGTACAATTTGATACTTTCCATAGCAGAATGATCAGGTGGAGAAAAATTCCTCCGATTATTTGCACGGGCAGAGGGGCTCGAACCCCCAGCCTACGGTTTTGGAGACCGTCACTCTACCAGTTGAGCTATGCCCGTTTGTAAAAGTTATAGAACGAATCGGCAGTTCGCCGATCTGCAGTCGGCAGTTCCGGAAGAGGGAACCAACAACAGCCTGATTGACGAACTGCCTGCTTATGCTTGTATCCGAATCGGACGATTAGTCCAGAATCTCTGTAACCTGACCGGCGCCAACCGTACGGCCGCCTTCGCGGATAGCGAAACGGAGACCTTTTTCCATGGCGATCGAGTTCAGGAGGTTAACTTCCAGCGTTACGTTGTCGCCGGGCATTACCATTTCAACGCCTGCAGGCAGGTTAACGTCGCCGGTAACGTCCGTTGTACGGAAGTAGAACTGCGGGCGGTAGCCGTTGAAGAACGGGGTGTGACGACCGCCTTCTTCCTTGCTCAGTACGTAAACCTCACACTTGAATTTCTTGTGCGGTTTTACAGAACCCGGCTTGCAGATCACCATACCGCGGCGGATAGCTTCTTTGTCAATACCGCGAAGAAGGATGCCTGCGTTATCACCGGCTTCACCGCGATCGAGCAGTTTGCGGAACATCTCCACACCGGTAACGGTAGAGTTCAGCGGTTTTTCACCGTCCTTCATCATACCGATGATCTCAACCGGATCGCCAACGTTAATCACACCACGCTCGATACGACCGGTAGCTACCGTGCCGCGACCGGTGATGGTGAATACGTCCTCGATCGGCATCAGGAACGGCAGGTCAACCAGGCGGGCAGGCGTTTTAATCTCCGAATCAACGGCGTCCATCAGCTTGCGGATGGCGGCAACACCTTCCTCAGTGCCTTCCAGTGCTTTCAGGGCAGAACCCTGGATCACAGCTGCGTTGTCACCGTCATATTTGTATTGGCTGAGGAGTTCGCGAACTTCCATTTCAACCAATTCCAACATTTCTTCGTCGTCAACAAGGTCAACCTTGTTCATGAAAACAACGATATTGGGAACACCGACCTGGCGCGCAAGCAGGATGTGCTCGCGGGTCTGAGGCATAGGACCATCCGTAGCAGCTACCACAAGGATTGCACCGTCCATCTGAGCGGCGCCCGTTACCATGTTCTTCACATAGTCGGCGTGGCCCGGGCAGTCTACGTGCGCGTAGTGGCGGGATTTTGTCTGGTATTCAACGTGCGCTGTATTGATCGTGATACCCCTCTCTTTTTCTTCCGGAGCAGCGTCAATAGAGTCATAAGAGGTAGCTTTAGCCAAGCCGTCACTGGAAAGAACAGAAGTGATAGCAGCTGTCAAAGTGGTCTTACCATGGTCAACGTGGCCGATCGTACCGATGTTAACGTGTGGCTTCGACCTGTCAAAAGTTTCCTTAGCCATCGGTGATGAATTTTTTTATAATTTAATGAAGAAATTTATTTGGTCCGCCAGGAAACGCCGGAATCCCAACGGAATTCTTTTGCCTCCTGCAATTTTAACAAAATCGGGCCCGCGAGGACCTCTGACCTGAGCCAACGGTGGGAATTGAACCCACGACCCCTTCCTTACCATGGAAGTGCTCTACCCCTGAGCTACGATGGCTAAATACAAAGACATTCCGGATGTCCAACATCCGAAATGCCTTTTTCGGAGCGGGCGACGAGACTCGAACCCGCGACCCTCAGCTTGGAAGGCTGATGCTCTACCAACTGAGCTACGCCCGCAAATTGGGTGAGGGTGAGGGTGAGGGTGAGGGTGAGAGTGTGTGTGTTTGAGTTTGAGTTTGAGTTTGAGTGTGTGTGTGTGGGGGTGATAGGATTCGAACCTATTCAGCCATAAGCAACAGATTTACAGTCTGCCCCGTCTCTCCAACTTCGGCGCACCCCCTTGATTCAACATCAGGGAATTGTCAAAATTCTCTGAATGGATTCATATATCTAGAGCCAGCAGAGGGACTCGAACCCCCGACCAGCTGATTACAAATCAGCTGCTCTACCAGCTGAGCTATGCTGGCTTTAAAGGTCCGGACACAGCTGAAAATTACGCAAATCGCTGCAAAACAACGTTTTAGCAAGTATTTCAAACTGAAATTTGAGATCATTTTCTCAAAAGCGATTGCAAAGATATGACTTTTTTGATAAACCCAAGCGAATGAATAATTTTTTTTGGGAAAATGATGAGAAAATTTGAAACCTGACTTTTGGACATTTTTGAACCCTTTCTTTTGCACCCGATGATTACCTTTGTACTGCCCTTTCCCGATTTAAATCTATGGTCCCAAAAAACACCTTGGCTTTAGCCATTAACCGTTTTACGTGCCGGCGCGCCCGCATACGCATCCTCGTACCGGAACGCGCCAGGAATGCACCGCTCTCAGGTCTGACAGCCTCCGTTTCTGCCGCTTGACCGGTTTTCCGGCGGGAATTTTAAGCAGGGACGACTGTTTTGACCTGAGGGCGACGTAATTCATTTTGGCAGAGCTTTTAATTTTGCTTAACATTGCGCGGTTTTTGCAACAGCAAGACCATACTCAGTATTTAAAATCGTTAATATGAAGCGTTTTTTACTACTATTCTTTTTTATCGCCGCTTCCTTTTCCGCTGTGCTTGCCCAAACCTCCCTTTCCGGGAAAATCACGGACAAGGAATCAGGAGAACCCATCCTGTTCGGAACGGTCGTCCTCTATAAAAATGGTAACCTGTACCAGGGTACCGAAACCGATTTGGACGGCAACTACAGTTTCTCGAACATCGATCCGGGTAACTACGACATCGAGGCCAGCTATACAGGCTACCAGCCTCAGCGGACCGAAGGCGTGCAAGTGCTGGCCGGTAAGGCCATCAAGTTGGACCTTCAGCTGGGGTCCGGCATTACCCTCGACCTGGATGTGGAGGTGAAAGCCTACCGCAACCCGCTCGTCGAACAGGATAACACCACTTCGGGCGCCGTCATCACCAGCGACCAGATCCGAAACCTGCCAGTGCGAAACATCAACGCAGTGGCCGCCACATCAGCAGGCCTGTCTGCCGCCGATGAAGGGGACGCCATCACCATCCGCGGATCCCGGTCGAATGCTACCGACTACTACGTCGACGGCATCCGCGTACGGGGAAGCCTGGTGCCTGAAACAGAAATCGAACAGCTGCAGGTGATCACCGGCGGTATGGAAGCCCAGTACGGGGACGTAACGGGCGGCGTGATCTCCATCACCACCAAAGGCCCCTCCAGCAAGTTCAGCGGTTCGGTCGAAGCCGAAACCTCCACCGTGTTCGACGATTACAATGTCAATCTGCTCGGCTTCAACCTCAGCGGCCCGATCCTCAAGAACAGCAAAGGCGTTTCCGTGCTCGGTTTCCGGGTCTCCGGCCGTTACAACGACCGCGACGACGACGACCCGCCCGCCGTACCCGTTTACCGCGTGACGGACGAGAAACTCGCCGAACTGGAAGCCAACCCGCTGGTCAGCGTCGGCGGTACCCGCCTGGTCGCAGCTGACTATATGACGGCCAACGACGCCAAACCGGTAAAAGCCAAACCGTACGAGGAAAGCTCCGACTACAACCTGACCGCCAAACTGGATGCACGCCTCAGCGACGCCATCGATATTACCTTTACAGGCATCTACTCCAATGGTGAAAACCGATTCACACCCGGTGGATGGCGCTTGCTCAACAGCCAGAACAACCCGCTGGCCCTGAACAGCTCCTACCGCGGCAACTTCCGCTTCCGGCACCGCCTGGGCGGCGCGCCGGCCGGTGAGAATCGCTCAGCTTCCGTCATCCAGAACGCTTCCTATACCCTTCAGGCCGGATATGAGAAGACCGACGGAGAATCCTACGACTACCGCCACAGGAAAAACATCTTCGAATACGGCTACCTCGGTAAATTTGACGTAGACTACGTTCCTGTATTCGGGGAAGCCCTTGATACTTTAGGGAATTCCTACGGCGTCCACGTAGGCTATCGCCCGGTACTGCGCAGTTATGAGCCCGCCGCCAACAACAGCGTGCTGGCCAACTACAACAATGTGCTGGGATTCCTCAACGAAGAAGGCCTCAATACGATCGAGCCGAATTACGGTTTCAGCGACAACCGCGAACTGAACGGCCAAAGCCTCGTATCACTCGACGACTTTGTAGCCATCAACGGCCGTACACTGGGCATTTTCGGCAGTTCCTGGAACTTCCACACCAACGTAGGCCAGGTGTACAACTCCTACGGCTACTCAGACGGCGAAACCTACACCTTCAACGCCAACGCAGCGTTTGACTTTGTGCCCGGCGGCTCTGAAAAAGGTCGCCACAATATCCAGCTGGGTATCATCTACGAACAACGCATCAACCGCAACTATACCGTAGCGCCGGTCGATATCTGGACCCTGGCCCGCCAGCAGGCCAATATCCACCTCCAGGGGATCAACCTGGAAGCCCCGGATACGGTCGGCGTGTTCGACCTGCCCGGTTTCGGCCAGACACCATTGCTGAAAGTAACGCAATCGGCCGACTCCGACCTGTTGTTCTACAAGAAGATCCGCGAATCGCTGGGTATGGGTCTTGATCAGTACGTCAACATTGACGGACTGGATCCCTCCCAGCTGAGCCTGGATATGTTTGCCGCCAAAGAATTGAACGACCGCGGCGTATTGGGCTATTACGGTTACGATTATCTCGGCAACCGCTTTGACGGCAACTTCGAAGATTTCTTCACAACCGTTGACCCGGTAACCGGGCTGCGTACCTTCCCGGTAGCGCCCAACCGCCCGATCTATTCTGCAGCTTTTATTCAGGATAAATTCACCTTCAAGGATATCATCTTCAGGATCGGTTTGCGCGTCGACCGCTATGACGCCAACACCAAGATCCCGAAAGACGTTTACTCCCTGTATGAAATCATGGGCGCCGGCGAATTCCATTCGCTGAACGGCGGTGAGAAACCGGGCAACATCGGCGACGATTACAAAGTTTATCTGGTAGCCGACAACGGCACGGCCGTACGCGCTTACCGCGATGAAGATGCCTGGTACAAAGGCGACGGTACGCCGGTGAACGGCGCCCAGAACATTGAGGGCATCCGCTCCGGCCTGATCTATCCGTACTACAAGGATGAACGCGTCCGCGACGCCCCGAACTTCATCAAGGATCCGGCCTTTGACCCCAACGTCTCTTTCGAGGATTACGAGACGCAGGTCAACTTCATGCCGCGTCTGGCCTTCTCCTTCCCTATTTCGAAGGATGCCAACTTCTTTGCGCATTACGACATCCTGGTACAACGGCCGCCGTCCAACACCTTGTCTACACCGCTTACTTATTACTACTTCTTTGAAAGCGGCACCAGTGTCCGAAACAACCCGCGGCTGAGACCGGAACGCACGATCGACTACGAGGTCGGCTTCAACCAGGTCTTGTCGCAATCCTCTGCCATCAAGATCTCCGCTTACTATAAGGAAATGCGGGACATGATCCAGTCAAGGGTTATTTTCCCTGTTCCTGTAGTAGGCTCTTACACCACCTACGGCAACATCGACTTCGGTACGGTCAAAGGATTTTCTTTCCAATACGACCTTCGCCGGACGGGCAACGTTTCTTTGCAAGCCAACTACACCATGCAATTCGCTGACGGTACGGGTTCGGACGCCAACTCGCAGCGCGGCCTGAACAACAACGGCGTTTTGCGGACTTTGTTCCCGTTGAACTTTGACGAGCGTCACCGTTTCAACCTGGTGATGGACTATCGCTACGGTTCGGGCAAAACTTATGCCGGCCCCAGGCTGTTCGGTCTTGATGTTTTTGCCAACGCAGGCATCAATCTCCAGGGGGTAGCGGTATCCGGTCGCCCGTATACGGTCAACCAAACGCCGCTTGAATTGGGCGGTACAGGCCTCAAAGGCGCCATCAACGGCGCTCGCAAGCCCTGGAACTTCACGCTCAATCTCCGGATCGACAAGGACTTCGACCTCGGCAACCGCCTCGGGTTGAACGTCTTCCTGCGGGTTTCCAACGTACTGGATCGCCGCAATATCATCGGCGTTTACTCGGCAACGGGTTCGGCAGATGATGACGGGTTCCTGCGTTCGTCAAGGGGCCAGGATCAGATCGAGAACATCGCCGGTTCGAACAGGAGCCTGGAATCCTACCTGGTCTCGTACCAGTGGGCGCTGATCAATCCCGATTTTTACTCGCTTCCGAGAAGGATGTTTGTAGGTGCATATCTGAGTTTCTAAAATACAGACAAATCTGAATATCATGCGATATATGAAAAGATGGCTATTGATGTTGGTGTGCGTGGCGGCTGTCCTGCCTGCGTTCAGCAATGTCAATCCCAAACTCGTAAAAAAACCCAGCGCCAAGCCGGAACGGCTGAATTTCCGGGAGTCCTGCGACAACCCGGTCAGCCCGATCGACCAGGCGATCAACAACGTTAGAGCCCGCCTGAATTCCGCAGGCGATGTATGGTGGGACGGCGACGACGGTCGCTACGTGGTCCCCAAAGTACCGCCGGGGGTTCCCGAAGTTTCCTCCATTTTCGCAGGCGCCGTCTGGCTGGGCGGCAAGACGCCTGCCGGGGAATTCAAGGTGGCCACCCAGACGTACGGACGCGGCAGCGGCAGCTTCGACTTCTGGTCCGGCCCGCTGGTACCCGACGGCCCCAGCCGGGGCACTACCAGCCGGGATACCTGCGCCGCCTGGGATAGATTCTTTGTTGTAACCGGCGACGAGATCAGGTTGCACATTGCCAATTATAAGGAAAACCTTCAGAACGGCACCGAATACCGCGAGGAGGATATTCCCGCCGGCGTAAAAGGCTGGCCCGGTAAGCGGAATCCGTTCTTCTCGGAAATCCACAACTTTGACCTGCCCGACACCGAGCAAGGTCTTGCCGGTTTCTGGGATGAAAACCTGGACGGCTACTACAACCCGCTGGACGGTGATTATCCCGTCATCGAAATCCGCGGTTGCGTCACGCCTCAGTTCCCGGATGAAATGATCTTCTGGATCTATAACGACGCCGGCAACACCCACGAGGAGTCCGACGGTTTGCCCATTCGCATGGAAGTGCAGGTCCAGGCCTTTGCCTACAAGACCAGTGATGAGATCAACAATATGACCTTCCAGCGGTACAAGCTGGTCAACAGGGCTGTTGAAAGCATCGACAGCATGTACTTCGCCATGTGGGTTGACCCCGACCTGGGCTGTTACACCGACGACTACGTCGGTTGTGATATCGACCGGAGTCTGGCATTTGTATACAACAAAGATGCTGCGGACGGTACAACAGGTACCATTTGCGACGGCGGCGTTCAGACCTACGGCACCAATATCCCGCTGCTGGGCGTCGACTATTTCCGCGGCCCGCTGAATGAAAACGGTGAGGAGATCGGGATGTCCTCCTTTACCTATTATAACAACGGCGGCGTCGATCCGACTCCGCTTCCGCCGACCACCGACCCGCAGACGGTACAGGAATATTACTACTACCTGTCCGGCCGCTGGCGCGACGGTACGCCCTTCACATTCGGCGACGACGGCTACAACGACGGCGCACCGATCAGGTATGCTTTCCCTGATCCACCCAACCAAACCGACGGCTGGTCGATGTGCGCGGAAGACCTCCCGGTCGGCGACCGGCGGACGGTCCAGGCTTCCGGGCCCTTCCGCCTGGATCCGGGCGCAGTGAACGAACTCATCATCGGCGTGGTCTGGGTACCGACAGCTGTTTATCCGTGCCCGGATATCACGGCCTTGCTGGATGCCGACGACATCGCGCAGAACCTGTTCGACAACTGCTTCCGCCTGACCCGCGGCCCTGATGCACCGGATATCGACTGGGTTGAACTGGATCAGGAGATCATTGCCGTTTTCAGCAACGATACCCTGACCTCCAACAACGCTTACGAAGCCTATGCAGAACCCGTATTGCGTCTGCCGGAAGGCGAGCCGGACAGCCTCTATCGCTTTGAAGGCTACCGTTTGTTCCAACTCTCCGGCCCCAGTGTCACGCTGGCCGACCGCGATGATCCGGCCAAAGTGCGCGAGATCTATACGGTAGACCTGCGCAACGGCATCGCCAAGATCTTCAACTGGGACAAACTGGAACCCGGTACCGGTACGCCGACCTCAAACCCGATTTATGTCCCGGAATTGCAGGTTAACGGCGGCAACTCCGGTATCCGCCATACCTTCAAGATCACACAGGATCAGTTCGCCGAAGGCGACCGCCGCCTGATCAACCACAAGAAGTATTATTTTGCAGCCGTAGCATACGCCTATAATAATTATCAGTTGTTCGATCCGGTTCAGGAAACCGGTCAGCGCGAGCCTTATCTGGAAGGCGACCGCAACGTAGGCGACGGCGACAATGCGTTCTATACAGTGATTCCACGTCCGATCCTCGATCGCAAACTGCAGGCCGTTTACGGCGAAGGCGTGGAAATCACCCGCCTTGACGGAATCGGCACCGGCGGCAATTTCCTCGATTTCACCCAGGAAACGGTAGATGCATTGGAAGAACACTTCAAATCCAACATCACCCCGTTCAAAGGGGAATTGCATTACCAGGAAGGCCGCGGCCCGGTACAGGTCCAGGTTTTCAATCCGCTGGAAGTGGTCGACGGTGAATTCGAACTGGCTTTCTTTGACGGCAAGATGACCGATACAAAACTGGACGATACGGCCCGTTGGGTATTGCGCAACCTCAGCGATCCCAGCTACGGTCCTATTTACTCCGAACGGCAGATCAAGGACCTGAACGAACAGGTGCTGGCTCAATACGGCTTTTCCATTACGGTGGGCCAACCGCTGGAAACCGGCGTTGACCGGTTCGGCACAAACGGCGCCAGAGGGTACGAAGAATCCTATCTTGGCGATGCGCCTAAACAGTGGTTCCAGCCGATTCCGAACAAGACCAATCTCAATACAGGGGTATTCTTCCTGGATAATACGATGTATGCTTTTGCTCCGACGGAAACCGGTGAGAAATTCTACGACGATGATCCCAACCAGCAATTGACCAATATGGCCGGCGGGATCGTGCCGTTCTATCTCTGCGACTGGGAGCCGAAAACCGAGGATGACCCGCCCTATATTACCCCGGCATGGACCGAGGGCAACGGCGGTCAGGCAGGCGTTCGCGCCCGTTTGAACCTGGCAGACCTGAACAACGTCGATATCGTATTCACCAGCGACAAGAGCCTCTGGAGCAAGTGCGCTATCATTGAAACGGCCAATAAATACTGGCGCGACGCCGGTTTTATTACCCAGGGCGGTTCGCTGCACTTTGATCTGCGCAATACGCCGTCTGTTTCCAAGGATGCGGACCCGGTCACCAAGCTGCCTTTGCCGGCGGGCGACGGCACCATCGGTTACGGTTACTTCCCGGGTTATGCCGTGGATGTGGAATCCGGCCAACGCCTGAATATCTTCTTTGGTGAGAACAGCACTTACGACGGTTCGCTCATCCCGGCTGCCAACAACGGCGCGGACATGATGTTCAACCCGTCCGATCTGATATTTGCAACGCCTTCGGACGATGTTCCCTTCCTGGCTCAATACAACTATGTATCCGGCGGTCAGCACTTCATCTATGTAACCAAGGTGCCGTATGACGGCTGCGAAATCTTCCGGAACTTCCTGCGGCCGGGCGCCCCGTCAGGCGGCAAGGTACAGGTGTTAAGGGAAGTTACCTGGGCCGGCCTGATCACCGCAGCCCCGGGCATGCAGATGCGCTCCTATGATGAGGGCCTCATCCCAACTGACGTCCGGGTTAAAATCAGGGTTGATAATCCCTACAAGGTGGAAACCAAACCGACGATCCCTTCCGGATACGACCGCACCGGTTCAGGCGCCAACAGCTACCATCCGTTGTATCGCTTCAAGATCGACGGCAAACAACCGGAAGAACTGACGACGCCCGAAGTTGAGACGGCATTGGACGAGATCAACGTTGTTCCGAACCCGTACTACGGTTTCTCGGATTACGAAAACACTTCTACGGAAACGCTCGTTAAGATCACCAACCTTCCGCCGAAATGTACGGTGACCATTTTCTCCCTCGACGGCAAATTCATCCGCCAATACACGCGCGACGAACGGTCGGCAGCGCCTTACGGCTACGGCATTCAGGGGCAGCAGATCATTCCGGACCTGGAATGGGACCTCAAGAACAAGAGCGGCATTCCGGTTGCAAGCGGGGTTTACCTGATCCATATCAGCGCTCCGGAAGGAGAACGCACGATCAAGTGGTTCGGTGTGAACAGGAAATTTGACCCGACCGGGTTGTAATCGTTGGCAGTCTGACAGCCCGCAGTTGGCAGCTCCGGACCTCCGGATCGCCAACTGCGGGTCGTTCTGAATCAAATCGCATAAATAACTTTTTATGAAACGTATTTACTTCAACATACTTTCTGCCTTTCTGGTCCTGCTTTCAGGTTCCGGCGCGCTTTTTGCCGGCAACCCGGACCGTCAGGGCGAAGCGGGCGCCTACGAGTTGCTGATGATACCCTACGCAAGGATGGCCGGCCTCCATGCCATGAATACTTCCATGACGAGCGGCGCCGAAGCGATGCGGCTCAACATTGCGGGCCTTGCCCGGATCAACAAGACCGAGATCGTCCTGGGTAATGCCATTTATCTGCAAGGCACCGGAATCAAAATGAACGCACTCGGGTTGTCCCAGCGGGTCGGTAAAAGCGGTGCGTTCGGCCTTAGCCTCATGGCTTTGGACTTTGGCGATATCCGCGTGACAACTACCGAACAGCCCGAAGGGACCGGCGTAACCTTCTCACCCAATTTCTTCAACCTGGGCTTGGGTTACTCCCACGTTTTTGAAAACAAAATCTCTGTGGGCGTTTTGTTCCGCCTGGTTTCCGAATCGATATCCGACGTATCTGCAACCGGTTTCGCTATCGATGCCGGAGTCCAATATGTCGCCGGGGAAAAAGAGAATTTCAAATTCGGTATCTCCCTGCGTAACATCGGCTCCAGAATGACCTTCGGCGGAGAGGGCCTTTCCATCTTCACCCAGGGGACAGGCGATACGGACTACGACCTGACCTTCAGCCAACGAAGCGCCGGTTTTGAATTGCCCTCCGTCCTCAACATCGGTTTGTCGTATGACTTTTACGCCACCGAAAATCACCGGATCACCGTTTTGGGCAACTTTACCGCCAACTCCTTCTCCCAGGATCAACTCGGAGCAGGATTGGAATATTCCATGAAGGACCTGTTTATGCTGCGCGGCGGTTATAAATATGAGTTCGGCTCCGAAGATGAGATCACAGCGCCGATTTATACCGGCCTTGCTGCAGGCGCCACCATTCAGGTTCCGCTGAGCAAGGAAAACAAGAATGTCAAGTTTGGTATAGACTACGCATACCGCCAAACCAGACTCTGGAACGGCACCCATAATATAGGGGTTCGTATAAATATTTAAGCCAATACCTTGAAATTCTGCGGATAAGCCCTTATCTTTGCAGAGCAAAACAGGCAAGAACGTTTTCTCAACGCGGGAAAGCGTTCTTGCCTTTTTTAATCTTTGGCATTTTGCATTTCCAGGATCAGCAAAAAATAAATGCCCTGGTCCGGTTCCCTTATATAACCAAAAGATAAATTTTTTAAAAAATGGTTCAGTATCTGACGCAGGAAGGTTACGACAAATTGAAGGCCGAATTGGACGAATTGAAAACCAGAGGCCGTCAGGAAGCAGCGCGGGCCATTGCTGAGGCGCGAGAAAAAGGCGATTTGTCGGAGAATGCAGAGTATGATGCCGCTAAAGACGCCCAAGGGCTGCTCGAATACCGCATCAATGAACTGGAAAAAACCATGGCCAACTCCCGCGTGCTTGACCAAAGCATGCTGGATGCATCAAAGGTTACCGTTTTAACCAAGGTCACCATAAAAAATACGAAGACCGGTAAACTTATGACCTACCAACTGGTTTCTGAATCAGAAGCAGACCTCAAGGAAAAAAAGATCTCTGTGAATTCACCCATCGGCCAGGGCTTGCTCGGCAAAATCAAAGGCGATACGGCAAAAGTCTCCACGCCCAACGGTCCGATCGAATTCGAAATCGTAGATATCAGTTTATAATGGCCAGCATCTTCACCCGAATCATTCAAGGCGAAATTCCCTGCCATAAAATTGCAGAATCTGAAAAATATTTCGCCTTCCTGGATATTCGTCCGGTAAAACTCGGACATACCCTGGTAATTCCCAAAACAGAAGTGGATTACCTGTTCGATCTGGAAGATGATGAATTGGGCGACATGATGATCTTTGCCAAAAAAGTGGCAAAAGCTGTTAAAGCGGTCGTTCCCTGCAAGAAAGTTGGCGTGGCCGTCGTAGGGCTGGAAGTTGCTCACGCCCATATCCACCTGATCCCTGTTGACCAGGTCGCTGACCTCAGCTTCGGCAATCCCCTTTCCCTCAGCCAGGAAGAACTGGCCGAACTGGCTGCCGCGATCCGGGAGAAGGGTGTTTTTTGAGGATTTGAGGATGCGAGGATTTGCTGATTCGGATCAATCGAAAAATCGGCCCAATCTTACGTACCAATTGGACAATAAACAATGTTCCCTAAATACGATGTCATAGTGGTGGGCGCCGGACATGCGGGTTGCGAAGCGGCAGTAGCCGCCGCCAACCTGGGGTCAAAGGTGTTGCTGGCGACGATGAATATGCAGACCATCGCCCAGATGTCGTGCAATCCTGCTATGGGCGGCGTTGCAAAGGGACAAATTGTTCGCGAGATCGACGCGCTTGGCGGTTATTCCGGTATTGTCACCGACCATACCATGCTCCAGTTCAGGATGCTCAACCTGTCCAAAGGCCCCGCAATGTGGAGCCCGCGCGCCCAAAGCGACCGGATGTTGTTCGCCGCCAAATGGCGCAAAATGCTGGAAGAACATCCCAATATTGATTTCTGGCAGGAAATGGTTTCCGGCCTGATCGTCAGGAACGGCGTCGTGAAGGGTGTCCGCACCGGAATGGGCCTGGAAATTGAATCCAATGCCGTAGTACTGACAAACGGCACTTTCCTCAACGGCATCATCCATATCGGCGAAAAACAATTCGGCGGCGGTCGCGCAGGCGAGAAAGCGGCCACAGGCATCACCGAGCAATTGGTCCAATTGGGCTTTGAAGCCGGCCGGATGAAAACGGGTACGCCTCCCAGGGTCGACGGCCGCGCACTGGATTACGCCCGGATGGAAGTCCAGCCCGGTGACGAAAATCCAGGCAAGTTCTCCTATACCGACACGCCGAAGCTGACCCGGCAATTGCCATGCCATATCACCTATACCAGCCCGGAAGTGCACGACATGCTGAAGTCGGGCTTTGACCAGTCCCCGATGTTCAACGGCCGCATACAAGGCCGGGGGCCGCGCTATTGCCCTTCTATCGAAGACAAGGTAAACCGGTTTGCCGAGCGGGACCGGCATCAGCTTTTTGTCGAACCCGAAGGCTGGGATACCTGCGAGATCTATGTGAACGGATTTTCTTCCTCCTTGCCGGAGGACGTACAATACAAGGCCCTCAGGATGGTGCCGGGGTTCGAAAACATGAAGATGTTCCGGCCGGGTTACGCCATAGAATACGATTACTTTCCGCCGACCCAATTGCAGCTTTCCCTTGAAACTCATCTGGTCAGGAACCTGTTCTTTGCCGGGCAGATCAACGGGACCACCGGATACGAAGAAGCCGGCTGCCAGGGCCTGATCGCCGGCATCAACGCCCATCTGGCTATCAACGATCAGGAACCTTTCATCCTGAAGCGGTCCGAGGCCTATATCGGCGTACTGATCGATGACCTGATCAACAAAGGCACGGAAGAACCTTACCGGATGTTCACCTCCAGGGCGGAATACCGGATTCTCCTCCGCCAGGACAATGCAGACATCCGGCTGACGCCCCTGGCTCACCAGTTGGGCATCCGCGGCTCAGCCGAACGCCTGGACAGGGTCAGAAGCAAGGAGTCCGCCGCCTCGGCCATCGAAAAATTCTTTGAAGATTACAGTGTAGAGCCCGGCGACATCAACAAGGTGCTCGAAGACCGGGACTCCTCCCCTATCCGGCAGAAGGTTAAATTGCACGGCATCCTCCTGCGGCCGCAGATCAGCATGGACGATCTGGGTCAGGCCTTGCCGGATGTCAAAGCATTTCTGGATCAGTACGACCCCGAATGCCGTATGTTGGCCGAGATCAATATGAAATATGAAGGTTATATCGTCCGCGAGCGGGAGGTGGCCGACAAGCTCAACCGGCTGGAAGAAGTCCGGCTCCATGATGATTTCCGGTACGACAACCTGCCTTCCCTCTCTTCGGAAGCCCGCGAAAAACTCGCCAGGCTGAAACCTCGGACCATCGGCCAGGCCAGCCGGATCAGCGGGGTCTCACCATCGGATATTTCGGCCTTATTGGTATATCTTGGCAGGTAACCGACATGTCGAAACCCTGAACAAACTTACCAAATTGCTCAATAAACTGCCTGGCGATGAAGCAATTGTAAGCATTCAAAACCCCATCATCGCTGACAATTTATCAGAGCCTGAACCTGATGTCGCAGTTCTCAAATACCGGTCTGACTTTTATGGCGACGAACTGCCCAAAGGACAGGATGTTCTTTTGATTACCGAAGTGGCTGACACTTCTCTATCTTAGTCCGCAAGAAATTTTAATTTGAAAATTGAGGTAAGTTCAATTTTCAATTAAAGCGCATCCGACAACTGTAACATCACGTCCTTCCAGAAATTCACAGAATAATCCTTATCGCGACCGCCGAAACGGACGATAACCAGATTTTTGCCGGGGTCCACATAGATCATTTGACCGAACAAACCGGTCGCCATGAAGCTCCCGTACTGGTGCGGCCCCAGGGTAAACCCGCTTCGATAGGAACGATTGGTCGGCATGCCTGAGGTAAACAATTCCTGCAGCCAGGTTTCGGGGAAGATCTGCCGACCGTTCCAGTTGCCGTTGTGCAGCCACAGGCGCCCGATCTTTGCGAAATCAACGGCCCGCGCCTGCAGGCAGCAAAACGCACGCTCCACCGCATCTTTTCCTTTTTTATCCAATGACCAGAACGCGTCACTTTCCATACCCAGCGGTTCCCATATTTTTTCCTGCAGGTAGCCTGATAGCGTCTGCCCTGTGGCCCGTTCCAAAACCAGGGTCAGGAGTTGGGTATTGGCGCTGTTGTAATTGAAGCGGGTGCCGCGTTCGGTCACCAACTCCCGGTCGAGTGCGCGTTTGCTGATGTTGCGGCCGTAATAGAACTGGACCTGGTCGCCGCTCAATTTCCAGGGCGAGCGGACAAAATAAACGCCTGAGGTATGCTGCATCAGGTCAATCACCTGGATGCTGTCGTACCCGCCGCCGCGAGCTTTCCACTCAGGCAGAAAATCGGTAATATGTTGGTGGACTCCCTGAATATAACCTTCATGGATGGCGATACCGACAAGGGTAGACAGGATGGCTTTTGAAACCGAGAAGGAAGTAACCACATCTTCTTTATAATTTTCAGGCTGATAACTTTCGTACAGAATGGAATCGTTCCGGATAATGATCAGGGCATGGGTTTTGAACAGGTGGACAAAATCATCGAGCGGATGGTTATTTTCGGTATTGCTGTGGGCAATTTTAATGTCCTGACCAAGATGGGACGGCGCCTCCGGCCGTATAAATTCAAAACTTTCACCGGCATGGTAAATAACTCTCCGCGGGAAAAGCCGGTAGTCCCTGGCATCAGGCTTGAGGAAGGTAAGCGCGCGCGTAACCCCGCAGGAGGAAATTGTTGCCAGCATTCCAAACAAGAGAAAGGCTTTTGCGCAGCCGACAAGAAGCTTATGGATTTTCATTGGATGTTCGAGATTTTAAGGGATTAACACAGGATTGGCGGTGGGTGTTGATTACTCGATTCGATCGTATGTTCCGCATTGATTGGTTTTGGAATCTGTTTGCCTGGCCGTACAAAAAGATTATAAGCAAATCAGCCAGATCAGTGCTACAGGGATGGAAAGGGCCAGAAACAAGACCACGTTCACTTTCCAGGAAGAAGGTTCTATATTTCTGTCATATACGGGATTGGCCTCCAGAATCAGGCGGCGGATATACACAGTCAGATCCGAATCCCGGCTGAATTCCCTGTTCTTGGGTAAAAAAACAATCAAGCGGTATGCGAGCATTTTCTGGTCGTAGTATTTCAGGCATATAAGGGATGGACCACGGCTATTTCTAAGTTCAAAGATCCATTTTATCTTTTTGTAGTCGACAGGAAGCCGCTCCCTTTTTTTTAACACGTACAAACTGTCGGAAGCGGCTTCTACCCAGCGGATTCTCGAGATCAGAAAAGCAGTATACGTCGAACTGTAGATCACGGCAACGCCCATGAACCATTTTTCACAAGGCAGGTTCGGCCAATTTCCGCCATTAATGGCGACAAAGACAATAACACCAGTCACCAATATGGAAAGAATGATCTGGGAAGTGGGTTTTCTGCTTTTCATGCTTCAGTAGGTTTTTTAACCTGATAGCGATCATTTCCTGGTCAGCCACCAACCCGACCATAACCCTATCAGTCCCCACTGCACGATGGCATCGACGATATACCCAAGGGAATTGCCTTCAAACCAGATGCTGTTGAGGTAGGGGATGGTCAGATAGGCCATGATTCCGAAGGCAAGCGAAGTCTGTACGGCCGACATTACGGTGAGGCTGCCGAACTTCATCAATATCCAAACCAGTAACCAGATGGCTACAAGGTCAATGAGGAAGGCACGGACCATATTCATCCCCATCGACGTATTCATCGATTTGTGGTAACTGACCGTAGCCCAGGGCTTGCCGGCCGCAGCTTCCATCATGGCGGTTTCGTCCTCATAACTCGTACCGGGGGGCACTCCGGGTATGAAATAGGTGCCTTCTTCTGACAGGTTCTGGTTCAGGACTTCCAGGATCTGGTCCTGGTTGGCTGTGTACTTGAATTCCGACTGGTGAACGCCCAGCATGGCCCACGACAGGAATTGCCAGATGAAGAGGATCAGGGCGCCGACGACGGTGGCGATAATTTGTTTTCTCATAAAACAAGCGTTTTTAGGTGAATCAATGTTATAAAAGTAGTAAAACAATTTTAATTAAAACAATTATCAATATTTTTTGAGGCATTAAAGATGGATCATGCTAAAATCAGGATGCGGTCAAAACAGGCTGTTCAAAGGTGCCGGATAACCAATTGTTCCTGAAATTCTATTTCAAAGACTTATTTTCAAATGGATTCAAAAAAAATTTTATTCAACCGGCGCCTGTTACAACGTAATTTTATTCCGAGCTACTGCCTGAATCGGGGTTTTAGGAATTTATTGGGCTCAACCGGGCAAATTTTAGGGTTGCGGGCGTCTTGAGGGTTGATATTTTTTTTATCAAAAAAGCTTGCACAGAATAAAACCGGCGTATACCTTTGCGTCCGCTTTTGAAGAAAGGCGATAATCAGAAAAAGAAGCCACAGGTCAGATAGTAGTGGAGACCGGTTGAAGCAAGGCGAAATGTGGAAAACTTTTTTGAAAAAATATTTGGTTGATTGAAACATTTGAGCGTATCTTTGCAATCCCAATTTACTACACAGTATCGCAGGGAAAATAACCTAAGAAAACGTTCAAACGTAAGATATTGAAATGGGTGCAATGGCGCCTGCTTCACAAAAGTTCTTTGACACTGAGGGAGAAGATTAGGAAATTGCGAGTGTGAGACCTTTTCGATTCTTTTTTCAGAGTTGGAATTAGCATCAATGCCTGTATCGATTCTCTATATGAGGCGATACGAAGGTGAGAACATCCAGAGTCAACTAATTAGCTGCGGGCTTTAGTCCGCAGCGAAAGAATT
>CALMYQ010000228.1 GCA_937873655.1 uncultured Lewinella sp. | reverse complement strand
CTAAAATCTGTAGGCGAGTTTATTCTGTGCAACGGAATGCAGGGCAATTTTAGGCCCAGCTGCGTAGCCGGAGCCTTTTCTTTGGTTACTTTCTTTTGGGCGCCAAAAGAAAGTGACAAGGTCAAAGGCGGAGAGAGGAATGTAAAATGCAAAAGAAAAAATGCGAAAGGTAAAAGTAGAGACGGCCGTTCATTACATAATCCACACTAATAGGCTGGTTGTGCGGACGTACCTTCACCCATGCAAAAAGTGCAGGACGGTTTTACGGTCAAACTGAACAGCCTACGCTAAGCCGCCGAGAGTAAACTAACCTTAATCCCCTTTGCGAGAAAAAAAATCTCACGCCTTTGCAGTAATCTAATACCATAAATAAACCAACATGTCAAAAACATTAGGATTGATTCACACTTCAGCTACCCTCGTGCCGGTTTTCCAGGCCCTGACCGACCAGTACCTGGCGGATAAAAAATTGAAGATCTTCAACATTTCAGACGACAGCCTGATCAAGAATACCATCGAACGCGGGATGCTGACTCCGGATACCTCGCGCCGGGTCATCAATTACGTCGCCTCTGCCGAAGAAGCCGGCGCCGATTATATCCTGGTCACCTGCTCCTCTATCGGACCGGCGGTGGAAATCGCCGCCAGCCTGACCAAAATCCCGGTCCTGCGTGTCGATCAGCCGATGGCGGATCATGCGGTGCAAATGGGCAAGAAGATCGGGGTGGTTGCTACCTTGCCGACCACCCTCGAGCCCACCAGCGACCTGGTGCGCCGCAGGGCCGCTTTGGCCGGTAAGGAGATCGAGCTGACGGCGAGGCTGTGCGAAGGCGCCTTTGATGCCCTGATGGGCGGAAAACCCGGAGTACACGATGAAATGGTAGCTAAAGCTTTAAAAGAGCTGGCCCGACAAGTGGACGTGATCCTGCTCGCCCAGGCCTCCATGGCGCGCGTGGTCAGCCATCTGGCAGAAGAAGATAAGAAAGTGCCCATCATTTCCAGTCCGGAATTAGCGGTACAGTACCTGGCCAATTTGTTGTGATGAGCGAAAGAATCTGGAAAATTGCGTTGTGGGCAGGACTTTCGTCTATCGGCTTGCTCCTGGTTTCACCTGTGATGGGTTTAAGTAACCTGCAAGCTCCGCTCACTGTCGTGGGCGCCGTCGCCACAGCGATCGGTTTGCGGTCGGTTCCCGCGCTGAAGAATTACCAGTATACGGCCTGGATTGTGGTTGCCATCGTTTGCGGCATGGTCTACCCATCGGCTTTTTTGAAATGGGGGGATGTTGACCTGCGCAATCCATGGCTCATTCTCCTAATCGTCCAATTGGTGATGTTCGGTATGGGGACCCAAATGAGCTTCCGGGATCTCAAGCACATCAAAACCATGGCAAAAGGCGTATTTGTGGGCATCCTTTGCCAGTTTTCCATCATGCCGCTGACCGGGTATGCGCTGACCCGCATTTTTCATTTTGAACCGGAAATTGCCGCCGGGATCATCCTCATCGGTTCCTGTTCCAGCGGGCTGGCCTCCAACGTGATGGCCTATCTGGCAAAGGCCAACCTCACCCTTTCCGTCACCCTGACCACGGTGGCCACCCTCCTGGCGCCGCTGATGACGCCCTTCTGGATGAAAATGCTGGCCGGCACGTACGTCGAGGTTGATTTTGTCGGGATGTTTGTCCAGATCATCAAAATTGTGATCGTGCCCATTGGCGCGGCTATGCTGTATGACGTTTTCAAATCGGGTTCGGATGCCTGGATCAGGCGGGTGAATATCCTGGCTGGACTGGCCTGCCTGTGGCTGGCGGCGCTGCCGTTCGGATTTTGGGAGGTTCTTGCCGGCTTCCTTTCAGACCAGGTCATTGAACTGTTCAGCTTCCTGCTTGGGGCGGTGGTTGTCGGCAAATTGTACTATATGCTGACTGTTTACGCCGGGAACATCCGCGATTTCATGCCAAAGCTGTCTATGTTCGGGATCGTCTATTTTACCCTGGTCACCACCGCAGCCAGCCGGGAGAATATCCTGGCGGTGGGGTTATTGCTGTTGTTGGTGGCCATGCTGCACAACGCGCTGGGCTATGTGCTGGGATACTGGATCAGTCGTGGAATTGGATTGGAAAAAGACGACTGCCGCACCATCGCCCTGGAAGTCGGCCTTCAAAACGGCGGAATGGCTTCGGGCCTGGCCGGCGTAATGGGCAAACTGGCTACCCTTGGGCTTGCCGCCGCCATCTTCAGTCCCTGGATGAATATTACGGGCTCGGTACTTGGGAATTATTGGAGGCGGCAGAAAGATCGGAAAGCAATCGGTTAAATCCAACGCCGGACTTTTGTTCTGTATGCCTTATAATCCTGATCAAATGCCCTGCCCAGATATTTTTCTTCATTCAAAATCACAAAGTGCGTGATAATCCAAATCACGAGCGGAATGAACATTAAAGTCCAGAAATTTCCTTTGAGGAAGGCTATGCCGGTATACAGGCACATCAGGCCGAGGTACATGGGGTTCCTGGATATGGCGTAAATACCGGAGGTCTGCAAAGAATTTGCCGGTTTGATCGTGACAAGCGTGTTTTTCGTTTTAAAGAATTTGATCAGTGCCGGAAGGATGAAAATAATTCCTGTCATTACGAATATCACTCCCGGAATGGTGGCTGCTTTCGTTTTAAAAAATAGGGCAGGGAGCGGAAATTGTTTTTGCATTAGAATGGAAACCAGAAAAATGGCCACATAGAAGAGGGGAGGAGGAGGATATACGCCCGGATGATCTTTTTTATTTGCCATGATGTAAACGTGTTAAGCAGTTATCGAATTTGTTCGTCGAATGACAAAACTAGGCTTACACCACAGATCAACTTTAGGAAAAAAACGACATTCTTTATCCTGAGGGGAAATCACCATAGCCGCTGGTCTGCTGATGCATCAGCTTGCCCGGGGGGAACTCTGCAAATTGCCGGAATTCGCGGAGCAAATGAGAAGAATCATCGTAGTCGCATTCATACGCGATTTCTGACCAGCTTTTTTCCGGCGACTGGTTCTTCACTTTCATCGCATTTTCAAACCGAACGATCCTGAGGTAGGTTTTGGGAGATATGCCCACGCGTGAAGTGAAATTTCTTTCAAATTGGCGGAGGCTGAGACAAGCCATGGATGCCCATTCGGGAAGACTATTCTTGGCAAACGGATCGAGCATTTTGATTGCCACCCGGTCCAGCGAATCTTCCGGTTGATAACCCTTTGCAATTTGCCGGTCCATGAACTCGGATACCAACGCAAACATTTCATCATAGGATTCTGACCTTTCCAGTTGCTGATGGATCAGTGCTGTTTCACCGGAGAAAAAATCAGCTGCATTGAGGCCCCTGTTGGCAGTTTTTTGCATCGGAATGTTCAATAACCGATAAAGCCCGGTAGGTTGAAAGGCCACTTTTATCATCAGGTAGTCCCTGCCGAATTTCAATCCGACGGGTTTGTTTTTGGGTCCTGTAACGGCAGCGAACGGCGCCGGTGTGCCTTCAGCGGCAGGAGTGGGCAAAACTGCTATTCGATCCTTAGGATAAAAATAGAGATTTTGTTCGGTATTTGCCAGGCAGGTTATGTAAGGAGGCGGCAATGACTCTCTATCCTCCCACTTCATATGCAGGATCTGAAATCCCCGTATGAGGTCTTTTTGACTATTGGACGGCTCATATTCCTTAAAGTATAACATGGATAGGTATTTGTCATCACCTTTTAATTCAAAACGAACACTTTTCGATTCCTGAAAGTTTGATGGAATAGCCGATCTGCAATCTCACACGGTGCGCGAAAACTGCGGCGCCCCTTCCTCCTTTTTCAACAGATACCCATCGAAACACATGGCAATATTCCGGATGAGTAGTCGCCCCGGGTTCGTCACAAGGATTCTGTCCGGCAGTAATTCCACCAAACCATCGGCTTCGAGGCCTTCCAGCAAGGGCATTGAAGCGGCGAAGAAATCGTCAAACCGGATGCCGTATTCCCGTTCGACCGCCGCCTTGTCCAGTTCGAAATGACACATGAGGGTGGTTATGACCTCGCGCCTTAGTTGATCATCCCGGGTCAGGACGACCCCCTTGGCAATAGGCAACTCGCCCCGGTCGAGCAGGGCGTAATATTCCCGGAAGGTCTTGTGGTTCTGGATGTACATATCGGACAACATGCCGATCCCGGAAACGCCGAAAGCCAGCACATTCAGGCCTGCATGGGTGGAATACCCCTGGAAATTGCGATAAAGCGTGCCTTCCTGCATGGCAATGGTCAGTTCGTCTTCGGGTTTGGCAAAGTGGTCCATACCGATATAGCCGTAGCCGGCTTCCGTGAGCTTTTCGATGCTGATTTTGAGCAATTGCAGCTTCTCCTCCCGGTCGGGCAGCCATTCCTCATTGATCAGCCGCTGGTGTTTGATCATACCGGGCAGGTGGGCGTAATTGAACACGGCAAGCCGATCGGGGTCCAGGGTCAGCACTCGGTCGATAGTATCTGAAAAGGAAGCCGCTTGTTGATGAGGGAGGCCGTACATCAGGTCCACATTCACGCTGGTAAAACCGAGCTCCCGCGCCCATTCGACCGCCTGCCTGGTTACCACCTCCGACTGGATGCGATTGACGGCCTCCTGCACCCGGACGTCAAAGTCCTGCACGCCGATACTGCACCGGTTGAAGCCTACTTCGGCGAGGGCTTGCATATGCCTACGCGTCAGTTCCCGCGGGTCGATCTCCACGCTGATCTCCGCTTCCGGCCGAAAATCAAAATGCAGGCGGATGACCGCCCCCAAGCGCCGGATCTGATCGGGCGACAAATGCGTAGGCGTACCGCCGCCCCAGTGCATCTGGATCACCTTTCGGTCTTTCCCGACCCTGGCACTGACCAGACTGATCTCTTTTTCCAGGTACGTCAGGTATTCCCCGATGCGGGCCTGATTCCGGGAAACCGTCATGTTGCAGCCGCAGAAATAGCAGAGCGTATCGCAGAAGGGAATGTGAAAATACAGCGACAGATCCCGTTTTTGCAATTCACGGTCGTCCCGGTCAAGGTGCAGTGCATATTCCCGCGCCCCGACCCCCTGGTGAAAATAAGGAGCGGTTGGATAACTGGTATATCGTGGGCCTGATTTGTCATAGCGCCGCAAAAGATCGACGTCGACGGTAACGGAAAAATCGCGCATGGTCATTGGTTTGATGGGCAAAAGTAATGGGAATGACCAGGCCGGAGCCTGACAAAAGTCATCCGGCGGGGTTATTTTTACCATCTTTAGGGGAAAGAAAGGTGTTGGATTGGGGGCATTTCCCGGCCATGGTGGAAAAGTACCGATGCGCACTCAGTCTCTTGAAGGTCCTGGCGATTTGAGCATTGAGGCGAGGGAGGTGCAAAATGGTCTTTGGCGGGGTGTCAAGCGGCAACTTCTCGTTGCCTCTTGACTTGTCAAAAGTGGGGGACGGTCGTTCATTTGGGAACGCCCGTTGTAAGGAAAATCCGGGAGATATCCTGTGTAAATGGACAACGGAGGTCCCCAGCGAGGGTCCGGCATCAGCAGATGGGCCGTTAAAAAATTGGCCGGAATGGAGTGGCCGCACAGAATACTGTTTGAGCCCGACCTAAAAAATCAAGGCAAAGATGGACTGCCAGGCAATCAGAAACACCAGGCTTCAGCTAAAATCTACAGGCGAGTTTATTCTGTGCAACGGAATGCAG
>CALMYQ010000227.1 GCA_937873655.1 uncultured Lewinella sp. | reverse complement strand
GTCCCTGATTATTATCTCGAAATCTATGCTTCACCCTAAAATGGAGATGAGCGAACTTTTGTGGTGGCGGATAGGTAATCGCTTTGAAATCCGCTTCTGCTTATATACTTGACCGTTATCCAAAACAAGAAAAAACCATGAACATACTCAGAGGCTGGTTCGGCGAGAAAAAAGCCACTTTCTATTTATGGTTATCCCTAAGCAATAAATCGTATCGTAAATTCCACAATATCATCTTGCCTTCAAGAAATGGAACAACTCAAATAGACCACCTTATTATTTCCATTTATGGGTTATTCATCGTGGAAACCAAGAATAAAATGGGTTGGATTTTTGGATCTGAGAAACAGCCCAGTTGGACACAATCAATTTATGGATGGAAATATTCATTTCAAAACCCACTTAGGCAAGTTTTCAGGCAAAAAAAGGTTTTATCTGAATTCCTGAACGTAGATGAATCCAACATACACACTGTAGTCTATTTTGTCGGAGATTGTAAATTAATGACGGAGCTGCCGGATAACGTTATTAACTCCGGTGTAGGTAGATTTATAAAACGATTTCGGAATCAGGTTCTCTCAAGTGAAGAGGTCAACCAAGCGATAAAAGCAATCGAGAAGCATTTATCAGAATCCCCGCTCTCCAAAAGAGATCATATCAGATCTTTACGAAACCGATATTCTTCAAATACCATTTGTCCAATTTGCGGTTCGAGTCTAATAGAAAGGGTAGCAAAAAAAGGCCCTAATACCGGTTCAAAGTTTTTAGGATGTGAAAATTACCCAAAATGTCGATTTACCAAAAACGTATAATTTCTGCTGTTCCGTATTCCGGCCCCAAAACAAGCCGGGCAAGATTTCATCCTCAAAACAACCAAGCATTCCGCCACACACCCCCCTTTTGGCCAAAATATGGACAAAATACAGCCAACCTCACCCAAACCATCAAAATTTTACCTACTTTTGGATAAAATATGGCTAAAATATGGACAAAAAGCTGAGATTCGATTTCGCCGTGACCCAGAAAATAATCACCAGGATCGGATCCATTGACGCGTTTAAGGGTAAATGGCAGGCCACGGAAAAGCAGGAGAACCGATATTTGAGCGAACTCCGCAAGATTGCTACCATCCAAAGTATCGGGTCATCCACCAGGATTGAAGGCGCCACCCTGACCAATGAGGAGGTTGAAACCCTGATCCGCAATCTGAAGATTGATAACCTGGAAAGCAGGGATGAACAGGAAGTGATCGGTTACTTTGAGGTATTGGAGGCCATCCTTGAAAATTTTGACCACATCGAGCTGACGGAAGGAAATATCCTTAATCTCCATAACCTGCTTTTGAAATTCAGCGCCAAAGACCAAAGCCACAAAGGCAGCTACAAGCAACTGCCCAATCAGGTTGTGGCAACCTATCCCGGCGGCAGTCAACGAATCCTTTTCAACACAACAGCACCTTATCTCGTAAAAAAAGAGATGGCGGATCTCGTGGCCTGGACCAATAAAGGATTTAACGAAGGCCTTATCCATCCGTTGATCCTGATCGGAGCGTTTATTTATGAGTTCCTCTCCATCCACCCCTTTCAGGACGGCAACGGCAGACTGTCCAGGTTATTGACTACCCTGTTATTATTGAGACAGGACTATGACTTTGTTCAATATGTTTCTTTCGAAAATGAAATTGAACGAAGGAAGAAAACGTATTACCGGGCATTGATGGAGGCGCAGCAAAAGAGAAATACGGAAGCGGAAATAATAGATGCCTGGATGCTGTTTTTCCTCGACTGCATGGAGGCTTTGATCGTAAAACTTGAATCAAAATATGAACAATACAAGGCAAAAGGTCCTTACCTGAATGAAAGGCAGAAAAAGATAATCGGCTTCCTGAAGGAAAATGAACCCCTGAAGATCGGAGACCTGGCCGGCTTTTTGGGGAGTGAATCCAGGAGTACGCTAAAAAATGACCTCCTGTATTTGAACAAGGAAGGCGTAATTGATAAATTGGGCCGGGGGAAGGGTACCATCTATGTCATGCAGCCGAAGGAGGAAGAAGAATGAACACAAATTGCCGATGAACAGAAAGGGAGCGCGGAAGAGAAGACCATGCAGCATTTTGTGTCACCCCCGATTTTTATACTGCGCTGAAATAGGTTTTGTGCATTCAGGGTAGGTTTCCCTCTTTAGGGGGCAGGGGCGGGCGCGGGCAAATGCACAAAACCTATTGCCGTTGAGTATAGCCCGCGCAGCCTGATGAAAATCAAAGCTTCGCGTCTTTGCGTCTTTGCGTGCCCCCCCAATCCGCGTAACAAACGAAAAAAACAAATATGGAATTCAGCCCAAACAACCCGATCGTCAAGTACTGCATCCAGGGGATGGCCATGGAGGAAAACGGCAACCCAGAAGCGGCCGCCGAGATTTTTCTGCAGGCCTGGGACGAGGCAACCAACGATTTTGAAAAATACCTGGCCGCTCATTATGTGGCCCGCAGCCGGAACCATGTGCCCGACAAATTGAAATGGCTGGAAACGACGCTGCAGTTTGCCTTGAAGGTGAACAACGACGCGGTCAAGGGGGCTTTTCCTTCCCTGTATGCGAACATCGCCCAATGCTACGCGGAACTCAACGACCCGGTCAACGCAAAAAAGAATGAAGAACTGGCCGCTTCGTTCCGGGACAACCCGGCGGACAAAGGCCCCTTTTATCACGGGACGAGAGCCGATCTGCAGGTCGGCGATCAGCTCACGGCCGGGTACCAGTCCAATTACCAGGCCGAAATCACCATGAACCACATCTATTTCACGGCCATCGCCAACGGGGCGGGACTGGCCGCTGCACTGGCTAAAGGCGACGGGCTGGAACGCGTTTATATCGTCGAACCCACCGGCAGCTTTGAAAATGACCCGAACGTGACGGACAAAAAATTCCCGGGCAACCCGACGCGCTCCTACCGCACCGTCGCGCCCTTGAAAATTGTCGGTGAAATATCAGATTGGGTCAGACAGACACCCGAAGATCTCCGGAAATGGCGCGAAAAACTGGCCGATAACAAAGGTGAGATCATCAATTAATCTGCAACATGAAAATACCAACGACCTTAATCGCAATCTGCTGTTCCGCAGTTTCTTTTTGCCAAACGGCCATTGACGGCACGAAGCCTTTTGTCCTCGGCGTGATCGATGAAATACAGTCGGCAGAACTTACAGAAAAAAGGATATTGAATATTTATCTGCCGGAAGGGTACAATCCCGACGACACGATTAATTACCCGGTTGTTTATTTGCTCGACGGCTCGGCAGATGAGGATTTCATTCATATCGCCGGGCTTTACCAATTCAACAGTTTTGAATGGATTAACCGCGTCCCGAAGTCCATCATCGTCGGCATAGCCAATATTGACCGGAGAAGGGATTATACCTTTCCGTCAACCAGTGCCCGCGATGTAAAAAATAACCCTACGTCAGGGCACTCCGACCGGTTTATGAATTTCATTGAAAAAGAATTGCAACCCTATATTGAGAAAAAATACAAAACAAACGCTTCCAGAACGATCATCGGCGAATCACTGGGCGGTCTTCTGGCTACCGAAATGCTGTTCAAACGGCCGTCTTTATTCAACCGGTACATCATCGTAAGCCCCAGCTTATGGTGGGACAACGGTTCCTTGCTGAACCAGGACCCCGAAATTTTATCGCAATCCTTTTCCCAACAAACCGACATCTATATCGGCGTGGGCAAGGAAGGATTGACCCCCACCGATATGCCAAGGGTCATGGAAGTGGATGCAAATTTACTGGCGGATAAGATCAAAAAAACCGAAAGTAAAAATGTCCGCGTATTTTTTGATTATCTGCCGCTGGAAAACCACGCTACGATCATGCACCAGGCCGTATCCAACTCGTTTAAATTTTTATATTATACTCAACGGCAATAGGTTTTGTGCATTTGCCCGCGCCCGCCCCTGACCCCTGAAGAGGGAAACCTACCCTGAATGCACAAAACCTATTTCAGCGCAGTATAACCCTTTTGCGGTCTTTTGTGACTTTTGTGGGTTCAACCACACTACTGGACATTTTTGCAAAAAAGGCAAAGACGGGGAGAGAGTGGGAGTGGGAGAGAGGGTGAAGGCAATGCTTTTCACCCTCTCTCCCACTCGCTAAGTCCCCCACTCTGCCCATTTTGTCCAGTAGGATGGGGTTCAACATAATGGTGGTTGGGCAACGGCATGCGCTCCAGCGGCGCTCTCTTCCATCTCAACGGCAAAACCTTCGACCGGTTTAGGGGATGTTAGGGTCGGTGAAAAAATAACGGTCAGGATTGGAGAACCGGAATGCCAAGCCTG
>CALMYQ010000226.1 GCA_937873655.1 uncultured Lewinella sp. | reverse complement strand
GATTCTGCTGACCAAATTACGGACGCCTGAAATCGGATCAATCGAACCAATCGAAAAATCGAAAAATTGAATCGATTAAGTCGATTGAGTCGAATGTTCCGATTCTGCTGACCAAATTACGGACGCCTGAAATCGGATCAATCGAACCAATCGAACCAATCGGATCAATCGAATCAATCGAACCAATCGAACCAATCGAACCAATCGGATCAATCGAACCAATCGAACCAATCGAACCAATCGAACCAATCCAAAATTTAAAAATTAAAGATCCATGCGTGCAGACATCATAAAAACCATCTACAGAAAAGAACTCAAGGAGGTACTCCGCGACAAACGGATGATCTACCTCGTCATATTGCTGCCCTTTTTCCTGTACCCGGTGCTGTTTACCATCATCGGCAAGGTAGGGGCCAGCCAAAGCGAAAAAATGGCCGCGGAGACCGTCACTTTGCTGGCAAATCCGGAAGCGGAAGGTACGCCGGTACTGGAAGCCGTCCGGAAAGTGCCGGGACTGGAGGTCAAGGTCCGTTCGTTTGACCGGGCCGAACTGGATACCCTTGACCAGACGATGGGGTTGATCGTAGCCCCCGATTTCAGGTCCAAGCTGGACAGCAACGAGTCGGCTTCCGTCCAGTTGCTGGTGAATGAATCAAAGGATGTCCTGGACATGCGCGCCAATGCGGTACGCGCGGTGGTCAACCAGGTGAACGAGCAATTGCTGAACCAGCGGCTGACGTCCGTCCAGCTGGATGAAAAGTTCATCAAACCGATCGAGCTGGAATCCGTGGACCTGGCCTCGAAGGAAGCCAAGGCCGGCAAGATCCTGGCCTCCTTCCTGCCGATGATCATCCTGCTGTTCATCTTTATCGGTTGCGTGTACATCTCCATTGACATCACGGCCGGCGAGAAAGAACGCCGGACGCTGCAGACCTTGTTCACCACACCGGCCACGACCCGGGAGATCATCGCCGGCAAATTCGGCGCGGTAATGACGGTGGGCGTCGTATCGGCTTTTATGAACGTTGCGAGCCTCGTGGTCGCCATCCTTATTCAGGTGAAACTGCTGGGCGGTAACATCGGATTTTTCTCCCTGTCGATTGACCCGCAGGGCTGGATGTGGATCGGTATCCTGATCCTGCTGAGCACCATCTTCCTGGCAGGCCTGACCCTGGCCGTCGTGTTGCTGGCCAATTCGTACAAGGAAGCCCAGAGCTACGTATCGCCCATGATGATGCTGGTGCTCATTCCGACCATGATCTCGCAGATGCCCGGCATGGAGTTGACGAGTTCCACTGCGCTGGTCCCGATGCTCAACATCGCCCTGTCCATCGGCGCGATCCTGAAAGGGACCTTCAGCCCGGCCCTGGTGGGGTTGGTTGCCCTGATGGCGCTGCTGTACGCCGCATTGGCCCTGTACCTGGCCTCGTTGACCTTCGGGAACGAGAACGTGATCACGGGGGAGAAGGTGAGCATGAAGAAATTGCTGGCCAGGAAATAGCCGTTTAACACAAAGGTTTTTTATATTTCAACTACAAAAGTTCACGAAAGTCCGCAAAAGCGATTGGTGGGGAATCCAGCCGGGATCCCGCATTAATTAAAACTTATGTGAGCTTTTGTTTCTTTTGTGGTTCATAAAAAATTCCGTTTTAAATTAATTTGCGAACTTTAAGCATCACCAACTTAAAGCATAGCAACACGTGAAAAAATCAACCGTCTTCATCTGGAGCATCGTCTTCATGCTTTCAGGGTACATCGGCAAGGCCCAATCTTTGCCGGAATTCGAATTGTCTGCGGAATGGCTGGCCAAAATCGCGGAGATCGCGCCTGCCCAACCGCGGATACCCACTGACGGCAAAAAGCATGTGCTCATTTTCTCGCTCCACACCGGTTTTAAGCACTGGACGATCCCGCACACGGAGGCCGTTATGAAGCTGCTGGCTGAAAAATCCGGGGCGTATACGGTAAGCGTATCCAAGGATATCCACGAATTCGAAAAAAAGAACCTGAAAAAATACGACGCCGTCATCCTGAACAACAATTGTTCGGTAGGGGACCGCCGGGACCTGTTCTGGGATCAGCTCAAGGAAGAGCCCGGCCTGAACGATGAGCAGCGGTTTAAAAAGGCGAAACAACTGGAAGACAACCTGATCCGGTACGTCAGCAAAGGCCACGGATTGATGGTGCTGCACGGCTCGATCGTGATGCAAAACAAATCCGAGAACTACGGAAGGATGGTCGGCGGCAGTTTCGATTATCACCCGGTACAACAAATGATCCAGGTCAAACTGGTGGACCCGAACCATCCGCTGGTGGCTGCCTTCGACGGCCAGGGATTCGAACACGTCGACGAGCCGTATTTGTTCAACAACGCCTATTTTGATTACAACTTCCGGCCCCTGCTCTACATGGAAGCCGACAAACTGACCGGCCTCAAAACGAAAGTGGAGGACAACATCAAGTACATTTCCTGGATCAAAAAACACGGAAAGGGCCGGGTATTCTATTCATCCCCTTCGCACAATGCCCAAAGCATGATGAACCCCAAGCTGCTGCAGTTTTTTCTGGATGGACTGCAATACGTGATGGGTGATCTCAAGTGTGACGATACGGCGATGTCCAGGTGATTGCCCTTTACACCCGATGCAGCTTATAGGGATAAACCCCTCCGGCGTTCCATTGGCAGACATAGAGGTTTTTATCCCCGTCCACGCAAACATCGTGGCAATTCTTGAAAACGGGCTGATCTTGCAGCATCAATTTCAAGTGGCCGTTTTTATACCTGGGTTTTGTACCTCCGGGATTGGATACGACCCGGTTGTCCTTATCCAGGATGGTCACAAACCCCCTGTTTAGCTGCATATTGTAATTGCCTTTTTCCATCCCGAAACAAACCCCGGAGTACACATTCTCCCCATCGATAACCGGGCGACTGACAAATGCTCCGGGCAGGTAGAAGGTCTCCAGATATTGACCGTCGAGGGTAAACCGTTTGAAAGCATTCTTGATCCTGGCGGTACACAGCAGTGTCGGGTTACCGGGGTTGCGGGTATCCAGGGTTACGCCATGTGCCTGTTTGAATTTATCTTCCTGGAGAAAACTATCGCCTCCAAACTTTCGGATGAACTTTCCATTGGCGTCGTATTGCAAAATAAACTGAGCGCCATAACCATCGGCTATATAGATATCGCCTGTTGGGCCGATGTAGGTTAATTACCCCATTTACATTTTGCATTTCCCACCTCCCCAGCACCCCAGGGGTACGAAACCCCAAAGGTTCGCAACCCAAAAAAAGGGGACGCAACAGGCGTCCCCTCCAAACGTAGATTACCGTTAAAAATCTATTCACCAAAAAAAAACGATCTTTACCGCAGATCCGGGTTGTAGAACAAGCCGATTTGCAGGTACCATTTATGCCGGTCGGGCAGTTGTTGGTTCAATATTCCGAGTTGGGCTGAAGCAGTGGATGAGAATTTGTACCCCAGCGCGCCGTAGGCCCGGTTCCGGTCGAATACGCGGGCGCCGGGCGCCAGGAAAACCTCATCGTAAAAGGCCAGAAAGGGCGCGTCTTTGGTTTTGTTTGATAGCGGAATAACGGCCAGCAGGCGGTACCTGAACCGGACCAGGGTCTTTTCACTGACCCAGCGCTCCTCGATCCGGTAACGGTGGTTGAAAGCGATCTTGCCGGCCCTGTTGTTCAACTGCAGTTCCTGAAAGATCCGGTGCTCCGTGGTGACGGGGTCGGTAAAGCTGTCTTCCAGGCGGTAGGAGGGCACGTAGGCGTATCCGGCCAGCAAGGTCGTGTTGCCGTCCAGGTGGTAATACAGGCCCGTCCGGACCAGCAACTGCTCGATGTTGGGCAGCAGGTCGTGGTTGCGGTACTGGATCTCGGTATGCACGCTCCACCGGTCGTGGATCCGGTTTTGCCCGAAATACATGATCCAGTTGCCAAAGCCGCCCTCCTGGGAGAGGAGGGCGGAACAAGAGAACAAACTAATAGATAGGAAAAAGCACTTTATAATCGTAAACCTCATTGATTCGGATTGTCCAGGAAAGTGACCTCTCCGGTGTGTACGTCATACATGGCGCCGACAATGTCGATCTCGCCGTTTTGGTGTTGCTCGGCCAGCAGCGGGCTCTGGGCCTTGATCTTTCCGATGGCCAGCTCCACGTTCTTGCGGGCTACCTCATTGACGAATTCGGCGTTCTGCGAACTGCGATCCGCCCCGTCCGGCGTATGGACGGCATCCACCGCCGGAGCGATCTTGCCGAGCATCTGGGTCAGGTTGCCCAGTTCGGCCTGATCGCAAGCCCCCTTGACGGCGCCGCAGGCCGTATGGCCCATCACGACCACCAGCTTCGAACCTGCGATCTTGCAGGCGAATTCCATGCTGCCGAGGATGTCCTTGTTGACAAAATTGCCGGCGATCCTGATGTTGAAGATGTCGCCGATCCCCTTGTCGAAAATGGTTTCGGTGGGGATGCGCGAATCGATGCAGCTCAGGATCACGGCAAACGGATATTGTCCGGCGGCGGTTTCGGCGACCTGCACGTGCAGATCGCGTTCCATGCGCCGGTTTTCGAGGAAACGCCGGTTACCTTCTTTGAGCCATTCCATGGCTATGGCGGGCGTTACTTTTGATTGGATGTTCTTATTCAGCGTCTTTCCTTTATAGGGAAGGGTTATGGCAATCGTACTCATGGTCATTGGATTTTAATGTTGAAGAAATCAGTTATTCAGCACGGCGCTGTTGACAATGGTCTTTTCAAATACCTTGACCGGCCGTTCCTGCAAGCCTTTCAGTTTGCGGCCGATGACGGTCAGGTCGATGTTCCGGAGGGGCGCTACGCTTTCAAAATCCTCTACGATCTCGATGACGTCCTGGTCGATGTTGACCGTCCGGGATGCATCGATCACCACGCGGGAATTCTCCGGCAGGTGGTTGAGGGTTTGCAGGATGTCGGCCTTATTGAGGAAGGTGACGTCCTCCGCCAGTTCGATGCGGATGACCTCGCCGTTCGCGTGTTCCTCCGGGTGGAAGAAGTAGGGCTTCTTGTAGTTGTTGCGCAGGATATAGAAAATGGCCACCGCAAGCCCCAGGCCGATGCCGATGAGCAGGTCGGTGAGGACGATGCCCACGATCGTGACGACAAAGGGAACGAACTGCGCCCATCCCAGTTTGTACATTTGTTTGAACAAGGCGGGCTTGGCCAGTTTATACCCCACAACGAACAAAATGGCCGCCAGGCTGGCCAGCGGGATCAGGTTGAGCAACCTGGGGATGGACATCACCGAAACCAGCAGCAGTACGCCGTGGAAAATCGCCGACGCCTTGGTGCGGCCGCCCGACTGGATATTGGTGGAACTGCGCACGATCACCTGCGTGATGGGCAGACCGCCGATCAGCCCCGAGATCATATTGCCGATCCCCTGGGCCTGCAACTCCCGGTTGGCCGGCGTGACCCGCTTGTAGGGGTCCAGCTTGTCGGTGGCTTCCAGGCAGAGCAGGGTCTCCAGGCTGGCGACAACCGCCATGGTCACCGCCGTCATATAGATCCGGGGATCCGCAATATGGCTGAAATCCGGGAAGGTGAATTGTGCGAAGAACCCCGAAAGGCTCTCGGCAACCGGCAGGGTCACCAGGTGCTCCGGGTTCAATCCCAGGTTTGGATTCGATTGGAAGGCCAGGTTCAATAAAATACCGGCGGCCACCGCCACCAGCGGCCCCTGGATGAGCTGGAAGATCCGCTGCCGCTTCATGAACTTTTGTTCCCATAAGATCAGAATAAAGAGGGAAACGGCGGCAATGATCACCGCACCCGGGGTGATGAAATTGACCATGTTCAACAGTTCCGACAGGGTGTTCTGTCCGTCGGGCTGCGCAAATTCCAGACTGCCTTCGTAGTCCTTGTCGTACCCGAAAGCGTGCGGGATCTGCTTGAGGATGATGATAATGCCGATACCCGACAACATCCCCTTGATGACCGACGACGGGAAATAGTACCCGATGATGCCCGCCCGGGCGAAGCCGAGCGCGATCTGGATCAGACCGGCCAGCACCACCGCCAGCAGGAAGGTTTGATAGGAACCGAGATCCTGGATGGCCACCAGTACGATGACCGCCAAACCGGCCGCCGGGCCGCTTACGCCCAATTGGGAGCCGCTGAAGGCCCCGACGACGATGCCGCCGACGATACCGGCGATGATCCCTGCAAACAGGGGTGCGCCGGAAGCCAATGCAATACCCAGACACAGCGGCAGGGCCACCAGAAAAACGACAATGCTGGCCGGCAGGTCTGATTTGAGATTCTTGAATATTCCGCTTGGAATTTTATCCGTTTTTTCCATTTTTTCAGTGAACAGTTTAAAACGGTCGTCCCGGAAGGCGGCAGGGGATCGTCCAGCAAAAAACGAGGATCAGAGCCGGAACGCCCAACACAGGGCAGGCCGGATTTTGGTCAGAACGGCTGAATATTGATCAGCTAATCCGATCCCCGCTCACCTTCAAAAGGAGAAAGAGCCGTCAGGGTTAAAGAAAAAGCGCTTGTGCACAGACCGGGAAGTCGGGCTGTGACAGGAACGGCCGGGCAGAAGCCGGCCTATCAGGAAAAAACGGTCGGTTCGGGAGGAGGGGATTGGACCTCCATATGCGGAATGTCAGGAGGTATGCATTGGAATGGTACCAGTATTTTGGCTTTTTGGAGCTGGAGCGCCGAAAAAGAAAAGTGTTGCAGGATCTTGCCGTCAGCATCATCGCCGACGTGGAAATCGCACTCATTCTCCTCTTCTACCAGGTTGTCGAAAACCATGACCATCCTGGCAGCGGATTCCAGGCCCAGGTAGGACATGGAAAACATGGAGAGCAACCCGAGATAAAAGGATATCATCAGGCCGAGTCCGAGTACGCGATATGTGGTCTTTCTGCTCAATTTTTGGTTTTGACACCTTTAGGAACGGTGCAAAGATAGAAAAAGTTTTATAAAGGATAGTAAAACTATTAAAATTCTTGGACCAATAACCGGTGAACATCGACCAACCCGTCCGAATTAGCCAATTTCCCTAATTGCGCAAATTCCGGATGATCTTTCCGATGTCGCGGGTTTCAAAAAAACGGATAAACCGGAGCGATTGCCGGATCAGCCTGCCTTTCGGTGAAACGACCAGTTCGCCGATCCTGGAAACGATCAGGTCCGTTTCTTCCAGTTTCAGGGTTCGGGCGTCGCCTTGCAGGGATGACAGCGCCCTGGCCACTTTCCAGGATTCGTTCCGCGCTTTGGAAATGCTGAAATTGATCAGTCGCTCGTCGGTACGGCGGCCGAGCCAGTCGATCAGGAACATGAGGCGGGACACGCGGCCGAGCCTGTCCTGCATCTCATCGATCAGGCCGGCCAGGACCTCGTTGACCTTGTAGTAGTCGTTCTTGAGCTTGCGGATATCATCGCCTTGCATGATCCTGCTGGCGGCAATGCCGAGGTCGAGGTTGATATGGGTATTCA
Source organism: uncultured Lewinella sp. (assembly GCA_937873655.1). Lineage (GTDB taxonomy): Bacteria > Bacteroidota > Bacteroidia > Chitinophagales > Saprospiraceae > JACJYC01. The sequence goes on along the minus strand of CALMYQ010000226.1, from coordinate 2,462 downwards.
TGCCCAGGGTCAGGTGCTGGACGATGGTCAGTGGCCTGTTGCGGGCGTCGAAGGCTACTTTCCAGGAGCGGCTGATGGTTTCTCCGGCGTAGTATCCGCGGTAGGCGTCGATATAAAGGCGGGCGAATTCGACATCGAAACGGGCCATTCGCTCATTGTCTTCAAAGGCGCCTTTTTCGACCTCAGCTTTGATCTGCGCGGTAGTCCGCCGGTAGACGTAGGCGAATATGCCCAGAAAACAGTTTTCCCGGACCGTTTCTTCAATGATCCGGTCCAGTTCGGCCAGAACGTCGTCGATGGTTTTCAAATCGTCGTTCATCTTCCTGGATATTTTGATAGCAGTCCAAATTTACGGGTCTTGCAGCTTTTTGTTGCAGGGATGGACGCGGAATCCGGCGGTAAAAGTGAAATCCTGCGCTATTTGCCGGGGATTCCCGATATTTGGTTGATGAAGAAGCTGTTTCCGGGATTGTTGCTGGCCTGGGGTTTCCTGCTGTTCACCGGGTGGGCGCCGGCGCAAGGCTATTTCAAACTCCTGGAAAAACCGGCTAAAACCTACCACAAGAAGATCGGCCGCTTTCCCAACGGCGATATCCTGATCGGTGATTCCTCCCTCGACAGCCAGAACTCCCTGGATAACCGCGGGGTATTCCTCACCCGCGTCGACCCTTGCGGCAACGTGGTCTGGGCCCAAAGTTACGGCTGGAAGGAGAATTACATGGAATTCAAGGACCTGGTGATCGACGAGGCGGGCAATGTGTTCGTTTACGGCAGCGCCTATGAAGGGTTCGATGAATTGGTCTTTCTGATCAAACTGGACGGCAACGGGCTGGCCACGCGGTTCAAACTCCTGCGCACCGGCACCGTCGACCATTTTACCTATGCCATCGAACTGAAGAACAACCGCCTCATGGCCTACGGCCTGTTGCTGGATTGGGACAGCCAGAAACAGGGCTTTGTCGCCCTGTTCGACACCGACCTGCTGAATTTTCAGTGGGGTGTCCGGTTTGCGCCTTTCGAATCGATCGGCGACGCCCGCATAACGGCCGAGGGCGGGTTCATTTGCCGCTCCGGGCCGTATCTGGTCCGGCTTAACAATCAGGCCGCGTTGCAATGGGCCGTCGCGCCGCCGGCCGACCTCAAGTTCTATCCTGTGGCCGGGCCGTTTGAGGCGCCCGGCGGTTACATCATGGAGTATTACCGCGAGGGTTTCGCGTTCTTCTATCTGATCGACGGAACGGGTAACCTGGTATGGAAAAGCCGGAAATTCCTGTCCACCAGACACCCGGCCGACCTCGACGTCCTGCCCGACGGCAATTTCTCGGCAGTGTACAGCCGGCCGGTCTTTGACGGCAGCCGGCCGGCCCGGATGGTGCTTTCTCCGGAAGGGGAGATCCTGGAACAATTCAACCTGTCGGCAGATCCAGGCTTCAATACCGGCCTGATCGACCAGCAGGTCGACCGCAAAGGCCTGGTCAACCTGGTGGGGAACGCCGATGAATTCGCTTTATCGGCCAATCAACCCAATGGGTTTCTGCTGCAGTTTGACGCCGGAGCGCAAGATGGGGATTGTTTTCAATGGATATCTGCCATTGACAACCAGGAAAACGACATCGCCGCTTCCTTTGATGCCTACAATCCCGTTTTTTCAGGTTTTGCAATGACCGAAATATCCGGTGATGTGTTGCAAGGCGATCTCGACTATTTCTACCGGGAAACCTGCGATCTGTATATCACCGATACCGTAAAAGTGGACACGTCATTGCTGTGCGGCCAGCATTGGTCCGTCAGCCTGCCCGGGCCGGAATTCCGGTGGAAGGACGGCTTTCACGCCAACCCAAGGCCCTTGGACGCGCCCGGCGTCTACCTCGCCGCCAACAACGATTGCCTCGATCCGGTGGTCTACAAATATGAGGTCGAACGGCAGCCCTGCCCCTGCGAAGTCTACCTGCCGACCGCCTTCAGTCCCAACGACGACGGCCTCAACGACCGGCTTGAACTCTTCAGCAATTGCAGTCTGCAAGATGTCCGCATGCAGGTTTTCGACCGCTGGGGCGACCTCATTTTCGACGGCCCTTCCTGGAACGGCAAAGTCCGGGACCGCTTTGCTCCGGAAGCCGTTTATGTCGTCAAAGTATCCTATACCCTTATGGATGAAACCGGCGACGTGCATACCGGCCAATTGGCCCAAGGCGTCGTTTTAGCCCTGTAGCGACGCATGATTATGCGTCGAACGCATGATTATGCGTCGAACGCATGATTATGCGTCGAACGCCTGATGATGCATCGAAACCCAAAGCAGGAAATGTCCTCATTGGAACTTACCACGGCCGCCCCCATCAACAATCATCAATCAAAAGGTCCATAGGACCGAAATCCCTGTAAAACTCAACCTGTCGAGGCCCCAGCAATCTGCCGCCCTGATAACGGACGCCCCCATCCAAAATCATCAATCAAAAGGT
>CALMYQ010000225.1 GCA_937873655.1 uncultured Lewinella sp. | reverse complement strand
CAACTGAAGACTGCCAACTGAAGACTGCCAACTGAAGACTGCCAACTGAAGACTGGATACTGATTTCTGCCAACCCTGATTTTCAGCTCCAGCGATTCAACCGGAATAAATTTAAATATCCTTTTTAAATTTGCCGAAATTTTTGATCGGATGAATTACCTGATCCGCAACGTAACCATTCTGGATCCGGACGGACCCTGGCACCTCAGGCAAACCAATCTTTACATCAGGGACGGTAAAATCACCGACCCGGGGAAAGCGCCCGGCTCGGTTAAGGAGTGGGACCTGAACGGCGCGTACTGCTCACCGGGCTGGGTGGATATCGGCGCTCATTCCGGCGATCCGGGGTTTGAACACCGGGAGGATTTTTCGACCCTCGCCGACGCGGCCCTGGCGGGCGGCTTTACAGGGCTGGCTTGTTTTCCCAACACCGCGCCGGTTACGCATTCCAAGCCGGGCATCCTCTATATGTTGCGGCAATCGGACAGGCTTCCGGTCGATATCTATCCCACGGGCGCCATTTCCATGGATTGCGCCGGGACCGACATCACGGAAATGATGGACATGCACGCTGCCGGCGCCGTAGCCTTTACCGACGGTAAACAACCTGTGCAACACGCCGGACTGATGATGCGCGCCCTCCAATACGTCAGGGCCTTCGACGGCCTGATCATCAACCGGCCGATGGACCTGGCCATTGCGCCCCACGGCGAGATGCACGAAGGATATACCAGTACGAGCCTGGGACTCACGGGCATCCCGGCCCTGGCCGAAGAACTGATCGTCCAGCGCGATCTGGACCTGCTGGCCTATACCGGATCAAGGCTGCTGCTGCACACCATTTCCAGCGCGCGTTCGGTTGAACTGATCCGCCACGCCAAATCCCGCGGATTGAGCGCCATGGCATCTGTAGCCGCCCACAATCTCTATTTCACAGACGAAGACCTGGCCGGGTTCGATTCCAACCTGAAACTGGCCCCGCCCCTGCGTAGTGCCGACGACAGGAAAGCCCTCCTGGAGGCTCTGCTGGTCGGAACCATCGACCTGGTCAGTTCCAACCACACACCCCTGGAAGAAGAAGCCAAAAAACTGGAATTCCCATACGCAAAATCCGGCGCGCTGGGCCTGGAAACAACCTTTTCCGCCTTGAATACCGCCCGCCCCGCACCGGAAAAACTGGCGGAGATCCTGGCTATACGTCCGCGAAAAGCCCTGAACCTGGCCGTACCCCATATCGAAGAAGGCGCCGCTGCCAACCTGACCTTCTTTGACCCGGAAATGGAATGGGTGTATACCGGAAAGGACATCCGTTCGAAATCCAGGAACAGCCCGTTTGTCGGCAGGACCTTGCAAGGGAAAGTACTGGGTACTTACCACAAAGGTGAGTTGAGAAAAAATCCTTAAGCCCTCAGGATATTCCCGGGTAATCATTCACCGCCCGGACCACCTCCCAAATATCATCATCCGTCAATTTGACGCAGATCGGCAACAGGACATGGCGGCCGGATAATGCCGTCGCGCCCGGGAACAGGTGGCCTTCGCCTTCCGGTATAAAGGACCAGGCAGCAGAAAAGACCAGCGGAACAACGCCCTTCACCGCGAGCGATTCCAGAAAATGGGACCGGTTGTCCACCAGGACCGGGAATCCGATCATCGGCCAGTCGATGCCGCCGTCAATGGCCATTATGCCCGGATGATCCAGGCCCGACCGGTAGATCTCCGCCTGTTTCAGGTGGCGGTCGATCAGGCGCTTTTGGTCCAGCCTGCGCAGAAGGAAAAGGCTGACTCCGGACATCCTGCGGACACTCCAAGATCCGGACCTCAGGATGCGATATGCCCGGCCGTTCAAAGCGATGGACAACCACCGGAAAAACTTCACGCCGGTTTTTCGGGCCAGGGTCGCCGCTATCAACGCGCCTAATCGCAATCCGGTATAGACCCAAGCCGATCCGGGTTTTTCTACCTTTGGCCGCCCGCCGGCAGCCAGTTCCAATCCTCCGCCATCGGGCAGCCCGGCCAGTTTTGGGAGCGAGAATAAACGGGCATCACCGCCCTGCGGGTTGTGCGCCAGGTGTTCTCCCGGCCAGGTTTGCGCAAAATCCTCGATGATAAAAACGTTATCGCCGAGGACCTTCCGGAACGTGGCGATATCCCGCCGAACGCCGAACAGATGGATCAGAACGGCCACCTGCGGTTGGGTTTGGGAAGCAAGTCTTTGCAGGTGACTGAAATCAGGGTTTCCTTCCACGGTCAGATCATAAAAAACGATGTCCCATCCCTCCGATCGAAACGGCGCATAGAGGCCTTCCGGGCAAAAAGCAGGCAGCAGGATAATCCGGCCTTCCGGTACGGGCCGTTTCCAGGACCGCAACAGCGCGATCAGGGCTTCCCTGCCCGACCGAAACCAAGTCCCTTCAGGCAGCGGTTTCGGGCCGGATCGGCCGGTTATTTGAATAATCCGATGGTGATCGATCAGGTTCACGGGTTAAAATTAGCTGAAAAACAAACTTATCCGGAAGTTATGCGTATCTATACCTAGTATTTTTGGTCCTGACGACCATGTTTGACCTAAGATCATGAGCACCCGACCTAACAAAAAATCTTCCGAAGAGCTTGGCCAGGCGCCCATGGGCAGGCTGTTGTTGAAAATGGCCCTGCCCGCTTCCATCGGCATTCTGGTCATGTCCGTCAACTTCATTGTCGATACCATTTTTATCGGCCGTTTCGTAGGCAGTCTCGGCATCGCGGCCATTACGGTTGTGCTGCCCATCAGTTTTCTGATTTCTTCCATCGGCATGGCCATCGGTATCGGCGGCTCGTCGGTTGTTTCCCGGGCGTTGGGCAAAGGCAACCGCAAAAAAGCGGAGGACACATTCGGCGTAATGGCCTGCATGACCATCCTGCTGGCCGTAACCATTGTGATCCTGGGGTCATTCGCGCAGCACCCGATCCTGCAGCTATTCGGCGGCAAGGGCGATATTGAAGCGCCGGCCAGTGCATATTTCAACATCCTGCTGACAGGCATTCCCTGCCTGGCCTGGGCGATGATGTCCAACAACGTGATGCGCGCCCAGGGCAGCCCGAGGCCGGCCATGCTGGTCATGCTGACGTCTGCGCTTACAAATATCGTATTGGATACGGTTTTCATTGCCGGTTTCGGGTGGGGGCTGGAAGGCGCGGCCTGGGCTACGACCATTTCCTACTATCTGGCCGCCGGTTATACTTTCTGGTTCTTTTTCCTGGGGCCGACCGAACTGCGGCTGCACTGGCAAACGCTTACCCTCCGTTGGAAAATCGTAAAGGAGATCTCCTCGATCGGTTTTGTCACCCTGGCGCGGCAGGGAACGATCAGCGTGCTGAGCATCGTATTGAACAATTCGCTGTTTCACCACGGCGGCGAGCTGGCGGTGGCGGTCTACGGCGTGATCAACCGCGTCATGATGTTCGCCAACTTCCCGGTGCTGGGCATCACACAAGGTTTTTTGCCCATCGCAGGGTACAATTACGGCGCTGAAAAGTGGAAAAGGGTAAAGGAAAGCATTACCACATCCGTCAAAGGCGGAACGGCCGTAGCAGTGGTCATCTTCGCCGGGATCATGATCTTCCCCAAAGCGCTGGTCGGTCTCTTTTCCCAGGACGCGAACCTCCTGAGCGCAACAAGCCCGGCTTTGGTCACAGCCTTCCTCGCCACGCCGCTCATCACCACACAACTGGTGGGATCAGCCTACTTCCAGGCCATCGGCAAATCGATCCCCGCACTCCTGCTCACCCTGACCAAGCAGGGATTCTTCCTGATCCCGCTCATCCTCGTCCTGCCGGCCTTCATGGGGCTAAAAGGCATCTGGTGGTCCTTCCCCATCGCTGATGTAATGGCGGCTACCGTTACCCTTTTATACCTTCGCAGGGAGATCATCAAAAGGCTCAATCCGTTGCTGAAAGAAGCGCAGGGAACGGAATTGCCGGAAATGCAGGCGGCGGGGTGAAGATTCCGGATTGACGCCTTCAGGGAGCGGGGAAACAATACTCGTCCGATTTGACTGTCAATTGTATTGATTGATGATTGACAATTACATGATTGTTAATTGTTGATGGCGGCGTCGGTTGCAAAATCGCAACATCGCTTCTACCGGACTGACCGCTGACAACTGACAACGCCCTTAATATGCTTCGAATCGCCGCGGTCACCTCACTTACGACTTACAGACTTACGACTTACAGACTTACGACTTACGACTTACAGACTTACGACTTACGACTTACAGACTTACGACTAGCCTAATACGCCATACTCACCAGATCAACGCCGCGCCTGCAAAGGGAGTCGAGTTGTTCAAAAGTGCCTTTGTACACATTAAAGTCGACATAGCCGTCGATGCCGGGCAGGTTGCCGCGGTTGCCGTATTGCCAGAAATCCCAATCGCGCCCGCAGGAAAGCTCGGGTTGGCTTTGGTTGTATCGGGCGATCCAGACCGGGTAGTCATTGAATTGGCCGGAGAGGTATTCGTTGTAGAAACGGAGATTGGTATAAATGATGGGTTTGACGCCGTGCCGCCATTCGACCAGCGCCAGCCAGGTCCGGATGCCGGCTACCAGGCTGTAGGGATTGGCGTCGTCCAGCACCTCCACATCGAGCACCGGCGGGAGGTCGCCTTCCTCCATTTCCACCCAATTGCTGAAATGCATGGCTTGCAGCATGGGAGAAGTATTGGGCCGGTAGAAATGGTAGGCGCCGCGCCGGAGGCCGACCCGCTTCATTTCGTCCCAGTTGTAACAGAACAGGCTGTCGGCAAAACTGGCCCCTTCAGTCGCTTTCACAAAGGCAAAATGGACGCGCTGCGCCGCAACGGTATCCCAGACAATTTGCTTTTGGTGATGGGAAACATCGATCCCGTGGACTGAATATTGGTCCAGCCGATGGGTCTCTTTCTCACACGATTGAGCGAAAAAGATGAGGAGCGATATGCACAGGATGTTCCGCATTTTGTTCCGGGCGGCGATCCGTAAAAGGAAATTGATCGCAGCAACACAAATATTAGAACGACAAAATACGGCAAAAAGATGTTCGGAAGAATCCCTTGAGGGACATTTAATGTTTCAATAACGTTTTACAGCGGACAATTATCTCTTTTCAGCTTTCCACGGTCAGGAGGGTGTCGAGTTCATGTTTGATGAAGGCCCCCAGTTCCTTGACGTATGCCCTGGAAAAGTCAAACCGGATGCCCGCGGTTTCATAGATCTCCTTGATCGGTCTGGAATATCCGAGTTTGAGGGCGCTGATATAGCGTTGCACCGTCAGTTCGGGGTTTTCCCTGTAGGCCTTCCAGATCGCGACGGCGCCCAACTGGGCCATTCCGTATTCGATGTAGTAGAACGGTACTTCGAAGATATGGAGTTGCTTATGCCATACATATTCGGAGTAGTATTCAAGGCCCGACCGGTCGACCTCATCCGAGCTGTAGGAAAGGAAGGTCTCCATCCAGGAGATCTTGCGCTCTTCGCGGGTATGTTCCGGATGAGTGTAAAGCCAATGCTGGAATTTATCCACTGTCGCGACCCAGGGCAGGACCTTGAGTACGTTTTCGAGCTGGCTGATGCGGGCGCGGCGAAGATCTTCCTCGCTGTCAAAGAACAGGCCCCAATGGTCCATGGTCAGCAATTCCATGGTCATGGCAGCGAGTTCGGCAACTTCGGAAGGCACCTTTTTGTCAGAGGTCAGTTTGAGTCCTTTGGTCAGGTAGGAATGCACCGCATGGCCGCTTTCGTGCATGAGCGTCCTCATATCGTTGGTCGAGTTGGAGGCATTCATAAACACGAAGGGTACGCCGGTCAGGTGCAGCGGCATATTGTATCCGCCCGGGCGTTTGCCTTTGCGGGATTCGAGGTCGAGGTGGCCCATCTGCTGCATGGTGCCGATGACCTTGCCGAACAGCGGGTTGACGCTGGAAAGGCAGGCGATGGACTTCTCAACCAATTCGTTGATGTCGTTGAACGGCTTCAGGGGCGCCTTCTTGCTGGTATCGACGTGGAGGTCCCACGGCCGCAATTGTTCCAGGTTGAGGGCTTTTTTCCGGAAGCGGTTGAAATCATCCAGCAGGGGCAGGATCTCGAGCTGGATGGCTTCGTGGAAATCGAGGCAGTCCGAAATGGAATAATCGAACCGGCCGAGGGCCCTGAATTTGAAATCGCGGAAGTTGTCAAATCCGGAATTCAGGGCAATCTGGTGGCGCTTGACGAGCAGGTCGTCAAAAAGGCTTTCCAGGCATTCGGTATCTTCCAGTATCCGGCCGTAGATCTTGTGGTAAATGGCTTCGCGGTATTCGCGATCCGTTTCTTCAAGCAGGGCGCCGGCTTTCTGAAGGGTCATCTGACGGCCGTTGACGCCGATGGTCATTTCGGAGAAAATGCGGCCGTATTCTTTTGCTTTGAGCTGGACTTCGGTGGCGAGCGGAATATTCTCTTCGTGAAAGAGGTCGACCTCATTCTGAATATTGCGCAGGTAAATGCCGTATTTGACCGGATCGAGCTGGGAGGTGTAAGGACAGGCTACCAGTTTGTGATTGAGGGTATTTTCATACGCGGCAATGCGCGGCGAAAGTTCCTGAACGGCGTACTGGTATGCTTCGTCCGCCGCTTCGTCCGAACTGTCAACTGTTATTTTGATATACCGCCACGAAAAAGATTCGCTCACAACCGCATCGAGTTCACTGCGATCGAGTATCCAACGCTCCAATGCAGCAACCGAAAGCAGCGGCCGTTCTACCAGGCTTCGGTAGTAAACGTCCAGTTCAGCCCAGGTGGTTACCTGAAAGTTGGATGGTACAAATTTTCGTTTTAACGGTTCCGGTACCTCGATAGCTGCTCCCATAGATTTTAAAATTGTGCAGTTTTCCAATCGAGCTGGAGCCGGATTTTGGAAGATTACTCTTCCTCGTCTTCGGTCGTCTCCGCTTCAGGGTCCAGTAGCTGATTTGTGTGTAGTAAATTAAACCATTTTATCACTTTCCTCATGTCGCTGACGCGCACCCGGTCATGGTCGTAGTTGGGCAATACGTCAGCGAAATATTCCTTGATATCTTCATCGCCGGCGCTTGTGTCGGCGGGAGGATTGTCCTCAAGTTGATCCAGCATGTTGCGAAATACGTTTGCCAATTCGGTAGATTCACCGTCATCCGTGTAAATCGCAATGGATTCCAATGGGGTAAACTGGTGTTTTCTGGATGGCGCAAAACGGTGTTTTCCTGTGCCGATTTCTTCAACAATGAGTCCATTTTTGCGATTCGCTATCATCCGGTACAACCCGGACATACCGCTCACCGCGACCAATTTTTCCAATTTCATAAAAAATTGCTCTCTTTTGATTGACCGGCAAAATTACAAACTACCGCAAATTATTCACCTGTAAATGGAAATTCATGCAAAGAACAAAGGTAGAAAATTACCCGCATAGCCTAAAACCGGGATACATGTAGTCATTGTATGGCCCAAAAGCAACGCGCGTGAATGTTCAATTTCCTCTGTTTGCACCCAAGATGGCGTAAAAGTTGGAACGTGAGTTTACGCTAACGAACGAATTCGAGCTAATGTTTAGGCGATGGGGGGTATTAAGCTTGAGAAAAAGTGCTGATATCCCGAACATGTATGTGGTGGCAAAGATAGGTAAAAATGGCATACCGGGCAAGAAAGCGGAAGATATTATTTTTCCGGAATCACAGAAACCGCTTCTCGAAAGCGTACCGTTTGAGGTAAAAATTATAAAAAAATACGATCCCCGTGGCTATCCCCTTCGCAAGGAAATGGTTTTTGGCAAAAAACGGCAGGCTCGTCAACCCGATGAACAACACTGAGCTCAGCGTAATGGCCCCCAGGGAAACCAATGCCGCAATCAAAAACACCGTCCTCACCTTCCTGCGGACATCAAACACAAAAAATCGCTGCAACACGAAATTGATCAGCATTGAACAGGTATAACTGATCACATGCGCCGCCGTCGGCTGCAACAACAGCCAATAGATCAACGCGGCATAAATGCCGTATTCCGCTGCCGTAGCCATAGCCGACGTTGTGGCATACCGCGCCTTCAGCTTGAATAAGGGCCATATTTTTTCTACCCACACGCTCATAATAGTGGTCAGTTGGCAGGCTCTCTCATCCTCTCACCCTCTCATCCTCTCATAAAAAAACCCTTCCACCTCCCGCCAGTTGTTCACCCGGGTGAAGCGGGTTTCTTCTGCGTTGTGGGAAGCGGTGAACAACAGGCCCTTCCCATCAAAATTAAGCAGGTTCTTGACGTGATCATCGATCATATAATCCGCCTTGATGATGCTCTTGTCGCCGCAAAAGACGATATTTTTCCAGTGGATGAACGGGAAATGATCCGCCAGCCAGTCAAATTTGTCCTCAAAGGAGGAACGGAACTCCATGGCGGCCGTGGTGATGAACACATCGTAGTCCTCGCACAGGCGCCGGACAACCTCCTGGCTGTCGGGCATCACGGGAAGATCCCTGAAGAAGCCCTTGTCGTGCAGCCGGTCGCGCAGCACATAGGCGTCTTCATGGAGGTCGTAGATTTTTTTGCCCCAGAAATCACCGGGCTCCAGCCGGCGACCGTAGGCTTCTTCGTAGAGGTCCAGAAATTTGGGCGTGACATCGGCGATGACCTCATCCATGTCGAGCGCTATCCTTTTTTTCATCGATCTTTCAGCATTTAAACGGACGCCGGCCTGCGCGATCAATGCCCCGCCCTGGAACGCATGTCCTTTTCGATGACCGTCGGCACCTGTTCAACTTTCAGGTTTTTGGCAATAACGGTCCGGTCCGGGTTCAGCACGTAGAGCTCGGGCGTATGATTGACATAGTATTTGGCGTAAATGGATTTGTTCGTGGGGTCAAATACGTTGGTCCAGGTAATCCTGTTCTTGGCGATATAGGCCTTCCATTCCGGGATATCCGTATTGAGCGCAATCCCGTAAACCTCCACGCCTTTCGACCGCCACTCCTGGTAGAATCTGACCAGTTTGGGCGTCTCGACGGCGCAGTTCTCGCAGTTCGGGTCGTACATGTACACCAGGATATAGGGCGCCTTCATTTCATAGATGGATTTGAGGCTGCCGTCCGGCGACGGTGCGCTCACATCCGGACCTTTACGGCCCACCAGGCTCGCTTCCATTTCATAGGCGCGAAGTTGAAGGGCGTATACCTCGGCGGAGTCGGACCAATAGGCCAGTTCGGGTTTGAAATAGTTCTTGACCATGTACACAAACACGGCCTCCGGGTCCATCAGCGTGGTCTTTTCCGGGTCGTAATACAAGGTGATCCAGTTGGCGAAAAACTTGAGGTATTCTTTATGGTCCAGGACTTTATCCACCAGCAGTCCAGCCGATTTGTTGATCGAATCCGGATGCTGAACGGTGAGCTCGCCGATGTATCGCTTCAGTTTGTTCACAATAACGGGCGTATGCAGCAGGCGGTTATCGCTGAAGTCCACATTGTCCCAAAGCTGCGAACGGTACAGGGCTAATTGCGCCAGGGTATCCAGGGTTCCGTTCGGTTTCTTGATCACCTGGGGTTCGGGGTTCTGCCCGGCGATCTTGAATTTGGTAAACAAGGCCGTGGGGTATTCATCCTGGAAGGATTGGATATGGGCTTTTCGTTCGGCCACCAGTTTGTCCTGCTCGGCTTTGATGCGCTGGTAATCCGCCGAACCGGGAGCCGCGGCCTTCAACTGTTGCGAAACCTGGTTGAAGATGGGCTCCTGCCTGGCCTGGAACGCCAGGTTTTTGTACAGCAGTTCGTTGTCGAGTGAGCCGTTCACCTTCATGGTATTGATGAGGTCGGAAACATTGGCCGACATGGAAAAATTCTGCTCGGTGGCATTCAGCAGCATTTGAAAGCTGACATTTCCCTGCATCATCACAAAATAGAAACCGGCGTTGTAGCCGTCATTCTTTTGAAAGATGAAATGCCCTGAAGCGTCAGCGGTAGTGGTATCCGCTACAAAATTCTGGTCGGCATAGAATCCGATCAGCCGAACCTGCCCCGCAGGAGCGCCGGCGATCTTGAATTCGATGCGTGCGGGCCCTGCCGGGTCAGCTGAGATATCTTCACCCGAAGCCTGCGTTCCCTGGTTAAGGGCATCGGAAGGCGCTTTGGAACTGCAGGAAAGAATGAGAAGGAACATCAACAAGGAAAGTGAAAATCGCATATGTTCAGCATTTTGGCAACGGTCAAAGATTACTTCCCGGTTTCAGTTTTTAGCAAGGAAATAAGCGATTGTCAAGGAGCTTATTCAAACTAAAAGGTTGAATTAAAAAGGGGAGTTAATGGTTGACCAATTATTGAAGGCGCAAATTTCGGAATTTTGACCGATAACGGGCCGAAAAAATGAACAAAGATCAAAGATCAGATGGTAGAAGTGGGCTTTTTGGACCATTTCCGGATGATGACGGACAGGTCTTTGACCAAAAAAGGTTTGGCCAGGAAGTCGTCCATACCCGCTTCGATGTATTTCTCCCGGTCGCCCGGCAGGGCATTGGCCGTTACGGCTACAATCACGGGGCGGGCATCCGCAGGAAGGCGCTCGGCGATTTTCCGGGTGGTTTCCAGGCCGTCCATCTCAGGCATCTGGATGTCCATCAGGATCAGATCGTAATGCGCATTGTCCAGCATTTCGAGCACCTGGTGGCCGTTTTCCGCGATATCCGGCCGGTATCCCAGTTTATGGAGCAAGGAGACGAACAGCCGTTGGTTGATGGCGTGATCTTCCGCAATGAGGATCCTCAGCGATTCATCCGAAGGCAGCGGCAGTTGGTGATGCTCATCGTGCAACCCCGGTTGCGGCGCCTGGGCGATCATGGGCACTTTCAAAGGCAGCAGGACCGAGAATTCCGAACCTTCGTTCGGTGAGCTCTGCACCTTGATTACGCCCTTCATCAACTCTACCAGTTTCCGGGAAATGGACAGTCCCAAACCGGTGCCGCCCCTGGCCTTGTTCCCAGCTGATTTCCCCTGGACAAAGGGCTCGAAGACTTCCTTGATCTGTTCGGAGCTCATCCCGATACCCGAATCCGTTATACTTACCAGAACGCGGAATTCGCGGTCGGTCACCTGTTCTGCATCGGCCGATACCCTGACCAGGCCGTGATCGGTAAATTTAATGGCATTGCCGACCAGGTTCATGATCACCTGCCGGATCCGCTGCTTGTCGCCGATAAACCGGGCGGGCATGTCGGGGGCCCAATGCAATTTCAGATCCAGGCCCTTCTCCCGGGCAATCGGGGTGGTGATCTGGATGACCTCTCCCAAAAGCGATTTCAGCTCAAACGGCTTTTCGTACAACTGAAACTTACCGGCCTCCACTTTGGAAAGGTCGAGGATATCGTTGATGATGGCCAGCAAATTCTCTCCGCTGCTGTGGATGGCGGAAACATATTCCTCCTGCTCCCGCGTAAGCGGCGTGAGCCTGAGCAGTTGGGTCATGCCGATCACACCGTTCATGGGCGTCCGGATCTCGTGGCTCATGGTGGCCAGGAATTCGGATTTCGCCCGATTGGCGGATTCCGCTTTGCCTGCGATCTGCTTGAACTCACCGGCAAAACGGCTGGAAAGCTCAAGGGTATGGAAGAACAGGAAGCTCCAGTTGCCCAACAGCATGATATAATCCTTCGTCACCCACAGGTTCATCACGTCGCCCGCTGCGTACATCATCAGGGTCAACAGGATGATCAGGCCGAAGATCAGAAACCTGTAATTTTTCCGGATCTCCCTGAACGGGATCATCAACAGCAAATACATGCCGTATACAGCACTGAAAGCCAAAGACAAAACCAGGAACGGCAAAGCATGCGTAAAGAGATAAGCCGGCAGGATCAGGATGCTCGCCAGACAGCCGATGACAAAATACTGAACCACCCGTTTGACGCCGAAACTGATGTAACGGTCAAACATGATCCCTTCGAATTCCCAGTAGAAAAACACGCTCAGGTAAAGAGAAAGGTATTCCAGCTTGATGGCAACGCCCCAGGTGAGCCAGGGGAGCAGATGGTGGATCGGATAGTTCTCGGAACCGACGATATAATAACTGTGCGACAAGCAAAAGAGGGCAAATGCCAATACTTCCTTTCGCCGGCGCCCGAACAGGTACAACCCCATCAGGAACAAGCCGCACATCACAAAGCTGCCGGCTGCCGCAAACTCCAGGAAGTGGGCCCTTTCCCGGGCAGAGAGCATCATGCTGTTCTCGCCGATCAGGATGGGTTCGGCCGGCCCCCCCTTGTCGTGGTAGAAATTGGCGATCATCAGGACGATCTCCATGTCCTGGCCGTCGATATCCAGCGAACGGGTCATGGGGAGCCAATGGGCTGTTGTACGGCCCCTTGAAGTTCCCACGCGACCGTTGTAGGCGAACAACTCCCCGTTAACCCACATCTTATAGCTGGAATAAAAATCGGGGATCTGCATGGCCAGCAAAGGCGGCGGACTGGAAAAATGAACCCTTAACCGGTAGGTGGCGTACCCGAAAGCAGGTGAACCCAGATTTTCCGGCTTCAGCGCGTTCCAGGCCTGCGGGAAAGCGGAGAATTCGGCCTTGCGCCAATCCTGGTCCTTAAATCCCGAAGGCGGGATGAGCGTATCCCAGTAAAATTCCCATTCACCTTCCAGGTTGAAGGTGCTGCTTTTCACCTGGTCGACATCGAGCGCAATCCTCCCCTGACGGATAGCTTCCCTGGGCCAAAGCTCCGGTTCTGCCTGCGACAATGCACACAACGGCAACAGGATAAGACAGATCCCGGATATCGTCCAACGATCGAACATGCAGGTTATCGATGAAAAAAATAGTTCACTTATGCGCTTTATACGCGAATCTGTATATAAAGTTAACTTATTCGGTCGAAATTCCTTGAAAAAAATAATTTCCGGACGGATCTTGGCAACTTGTCGGAACAATGATTGTGGACGGTTGATTTGCCGCCTTCGCTCTTTCGGAGCTACGGCCGCAGGGGGCTGAATTGTTGATTTGAATCAATCGAATCAATCGTATCAATCGTATCAATCGTATCAATCGAATCAATCGTATCAATCGAATCAATCGACCAATTGACAGATGGCTCAAAAATGGACGTTCAGCTTTGTCGCCCTTATTTTCCTGGCCGGATCGGGATGGCTTGGCTACGGGGTTCAACAGCATATCCGGGCATATCGTGCGGCGCGGGAAGCCTATGCCGAAAAGATGGACTATAAGCGCCGCCTGGCCGATCTGGCAGCCTGGTTCGGCGACGGCAAGGACAAAAGCGATGAAGCCAAACTCGAAACGCTGAAGGCAGAAATGGAAAACGCCTCTTCAAAAGCCGGGATGCTGGCTGTTTTTTGGAGCGCCGTTGCGGTAATTTTTGCCTTTTTCTCCTGGTTGTTCGCCCGCAGGGCTGCTGATCCGGTATGGCTGAAAACAGGCTTGCTGCTGGTAGCCCTCGCCTGCCTGTACCCCGGCCTGTCGGCGCCGATGCTGGAAATTTCGGCTTACGAGCAAGACCTCGAGATCCCGATCAAGCTCAAAACCTCCTTTTTTTCGCTGGACATCGACAAGACACAGGTCTTTGAAGGTGAAATGTACTTCTATTACCAAAGCAAATCCGTACTGGAGCTGATCGGCTTGCTGTTCCGGCAACACAACTGGCTGGTCGGCGTCAGCATCCTGCTGTTCAGCGTACTGATCCCGGTCGGGAAAACAGGCCTGTCTATCTGGTCGGCATTGAGCCGAAGAATGCCGAAATCCGGTTTGTTGCGCTGGCTGATGCTGCGGGCAGGTAAATGGTCGATGGCCGACGTTTTTGTAGTAGCCGTTTTTCTCGCTTTCCTGGCTTTCAACAACCTGCAGACCGGCATTGAAACGCAAAGCCGCATTTTACCCGGCATGTACTTTTTTATGGCATACGTCCT
The DNA here is from genome assembly GCA_937873655.1 of uncultured Lewinella sp. GTDB lineage: Bacteria > Bacteroidota > Bacteroidia > Chitinophagales > Saprospiraceae > JACJYC01. The sequence goes on along the minus strand of CALMYQ010000225.1, from coordinate 73,325 downwards.
CATCGCTGTCGGTGTCTCCAGCCTGATGACCGGAACCTCGCCTGATGAAAATGTATAGGAACCGGTATACAGTCTTCAGGTGGCAGTCTTCAGTGGGCAGTCTTCAGTGGGCAGTCTTCAGTGGGCAGTCTTCAGGTGGCAGTTGGCAGTTGGCAGTCTTCAGTTGGCAGTTGGCAGTCGGCAGTCGGCAGTCGGCAGTCGGCAGTTGGCAGTTGGCAGTTGGCAGCCTCCAGCATCTTTACACTGAGCGAAGTCGAAGTGCAGCATCCAGCCCCCAGCATCTAGCATCCAGCCTCCAGCATCTAGTATCCAGCCCCCAGCATCCAGCATCCAGCCTCCACTCCCTTCATTCCTTATACAGTTTCAACAACCGCTCGCGGCCGTTATCCATCATTTTGAGGTGCAGAGAATCCGGTGTCAGCGAGACGATCTCAACGGCTTTTTCCGTTGAGGCCTTGTTGAGGGTATCCAGCGTGAAGAGGTATTGGGCATCGAGGTAATAGGTACCGGCCTCCATGTAGTTGAGGGTGCTTTTAAACAGGTACCGGTCGTCGGGCCGGAATTGCAAAGAAATTTCAGCCGGATCGACAAGAACGGTATCGCCTTCTTCAAGGATCAGGGCGCCGCGCCAGGTACCCACCAACTGATCGCTATGGTAAGGCTGGCAGGCGTAAAGCAGGCAGGCGGCAACAATCAGCCCGCCCGCGGTTTTCAAACCAGGCATCATAAACATTAGTATTAATATAACCTGCTGTAAAGGGTTGGGAGGACCGGATTGTTTGCCCGATCCCCGTTTTTAATAAATCTTTAAGAAAATAAAGGATGAATGATCAAAAAAGCGATCGCGCCGCCGATAAATCCGATAAAGGCCAGCCAGCTGATCTTTCTGAGGTACCAGATGAAGTCGATGCGCTCCATCCCCATGGCGGCTACCCCCGCGGCCGAACCGATAATGAGCATGCTGCCGCCCGTTCCCGCCGCATAGGCGATAAAATGCCAAAGTTTCGAATCCAGCGGAAGGCTGTACATCCCCATAGACGCCGCAACCAACGGAACGTTGTCGATCACCGCCGACATGAAACCCAATATAATGATCACGATATCCTGGTTGGGAACGGCAGCCTGCAGCTGTTCGGCCATATACCGCAAACCGCCGACGCCGCCGACCACTACGGTTTCCAGCGCCGCCACCGCCATCAGGATGCCGAGGAAAAAGAGGATGCTGGACATTTCGATCCGCGACAAGGCCTTATGCGCTGAATACTGGTGTTTTCGCTCCTCCGAAAAATCTTCTTCCGGATGGATGTACTCGGAAGTCAGCCAGACGACCCCAAGGCTCAGCATCATGCCCATGTATGGCGGCAGGTGGGTTATGGTCTTGAAGATCGGCACAAAAATAATGGCCCCGAGTCCCAGAAACAGCATGGTCCGGCTGCTCAGCAGTTTTTCCTCCCGGGTGACGTCAGATTCTTTTTGCAGCTTGATATCGCCTTTGAAGACCGGCAGGAAAGTGGCGACCCAAAGCGGCAAAGCGAAACAAACAATCGAAGGTATGACCAACTCTTCTACCAGCCCGACGGTGCTCACCCGGTTCCCGATCCAAAGCATGGTGGTCGTCACGTCGCCGATGGGCGACCAGGCGCCGCCGGCATTGGCCGCGATCACGATAAGGGATACATACCAGATACGCTCATCCCGGTCGTGGATAAGCTTGCGCAGCAAGGTTACCAGCACAATGGTCGCGGTGAGGTTATCAATAATGGCCGAAAGAAAGAAGCCGAGAATGCCCACGATCCAGAGGAGTCTTTTTTTACTCTTGGTCTTCACCCAGTTTTTCAGGACTTCAAAGCCCCTGTGAAGGTCGATGATCTCAACGATCGTCATGGCGCCGATAAGGAACACCAGGATTTCCGCCGTTTTGCCGATATGGTGCAATAGCGTATTGACAAACCCTTCCTGGATCTCATGTGCATGCTCGCCGGTCATGGTGTAGATCTGTTCATGCGTATCGATCACCGACAAATCTCCGCTGTGGAACCCAAGGGCGAGCAGGGCCCAACACAGGGAGCCCATGATCAGGGAAGGAACGGTTTTATCCAGTTTTAACGGGTGCTCAAAGACGATAACCAGGTATCCAATAATAAAGCAGGCTACTACTGCAGTTAGCATAAGCGTTGGTTTTTGTTCATTGCGTTGGTCGTAAAATTAACTTTTGTCCCTAATAAACCGTATGTATGGAAAAGAAAAATAACAATAGTTTAAACCGGAACCAATTTCAGGACAATATGGTTGGCAGTACCGGGCGATAGTCGTATTTTTGCGGCGATATTCAAAAACCAATTGATGGTCAGGATCGGAGATATTGAATTGGGAGAATTTCCATTGTTGCTTGCGCCGATGGAAGATGTCAGCGACCCACCCTTCAGGGCACTCTGCAAACAGCAGGGGTGCGACCTGATGTACACCGAATTCATCTCGGTGGAAGGGCTGATCCGGGACGCCGCCAAAAGCGTTCAGAAACTGGACATCTACGACGAGGAAAGACCGATCGGGATCCAGATCTTCGGCGCTGAGCTGGACTCCATGGTGCGCGCCGCCGAAATCGTGGAGGAAGCCGCTCCCGAGATCCTCGACATCAATTTCGGCTGCCCGGTGAACAAGGTCACCTGCAAGGGCGCCGGCGCCGGCATCCTCCAGGATATTCCCAAAATGGTCCGCCTCACCGAAGCCATCGTCAAACGGACCAACCTGCCGGTAACCGTCAAAACCAGGCTCGGTTGGGATGAAAAAACCATGTACATCGAAGAAGTCGCCGAACGCCTACAGGATGTAGGGATCAAAGCCCTCAGCATCCACGGCCGCACCCGGAAGCAGATGTACAAGGGCGAAGCCGACTGGACCCTGATCGGCAAGGTCAAGGACAACCCCCGCATCCGGATCCCGATTTTCGGCAACGGTGACATCAACAGCCCGGAAAAAGCCCTCGAATACAAAGACCGGTACGGGGTGGACGGGGTCATGATCGGCCGCGCCAGCATCGGTTACCCCTGGGTATTCCGGGAGATCAAACATTTTTTAAAAACGGGAGAACACCTCGCCCCTCCGACGATCCGGGAAAGGGTCGCCGCGGCAAGGCAGCACCTCTCGCACTCCATCGAATGGAAAGGCGCCAAACTGGGCGTACTGGAAATGCGCCGTCATTATACCAATTATTTTAAAGGATATGAAGGCGTAAAAACCTTCCGGGCCGCATTGGTCACCCAAAGCGAACCGGAAGACCTTTTTGCCATCCTCGATGAAATGGAGTCCGTTTTAAGCGACCAGCCCGAATTGATCGGTTAATGCCTTTTACCGGTCACCCGGGATCCCGTTCACTCGAAATCGAAAAGTGTCCATGATCCCTCGGGCCTCAAACATGGATTAAGTGGTATTCAATCTGCACCCAAGAGAACGGGAGATCTTCCAAAAAATAAGTGAATCCGCAGCTTCACTGGGCTATCCCGTGTTTGTCGTCGGCGGGTATGTGCGCGACCGTCTCCTGGCCAGGCCCAGCAAGGATATCGATATCGTATGCGTAGGTAACGGAATCGACCTGGCACAGGAAGTGGCGTCCCGCCTCTGGCCCGTACCCCGGGTAACGGTATTCAGCCGTTTCGGTACGGCCATGCTCAAACACAACGGCCTGGAAATAGAGTTTGTCGGCGCCCGCAAGGAATCCTACAGGTCCGACTCCCGCAAACCGGCCGTTGAAGAAGGCACCCTGGAAGACGACCAGAACCGCCGAGATTTTACCATCAATGCCCTGGCCGTCAGCCTCAACGAACTGGACTTCGGCGCCATCATCGATCCCTTCGGCGGGCTGCTCCACCTCGAGGAGAAGATCATCAGGACCCCGTTGGCGCCCGGCAAGACCTTTTCCGACGACCCGCTCCGTATGATGCGCGCCATCCGTTTCGCCACCCAGCTCGGCTTCCAGATCCACGACGAAACCTTCGAAGCCATCAAGCAGCACAAACAGCGCATCAATATCGTATCGAAAGAGCGGGTGGCCATCGAATTGAACAAGATCATCGAAACACCCGTTCCGTCCGTCGGCTTCAAACTGCTCTTCAACTCGGGATTGCTCCAGCTTGTCCTTCCCGAAATGGCCGCCCTCCAGGGGGTAGAGATCCGCAACGGTATCGGGCATAAGGATAACTTTTATCACACGCTCCAGGTGTTGGACAACCTGTGCAAGAAATCCGATGACCTCTGGCTGCGCTGGTCCGCTATCCTGCATGACATCGCTAAACCGCCGACCAAACGATTCCACGCCGAACAGGGCTGGACCTTCCACGGACACGAAGCAGCCGGCGCGCGCATGGTGCCCAATATCTTCCGCCGCCTGCGCCTGCCCATGGACAATAAGATGAAATACGTCCAGAAACTGGTAGAACTGCACCTGCGCCCCATCAGCCTGACCAAGGAAAACATTACGGACTCCGCGATCCGCCGCCTCCTCTTTGACGCAGGTGACGACATTGACGACCTGATGCTCCTCTGCGAAGCGGACATCACCTCCAAAAATCCGGCCAAGGTGCAGCGCTACCTGGAAAACTACGAACTGGTCCGGCAGCGGCTCGAAGAGGTGGAAGCCAAAGACCGGCTCCGCAACTGGCAACCGCCTATCACAGGCGAAGAGATCATGGAAGTTTTCCATATCGCACCGTCCAGGGAGGTCGGTATCATCAAAAACGCCATCCGGGAAGCTATCCTCGAAGGAGAGATCGAAAACAACCACGAATCGGCATTCCGGTATATGCTTGAAGAAGGCAGGAAACTGGGGTTGAATGCGGATGCCTGATGCCGGATGGCAGATGCTGGATACTCGGGACTGTCAACTGCAGACTGCACTTCGGCTTCGCTCAGTGTAAAGATGCTGCCCGCCGCTGCGCTTGAGGAGCTATGGCGGACGGTGATTGCCGGATGGCAGATGCTGGTTCCTGGATACTGGATGATAGCTCCTGGGGCCTGCCAACCTGCCGGCGCCCCGACGCATGATGATGCGTCACTGCTTATGACTAACGACTAACAGACTTACGACTATAATCATGCGAATCCTACTGGTAGAAGACGAAGAAAGCATCCGGGAAACCCTAAAGCTCAACCTGGAGATGGAAGGTTATGAAGTGGTGACGGCCGTCAACGGGCGATTGGGCATCAAACGCTTTCAGGAAGAGCATTTCGATACCATCATTCTGGATGTGATGATGCCGGAAATGGACGGATTCCAGGTATGCGAGCAGATCCGGCTGACCAATATGGATGTGCCCATTATCTTTCTGACGGCCAAAGATACGCCCACCGACAGGATCAGCGGCCTCAAACGCGGCGCCGACGACTACCTGACCAAACCGTTCGCCTTCGAAGAACTCCTTCTCCGCATCGGCAACCTGATCAAGCGGACCAGCAAATCGCCGGACAATACGCCGGAAGTCTACGAATTCGGCAATAACCGGATCAATTTCGCGACCTACGAAGCGACCGCATCCGGCAAACAGATCAACCTGACCAAAAAGGAAGCCATGCTGCTCAAACTCCTGATCGACCGCAAGAACGAGGTCGTCAGCCGCCAGCAGATCCTCCAGTCCGTTTGGGGTTACGACGTATACCCCTCCACCCGGACCATTGATAATTTCATCCTTTCTTTCCGGAAATATTTCGAAGCCGACCCCAAAAACCCGGTCTATTTCCATTCCATCCGGGGGATCGGGTATAAGTTTTTGCCGAATTAACACCTCTCTCTCACCCTCTCACTCTCTCACCCTCTCTCACTGCCCCGGATCATCCTCAAAAGGATCCTTCTCAAATTCATCTTCAAACTCCGTATCCCCGTCCAGCGGGATGAGGTTGGAGTGGAATTTGCTGCAATCCAGTTCGATCCCGAGGTCGCCGGGCGGGCGGTAGAACCGGACGGAGGGATCGTAGATATCCGTAGCGTCGGCTTCCAGGCGTTTGATGAAATTGCGGAAGAAGGGTTTGGACATGTAGGCGCCCTGGCCCCTATCGATGGAGCGGAAAGCGATCCAGCGGTCGTCGCCGCCGGTCCAGGTGCCGACAACCAGGTTGGGTGTGATGCCGATGAACCAGCCGTCGGCGTAGTCGTTGGTGGTACCCGTCTTACCCGCTACGTCGCTCTTGAGGCCGCCGCCTACATTGCCGGCGGAGCGGAGCATATCGATCATGACGTAATTGGCCTGCGGGCTGAGGGCCGGCCTTGGGGAGTTGTGCGATTTATAGATCTCGTGACCGTTCTTGTCCTCGATCCTGAGCAGGTAGATCGGTTTGTTGAACTGGCCGTTGTTGGCAAAAGTTGAGAATGCGCCGGTCATTTCCACTACCGTCAGGTCGGCGGCGCCCAACGCGATACTGGGTTGTTTGGGCAGCCTGTCCTTTTCAATCCCCATTTGGTAGGCCAGATCGATCACCGGATTGGGGCTGGCCAGCTGTTTCATCAGGAAGGCGGACACGGAGTTGACGGATTTCATCAGCGCCTCACGCAAGGTCATGGCTTTCCCGGTATATTTTCCGCTGGAGTTACGGGGCGTCCAGGCGGTGGCCAGGTGGAAATTCCCGTCTCCCGGAGCAATGGTTACGGGCACATCGAAGACCTCGTTGCAGGGCGACATACCCTGATGATAGATGGCCGTGGCATAAACAATGGGTTTGAAGGTAGAACCGACCTGCCGGCTGGAGGTGACGTGGTCGAACTGGAAATACTTGTGGTTGACCCCGCCGATCCAGACCTTGACAAAACCGGTCTTGGGATCTACCCCCATGATGCCTGTCTGGAGGAACATCCGGTGGTACTTGATCGAATCGAAGGGGGACATGACGGTGTCCTTTTCCATCTCCTCGTTTTCGTAGGTAAACACCCGCATTTCCACCGGTGTTTTGAACTCCTTATCCACTGCTTTCCGGAGGCTTTGCCAGGAGGTTTTCAGCTCCGGGAACTCCGGACTGCGGAGGATCTTACGGTACTTGGCGGCCAGCTCGGCGCTGAGGTACTTGCGGCTCAATAATCCGGCGATCACCCCTTCTTTTTCCGACTCCTGGACGATGCGTTCGATTTCGCGGTCGTCGTTGTGGAAAGTAAAGTCGTAGGCGTCCGAAAGTTTTTTGGTGACCTCGTCCAGGTATTGAGAACGCAGCGCCTGGTAACGATCGGATTCTCGCAGGAGGCGCTGGAGGGCTTCCTCCCTGATCTCAATAGGCACTTCTGTTTCCGAGCCGGACCTGTACGTCCATGGATCGCGTTTGCTCCAGTGTTCAAAGAAAGTTTTCTGGAGTTGTTTCATGTGTTTGGTCATCTCCTCCTCTGCCAGTTCCTGGAGTTTGGGGTCGATGGTGGTATAAATGCGCAGGCCGTCCCGGTAGATATCGTAGGAAGAACCGTCGGGTTTGCGGTATTCGGGCCGGTTAAGGATATTCTTTACTTCTTTGGCCAGCTCCATCCGGAAATAGGGCGCCAGGCCGTCGATGTGCGACTGGCGGGTAAAGTGCAGGCCAAGCGGCGTTTGCTTGAGGGAATCGTATTGAACCCGGGAAATAGCCCCGTTCCTTTCCATTTGTTTGAGCACTACGGAACGCCTTTGCAGGACGGTTTCCGGGCGCCTCAAGGGGTTGAAGTAGGAAGAGTTCTGCAGCATGCCGACGAGCATGGCGGCCTCGGTGATGGAAATATCTTTCGGCGATTTGGAAAAATAGATCTCGGAGGCGGCGCGAATGCCCTGGGCTTCATTGATGAAATCGTACCGGTTGAGGTATAAGGCGATGATTTCCTCTTTGGTGTATTTCCGCTCCAGCCGGATGGCGATGATCCACTCTTTCAGCTTCTGCAGAATGGCTTCAACCGTATTTTTGGAACGCGGCCCTGTAAAGAGCAGGCGGGCCAACTGCTGGGTTATGGTACTGGCGCCGCCTTTGCTGCCCATGTAGGCTACTGCGCGGGCCAACCCCCGGAAATCGATGCCGCAGTGCTTGTAGTAGCGTACATCTTCGGTTGCGATCAGGGCATTAACGATATTCGGCGAGAGTTCGTCAAAGGAAACGGGGACCCTGTTTTCGGTGAAATACTTGCCCAGTACGGTACCGTCGTATCCCATTACCTGGGAAGCTTCGTTGCTTTTTGGATTTTCGAGCTCTTCAATGGAAGGCAGGTCGGAAAAGCTGAGCCCGATGAAAAAAACTATGGTGAAAAGAATGCCGCCGAGAAACAGCCGCCACATCCATTTGACAATCTTTTTGTGGCTTTGCTTTTCAGCGCCGTTCAGTAATTGATCGATGATTTGGCGCATAGGTATGCGATTGGTTCCGGGTTTGCTCTGATACGCCACAAAGTTAAGCAAAAAGTTTTAAAACTGAGCGGATTACACCCGAATGTGGAAAACTTGTTGGAAATTAAACGTTCCTGTTTCCGGGGATATTTCATTGGACTGTTTTACATCAAAGCTGACTAAGGAACAGAAAAAAACAGAGTGATGACGTCAATCTGGAAAAGGTATTCTTTTTGAAGCTTGAGCCATTTTTCTTGAAATACTTTTGGAGATATTGCCTCTAATTAAAGCGTGCACATAGTTATCCTCAAGCGGATCATGCTCATTAATTAAGCCAAGTGCTTCGGTAAAAGCGGCATCTAGAAAAAAAGGCGAAACCTAGAAACATCTTGAATTGCCCTCGGATAGTTCGTCAAACGTTCAATGTCAACGGATAAGCCACTTTCATCCTTTTTTAACTGAAAACTGGATGACGCAGGAGAACCATCCGGCTTGATAAAAGCCGGATCAAGAAACTGAACCCTTCGAAGTAATTTATCCGTTTTATCAATTATAATTTTGTTCAAAACCAAGTTTACTTAAAAATTGAAATTAATGCTTTCTTGTCCTTTTCAAGCGTGCTTTCCAATTTGCATTCGTCATCCTCAAAAAGCAAGAGTTCATTACTACCATCAGGGTTGAAATAAATTTCCGCTGCCTTTGTCCCTCGACCTTTGAACTCAACCATAACATCGCCATTTCGGCCTGGTGCCGTGAAATAAATTGGAAGGTTCGTTCTATTAGCTTCCTTTATGAAATCAACGGCCGCTTCAATTGCTACAACAGAAGGAGCAAGGGCCCCATAGCTATCCCAATTATCTTGTAATTTTTTGAAGCGAATGAGCTTGTTCCAAATTTCCCTGACATCTTCAGAAATGATATTTGGCAATTCAAAAACGGTACTTCCCGAAATGAAATAGTCAGATATACCTGTTAATTGCTTGTAGTAGGTTGACAAGACGATGGATGTTTCCCGTTGGGAATGAATATCGAAACCCCTAAGTGATAAAACTGTCATAAAATGGCGGTTTACAGATTTCTTTGAATACTTCTGAGTTAACTTTATGGGCTTCTTCCACCCAATTTAAAAGTTCGATTCGGTTTATTCTGTTGCGGCAATTTACAGCAGTCTGCCATATGAAAACCGGATCGCCAAGTTTATTCAAACCAGTCGCCAAAGTAATCTCTAGCTCTTTGCCGTTTTCTAACTCAAATGTCTGTTTAAACTGAAATCGATTCAACTCTCCTCTAGTGTTAAACTGGTTTTCAAAGTTAAAGTTGATGTTTTTGTTGAGAAATTCAGGCCAGGAAGCCTGCTCGTATTCTTCTTTTCGTACAACATCAATATATCTAAGAGAGTATTCACTGAACCTGATCTGTCGTGGATAAGATCGTTCTAATTTTTCTAGGGCATCTTTAAGCATAGGCAAATAGGTATCTTCCCAAATATAGTTTTTTTCAGTATCATTTAGGGTGAATATACCAGGTCCAAGTTGTAATACAGGCCAAGTATCTTCTCCTCTCCAAAATCGATATAAAACCTTTTGATTAAGAATTGTAACCGGAATACCATCAGGGAAAATTTTTAAAGCTAGTGGAAATTCATTAACTACCTCACCTTGGAATTTGCCTAATGCAAATTCAAAATCAGGATCGTGTAAAAGCTGAGTATAGGGATCAATCTCCAAGTCCCACCTAGCTTCAAATATCACTTCCTGTAAAGGGGCATTGGGTAGTTTCTTCATCCACGAATTTGTTGTGCTCTCGACTTAGAGACAAATATATTATTTTCTACCCAACTAAATTCATTTTACCCTTAACAAGAAAATTTATGTATAAAACATATATTAATTTATCTGGAACGAATGGTCCTTAATCGCTATATACTTTACCGGTACAGCTTCCGTCAGCCACACGCCATTCTCAGAAACAAAAAAAGCATACCCGTCGGCCTGCATCTTGCCGGCTTGTACCTCAAAGATCACCGGGGGGCCGTGCCGTTGTCCGACTTTCAACGCAGTGTCCTCATCCGGACTCAGGTGGACATGATGCCGGGCGCCTTTTACCAGGCCGGTTCGCAGAATGCTGTCGACGTTCTTGCGCCCTGTACCGTGGTACAATACCGCCGGCGGATCCTGCGGCTCATATCCCAGGTCGACCTGAACGGAATGCCCCTGGTTGGCCCTGATCATTTTGCGGTCCTCATTGAAGGCGAACCTTTTTTTGGGGTTATGTTCAACGATGTATTCGAGTGTTTCCAGATCCAGCGCGCGGCCGTTATCTTTCATTTTGGCCAGCAGATCGGCAACACTGGTCCAACCATGTTGATCCAGTTTAATGCCGATCGTTTCCGGCTGATGTCGCAGGACGAGACTGAGGAACTTGCTGATCCGGATTTGTTGTTTTTCGGGTATCATTTTTCTATGTTTCAATCCCCTCTAAACAGGCAACAATGGAAAATAATTCCATTTGCGTTACTTTTTCACCACATCCGACCACAGCCACCGCAGGGATTCCGGCAGGATAGAGCCGCCGTGTTCGCCGTCATGGCCGCCGGTTCCCCATTCGGATTTCACTTCGTAGCCCTTGAATTTCAGGGCTGCTTCCATTTGCTGGTTGCTGATGAACCAGTTCCCGAAAATGTTGTCGAGGTCATTGGAGCCGTCCTGCATAAAGATCTTGATATCCTTTTTGCTGTTTTTCCGGATGATGAAGGGGTAATTGTGCCCGCCCCGGATATTCGTAAAGCTGCCGATATGGCTCAACACCTTGTGGAAATAATCCGGCCTTTGCCAGGCGGCGGTAAAGGCGCAGATGGCTCCGGATGATAAACCGCAAATAGCGTGCATTTTCCGGTCGTCGGAAATATTGAGGGTCTTTTTCAGTTCGGGGATGAGTTCATTCAGGAGCATGGACACATAGGTATCGTCCATTTCGTCGTATTCGTTGGCCCGGTTGGAAGCGCGAAACCGGTTTTCGGGCATATCCTCCGATATGTGCCCTGGTGTGATGAACAGCCCGATGGTTAGCGGCATTTCGCCCCGTTGAATGAGGTTGTCGAACACAACGGGCACACGCCAGCTGTTGGTCGTATCTACGTAGGTATGGCCGTCCTGGAAGATCATCAGCGCCGCCGGCTGATCGGCCTTGTATTGGGCGGGCACATAGACGTAGTATTCCCGGTAATTGTTGTAAACGGTACTGTGCCAGGTGTACTTGGTGACCTTGCCGACCGGAACGCCGGGTTGACGCTGGGAATCTGCTGTGAGCTGGTATTGGGCGGACATTATGCAGGGAATTAACAGGAACAGGAAAATAGGTGTTTTCATAAATAATCGGTATTATCGGTTTACAGATCCATAAACAGTCAGCCCAATTTACGCATTGCAGCGCTGCCGGCCGTTCACACCGCTACCCGCTCTGCGTAATACAGCAAAGATTCCCGGATCAGTTCCACCTCGCAGGTCTGATTGACCGCCACCTGACCAATCGCGGGCAAAAGGCTGAAATTGATCGCTTTCCCTTCGTTTTTCTTGTCATTCAACATCAGGGCCAGCAGATCGGGAATGACTTCCTCCTCAAATGCGAAAGAAGGGTACAATTGCAGGATGAACTGCTCGATCTGATCCAGTTCACTCCTGCTCAGTCCGAGGATGCGGTGCGACAACCAGGCTTCGCACAACATGCCCACCGCAATGGCTTCTCCATGCAGCAACGGATGCGGCCCGTCCAGCGCGAACCCTTCCACGGCATGGCCAATCGTATGGCCGAAATTCAGGGCTTTTCGCAGGCCTTTTTCAAAAGGATCTTCTTTGACGATCCGCTGTTTGATCTTCAGAGAAGGGACGATGAGTTCCACCCAATTGATGGCGTTAAGGGAAGTGATCTCCCGGAGCCGTTGCCATTGTTCCCGGTCCGCGATCAGACTGTGTTTCACGATCTCGGCAAATCCGCTGCGAATCTCCCGATCCGAAAGGGTCCGCAGGAAATGGGGGTCGACAAAAACCGCGCGGGGATCCGCAAAGAGGCCGATGCAGTTTTTGACCTGCATGAAATCGATACCCAGCTTGCCGCCGATGGAAGCGTCTACCTGCGACAGCAAAGTGGTCGGGATCTGGATGAAATCAATCCCTCTTTTGTAGGCGCTGGCGCAAAAACCGCCCATATCGCCGATTACGCCGCCGCCCAGGTTGATGGCCAGGGCTTTGCGGTCGGCAGCAGCTTTCAGCATCTCCTGCCAGATCAACTGACAGGTCTCCAGGTTTTTATGCAGCTCTCCGAATGGAATCCGGATGATGGTCAGGTTTTGACCGGCAAGGCTGTCTTCCAGGTAGGGCAAACAGTATTTTCGGGTATTTTCGTCTACCGTAATAATGATCCGGGAATACGAATGCCTGTCGAGGAATTTCTTCAACTCCGGCCGGCAATCTCCGATGAATACGTCGTAGTCCGATAGTGGCAGAATATGCATTTGTTAGTCGTAAGTCTGTTAGTTGTAAGTCGTAAGTCTGTTAGTCGTAAGTCTGTTAGTTGTAAGTCGTAAGCAGCAACGCATCATCATGCGTCGAGCTGTCATTATCCAGTCTTTAGTTCTGCAGTTGACAGTCCCCAGGGGCTATCATCCAGCATCCAGGAACCAGCATCCAGTATCTGTCATCCAGCATCCTCCGTCCGCCATAGCTCCCAAAGAGCGACGGCGGGCAGCATCCAGCTACCAGCTCACCGTTTCTTCACTTTGAACGACCAGGTGACCCGCACTTCCGCTACCTTTTCACCGGTTGCCTGCACGCCTTCCGAAACGGCCGTCAGGGTTTGTCCTTCGCCGGTCGTTATCGCTTTTTGGATCGTTTCCCGAAAGGCCGCGCCGCCATTGCAGGTAAAGGTTGTACGGGTATTGGCTTTCTTTACGAAATCGGCTTCCAGCGAAACGACCAGCATGGAAATCGGGCCCTGACCTTCCATAGCCAGCATGGCCAGTACGCCGGTAGATAGTTCAGCGGCGCCGCAAAGTGCTGCAAAGTACGTGGATTTGAACGGATTTTGGGTACGCCAGGAAAAAGGAATGGATACAACTGCCTGCTCCGCATTGACCGATCGTATCCTTACGCCCCAGAATACCAGACTCGGCAGATGGCGGAAGTAGTACAACCACATTTTCCAGGGCGTGTTCAATGCATTCGTCTTTTCCATAGATCCCGGTTGGTTCGAAACGGCGTGCGATTTCAGGCCGCTGCGAAAAGTCATTTTATGAAATTCCCGTTGAAACCAGAAAGAGGGTCGGATCGGCCATTATAGCAGGGCATCCTGCGCGCTACCCCGATTCCCGCCGGCCCCAAAATTCCGGAAAAAATTACCGCAGGTGAAAAACTCGGGCGGCATTTTTCATTAACCGGTCAAAATACCTACTTTTGGGGCGCAAAAATTCAAACCGGACGCATGAATTTACACGAATACCAGGGAAAAGAACTGCTCAAGCGCTACGGCGTAGCCGTTCAGGAAGGCATTGTAGCCGCTACGGTAGAAGAAGCCGCTTCCGCATACGCGAAGATCGCTGAGCAATCGGGCTCCAATTTTGCCATTGTCAAAGCCCAGATCCACGCCGGCGGGCGCGGCAAAGGCGGCGGTGTCAAGGTGGTCAAAAATGCCGACCAGCTGAAGGAACAAGCCGGCAATATCCTGGGTATGATGCTGAAAACCCCGCAAACCCCGGGCGGCATGACGGGCCCGGGCAAACTGGTGCGCAAGGTGCTCATCGCCGAAGATGCGTACAAACCCGATTTCGACTCCTGCAAGGAATACTATATGTCCATCCTGATGGACCGTCAGAAGAAGCGCAATGTCATCATCTATTCCACCGAAGGCGGGATGGATATCGAGGAAGTGGCTGAAAAAACGCCGCACCTCGTTTTCAAGGAACACGTAGACCCGACGCTGGGCCTTCAGCCGTTCCAGGCGCGCAAGGTAGCCTTCAACCTGGGACTGAGCGGCCAGGCCTTCAAGGAAATGGTCAGATTCGTGGGCTCTTTATACTCTGCTTTCCTGGGTGCAGATGCTTCGCTATTTGAGATCAACCCCTGCCTGGTAACCGGTGAAGGCAAAGTAATAGCCGTCGATTGCAAGGTATCCCTGGACGATAATGCGCTTTACCGCCACCCCGATTTAGCCGAAATGCGCGACCTGGATGAGGAAGATCCCACCGAGGTCGAAGCCAAGGATTTCGGGCTCAACTACGTCAAACTCGACGGCAATGTCGGTTGCATGGTGAACGGCGCCGGCCTGGCCATGGCCACCATGGATATCATCAAACTCTCCGGAGGGGAACCGGCCAACTTCCTCGACGTTGGCGGTACGGCCGATGCCAAACGGGTAGAAAATGCCTTCCGCATCATCCTGCGCGACCCGCGCGTGAAGGCCATTCTGATCAATATCTTCGGTGGGATCGTACGCTGCGACCGCGTAGCGCAAGGCGTGGTGGATGCCTACAAAAACATCGGCGACATCAAAGTGCCCATCATTGTACGCTTGCAGGGCACCAATGCCGACCTGGCTAAAAAGATCATCGATGAATCCGGACTCAAAGTGCGTTCGGCCATCCTGTTGCAGGAGGCTGCGGACCTGGTGAGCGAGGTGCTTCAATAGTCAGTTGGCAGTCTTCAGTTGTCAGTTGTCAGTTGTCAGTTGGCAGTTGTCAGTTGTTGGTAACTGAGCGAAGCTGAAAATCAGTACAGGAAGCCAAACAACCACAGAGGGAGTTTTTTCCCAACTGCGAATTCGATTCCATCCCGGATAACATAACTATTGTTAAGATCGGCTATTTGCCGGTGAGATTTTTGTTGCCCCCCAATTTCAAATAAGATCTTGCCATCAACCAGAAAATCTCCTTCGTCCGGAATGGTCAGCGAATGATTTACTCCAACTTGGGATGCAAAAAATGTTTCCCGCAATGTCCCCATATTCGGCACGTCAGTTGCAAGCGCAAAAGCAAGATTACTATTATTCAGATAAATTTTTCCAGGCTTGTGCAGTATCGATATACCTGCGCCCTTTGCTTGCACCAACCTGATTAAACGGGCGTTTTCAAGATAGATCAGGTAATTGAGAACAGTATTCCTATGAATATCCGCTTTTTGGGCCAGTTGAGTCAAATTTGGTTTGAAAGTTACTCAATTCCAGGTATTCCCGGAAGGACAGGCCGTGCAATTCATACATCAGTACAGATGGGCAAATTCGCTGATCCCTTTCCGTTTTCTGGGCGTCAATTCGCGGGTCCGGTAGGGTTCTTCCAGTTTTTCCGGCTCATCGAGGTAGCCCAGGGCGATGATGCAGAGCGGCGCCTGGTGGTCATCCAGCCCCAGTAAATCCGCCATTTTACCCTTGTCGAAGCCGCCGATCTGGTGGGCAAATATTTCCAGAGATACCGCCTGGAGCAACAAATGGGCGTTGGCCATGCCCAGATCGTGTTCTGCGGATGCGTTAAAGCCGCCTGTTGCGGCAAACGTTTTCCTGGCTACCGCTACCACCAACACCGCCGCGTTATGCGCCCAGGGCCGGTTACCGGGCATCATCGTATCCCATATCTGCTGAAAACCTTCCGTGCCGCGATGCGCATAGTAATATTCCCACGGCTGCTCATTATTGGAACTGGCAGCCCAGGAGGCCGCTTCAAAAAGGGTATTCATTTGCTGGTCGGCAATGGGCTTGTCCGAAAAAGACCGGGCGCTCCACCTTTTTTTGATCTGGCTCAATACGGGGTGATCCGTTTGGGCTTCTTTGGCCAATATGCTTTTCATGTCTGTTTTTTGTTGAAACCGATACTATAACAAGAATGACAGCACAAAGTTGGGGCAGAAAAGGCGCCGGATGCAATAATGTAGGTTAAGAAATGTGGTGATGCGCCCAAAGGTGGCCTAAGAAGCTGCAATCACCCGTAAATGGTCCTTCACCCAATGGGCTTTGTGCAGGACTTCCTGTACGGTTTTCCCGACAACCGTCACATGGCCCATTTTCCGGAAAGGTTTGGTCGTGGTTTTGCCGTAATTGTGCACATATACGCCGGGCGTGCGCAGGCATTCTTCCAGGCCCTCAAACACGGGAGCGCCCTCATACCCTTCAGCGCCGAGCAGGTTGACCATCGCTGCGGGCCGGACCAGTTCGGTGCTCCCCAGCGGCCAGTTGAGCACGCCGCGAAGGTGTTGTTCAAACTGGGAAGTCACACAGGCTTCAATGGTATGATGCCCGCTGTTGTGGGGCCGGGGCGCGACTTCATTGACCCATATTTCCCCGTTTTTGGTGAGAAATAACTCAACGGCCAGCAAACCGCAGATGTCAAAGGCTTCGATAACGGCCTTGGCCAGGTTTTCCGCCGCCGCTTCCACGGCCGGGGATATCTGGGCCGGGCAAAGCAGCAGCTCCACCAGGTTGGCATCCGGGTTGAACACCATTTCAACAGCGGGAAAGGCGGCCAGCTCGCCTCTTTCATTCCGGGCGGCAATGACGGCCAGTTCCTTATCGATCGGCGCAAGTTCTTCCGCCAGGCAAGTCCCTTCCAGCAGCCGGGTCTCCAGGTCTTCTACCGACCGGATGATCGATACGCCGCGACCGTCATACCCGGCAGTGGTCGTTTTTTGTACGAACGGAAAGGCCACCTCACCGGCCTCCACGGCCCGAAGCAGCGCTTTTTCATCTTCGAATACCGTAAACGGAGCAGTTGGAAAATCATGATCCGCAAAAAACTGCTTCTGCCGCCCCTTGTCCTTGATGATTTCCAAGGCTCCCGGCCTGGGATGAATGCGCTTTCCCTCTGCTTCCAATTGATGAAGCGCTTCAATATTCACATGCTCGATCTCGATGGTCAGTACATCCACCTCCCGGCCGAATGCGAGGACGTCTTCCTTGTTTTTGAAATCACCCTCTACAAACCGGGGCACATACGGCGCAGCCGGAAAGTTCGCATCGGCGTCCAGCGCCCAAAGCGGAAGGTGCCATTTGCCAGCTGCTAATGCCAGCATCTTCCCCAATTGGCCGCCCCCCAGAATACCTGTTTTCTGATCGATCTTCACGCGTATATGATTTTATGCCGCAAAACTATTGAAATATATTTATTGATTCGATTGGTTCGATTGATCCGATTGGTTCCTCCGCCCATCGTAGTAACGCTACAGGCGTTACGAAGGTGGGGATTGGTTCGATTCTTCAAAATAAAAAAACCTTCCTATTTTCGCCCAACACCCTTTCGGGGGTTTATTATTGTTAATGGTTGTTTGTTTCCGTTTAATGTAGTTTGTTTTCGATGTCAAACCAAACCACCATAAACCACCATAAACCAAAATTAACAACCATAAACCAAAATTAACAACCATAAACCAACATAACACATGTCATCCATTCTCCTGCGAAACGCACAATTGGTCAACAAAGGCCGCATTTTTCCGGCTGATGTATTCATATCGGACGGCTTCATCCAGCAGATCGCGCCTTCCATCGACAGGGATGCCGACCTTGAGATGGACCTTTCCGGCAAGTACCTTCTGCCCGGGATCATCGACGACCAGGTCCACTTCCGGGAGCCGGGGCTGACCCATAAGGCCGAGATCTTCACGGAATCGAGGGCGGCCGTTGCCGGCGGGGTGACTTCCTTTATGGAAATGCCCAATACCAAACCGCCCGCCCTGACCCAGGAATTGCTGGCCGACAAGTACGCCATTGCCGCCGCCAATTCACTGGCCAATTATTCATTCTTCATGGGCGCCGGCAACGACAACCTGGAGGAAGTGCTCCGGACCGACCCCGAAACCGTCTGCGGCATCAAGGTATTCATGGGCTCCAGCACGGGCAATATGCTGGTCGACAACCCGAACACCCTTGAGTCCATATTCGCCAACGCCCCGATCCTGGTCGCTACCCATTGCGAAGACGAGACTACCATTCGGGCCAATACGGAAATTTACCGGCAGCGGTACGGCGAAGACATTCCCATCGACTGCCACCCGCTGATCCGCAGCGTAGAAGGGTGCCTGCTATCGTCTTCCATGGCGGTTGATCTGGCCAAACGGCACAACACGAGGCTTCATATCCTCCATATTTCCACTGCGGACGAACTGGCCCTTTTCCGGAACGACATCCCGCTGGAACAAAAGCGGATCACGGCGGAGGTGTGCGTCCATCACCTGTATTTCAACCGCGATGATTACGCCCGGTTGGGATCGCAGATCAAGTGCAACCCGGCTATCAAGGATAAAAGCCACCAGGAAGCCCTTTTCCCGGCTTTGCTCGACAACCGGCTCGACATCATTGCGACCGACCACGCGCCGCATACCTGGGAGGAAAAACAAGGGAATTACTTCCAGGCGCCGTCCGGGGTGCCGCTGGTGCAACACACCCTCAACGTAATGCTGGAATTCTACCGGCAGGGGCGGATCACCCTGGAACGAATCGTCGAGAAAATGTGCCATGCCCCGGCTGTCTGCTTCCAGATCGACCGGCGCGGCTATATCGAGGAAGGCTTCTGGGCGGATCTTGTGATCCTCGATCCGGACCGGGATTGGACTGTCGAAAAAGACAACATTTTCTACAAATGCGGATGGTCGCCTTTTGAAGGCCACAAATTCAAAGGGTTCGTTGAAGCAACCATTGTCAGCGGCCACCTGGCCTGGCAGGACGGCGTTTTCTTCGACGGCACTCCCGGAAAAAGATTGTCTTTCGACCGGCGATAACCTTCAAAACGCATGCCATACCATGAATGACCCGCTGTTCTTTATGGCCATATTGCCGGGTCCTGAGATCCGGGAAGAGGTCACCGCGTTCAAGGAACATGCGGCCAGGTATTTTAACGCCTCGCGGGCGCTGACCTCCCCGCCTCATATCACCGTTTTCCCGCCGTTCAAATGGGAAACCGCCCGGTACCGCGAGCTCGTCCGGACTATGGAAAATTTTGCCGCCCGTGAAAAAACGTTCTGGATTGAACTAAAGAACTTCAACGCTTTCGCTCCCCGGGTCATCTATGTGGATGTGGTGGAAAACGCCGACCTGCAAAGTCTGGAAAAACGGCTGGTCGCCACGCTGAAAGACCAACTAAGCCTGGAAAAAGAGCATGCCCAGCCATTTCACCCCCACATGACCGTCGCATTCAAGGACCTGGATAAGGCTGTTTTCCCCAAAGCCTGGGATTATTATTCCGGTCTGAAGTATCAGCGCATATTCCAGGCCGTCGCACTGACCTTATTGCACCATGAGAACGGAAAATGGCATATCGACCGCGAGATTAAATGGGGTTGACCCCCCCGGTTACGCCTTCATACCTGACCACTGAACTTCGGCTTCGCTCAGTTACCAACCACTGACCACTGACCACTGACCACTGACAACTGACAACTGACAACTGACCACTGACCACTGACCACTGACAACTAACCACTGGCAACCGGCGAGTGTCGTTCGGCAAACAAAACCTGCCGTAGCAAAATTGGTGCTTGCCGGACTGTAACTTTATTCCCATTTTGCGATATTAAATTGCCGATCACTGGTATTTTCCCGCAATTAAACACCCGTAAATGCGTTTTTTTCAAACGTACACCCAATCGATTTATGCGCAAAATAGGGTTACTCTGTTTATTGCTCGTGTTGGGAGGAAAAATCTGGCCCCAGCAATATTTCCCGGTCAAGCAGGATAAAAAATGGGGCTTGATCGACGCTGAAGGTCAAATTGTCCTGGCCCCCAGGTACGAAGCCATTGGTGAATTCAAGGCTTTCGGCTACGCGGTCATGCAGCGTGACGGCGGTGTGGGTTTGCTGGATAAGTCCGGCAAAGAAGTCGTACCTCCCAGATACGAGGACCTCAAGGTGCTCGATTCCACTTTGATTGCAGTTATGGACCTCGGAGAATGGATGGTGGTCAATCTCCAGGGTAAGGTTATATTGCCCAAAGGCTACAATAAAGTGGAGCTGTGGGACAACGATTTTCTGGGTTTCGTCAAGGACGGCAAATGGGGTGTGATCCGGGAAAACGGCACGCAGGTGATCCCGCCGCGATACGATGAGATCATGCAGGAGCCCGAAGGTTTTTTCATTACGCGGCGCAGCGATCAGCTGGGCGTCATCACGGACCGGGGGCGGGAAATCCTGGGCAATACCTCACAGGAAATCCGGATTTTCAACGACAGTCTCCTGTTTTTCCGGACCGGCGCTCAATGGGGCGCCATCGACCGGGAGGGTCAGCAGGTAGTCCCCCCGAAATATGACAGTTTCCGGCGCCTGACCGACCAATACGTCAAGCTGGTGGCCAACAACCATCTCTCCCTCTACTCCATCCCCTGCAACCAGATCCTGAGCCAGGGCGAATACGATGAATTTTACAGCTTCAGCCGCAAATACGTACTGGTTAAGAAAGACCGCCGGCTTGGCCTGATGGACTGGTGCGGCAACCTCGTTTTCAGCCCGCGGTACATGGAGATCCAGCCGTATGACAACCAGCTGTTCCGCGTCAACCAACAGGGGCGCTGGGGCGTGGCGAAAGGGGAGAACGAGGTGATCATCCCGATGGCCTACGATTATATCGCTCCTTTGCGAAATAAGGTTTGCCTCATCAAAAAGGACGGCCTCTTCGGGGTGGCCAACGTAAAAGGCCAGGAGATCGTCCCGCCCAGGTATCAGCGCGTTGAAGTGGAAGCCGGGCAGGCCAAAGCCTATATCGGCGAGGAAGGCGGAAAAGAATCGCTGACGTTGTACCATTTTGACGACGACGGCAACCTCGTCGACGAAAGCAATTTCTCCAAACACTTTACCATCAGGATCGGCGGCAAACAGGACGCCAAAAGCGCACCGGAGGGTCAGCAAGCCGAAGGCGACCTGCTGCTGGATAATTTCGAATGGTTTTACTCGCCGGTAGCCGACCGGTGGGGGCTGCGCAGAATGTCCGACGGCGGTATCCAGATCGAGCCGAAGTTCCATTATATCCAGGTGGAAAAAGACCTCGGTTTTACCCTGGTGGGCATCGAACAATTCAATAAATACGAATTCGAGCGGTCTACCTTCCAGTTCGACATGATCTTCGGCCTTGTCAACAATGAGGTCGGATTGCCGGTTACCGAAATTGATTTCTGGGATATCCGCTTTGACGATTTCAGAAAGGGCTTGCCTGCTGCCCGGTGCATATTTTCCAACGGCCGCTTCGGCCTCGTCGACCGGATCGGGCGCATCATCAAAAAGGATATGGCCTATATTGGCGATTTTTCAGACGGAACGGCCCGGGTCAGCGTTCGCGGCCGGATGTCGGCCAGCCTCAAGGAAAAATTTAGCCTCGGAAAACTCCGCGATAACCTGGCCGAATGGCTCTCCCCCAGCAACATGACCGATTATACGCAATACGACCAGCTCTTCCGGGAAGACGCGGCGCTGATCTGCGAGAATTGCGAATGGGGATATATGGATACGCTGGGGACCATGGTGGTTGAACCGCGATTCTCCTTCGCTTTCGACCTGGTCAATAACGTAGGCATCGTGGCCAGCGACGGGAAATGGGGCCTGGTCAATTCCAAAGGCAAAAACCTCATTCCCTGCAAATACGACGGCATTGAGTTCCTGGAAAATACCGACAACAAGATCGTCCGCGTTTACGTCCAGGAGCCTAAATACGGCCTGATCGATACCCTGGGCCGGATCGCCGTCAACGCCACCTACGATGAGATCGGCTCTTTTGCCGAAGGCCGCCTGGCCGTGAAACGCAACGGCATGTGGGGATTCGTCAACGCCGACGGCATCGAGGTGATCCCCTGTCGCTTCCGGGAGGTCCGGGATTTCAGCCAGGGCCTGGCAGCCGTCAAGCTGGGGTACAAATGGGGTTTTATCGACAAACAGGGCGATGTGGCCATCGACTTCAAATACCGGCGCGCCGGGAATTTCAAGGAAGGCCTCGCCTGGGTGTACGACGAAAAAGGGGCCGGTTTCATCAATCCGCAGGATGAAATGGTGATCCCTTCCAAATTTGAAAAGGCTTTTGACTTTGCTTTCGGCGTAGCCCGCGTCGTGGATAAGAGCAAGTACGGCCTGATCGACAAAACCGGCAAATATGTAGACCGGCCGGCTTATTCCAATATCGATGAATTTAACCGCCACGGATTGGCTGTTGTCCGGTACGGGCGGGACCGGATCCGGTACGGGGTCATCAATTTCCGGGGTGAAAAGATCACGTCCGATGACTACCTGGCCATCGATTCCTTCAGCGAGGGGATGGCTGCGGTCAAATACAAGAACGGATACGGGTTTATCGACACCACGGGCACGCTCGTGATCCCGGATGTCTATGACAAGGTATCCGCCTTTTCGAGCGGGCGGGCGGCCGCTTACCTCAAGGGACAATGCGGATACATCGACCGGACCGGCAGCCTGGCAACACCATTCCAGTTTACGCGCTGTCAGGATTACGCCGGTGAGCGGGCTGTCGTTTATCAGGGCATTAAGAATGCGGGATTGGTCGACCTGGAAGGCAACATTGTCATGCCCCCGGAGGTAGACCGGCTGCTGAAGTTTCAGGAAGGCAGGGGGCTGGTCCGGGATGAAAAATACAGATTCTATTATATCACGGAAAAATCGGACCTCTACAACGGCTATTATCAGGGGGCCCGCGAGTTCCACCATGGCGTCGCCGTCGTTCAGATCAACGGCAAATGGGGGATCATCAACCAGCGGGGCATTGCCATCATCCCCCCCAAGTACGACCGCATCGAGGATTTCCAGAACGGTTACGCCAAGGTCCGCATTGAGGGCTTCAACGGACTCTCCAACCTCGAAGGCGAGCTGATCGTCAAACCGGATTACGAGTTCATTTCTTACGTCGGCCAGGGCCTGTTCCGGGTAGAACAGGGCGATAAGATCGGGTATTTCGACTCGCAGGGAAACTGGGTCTGGGATCTGACGAAGTGATTATTACAGGGGTTTCGCAAAGAGCCAATATTTAATGACTTCGAGCCCAAGGTTGAAGATTGAACGGGACTTCCATGTCTGTAAAACGACGGCGCAGGCCGTCAGGTCCGCTATATTGGTAGTACTTGGTTTGAATATTTGGTTTCCGGCCTGTAGGGCCGGTATGTAATGGCTTCACATTGGCAGCCGTTGTAGCGTCGAAGCGTTAGCTTACCTTGGCTTACGACTGACCACTTACGACTGACACCTGGCAACTTACAAACCGAACGCCGTCTTCACCTTATCCACATAATCCAGTTTTTCCCAGGTAAAGGTTTCTACGTCCAGTTTCAGTTTCTGGCCGGAGCCGTTGACCAGTTCGACGGATTTTTTCTCCGGGGAGCGGCCCATATGGCCATAGGCGGCCGTGTCGGAATAGATCGGATTGCGCAGTTTCAGGCGGGTTTCGATGGCGTAAGGCCGCATATCGAAGAGCTGGCCCACCTTTCTGGCGATCTCGCCGTCGGAGAGGCCGATCTTGGCCGTGTTGTAGGTATTGACGTAGATATTGGTCGGAGCGGCAACGCCGATGGCGTAGGAGACCTGCACCAGCACCTCGCTGCATACGCCGGCTGCTACCAGGTTCTTGGCGATATGGCGCGTAGCGTAGGCTGCCGAACGGTCGACCTTGGAGGGGTCTTTGCCGGAGAAGGCGCCGCCGCCGTGCGCGCCTTTGCCGCCGTAGGTGTCTACGATGATCTTGCGACCGGTGAGGCCGGTATCGCCGTGCGGGCCGCCGATGACGAACTTGCCAGTAGGGTTGATATGGTAGGTGATATCGCCATCGAATAATTTCTGCAGAGAAGGCTTCAGGCCGGCTTTGATCCTGGGGATGACGATATGGATGACGTCCTCCCTGATCTTGTCGAGCATGGCGGCGTCGTCCGCAAATTCGTCGTGCTGGGTTGAAACCACGATGGTGTCGATGCGTTGCGGGACGTGGTCGTCGGAGTATTCGATGGTGACCTGGGATTTGGAATCGGGCCGCAGGTAGGTCATTTCCTGGCCTGCTTTGCGGATGGCAGCCAGTTCCTGCAGGATCTTATGCGCCAGATCGAGGGCCAGCGGCATGTAGTTTTCAGTTTCGTTGGTGGCATATCCGAACATCATACCCTGATCGCCGGCGCCCTGGTCTTCGGGGTTTGTCCGCTCTACGCCCCGGTTGATATCCGGCGATTGTTCGTGGATGGCCGACAGCACGCCGCAGGAGTTGGCCTCGAACATGTACTCGGACTTGGTATAGCCGATGCGGCGGATGACATCCCGGGCGATCTGCTGTACATCCAGGTAAGTGGAGGATTTGACCTCGCCTGCCAGGATGACCTGCCCGGTGGTGACGAGCGTTTCGCAGGCGACCTTGGATTGGGCATCAAAGGCCAGGAAATGATCTACAAGCGCGTCGGAAATTTGGTCGGCTACTTTGTCGGGATGACCTTCCGAGACGGATTCTGACGTAAATAGATATGGCATTGGATTCCTTGGTTGTTAATTGCGGGGCAAAAATAGAACAATGTTTGTAAGTATCCCCTAAAAAATTGAATCCGCTTGCCGGGTCATTTGATTTCGCAGGTCAGCAAAGGCTTCGGGCCGGTTTTGGTGAAGATCTCGCCTTTCAGGGTGTCGCCGATTTTGACGGGGCCGACGCCGGCCGGGGTGCCGGTATAAATGTAGTCGCCCATTTGCAATTTGAAGAATTGGGAAACGAACACAATGATGTCGTTGAAGGAGAAAATCACATCGCGGGTATTGCCGTGCTGGACGGTCTCACCGTTTTTGGCCAGCCTGAATTCGATGGCATCCGGATCGGGCAGCTCGCTGACGGGAATGAACGGACCGATGGCCGCTGAGCCGTCGAACGCTTTGGCCAGTTCCCAGGGCTGGCCTTTCCCCTTGAGTTCGGCCTGCAGGTCGCGGGCGGTAAAATCGATCCCGAGCGCTACCTCGTCGTAGTATTCAGCCGCAAATTCCGGTTGGATATGGCGGCCGTTCCTGGCGATCTTCAGGACGATCTCGGCTTCATAGTGGAGGTCTTTGGTAAATTCCGGGTAGTACAGCGGCTTGTCGTTGACGAGCAGCGCAGTCGGCGGCTTCATGAAAATGATGGGCCGCTCCGGCACGGGATTGTTCAGTTCTTTGGCGTGGTCGGCGTAATTGCGGCCGATGCAGATGATTTTCATGGCTGATATATTGGGGCAACCACAAGGGTTGCCCGTACAGTGAAATCGAAATTAACGCGGGTTGACCAGCCCCACCAGGTCCTTCACTTCGCGCAGGGTCAGGCGGGCGTGTTCGCGGATGGCGGCGCCCGATGCCTTGAGCTGTTCCTTAACGGCCTTCCGGTCGGAGGTCAGTTCCTTTTTTCGTTCGCGCAGTTGCCCGCTGATCTCAACGAGTGCATCTGCAACGGCTTCTTTCAGGTCGACGTACTTGAGCGCTCCGGCGTTGTAATCCGCCATCAGGCTGTCGTGGGCTTCCTGTTTTTTGCAGGCATTCAACAGGGTGAAGAGGTTTTCCACGCCGGGGCTCATCGTTCCTGCCGGGGTATCGCCGGTGTCGGTTACGGCTGAGCGGACCTGCTTGCGGATGCGGTCAGGGTCGGCGAAGACGTCGATATTGTGTTTTTCCCCGAGGCTGGCGCTCATTTTCCGGGTCGGATCGGCGGTTGACATGATCTTGGGGAATTCCGTGAACAAGGCTTCCGGCAACACGAAATATTCCTTGCCCGTCTGGTTGTTGAACCGTTGGGCGATATTGCGGGTAAACTCGACATGCTGCTCCTGGTCCTTTCCCACCGGCACGAAATGCGCCTTGTAGATCAGGATATCTGCTGCCTGCAGGACGGGATAACCGAACAGGGCTGCAGAGATGAAATCATCGGACCCCGACTCCTGGGCCTGCGCGCTCTTATCCTTGAACTGGGTCATGCGCGACAATTGTCCGTAGGAGGCGTAGCAACTCATGATCCAGGATAGCTCGGTATGTTCGGGTACCATGGACTGGATAAAGAGATTTTCCGGTTTGATACCGGCCGCCAGCAGGTTGATGGCCAGTTCCCAACTGTTTTCCCGCAATTTGGCAGGTACGAAGGGCATGGTCATCGCGTGGTAATCGACGACGCAGTAGAAGCAATGGTAGGTTTCCTGAAGGTTCACCCAATTGCTGACGGCCCCGAAATAACGTCCGAAATGCAGGTTACCGGTCGGCTGAATGCCGGAGAGAATTCTCTTTTTTGATTCCATGATGATAAATAATTAGACGGCGGCTATGGCCGAAATTTCGATGTTGACGAACTTCGGCAGGTTGACCACCTCCACCAGTTCGCGGGCGGGTGCGGCGGCTTCGTCGAAGTATTCGGCGTAGATGGCGTTGATGCGGCCGAAGTCGTGCATGTTCTTGACAAAGACGGAGCATTTCAGCACGTTGGCGAATGAGGTACCGGCTTCGGTCAGGATCGCCTTGATGTTTTCCAGCACCTGGCGGGTCTCCTCCTCGATAGTCCCCTGGAGGAGTTCGCCGGTAGCGGGTATAATGGCGATCTGGCCTGAGATGTAAAGGGTACCGTTGTGGATGACGGCCTGGTTATAGGGGCCGATCGGCGCCGGCGCATTCGGTGATTGTATGATCCGCTTCATCGCGATGGTTTAAAGTTGTGACAACACAAAAAGCCCCGCATCGTGAAAAGAGTTCCCGATGGAGGCTTTATTTTTCACGTCCTCGAACGTGTTTATTCTTCGATATCCGTTTTGATCAGCAGCTTGCCGCGATAGTAGGTATTGCCTTCGCTGTCCTTGTAGGAGCGATGGTAGATATGCTTTTCGCCGGTCGTCTGGCAGGTAGCGATCTGAGGAATGGCCGCTTTGTGGTTGGTCCTGCGCTTGTTCCTCCGCTGCTTGGATACTTTACTCTTAGGATGCGCCATTGTGCAAAATATTTAATTCGTTTCCGAATGTTCAGTTATTCAATTTTTTCAATTCGTCCCACACCGACCCCTGATCATCCTGCGGGTTTTGCTCTTCGGCCTGATTGAGGCGTTTGAGCATTTCCGTATCGCAGGGCTTTGAGGTTTCGGATTCACAGTCGTACACTTTGATCATGGGCAAGTTCAGCACGATGAACTCGTAAATAAAATGAGCAACGCTGAGTTGCTGGGTCTCCGGGTGAATAAAGATCACGTCCGGGTCATCGTCCTGATCGTCATCTTCCCCCAGTTTTACCACCAGCTTCTCTTCTCCTTCAACCGGCAGTTGGATCGGCGCGAGGCACCGGTCGCACTCGGCTTCGACGGTACCGTTGAAGGTGAAATTCAACTCGTAGATCGAGGGCCGCTTGTCCAGTTCCAGCTGCATGGCCACTTTGGCCCGCTGGATGGGAGATTGCTCAAATTGCTCAAAGAACGACGGACCGATTTCCCAGTCGTAGTGGTGGAGGCCATTGTGCAACCCCTTGATGGGCAACACAAATTCAATTAAGGGATCCATTTTCCACCTGGATTTTGCCGCAGTATTAGCCTGGAAAAGGCTGGTCAGCGGCGGGTTCACGCAAAAGCGGACGCAAAGGTAAGTCTTTATGGGGAAATTTGCTAGATGGCGGGGATTTTTTTTCAGTTGGCAGTTGTCAGTTGGCAGTTGGCAGTTGGCAGTTGGCAGTTGTCAGTTGGCAGTTGGCAGTTGGCAGTTGGCAATGAAACAATGGAGCAATAGACGCCATCAATCGCCCATCACAGCCTTTTCCACCAGGGATTTGTCGCCGGTCATTTCCCAGTACAGGAGTGAGACGGGGATGATGCCGGCCCGGTTGAGGTCGTCCATGAATTCTTTGAGGGTAAATTGGTCACCTCGCTGACGGGCGTATTCGGCGAGCAGTTGGTCGAGCAGCAATTTGCCGGTGACGTAGCTGCTGCCGTACGGCGGTTGCCGCAGGTAGAACTGCTCCTCGTGGGTGATGGTGCCGCCGTCGGCGGGCAGGTAGCCGCGGGGCGTCCATTTGGAGGCAAATTCGCAGGCCTGATTATAGTCCATTTCCAGTCCGTGCTGGTACAGTCCGCCGAGGCCTCGGGCGCAGCGTTCGGCCAACATGATCCAGACCAGTTCTTTGGCGCGCGGCCGGTTCTCGAACAATCCGGCATGCATGAGGAGTTCTTCCATAGCCGTAGCGAGCCCTTCGGCCCGGCAATCGAAGATATTGAAAAGCAGCGGCGTCTGCCGGATCGGATCGTCGTAGGGTTCTTCGCGCAGGCGGGCCAGTTCGATCCAGTGGTAATTGTGGGTGCGCATCACCATGGCGTCGCGGTAGTTGATCTCGTCGAAGAAGCCGCGGATCCCGTCATTGGGGCGGAAGGCGCCGATTTTAGCCCGTTGCGCGGGATCCATATAATCCTTGACGGTCATGATCTCCGCGTCTTTCAGAAACGCCATGTATTCAGTGACGGCTTTGTTCATCTCCCTGTCGTAATCCTCAGCGTTGTCTATCTTGACGAGTTGCGGCAGGTTGCGGTTGAGGTGTTCGGTGAGGCGCAGCGAGGCGTGCGACCGGTCCAGTTCGCGCTGCAGGATGCGTTCTTCTTCCGCATAGTTGTGGGGCATGAGGTGCACTTTTTGGAGGCACCAGTTGTAATTGTCCTTGCCGATCCCCGAAGGGCCGGTTTTGGAGGGCGCCTGTTCCTTGAGCCAAAGCACAAATGATTCGGAAGCCGCCTGGGCCTCATGGGCGGCTGCCGCCAGATCGGGATGGGCAGCGGACTGTTCACCGGCAAATTCCAGGAGCGACGCACCTTGTTCTTCGATGCTCCGGATACCGGTGGTCCACAGGTCGCGGGCATTGCCGGTCAGGTTCCGGCGGGCCTGTTCGTATACGGCGGGCGCTTTCCGCAACCGGGCGGCTATTTCCGCCGCATCGGCTCCGGAAAGCGGTTGGGCATAGTCCGGCAATTCGATGCAACCGTGGATATTGGGGCCTTCCCTGGCCGGCACGTCGGTCGGGTCGTAGTGAAACCAGACATAAAAGGCGGGATCCCTCACCCAGGGTTGCATGACGTGGTGCATGAAATCCAGCCCGTTCATTTCTGCCCAGATCAGGTACCAGTCCACCTGGTCAGGGATGGGCCAGCCGGTCGTGTCAACGGCGTTGAGGCGTTTTTGCCAGGCCTCCGATTCCCGGTGCTGCTGCGCCATGGCTTCCGGGGAATAATCGGGCACGCCGTCCTTCATTTCCGGCTCGGCAAATTTGCGCCAATCGAAGAAGAATCGGACCAGTTGGTCGTGGGTGGAGATGGCGGGTTGTTCGGGTTCCGGGGTTTTGGACGGGGTGCAGGCGGTCAGGGTGGTTAGGAGGCTGAAAAGGGCAAGGATTGGAATTGAACGGGTCATGGATCAGGTGTTGTAAAGGATGAATATGGACAGAAGAGAATGTTCAAAAATGTGATTCTCACGCCAAGACGCAAAGACGCAAAACTTTGATTTTCATCACGCTGCGCGTGTTAAAAATCCGGCGACACAAAATGCTGAACAGTCTCGGACAGAAATATAGATAATTCCGGCGGGAAACCGGCTAGCTTGTTCAGAAAAGTGTGACTACACCAAGAGAGAATGTTCAAAAAAGTGGTTCTCACGCAATGACGCTAAGACGCAAAGTTTTGATTTTTATCACGCTGCGCGCGATGAAAAATCAAGTTAACACAACATGCCGAGCCTGAGGTTAAAAATTATCGTATAATACAAAGGCAATTGATTGCCTTTAAAACCAAGACTACTGGACATTTTTGCAAAAAAGGCAAAAAGAGCCCGAGAGGATGAGTGAGCGAGAGCGTGAAGGCGTTGCTTTTCAGGCTCTCGATGGTTCTTTAATTGATCTCCTCTGCACATTTTGTCCAGTAGTATGGCTCTAAACTCACCCCTTTTTTCCCCGTAGCTGTTGCTGACTCCACCCGCCATAGGCGACTACGTCGTCCGGAGGCTGAAATTTTAGCGTAGGCGCCCAGCGAGGGATGCAGCACGCAATCGGCATTATACCTTAATTTCACAGAAACGCCCCCGTAAAATACAACGGCAGCAGGTCCTTCACCGTGTTCACGCAGACCACGGGGCCGGTCTCCCCTTGCAGGATGATGCGGATGGGCTGTTTGAACCGGTCTTCGGTTTCGCTGATCACCTGGCGGCAGGCGCCGCAGGGGCCGGCGGGCTCGGCGATGGTCTTTGCGCGGTGCCGGACGGTAATGGCCATCGCGACGACCGGCTCGTCGGGGTATCGTGAGGCGGCGGCAGCCAGGGCGCTCCGCTCGCCGCAGAGGCACATGGGGTAGGCGGCGTTCTCGAGGTTGCCGCCCCGGACTACGGCCCCGGAGGCGGTAAGCACCGCCACGCCGACGCTGAAGCCGGAATAGGGCGCATAGGCCAGATCAAGGGCTGCCCGGGCTTCGGTCAGTAACCGGCGATCGGAATCCGGCAGTTGGCTGCTGTCCGGGTATTCCTCCAGTTCAAGGGTTATTTTTTTCTTTCCCATTAAGTAAAAGTTGCCGCTTTTTGAGGCCCCAGAACCTGGGCACCTGTCGCTGATAATCCCGGTAGGCCGGGTATTTGGCTGCTGAGATCTTCTCGCTGAAATCGGAACTGCCCAGGAACAGCAGCATTAATAGAACAGCGCCTGCCAGCGACCAGTTGAGCCACCGGCCGGTGGCCGCCACGGAGAACAGGTAAAAGGCTACCCAGATCAATTGTTCGGCGGCGTAATTCGGGTGACGAACGATGCGCCACAGTCCGCGGGTGCAAAAGCCCAGGGCGTAATCCCCGGTGAGCGGTTCCTTGTTCCGGATCCGGCGGTATTTCTCTTCCTGGTAGTTGTATTGCTGCTGGTCGGCAAGGGTCTCCAGGATGATCAGGCCCAGCATGATCCCGGCGGCGAAACCGTCCGGAAACCCTATTTCCGTTCCCCGTCCCTCCATGGCCAGGACCGCCGGCAGCGTGAACAACAAGATCAGCGATTGCTGGTAAAGCGATATGAAGAACAGGTTGAACAATCCCCAGCGCAGGCGACCTTTCAGGTTGGGGTCCTTGCGGAGGATGCTCCATCGATAGTCTTCCTCCCCTTTCCAGGGAATCCAGTGGTAGCCGCCCCGGCGGGCAAAGTTGAAGGAAAGCCGCAACCCCCAGATGGTGACCATAACCGCCATGAGGACCAGCCTCTCATCCCACTCTGCGGCCCGGGCGAAATGCCAGCTGTAAATGACGGGCATGATGCTCCAGAGTTTGTCCACCTGGCTGTAATTCCGGGTGATCTCGCTGACCAGAAAGGAGAATAAAGCCACCGTCAGCATCAGCCGGACGGCAAAGACGAGCGCATCCCACTGCAACTTATCCAGCGGATGATCGTAATAATAAGCGACGACCGGCAAGGCGATCAGCGCACCCACAAGGCCGATAATGGTCCGGACCATGCTTTTTAAGAGCGGAATTTAAATCAAAAAACAACAACAAAATCGATAATTCCATCGTTTTGTTGATATTTTTAAATGATTTTATTGTGTAATTTGTTGGCTTAACGTAAATTAGATTTATTATTGGTGATTAACGGCAGGTTTGAAGACGTGCTTTTCGTCAAAGGATTAAAAGCCCGGAATGACAACCGTCAACCGTCAATTGTTTCTTTTAACCAAATTGCATCCTGATGAATAGGAAGACCATCCTGTTAATGTCGTCCCTGATCGCCCTGATGATCAACACCGCCCTGGCCGACCGGCTTTTTATCCTGTACGATCCAAATTGCATGGACAAACTGGAATACAGCGGCCCCACGGGCGGCAATACCACCTATTCCGTTACCCTGTCGACGGGTGAGAAGATGATCCTGGATGTCGGTGTGGAATCGGATAAGGATTATTCCAACCAGTTGCCGACGCCGCTGTACGGATGTGACAACGGGCTGTTCAACCAGCAAATGGTGCAACGCATCAACGGCCGCAAGGACGAAGTCTTCGTCGTTTATCGCAAAAATAACCGGGTATTCACCGTTTCTCCTGTTCAGTCGGCCAGCTACGTGCTGTTCAACGACCAGGTGATCGACTACCAGTCGCCGGCCTACCAATTCCGTTTTGACCGGGTCACCGGCGTTATCGGCGAGAATATCAATACCAATAAAAGCTCCTCCGCGGAGATCACGTTTGAAGGGATCATGAACCACGACTGCATGGAGGAATACATCTTCCGGCAGATCGCCCCGCGGTCCAACACACCGTACACGGACCTGACGGTGATCCCACAGATCGGGATCATTGAGGAGCGCAAGGGGCTAACCTTCGATCAGGCCGCCAACAACGCCTTGCGCCTCGCCAATGTCAACGGGAAAAAGCTGGACAACTATATCGCCTCCCTGTGCAAAACCGATTCGGACGGCAGTCAGCCGATCACGCTCGGACCTAAGGAATACGAGGTGAATCCGGTGTATACCGAGCCGTCAACGGTTACGGCCAAAACGCCGGTCCAACCCACAGCAGCCCAAAATCAGGTTGCGGAACATACCATTGCGAAAGGCGAAACCCTATATGCCATTTCCAGGAAATACAACGTTTCCGTCAAGGATCTCCAGAGCTGGAACAATATGGGCAGTTCCACCACGATCCGGGCAGGTTCGACCCTGAAAGTTGCTCCCGCAACCGCGACGACCACAGCCAAAGCCGCCACCTCAGCCGCCACCAACCAGATAACCACCAAATCCGGGCTCACCTTCATCCCGGCTACAACCAATACGGCGGAAAAAGCTGCGGTTACCTACCCTATCCCCTACGAAGGTACGGATCAGCGGATCACGACCTCCACGTCTTCCGGCCAGCAGGCCTATTATACCGCCCAGGCCGGCGATACGCCCGCTTCCCTGGCCCTGAAATTCGGTTATACCGAGGCCCGTTTCCGGGAGATGAACGGTTTGACGGCCAATCAGGTGCTCAAGGTGGGTCAGAAACTCAAAACCACGGATTGCGATTGCCCGCCGTCCATTTTAGGGACTTCCACTACCAGTACGCCCTCAACGGAAACGGCCAAAGGCGCTACCGAATACGACAGTCAATCCGCCCCGATCCGGGTGTACAGCCAGTCGCAGACCGCTTCGCCGTCATCGTACGACAATACGGATTCGACGCCGCTGTACATGCGGCCGACCAATACCGGCGAAACACCCGTTCCTGCGGCTACCGGCACTTATCCGGCGCCGACCGCGAATTACAACCTGAATTATTCCACTACCCCGTCTTCGCCGGCCTACCCGACGGGGTATGATCAGCCGACATCTTCCCCTCAGGGCGTCAGCGTCATGGGCCCTGTATCCTACGACAATACGTCCACTTCCAGGCTGCAGGTCAAAAGTCCGGTTTATTCGCCTTCCGCCAACAATTACGCCGAAGACTTCGAACCGGCCGGAAAGCGAACCCAGTACATCGTACAGGACGGCGAGACCCTGTTCAGCATCGCCCGCAAGAACGCCATCACGGTGGAGCGCCTGCGGATGTTGAACGGACTGGATGCCAATGAGATATTGATCCCGGGACAGCGGATTTATTTGAATTGAATTGAATTGATTCGATTGTTCGATTGATTCGATTGATCCGATTGGTCTTGCCTTCGGTTACTCGAATACTCGATTCCTCAGTTCCTCAATAAAGGATTGTTCGATTGATTCGATTGTTCGATTGTTCGATTGTTCGATTGATCCGATTGGGGCGTCCGTCAGTTGGTCAACTCAATCGATTCATTCGGATCATTCCAAGAATCGTTTCAATTTTTCGATTGTTCCGAATTTAAGCGTCCGTCGTTTACTCAGCGACAAACAACCCCAGATACTCCACATTCTTCTCCTGCCGGTCTTCAAAGGTGGGTACGCATTCCAGCAGGGTATATCCCGAAGCGGCGGCGTAGCGTTTTACGTTTTCCAGGGCCTCCCCGCGGACCTTTTCGTCTTTGATGATGCCGTTCTTGAAGCGTCTTTTGCTCTTCATTTCGAACTGGGGTTTGATCAGCGCGATAATTCGGCCGCCGGGTTGGAGGAACGGCCGGAGATAAGGGAATATGTATTTGAGGCTGATGAAGGAGACATCAATTACAATGAAATCTGCAAGGGTATTTTCAACCATTTCCAACGTCAGATCTCTCAGATGAAGACCTTCCATAGAGACCACTTTTTCATTGGCTGACAGGGATGGGTGGAGCTGGTCGCGGCCTACATCAACAGCAAAAACCCGGTACGCACCGTGCTGGAGCGCGCAATCCGTAAAGCCGCCGGTGGAGGCGCCGATATCCAGGACCGTCTTGCCGGAAAAATCCAGTTGAAAGGCCCCGATTGCCTTTTCGAGTTTGAGCCCGCCCCGGCTGACGTAGCGCAACCCGGGTCCGAGTACGGTCACCTGATCCGGTTCCAGAACGGGCAATGAAGGTTTTGAGGCGACGCTGCCGTTGAGCAGGACGCTACCCTCCCGGATGGCCAGTTGCGCTTTCTCGCGCGATTCGAACAGACCGTTGTCTACGAGCCACTTGTCAAGTCGCACTTATTGTAACAGTTGTCAGTTGTCAGTTGTCAGTTGTCAGTTGTCAGTTGTCAGTTGTCAGTTGCCAGTTGTCAGTTGTCAGTTGTCAGTTGTCAGGCCCGGTAGCTGAGCGAAGTCGAAGTTCAGTTGTCAGGCTGAGCGCCGCAATTTCTGCAGGGGGTGGCAAAAGTACCGCCAGAGCAAAATTAGTAATTGATTAGCGTTACCCCCGGCATTAAAATGTGTTTTTGGATAACCTTTGATGTAAAGAGCTGTTTTTTTTAAAGTTCTGCGATATTTTGATCAACAAGTCAAGGGGCAACGGGAAGTTGCCGCTTGACACCACACAAAAGACCAAACGCAACGCTCTACGGACGCCCGTCAAATACCAAAATTACACTTAACGAAGACGGCGTGCGTGGCCGGACAGCAGTGACCGAATATTCGCCAGCTTGGTCCAGTAGGATGCGATCAGGGTAAAATGAAATAGCCGGTTAGGTATCTTTGACCTTTCAACCAAGGCAAATGGAAATCATACCTGCAATCGACATCATAGACGGAAAATGCGTTCGTCTGACCCAGGGCGATTACGAGCAGGAAGTTGTTAAAAATAAAATTCAACCTGTATTTTATTTTTAACAAAAAAATATTACTTTTGAACATCATGTAGCTTAAATAAAATCAAAACTCCATATTATGAAATTAAAACTCCTTCCCGTACTGGCTCTTGGTGTATGTATGTATGTATGTATGTAACGCATGCCAAAAACTTGAATTTGAAGAATATTCCGTTCAACAGCCTGGCGTTGATGGATTATCCACTTTGCTTGATTTCAGATCATCCAACGATTCTCTGCCGACTATTTTAGGGCAAAAAATCATCAATCACCCTTACTCGGTGCAGGTTATGACGGCAGCCTGGAACAATTTGTATGACCCAGATGTCTCCATTTTGCCGACGACTCACCTTTACGTTAAGCTTCCGTGTTGCCTTACTGATAACACAGGCTGTGATGATGTGCCTTGCAGGGATTTCGGCGATCCTCCCTGTGTCCCGGGGAACCCGGATTGGCCGGATTGCCTGAAGGACGACACCGGTGGAGGTGCAATTGTACTGAACGATTGCGGGTGCGCCGTACCGGCCAACATCCGAAATCCTGCAGGGTGCATTCAGGTTGAAGATACACAACTTGGTATGATGGGCGTCAAATCAGTAAAGGTCATTACTATGAACGGGCTTTTTTCGATTCACCGGACTTTTACAGACGAAAACGGGTGTTTCAAAATTGATAAAAACTATTCCGGAAAAGGCTGGGTCTGGGTCAGATTCACCAATGAGTTTGCAACAATCCGCCCTTTGCTCAATTGGTCCAAGATTAAATATTTATTTCCGGTGACCGATTATGCCGGAAGCCTGACACTGCCTTTCAACAACATTCACATTGTTTATAAGCAAAATGCCAATCCGCTTTCATCTATGTCAGTCTTCTGGAATGCTGCAACCGTCCACAACGCCATTCTAGATTATCGCGAATTCGCCGAAACCGACGGCCTTACCCTGCCGCCAGCCAACATGACTGTTGTGCTTTCTGATGCCGCATTCGGCGCTTCGGGAGCAGCTCCTATGTTGGGCAGTACCGCCGGCGGAGATCCGAATTACATCCTGTCTTATTTGTTTAACGGATATAACCCCGACAATATCCTTTCGGTTGTAAGTTTGTATTTACCCGATTTATGGCTGACCTACACTCCGGACAGGCCCTCTGATCGGATATCCGAAACTGTTTATCACGAATCCGGACATGCCAGCCATTTCCGGCAGGTGAACAGCAGTTGGTGGTCCGATATCCGCACCCATGCTATCTTCAATTTGGGTTATGGTACGATACCCTTTAATTCCATCGGCAGCTTCCCTGATAAAATTGCATTGGCCGAAGCCTGGGGCTTTTTCATCGGACCAGTTTATGCCGATAGAAAATATGGATTGAATTTTACTGGGCCTACAAGGTTCAAATATCTCAATATTCTTGAAGGAGGCAAGGGGCTCGATTGCAATCCTGATCTTGCAGTTTTTGAAGAATGTGATTTCAGATTTGTCAACGGTTTCATCCCCAGAGGGTTGATCCTGGATCTGATTGACGACAATAATAATGATTATTCTTCTCCCGGAGCATTTGAGGACTTAAATGTTACGGATGATGTTTCCGGGTTCACCATCCCGGGCATTTTCCAACATTATCATTCGGCGTTGGGCAGTCTGCTGCAACTCAAAGCCCTGCTTGAGCCGGATTTGCAGACAAGTCAAACCATTATTGATCTAGATAATTTGTTTGAAAACTATGAACCGTTATAATCATCCGTTTCCCTTGCCGGTTTTGCTAGGTATCGTTGTTACCGGCATGGGATTTTTTTCTTGCAATAAACCAGTTTGCACCAGGGAATATTTATTCGAAATACCGTTTGAAATTAACGCCCCAGATTCCCTTCGCGTAGGAGATGAATTTTACCTAAGTTCTGCTCCGGGAGATACCATGACCGACCTTGTTTCTGGAGAAAAAATAAATATTTCAAGCGTAGAATTCCTCACAGAAATTTTTATTAGCGATTTTATGCCCTGGGATGAAGGAATCAGCAAATTTGACATAATCCCGAAAATTGGTTCTTTGCACGAAGTTTCAATCGCTGGAGTCACTTCTTTTCAGATTCTTTGGCAAAGGGTAGAAAACGGGAGAGAATCCCTTATTAAATTTAAAGCCCTTCAGCCCGGGCATTACATTTTACAATTGTACTCGATTTTATCAATAGATTTCAAAGATAATGAGAGCGAACTGAACCATGTCACAATTAATCCGGTCCCATGCGAGGAGAAATATTTTTTACAATACGCGCAAAAAAGTCAATACCCGGATAATAATTTCTTTTTGCTAAAAGAATCAAGCGCCTTTGATGATTTCGAAAAAATGGATCCGCTGTTGAGAAGGGCTGGCACCTTCGCCTTTGTTGTTAGCCCCTAAAAACGAAGGATAATCCCTGCCCGATATTTCCCAACATTATCATTCGGCGTTGGGCACACTACTGGGCATTTTTACAAAAGAGTCAAAAAGAGCCCGAGAGGATGAGTGAGCGAGAGCTTGAAAAGCAACGCCTTCAAGCTCTCGCTGGTTCTTTAATTTGTCTCCTCTGCTCATTTTGTCCAGTAGTATGGGCGTTGGGCAGTCTGCTGCAACTCAAAGCCCTGCTTGAGCCGGATTTGCAGACAAATCAGACCATTATTGATCTTGTGGCGCACCATTGCCCTACCAGGGGCCATTTGGCGATGTACGACGACCAGGATACCTATTTCAGGGGGTTGATCCGTTTCATTGAAGATGTTGATCAGGGCAACTAATGGACATTTTTGCAAAAGGTGGCAAAGACGGGGAGAGGGAGGGAGTGAGAGAGTGGGTAAAGGCATTGCTTTTCTCCCACTCTCTCCCTCTCTAAGTCTCCCACTCTGCCCACTTTGTCCAGTAGTATGCGATCAGGGTAAAATGAAATAGCCGGGTTAGGTATCTTTGACCTTTCAACCAAGGCAAATGGAAATCATACCTGCAATCGACATTATAGACGGAAAATGCGTTCGCCTCACGCAGGGCGATTACGAGCAGAAAAAAGTATACAACGAAGACCCGCTGGAGGTGGCTAAAATGTTCGAAGGAGCAGGTCTGAGCCGCCTTCACCTGGTCGACCTGGACGGCGCCAAAGCCAAAAGGATCGTCAACTACAAGGTACTGGAGCGTATCGCTTCCCGAACCGGCCTGCACATCGATTTCGGGGGCGGCCTGAAGTCGGATGACGATCTCCGCATCGCCTTTGAGAGCGGCGCACGCCAGATCACCGGCGGCACAGTTGCCGTCAAGGACCGCGCGTTATTCCTCCAATGGCTTAAGGAGTACGGTCCCGACCGGATCATCCTCGGCGCGGATGTGCGGGACCGGCGGATTGCCGTCAGCGGCTGGCAGGAACAAAGCGAGCTGGAATTGATCCCGTTCCTGGAAGGTTATGCCGGTGAAGGGGTCACGCACGTGATCTGTACCGACGTATCCAAAGACGGCCTGTTGCAGGGCCCCGCCCTTGACCTGTACCAGGAGATCCGGGAAACCTTCCCCGACCTGCGCCTGATCGCCAGCGGCGGCGTAGCTTCGATGGACGACCTTCTCCGGTTGCGGGATGCAGGGTGTTTCGGCGCTATTCTGGGCAAGGCGATCTACGAGGGCAAGGTGACGCTGAAGGAATTGACGGGAATGCAGTAAAAAAAATCATATTTGATTTTTTGATTTTATCTTAACAGAGCTTATTTTTAAGGCCGCTGAACGGCTTTGATACGCTTGCGTTCGAGATTTAATCCCATAAAATGCTAACACCGAATACATCTAAAATCCGCCCGGTTTCCCACCTCCCCTTCATGCGGGTTTTTTCTATTATTTCCTGGCCATTTGATCCGATTCAAGCGACAACTTGAAAGTTGACGTCTGAATACCCATGTCTTTTTTATATCAGCAAATCTTCATCCCATGAAAAAATGTACACTCTTTATCCTGTTTTTGCTGGGCGCTATGTCCTTGCTGGAGGCGCAAATTTCCTGGTTTCCCACTGCCGGCGACGAGCCGGAATGGAGAGTGCATGTATCAAGTTACCTACCGGATAAAATTGAGACCTACACGACCGGCGCCGAAGTGGACATATGTGGTAAAACCTGGACCCCGATCCTGAAAACAGTCGGGGGCGAAACCTACTTTGGACAGAATTACTACAGGGTGGACGGTCCAAGGGTTTATTATCGGTTCAGCGATTGTTCTATGCCCGGGGCTTTCTACAACGGTCGCGAATACCTGATGTATGACTTCTCACTGGAAGCCGGCGACTCAGTTTATATCGGTCTGACTGAATCCTATAGCGTAACAGCTGATACATTCCTGTTTCACGTATATTCAACCGATACCATTTGTTATGGCGGCACGCTGCGCAAGGTATTGGAAGTCGGATTTCTAATACAACCACCTTTCAGTCCAGGTTGGATGGGATATAGAACCTTATGGATCGAAGGGATAGGAGATATTATTTTCCCGTTCCCATCAATGGTATGCGTCGGCACAGTAGGGTATTGTGAGGCATTCTACAACCTTCACTGTCTTACCGTAAACGGCGGCGACGTTGTATTTTCTAAATTTACAGACGGCAGCTGCGAATTTCCCGCCCCCGACCTCCAGCGGATCTATGTCGATTCTTCCGCCTCTCAGTGGGGACAACCCGACGGCAGCGACTGGGATTGCGCCTTCCGCGACCTGCAATCGGCCATCGCCAAGGCTACCTCCGGGGATACCATCTGGGTGGCGCAGGGTACGTATTACCCCACTGCGGATAACAACCGTGAAGCCTCCTTCCGCCTCCAATCCGGCGTGACCATCCTGGGCGGCTTTGCAGGTTACGAAACCAGCGCCGATCAACGCGATTGGGAGAATAACCCCACTGTTTTGAGCGGCGATATCCGATTCAAAAACGACCTCAGCGATAACAGCTACCACGTAGTGTATGCCCTCGGGGCGGACAGTACCGCCGTGCTCGACGGCTTTACGATTGCGCAAGGTTATGCCGTCCATGCCGACCCCAACTACTTCGGCCCAAATATTTATGGCGGCGGCTTGTTTGCGGATACCAATGAGGAATTTCCCGTCTGCGAACCCCTCATCCGCAACTGCCGGTTCATTGAGAATACAGCGGAGTATGGCGGCGGTGTGCATTGCAACGGGCTCTATGGCCGTTATGCCAACCCCACCCTGGAGAACTGCTATTTTTACCGCAACCGGGGAGAGATCCGGGGTGGCGGGGTGTACAAAACCGGGCCGGTACAGGATGGCGCAGCCCAGCGATATATCAATTGCACTTTTGAGGAAAACCGAGCCGGACAAGGCGGCGGCGCCGTTTGTCTCTTTGACGCCTGCGACGATTACCGGTTTGAAAACTGCGTTTTTTTGCGGGATAGTACCATCGACGGCGGCGGCGCAATTTACTGGCTGACGGACTGTATAAACGGCGGGTTGTACATCAATAATTGCGATTTCGAAGCTAACCGCGGAACTAACGGTGCCCTGACCTTTTTCTATTCGGGGTTGAATGAAAATTCCGATTTATTTCGCTTTGAATTTGCTGATTCCTATTTTGAGGGGAATTCCTCCAATAACGGTGGAGGTGGTGCATTGGGTATTTTTTCGGCTGTAGACACTACCATTACCAAAATTACAAATTGTGTTTTTGATAGTAACATAGCATCTGGACGTGGTGCAGGGGTTTTGGTTGAAGGGTTTAACAGATGCAATTCAGTAGTAGAGATCAATTCATCCGTCTTTAAACGAAATATAGCAACCGGCTCTCCTGGTGCGGGAGCAATTATGCTAAGAAATGATGTATTATCTAACTATGTTAATACCACTTACGCAACTATAGCAAATTGTTTGTTTTATGATAATGGAGGAGCATTGGGCCTGTCCAGCGGTAACCTGGGTGTGGCTGAGGCGGCTCTCATCAACTGCACTTTGAACAACAATGGGGCTTTCCCTATCTCAAAAAACTGGAGCGAAGATTTCGTCCAGGATACCTTCTACTGCTCCATGTCGGTCAGCAACTGCATCCTCTGGGAGCCTGCTGTTTCACCGTATTGGTTGCTGTTCAACCAGGATTTGAATACAAACCACTTCTACGAATATTCCATCAACAACAGCCTGGCCAATCAGCCCATTTGCAACCTTCCGGTCAGCGGTGAACTATGCGGCGATGGCATGCTGGCTGGTCAAAACCCCCGCTTTGTCGATCCCGCTAACGGCGATTTCAGGGTATCGGCCTGCTCTCCCGCCATCGATGCGGGCAGCGACGCCGACAGCCAGCCCTACGCTCATGACCTGTCCG
Source organism: uncultured Lewinella sp. (assembly GCA_937873655.1). Taxonomy (GTDB): domain Bacteria; phylum Bacteroidota; class Bacteroidia; order Chitinophagales; family Saprospiraceae; genus JACJYC01. The sequence goes on along the minus strand of CALMYQ010000225.1, from coordinate 31,571 downwards.
GTAATCCCCGCATGCTCGGCGACCACACAGACATGGGCGCTTTCGAACGGGCTGCCTTTGCCGCGGGCATTGAGTCGAGTACTCCTGCTTCCTGTACCGACGCAGCCGACGGCGCCGTAGCATTCTCCCTCAACGGCGACGCTCCCTACAACATCGCCTGGCAGGATGCGACGGGGCAAACCGGTTCCGGAACCTCCGGTCTGGCGCCGGGCGAGTACCGCTTTTTCATCGAAGACCGGTTCGGCTGCAAGGATACAGTCACACAGATAATCGGCATCCGTCCGCCGGTCAGCCCGCAATTTACGGTGGTGAATGCCTCAGGCCCAGCCGCCGCCGACGGCGCCATTCTGCTGGACAGCCTGACCGGCGGCACACCGCCCTATACCTACGCCTGGAGCAATGGTGCGGACACCCCTTCCCTTACAGGCATCCAACCCGGCGAATACAGCCTCACCCTCACCGATGCCGGGGATTGTGCGTATGAACTGGATTTCACCGTTTCGTTTACCAATGCTTCCAACAATCCGGCGGAAAACCTGACAATTGACCTGTTTCCCAACCCCGTCAGCGCGGGGCAACAACCTGCACTGCGGATTGCGGGCTTTTCCGGCAGCGAGCTGCAAGGCGCCGTTCTGGATGGCGCGGGGCGAATTCTGCAACGGCTAAATCTGCATTTTTCCGGCGGGGATCAGGCGACCCTGCCCTTGGAAGAGCTACCGGCAGGGTTGTACTGGGTTCGGGTCGATCTGCCCGGCGGTTGGCCTTTGGTCCGGAAGCTGGCGGTGGTAGGGCGATAACGGATAGTCGGAGGGATGGTCCGTTCACTCCGTTCCAATATCCCTTCGTTCAACCCTAAATTGCTTTCGTTCGGACCTTTTTGCTTGTTTTCGGGACTTCAAAACCCTTTCTTTTGCCTTTTTACCTGATCAAAACATGAAAGGATGGAGAAGATAACCGTATTGGCTTTGCTGGCCGCGTTGCCCTGGATCGTCGTTGCGCAGGACAGTTTACTGGTGGAAGCCATGCAAAAAAACGCACGCACATTCAAGCTGACAACTGAAGGCTTGGCCGGTGACGGGCTCGATTTTTTCCTGGCTGAAGGGCAAAAAGCCCGTTTTTTCCTGATCGGCGAAGACCACGGGATGGCGGAAAACCCGCAGTTCACGGCCGCTTTGTTCCGGCATTTCAAAACAATCGGATACCGGTATTTTGCTACGGAAACCGGCCCCTATACGGCTGAGATGGTACAGAAAATGGCCGGTAGCCCGGATTGGAAAGCCCGGTTTGAAGCCCATTTCAGGCAATATCCGTGGAGCATTCCTTTTTACAACTGGCAGGAAGAATGCGAAATTCCCAGGGCGGTACTGGAAGGGGCTGACGGAAGCCGGGCTTTGTTGTGGGGGCTCGACCAGGAATTTGCGGCCTCCTTTCGCATGTTCTTTAAAAAGCTGGAAACGGAGGCTGCCACACCGGAATCCAAAGCGGTAGCCGGCGAATACTACCGGTTGGCGGAAAAAGCCTACGCGGAATCCTTCGGCGCCCGCGACCCGTCGAAATCCTTTCTGGCCATTGTCAAACCGGATGATTTTGATCGCTTGCGAAAAACTTTCGAAGGGCGCCAGGCAGCACTGGATCTTATCCGCGAACTGGATGAATCCGTCCAGATCTACCAGCTTTGGTACCGCAGTGAAGGCTACGCCTCTAACCGGCAGCGGGCCGAAATGATGAAGCGGCATTTTACGGCCTATTATTCGGCGGCAAAAGAGAAAGGTGAAGATCCGCGCGTGATGTTCAAACTCGGCGCCAACCACGTATACCGGGGTTTGAACGCGCTGAACGTGCCCGATATAGGCAATTTTATCTCGGAACTGGCCGCTCAGTCAGGACAAACCTCCTTCCACCTGTATACACTTGGTCGCAAGGGGACCCAAAACGGTTTTACACCCTTCAGCCGGAGCGATGACGACAAGCATCAGCCGTATGATGCCGGGCAATACCTCGACAAAGTGGATTTTTCTACCGTTTTGAAAGCAACGCCGGAAACAGCATGGTCGGTCATCGACCTTCGTCCGCTCAGAAAAGCCCTTTTCAACAAAACGATCAAAAATGTCGACCCGGGGTTGGAGCGGATCATTTACAGCTACGATGCCATACTTGTTTTCCCGCAAGTGCATGCCTCCAGGTTCTTTTTGGACTGAGACGGCAGTCTATACCGTGGTTTAGCGTAAAAAAAACAGGATTTTGCAACAGCTGGCAAGGATGGCATTCAACCATGAAGTCATGAATCCGCTGAATCTGTTTTCAGTTCCTCAATTCCTCGGTTACTCGCTTCCTCAACCACTCTTGGGCATTTCAGCCTAACTTCGGGTCATGGAAACAAAACTGAATATCTGGATCCGGTATCTGCTGCCGTTGTTCCTTGCCTTGTTTCTGGGCAGTCTGATCTGGTTGATGGCGCAATTCAGGGAACCGCCGGGGTTTGCCTGGTACGGCTTCGCCTGGTTCGCCCTGACCATCTACGCCATCTGGGAATTCGGCTGGCGGATCAGCCGGCAACTGGACCGGGAGTCCCCGTGGAGCAAAGGAACTTTCAGGCGGCTGATGATCCAACTGGCGGTCCTGAACCTGGGCGGGTTGTTCATTTTTGACGGGACTTTCATCCTGCTCAACTGGTACGAGAACGCCGTACTGCACAAAAACAACCCGCTGGCGCTGATGCATATCCTGGTAGCCTCTGCCGAAGCGTTCATTATTGTGCAGATATCTGCCAGCATCCAGATCGGCATCCAATTGCTCGGAAACTGGCAGCAAGCCCGCGTCGAGACCGAACAACTGCGGAAAGAAAAAGCCGTCAGCAGCCTGGAGGAAATCCGCCGGCAGATCGAATCAGGATCATTTGCCGGTGATCTGGCCGAATGGGAGGACATCCTCACCCAAACGCCGGATCAGGCCGCTTTGTACCTGCAAAGGATCTCCGAGACGATTGATCAAAACCTGCGCCGGCTGGGCGGACAACTGGAAGGCGTTCAGGCCGCGCTGGGAGAAGAAGCCCCCTTGGGGTACTCCGCAACACCATCCCCACAGGTCTATAATGGGGAGAACCGGTATAAAACGCGGTTTCTGGTGCGATCCGGACCCAAATTTGTTATCATCCTCCTGGACCAGATCGCCGGTTTCTACAAGGACGAGATCGTGCTCCTCATTGCCCGGAACGGCAAGAAATTCCCTGTGGACGGATCATTGGAAGAGCTGGAATCCAGGCTTCCGCCGCTGTATTTCTTCCGAATTAACCGGCAATGCATCGTTCATATCGGGTCCGTCCAGGAGGTTCGTCCCGAGGGATCGCAACTGGCATTGTCCATGGAGGTGGATTTTCCGAAGGTCCTTTACGTCAGTCAGCGCAATGCGGGTAGTTTTAAAAAATGGCTGGACGGGGAATAGCTTTATTTTGCAGGAAATCCCGCTGCGACCATATGTTTGTGCGTATCGGTATAGTGGCGAAGGCGAACGACCTTACCCTGATCGTTGAAGGTCCAGAGGTGCACTTCCTCGTCGCGGAAATGGCCACCGGTGGACAGGATATCTGCTTCGATGACAAATTCAGCCGCGATCTGGCGGCCGCCGTCCATTATTGAAAGGACTTGGAATTCTTTTATTTGAAATACCTCCGGATTGCCGATCAGCTGAAAGAACGCCAGGACGCCGTCCTTACCTTTCATGGATTGCAACCAGGGCACGCCGGCTTTTTGTGCGGAATTATCGGTCCAGGATTCCCAATTGACGTCATCCGCAAGATGGCTGAGAATGGTCGGTATGTCGCCTTTGCCGAAGGCTTCGTAAATGGCTTGTACGGTGATGAGATTTTGGCTCATGATTTTAGTTATCTGGTGAAAAATGGAAGGATTGCCCTTTTTGAGCGCTACAAAGTTACCAGGATAATCACCTGGAAATCAATCGCCTGAAACGTGGTTTTTTGCCTCCCTGAAAAAGGGGAGATCAACGGCCGGGCAAATTATCAGACCGGAAAACAGGCTTTCTCAGCGCCCATCCCGAAAACTGCACCCGAAAAGAAGCGTCCAAAAGCAAAAAATTGCCTAAACTTGGGATTCAAAACCATCAAAACGATATGAACCAACGATTGCTATGGCTTGTCGCGGCAAGCCTTCTCTTCGGGTGCAAGCCCAGCACGCCTCAGGACAATGCCGAGGCCGAAGCCGAACAGGCGCCCGCCTTGAATACCCTTACCGATGCCGAAAAAAAAGACGGCTGGGAATTGCTCTTTGACGGCCAGACCACCAACGGATGGCATGTCTACAACCGGGACACCATGGAAGGGTGGGCGGTAGAAAACGGGGAAATGATCGCCCTGGGCACAGGTGGCCTGAACGGACACGGCGCCGACATCGTCTCCAACGAAAAATTTGAGAACTTCGACCTGTCGCTGGAATGGAAGGTCTCCCCGGCCGGCAACAGCGGCGTTTTCTTCAACGTGGTAGAAGATCCCAAGTACGGTGCGATCTATGAAACCGCGCCGGAATACCAGCTGATCGACGACGTCGGCTTTCCGGAAAAACTGGAGCCCTGGCAGCACAGCGCGGCCAATTACGCCATGCACCCGCCGGCCAAAAGCGCCGCCAAGCCTGTCGGCGAGTTCAATCTCACCCGGATCGTGGTCAATAAAGGGCACGTGGAGCACTACCTCAACGGCGAGCTGATCGTCTCCTACGACCTCTGGACGCCGGAATGGACCGCCCTGACCCAAAGCGGAAAATGGAAGGATTTTCCCGATTACGGCAAAGCTAAAATGGGCCCGATCGGCCTGCAGGATCACGGTAACAAGATCTGGTTCCGTAACATCAAAATCAAGCGACTCTGATATGCGAAAGCTGACCATATGCCTGTTGCTGGCCGGACTGGCCCTGCAGGCTTGCAAAACGCCCGGCGCCATGGGCGGCAAAAAAGGTACGTCCCTGTTCAACGGCAAGGACCTGACCGGATGGGTCGTCTACGGCACCGAAAAATGGTACGTCGACAAAGGTGAGCTGGTCTGCGAAAGCGGCCCCGACGCCCAGTACGGCTACCTCGGCACTACCGAACAATTCAAGGATTTCGACCTGACGGTGGATTTCAGGCAGGAAGCCGAAGGCAACAGCGGGGTATTCTTCCGCTGCTCCGTCGAGGGCACCAAGATCACCGGCTGGCAGGCCGAAGTGGCCCCTCCCGGCAAATTCACCGGCGGCATCTACGAATCCTACGGCCGCGGCTGGCTCATTCAACCCGACCCGAAGGACGAGAACCTGAAAATGGGCGAATGGAATACCCTGCGCGTCCGGGCAGTCGGCGATGAAGTGACCACCTGGCTCAACGGGGTACAGAAGATCACGCTCAAGGATGCCAAGATCGGCGCGGCGACCGGCCAGATCGCCCTCCAGATCCACGACGGCGGCGGCATCAAGGTGCGGTGGCGGAATTTGTTTATTAAAAAACTCTGATTTTGGAGGAACCGAGGAATCGAGGAACTGAGTATTCGATTCCTCGATTCCTCGGTTCCTCAGTTCCTCGATTCTTCATTCCACAACATTCACCAACCAGCCGATCCCCTCGATCCCGATCCTGACCGTATCCCCGCTTAGGAGGGTAAAGTCGTTGGGCGGGATGATGCCGGTGCCGGTCATCAGGTAGCAGCCGTGGGGGAAGGACAGCTCGCGGAACAGGAAGCCGGCCAGTTCTTCATGGCCCCGTTTCATCTGGCTGATGGGGATGGAATCCGAGAAAACGGATTGCCCCTTCCGGGTGATCTCCAGGGTGATCAGCGTTTCGGGCGGCAGCGGTTTGCCGGGTACGTACAGGCAGGGGCCGAGCGCCGCCGATCCGTCGTAGGTCTTGGCCTGCGGCAGGTACAGCGGATTTTCGCCTTCGATGCTCCGGGAGCTCATGTCGTTGCCGATGGTGTACCCGACGATTTTGCCGCCGGAGGTCATGAACAGGGTCAGTTCAGGTTCAGGCACATTCCAGGTTGAATCCTTTCGGATGCGCACCTTGCCGCCGGAAGGCACTGCGCGATAAGCCGGTGATTTGAAGAACAATTCCGGTCTTTCGGCGGCATAAACGCGGTCGTAGAAATCGCCGCCGCCGGCATCTTTGGCTTCCTCCATCCTGGCTTCGCGGCTCCGGTAATAGGTTACGCCCGATGCCCAGATCTCCTGGCTTTGAGCCGGAGCAAGCAATTCCTTATCCAACAGTTCGACGGCATCCGGGATGGGTTCTGCGCCCTCAGTTTCCCTTTCCAGGAATGCATAAAGGTCATCCCGGTTGACGAATTCATCCCAGTTGCGGTTGTTGAACAAGTAAAAACGGCGCCCTTTCTCGACGGCGATTCCCCGCTGGAACCTGTAGACTTTCATTTTCAGATTTTTTTTTTGAAATGGTCGATTTTAGGTATCTTGCAGCACTCCTGTGCCTGTAACCGCCCAATTTATCCATTAATTTCAATTGTTATGAAATTATTTGCAGGCATTCTTTCCATTCTGACGCTGACCAGCATCCAATTATTCGTTTCCGGTTGCCATGCCGGCGGAAAATCGCGGCTCGGCATCTTTGAGGGCCACGGCGATATCGGCAAGGTACGCCATTCCGGCTCGGTGGATTACAATCCCAAAACCGGCACGTACCTCATCGCCGGCAGCGGCGAGAATATGTGGTTTGACAAGGATGAGCTCCATTACGTATGGAAAAAGGCCTCCGGGGATATTTCCCTGGCGGCGGACATTGACTTCATCGGAACGGGCGGAAACGCCCACCGCAAAGCCTGTCTGATCATCCGGCAGGACCTCAGCCCCGACGGCGCCTACGCCGATGCGGTTGTCCACGGCGACGGGCTGAACTCCATCCAGTACCGCGAAACCAAAGGCGGGATTACCCGCGAGATCCAGTCGGGGGTGTCGGCGCCATCCCGGATCAGGATCGAGAAAGAAGGCGATTACGTATCCATGTACCTGGCGCAGGAAGGCGAGCCCCTGCATGCAGCCGGCGGCACCTTCAAGATCAGGATCAGGGATCCGTTCTATATCGGATTGGGCGTCTGCGCGCACGACCCCGATGCAGTCGAGAAAGCCGTATTTTCCAACGTCGAGATCCAGGAACTCCGGCCCGATGACGGCGCCAACCGGGTGCTGGAAAGCACGCTGGAGACCGTGCCCATCGCTTCGGGCGACCGCCGGGTGGTGTATCACACCCGCGATCATATCGAGGCGCCCAACTGGTCGAGAGACGGCGGAACCTTATACTTCAACCAGCAAGGCCATATTTATTCCATTCCTGTCGATGGAGGTAATCCCACCCTGATCCCGACGGGTACGGCCAATCAGCTCAATAACGACCACGGCCTTTCCCCCGACGGGAAATTGCTGGCCATCAGCGATCAGTCTGCGGATGGGAAATCCTACATTTATACCGTACCTTCAGGCGGCGGCATCCCCAGGCGGATCACCGAGCGGGGGCCGTCCTATTGGCACGGTTGGTCGCCCGACGGAAAGACCCTGGCCTATTGCGGCGAACGAAACGGCGAATTCGATATTTTCACTATTCCGGTTGACGGCGGAGAAGAACGCAGGCTGACCACGGCCAAAGGCCTGGACGACGGCCCCGATTATTCGCCGGACGGCCGCTATATCTATTTCAATTCCGTCCGGTCGGGCCTGATGCAGATCTGGCGCATGCGAGCCGACGGCAGCCGGGAGGAACAGGTGACAAAGGATCAGTACAACAACTGGTTCCCCCACCCTTCCCCCGACGGGCAGTGGATCGTTTTCCTTTCCTACGAAAAGGAAGTGGAAGGCCATCCCGCCAACAAGGACGTAATGCTCCGGATTATGCCCACGGACGGCGGCGAAATCCGGGTACTGGCCAAGCTCTTCGGCGGACAGGGTACGATCAACGTCCCGTCCTGGTCGCCGGACAGTCAGAAAATAGCCTTTGTGAGCTATCGGATGGCGCGGGTGATGCCTTGAACCACGGACGGTAAAATTAAATCGATTGTTCGATTGATCCGATTGATTCGATTCCTGGCATTCGTTGTTCGGTCACCATAATCCAAATATTCGGATTAATCGAAAAATCAAAAAATTGAAACGATTGTTGGAATGTTTCAAATGTTCCGATTAGGCTGACCAACCAACGGATGCCCAAATTCGGATCAATCGAGCCAATCGATCAATCGAAAAATTGAAAAATTGAAACGATTGTTGGAATGTTTCAAATGTTCCGATTAAGCTGACCAACCAACGGATGCCCAAATTCGGATCAATCGAGCCAATCGATCAATCGAAAAATCAAAAAATTGAAACGATTGTTGGAATGTTTCAAATGTTCCGATTAGGCTGACCAACCAACGGATGCCCAAATTCGGATCAATCGAGCCAATCGATCAATCGAAAAATTGAAAAATCCAACCTTTAAATGAGACTTTTATCAGCCATCATCGCAGTCATTTGCTGCACCGCTACGATCCTCTCTGCGCAGGACGAGCCGCAGGTCATCCACCTATGGCCCAACGGGGCGCCCGGTTTTGAGGACCGGAAGGACGAGCCCGAGCAGGCACAGGACTGGTGGGTCAAAAACGTGCACAATCCATCCGTTACCGTTTTCCTGCCGCCGAAAGAGAAAGCCAACGGGACGGCCGTGGTCATCTTCCCGGGGGGAGGTCACCGCACGCTGGTCTTTAATTCAGAAGGCCGGGACGCCGCCGTGTTCCTCAACAGCCTGGGCATTACCGCCTTCGCGTTGAAATACCGGTTGGCCAGGGAGGAAAATTCGCCCTATTCCCTGGATGTACACCCCCAACAAGACGCTTACCGGGCCATCCGGCTGGTACGCCACCGGGCAAAGGAATGGGGAATCGATCCGGGCAAGGTGGGTGTAATGGGCTTTTCAGCCGGGGGAGAAGTGGCGGCATTTGTAGCTTATGGTTCCGGCGCCGGCGACCCCTCGGCCAAGGATCCGATCGACCGCGAGTCCGGCAAACCCGATTTTCAGATCCTGGTCTACCCGGGACCGCTGGGCGTACCGGATTCCATCCAGGCCGATGCCCCGCCGGCTTTTATGGTCGCAGCCATTGACGACGCCTGCTGCTCAGGCCCGGTCATCAGCCTGCTGAACAAGTACCACGCAGCCCAGGTACCGGCGGAGGTCCACATTTACGGCAAAGGCGGGCATGCTTTCAACATGGGCTACCGTTCCAGCCTGCTGACCCTGCGTAACTGGCCCCAACGGCTGACGGAGTGGCTGTTCGATAATGGGGGGCTGATGGCGGGGGAGCCCTAGGGGGGGGGGGGGGGGGGGAGGGGGGGAGGGGGAGAGTGAGGGTTTTGGTTCCATGACTTTGTTTTGGTTTTTTGAACACATTTAAATCAGTGCACCTTGGCCAAAGGCATTTTTACCAGAACGGTATGGCTGCTCGGCCTGATCAGCCTGTTCACGGATATGGCCAGCGAGATGCTGTATCCGGTCATGCCGGTATACCTGGAAAGCGTCGGCTTTTCGGTGGTCCTGATCGGTTTGCTGGAAGGACTGGCGGAGGCGACTGCAGGGTTGAGCAAGGGCTATTTTGGAAAATGGTCGGATGCCCGGCAACTGCGGGCGCCGTTCGTTCAGGCCGGGTACGGCCTCAGCGCCCTTTCCAAGCCGTTGCTCGCCGTCTGGACGGCCCCGTTGTGGGTTTTCTTCGCCCGCACCACCGACCGGCTGGGCAAAGGCATTCGCACGGGGGCGCGCGATGCGATGCTGGCGCTGGAAGCCACTCCGGCCACCAAAGGGCGGGTTTTCGGTTTCCATAGGAGCATGGACACGCTGGGCGCTGCAATCGGCCCCTTGATCGCGCTGGCCTTTCTGCATTTTCACCCGGCTTCGTACGCTGCGCTGTTCCTGCTGGCCTTTTTCCCGGGATTGCTGGCCATTCTGGCCACTTTATTCCTGAAGGATAAGCCGGCTCCCGCCCCGGACCAACGGGCTTCTGCGCCGGGATTCTTCAGCTTTTTGCGATACCTGCCTCAGGCCGGGTTGCCGTATCGGCGACTGTTGACCGGGTTACTGGCCTTTGCGTTGATCAACAGTTCCGATTTTTTTCTGCTGCTGCTGCTCAAACACCGGGGCGTTTCGGACAGCGCCCTGATCGGCATTTATATCTTTTACAACCTGGTATACGCACTGGCCGCCTACCCCGCCGGCGCGCTGGCCGACCGATGGGGCATGAAGCGCCTTTTCATCGCGGGGCTGGGCTTGTTTGCGGTCGTATACAGCGGAATGGGCTTTGCGGAAGGCATCCCCGCATTCATCGGCCTGTTCTTTCTGTACGGTCTGTATGCCGCCTGCACGGAAGGCGTCGCCAAAGCCTGGATCAGCAATGTCGTCGATAAAGCCGACCTGGGAACAGCCATCGGAACCTATGAAGGGCTGAGAAGCATCACCGCCCTGGTGTCCAGCACCCTGGCCGGCCTGATCTGGTACGGCGCGGGCCCGGAAACGCTGTTCCTGGCAACAGGCATACTGGCAGCCGGAATCGCGGTGTATTTCTGGAAACGAACCAGCACCCCTTAAACCCCTTAGTGGTCAACAATTCAACATCATGCAACTCAAAACAACCATTACCACCCTGATCACCTTCCTGCTGAACCTGCCCGGCCTGACCGCCCAGGGTTACGACTTCACCGTCGCGCAGGATGGCACGGGCGACTTTACTACGGTCCAGGATGCCGTTAACGCCGTGCCCGATTTCCGGAAAAAGACGACGACCATCTTCATCAAAAAAGGGACCTACAAGGAAAAACTGGTGCTGCCCGCCTCCAAGGTGCTGGTTACCTTCATCGGAGAAAGCCGCGATGAAACGGTATTGACCTATGACGACTACGCCGCCAAAAAGAACCGGTTCGGAGAGGAGATCGGAACCACCGGCTCGACCAGCTTTTTCATATTCGGAGAGGGATTCACGGCCCGCAACCTGACCTTTGAAAACTCGGCCGGTCCGGTAGGACAAGCCGTGGCGGCGCGCATCGACGGCGACCAGGCCGCGTTTTACAATTGCCGGTTCCTGGGGTTCCAGGACACGCTGTACCCGCATGGCGCCCAAAGCAGGCAGTATTACAAGAACTGCTACATCGAAGGAACAGTAGACTTCATCTTCGGCTGGTCGACCGCCGTATTTGAAGACTGTGAGATCTTTTGCAAAAAAGGGGGGTATGTCACTGCTGCCTCTACTGAAAAAGACGGCGGGTTCGGATTCGTTTTCCTGAATTGCCGGATTACCGGAGACGCGCCGGAGCAATCTTTCTACCTGGGCCGACCCTGGAGGCCTTACGCCAAAACCGCATTCATCCGTTGTTTTCTGGATAAACTGATCAAACCGGAAGGCTGGCACAACTGGAGCAAACCCGATGCAGAGCAAACGACGTTCTATGCCGAGTATGAGAACGACGGCCCGGGAGCTGAAACGGGGAAAAGGGTCGGCTGGGCCCACCAATTGACGGCAGAGGAAGCCGCTGGATATACCGTTGAGCATATATTGCGGGGGTGGAAACCGGCGGTGGAGTAGGAAAGAGGGTGAGAGGGTGAGAGGGTGAGAGGGTGAGAGAGTGAGAGGGTGAGAGAGTGAGAGGGTCGGGGGTGTCAGTTGCTATATATAGAACGCACTGAAAATCGACATATTGTATGTGAAAAAATTTAACTATAAAATTGATTATGAACGAGTTATAATAAATATTTTTGGCAATCACCTTCAAAAAATCATGCCATGATTCCAGAGAATGAAGCGATTGCCGTAAAAAAAGCCTCAAGTGTCGGCCCATCCCGGATCGACATCGTATACCAATGTTTCGGCGATCCCGCAGCGCCGCCTGTACTGCTGCTGATGGGCGGCGGGGCGCAGATGATTGCGTGGCCGGAAGGTTTCTGCGAAGCGCTCGTTGTCCGGGGTTTGCAGCCGATCCGGTTCGATAATCGGGATACCGGCTTGTCGACCCACTTCACGGATGCGCCGGAGCCGGACCTGTATGCGGCCATGGCGGGGGATGTCTCTTCAGCCACCTATACGCTTTCCGATATGGCTGCGGACACGATCGGGCTATTGGATGCCCTCGGTTTTGACAGTGCGCACCTCGTCGGAGCGTCCATGGGCGGCATGATCGCGCAGACGGTTGCGATCGAGTACCCGGAGAGGGTCCGGTCGCTGACCTCGATGATGTCCACCACGGGGGATAAATCCGTGGGGCAGCCGGATTTTGCGTCGCTGGGGCATATCGGAGCGCCGCCGCAGGACGACCGCCAGGGTTTTATCATCTGGCAGGTGCAGGCGCTCAAAGCGATCGGCTCGCCCGGATACCCGTTTGACGAGGCAGCCGCTGCGGAGCGGGCCGGTCGTTCCTGGGACCGGGATCACGACCCGTTGGGGATGCTGCGCCAGTCTGTGGCCGTGCTCAAATCCGGGGATCGGACGGACAAACTCCGGCGGGTACGGACGCCGACCCTGGTGATCCACGGCGCCGCCGACAAGATGTGCGATGTGAGCGGCGGGCGGGCGACTGCGGCGGCCATTCCAGGCGCAGAACTGGCAATCTACGAGGGAATGGGGCACGGCTTACCGCAGGCGTTATGGACCGATTTTGCGAACCGGATAGCGGATTTGATCCGTCGGGCGGAAGGGATCGGGATTCGATGAAGGATTTGAGGGTGTGCGGAATCGCTCCGGGTTCAGCAATCTGCCGCTGTCGTTTCCGGGCGACCCTGATCCGGGTGGGGATAATCCAGATACCACTGAAAGTTCGCTCCGATGATCCGCTCTTTTTCCTCCCGCAGAAAATCCAGGTAAGCGGATGCCGCAGGGGACAGTTTTTTATCCCTGAGCCAGACAAGTCGCCAGGTCGTTATAATGGGCAGGCCAGGAGACGGGACGATAAAAAGTGATCGGACGGCCAATTCATTTTTTATGCCGATAAGCGGCAAAATGGAATACCCCAATCCGGCGATAACGGCCTGTTTAACCGCTTCGTTGGAGGTCAGTTCAAGGCTTTTCCGTTCAAGGGCGCCTCCGAAATGGCGGTCCATTGATTGGCGCGTGGCCGATCCGTTTTCCCGAAAGATGAGCGGGGCTACCGGGTCAAATTCCGGCTTGTTCCCAACCAGGAACAACTTGTTTTCCAATAATAACTCTTCGCAGACGTCAATCCCTTCCGGCAGGACAGAAACCAAAGCAAAGTCGATCGTATTTTGCGTCAGGCTCTCAACCACCTTTTGCTTGTTGGTCACATCAAGCACCAGGTCTATCCCGGAATGGCGTTTCAGGAAATCGCTGAGGAAGTAAGGTATCACATATTTGCCTGTACTGGCAGAAGAAATCTTCAACCTGCCGGTCAGCAATCCGCTGTAGGCTTTTGTTTGGAATTGAAGGGCCTCGGCATCCTGAAAAACATTTTCAGCAATAACGGCAACAGACCGACCGAATTCGGTGACGTACAGCTTTTTGCCGATGATTTCGGTAAGGGGAACATCAAATTGTGCCTGAAAATTGCGCAACTGAATGGAGACGGCCGGCTGGGTCATATTCAGTTCCTCAGCCGCCTTGGTTACGCTCTCCCATTTTACAATCTCCAGGAATACCTGCAATTGGCGAAGGGTGAAATTCATAAATTTTATTTATAATTTTCATTAAAAACATAAATAAAAACTTATACAAAAGTAGCCATAACTTTGCACCAGAATCAACAAAACATGAAAAAATTGAAAAAAATAACTGTTGCAAAGGGAGACGGCATCGGCCCTGAGATCATGGATGCTGCGTTGAAAATCCTCAAGGCTGCCGGCGCCCGCATAGAATGGGAAGAAATTGAGATCGGCGAGCAGGTTTATTTGTCGGGACATTCCAGCGGCATCAGCCCTGAAGCCTGGGAAGCCCTTCGCCGCAACCGGGTATTCCTCAAGGGGCCGATAACCACCCCGCAGGGATCCGGTTACAAGAGCCTCAATGTTACTCTGCGTAAAACACTCGGACTCTATGCAAACGTACGCCCCTGCAAAAGTTTTCATCCTTTTGTCCACACCAGGCACCCCCAAATGGATGTGGTCATCATTCGTGAAAATGAGGAAGACCTGTACGCCGGCATCGAGCATCAACAGACCGATGAGGTTGTCCAGTGCCTCAAGCTCATCACGCGGCCGGGTTGCGAAAGAATCGTCCGTTACGCGTTCGAATATGCCCGCTTGTATAAGCGTAAACGGGTCAGCTGTTTTGTGAAAGACAACATTATGAAGCTGACGGACGGACTCTTCCACCGCGTTTTCAAGGAAATTGCGGCTGAATACCCCGATCTGGCGTCCGATAGCTGGATTGTGGATATCGGCGCTGCCCGGCTTTCCGATACCCCTGAAATATTCGACGTAGTAGTCACGCCCAATCTGTACGGCGATGTGATCTCCGACATTACCGCCCAGATCAGCGGATCGGTCGGGCTTGCGGGGTCCGCCAATATCGGCGAAGGGTTTGCCATGTTCGAAGCCATCCACGGGTCTGCGCCGGATATCGCCGGCCGAAATATTGCCAACCCATCCGGCTTGTTGCGTGCGGCCTGCATGATGCTGAACCATATCGGGCAGCAGGATGTAGCGGAAACCGTAAAAAACGCCTGGTCGTGCGCCATAGAAGAAGGAATTCATACTGCCGACATCTACAAGGAAGGCTTCAGCAGTCAATTGGTGGGAACCGCCGAATTCGCCGACGCCGTCATTGAACGCCTGGGGCGGAAGCCTGAAAAATTACAAGTCTCCGAATATGCCCGGGAGGTAAAACTGGACATTGCCGCCTATCAGCGCCGCAAGCCCGCCCTAAAAGTACTTAAAGGCGTAGACGTATTTGTGGACTGGAAAGGCACTAACCCCGATGAGCTGGCCGACAGGCTCACGAGGCTCAACCGCGACGTCAGGTTGACCATGATCACCAACCGCGGCGTAAAAGTATGGCCGCAAGGATTTGCCGAAACCTTCTGTACCGATCACTGGCGTTGCAGGTTTGAAGTCGCCAACGGACATCCGGCCGAGCAGCGAAGCATTCCCGGCATCCTGGCCGACGCCATAAACGAAGGGCTCGACGTCATCAAAACGGAAAACCTGTACGAATTCGATGGCATAAAAGGGTTTTCACTGGGTCAGGGGCAATAGGGCCCCTGATTTTTCCGGTTGATCATCTCTGCACCCGGAGGTGAACTGAATCAAAACTCTTTCACTCAAATATCCGCAGCATGAAAAAAAGATTATTTCTCGTTTGTCCGGACGCTCATCTGGAACCGGTCATACCCGGACATTTTTCCGGAGAAGCATTTTTCCTCACTGCCTTGGGTGTCGCATTTAACCCGATGGACACCCGTTACGACCTCTTTATTGATCATTTCATTGAAGACAACGGCATATCGGAGATCTGTCTGGTAGCCGATACCTCCAGCCGTTTTTTCAGGAACGTCGTACAGGGTAAAAAAGGATTCGACACTTACGCCGAAAAAGTGCTGAAGCAGCTGCTATCCAAGCATTCAACGCAATTTGAACAAACCAGGGGGGCATGGCAAAAATGCCTGCTCCTGACCCGGCTTCACCTCGCACAACAACTGCAGCAGCTGGAAAAAAGCCGTTATCTGGGCCGCCGGATCGAACAGGGCAACTTGGTAATAAAGGCTTATCAATACCTTCGCAATACCGACCGGATGGAAGAAATAAAGCATTCACAGGAACTGTACGCCCCATACAGCCGCGTATTGCAAGGCGCAGAAGCCTTGTACGGGCAAACCGCGGCGGCAGCAACCATCATTCAGCCGCTCCATTCAAAGCCGGAAAATACGGCCGTCCCGCCTGCCGCAATACCTTCGGCAAGCCTTGCCGCCGAGGATTTCCAAACCTCACCAGATGCACCGCAAAGGTCATTGTCAAGCCCGCTTACCAAAATCCGGGCCTACCTCGTCCCGGGGTTAGCGTTAAGTGCATTGATCGCAGCCGTTCTCATTTCCGCAACCACAGGCGGCCTGCTGATGAAAGAGTTGCTGGTTTCAACTTCCATTATCGCAATGCTGCTCGCTATCCGCCAGATCAAACCCGGCAGAAGCTGAAAACGCCGGCTTGCCCCGGCTAAACCGGGAACCTTCCATAACAATATTCACAACACAATTAAATGAAAATCAAATGACTGCGACTGAAACCATACAAAAGGTCCTGCTGGTAAACGGCGAATTCACCCCGAGTGAGGCCGCTGAAGTTATCGGATCGCTAATCGATCAAAAAATCAATTTCCACAAAATCAAACGGCTCCAGCAGTGGGAACAGGACCACTATGCGGATACCAGTACTATAGAAAACCGAATCCGGGAACTGGAAAAAGAAAAACGCGCTGCAAAGGCTTTCATACGGCAGGCGGGGGAGGAAGGCGGAAGCTTCACGATCCATGGAGAACTCCGGATCTGCTTTACCCCGTCGGCCTGATTACTTAAGATCAACGGGTTACCGCCATCTACGCCGACGCCGTGTACGCGGGCCAAAAGTAAAACCTGCGGGCATTTCAGAGAACCAAATGGGAGAACGTATGAGCGCAATGTTGGTCACTCGCTCTCCCAAGCCCTCTGTTTCCATCCCTGCAGGTCTTTCACGATCTAAACGGCAGCAATCCTTTCTCCGCCAGATTCCTTATCTTTACAGGCCCGGCGCACAGTTTGCCGCAATAGGACCGGCTGGATGTTCAAGACCCGGATTGCAGCGCTAATCCATCGGACGAGTTGTATATTTGCCTGATCCAGCTGTGATAATTCATTAAACCGGCAACTAAAGCCGCCCACAGACAGCAAAAACCGGGGAGAGTTCTTCCATTTCAGATGAAAGGGATAATGTTCACTGGTTTGTAGCTAACACGGAAACCGCTTTCACTTTCGATGTCATTGTACTGGATCTGAACGGCCGATCCTACGACATCCACAATCTGGATATATACGAGCAAAAGACCTTAAATGTCGGGACCCTGCGTGTGCCGATCCTGGATGTACAAACGGCGCTGAACAAATATGGAAAGCATACCATCATTAAATATTAAACATAGTCTTCCAAAGTCAGCATGAACGTCCAACCATACCTCAACAGAATAAACTTCCACTCAACACCCGAAGTCTCAAAAGCCGCCTTATTTGAACTTCAACACCGGCATTTATTACACATCCCTTTCGAAAACCTGGATATCCACTACCATACCCCGATAGAACTCGATCTTCAAAAGATCTATCAAAAAATCGTGCCGTCAAAAAGAGGCGGCTTTTGCTATGAGCTCAACGGCCTGTTCAACGAACTGCTGCAGGCCATCGGGTTCAGGACCTTTTTGATCTCTGCGCGGGTGCACGGTGAAAACGGCACCTACAGCCCGGAATTCGACCATATGGCCATCATCGCAACTGTTGAAGGGCGATCCTATCTGGTGGATGTGGGCTTCGGAAAATTTTCGCTGGAACCGCTTGAAATCGTTCTGGGGTCGCCCCAAACGGACCCTTCCGGCGTGTTTATGGTTGACCGTTATGACGATGACTATTACCGGGTCAGCAGTCAGGAAAACGGCAACTGGTCGCCTGAGTATATTTTCAAGCTGGAAGAACGGCAACTGGCGGATTTTGAACCGCGGTGCGCGTTCCAGCAATCCAGCGAAGATTCCCACTTTACCAGAAAAAAGGTAATTTCGATCGCCCGGCCCAATGGCAGGATCACCCTCAACAACAACACGCTTAAAATCGCGGAAGGCGGTGAGGTCCGGACCGTCGAATTTGAGGAAACGGAATTTGAACGGTACCTGGAGACGTATTTTGGGTTTGTGTTGTGAGAGAGGGCGTTAGGTAGAGGATATGAGGGTTTGCACGCCATGGCCATAAAAAAGCGCTAATTGCCCCAGGGCAACTTTTTCCAGGAAAATTAGTCGGAATTTTACCGGCTCAAAAACACCCATTCATGTACGATCTTCCCTACCACAAGGAAAAGGATGAACAGGCTGTCAAAGCCTTCATCGATCAGCATCCGTTTGCTTTCCTGACCGGATGCGATGCCGGCAACAGACCCGTAGCGACCCAGGTACCGGTCTTCATCGAGGAACGCGACGGCCGAAAGGTCCTGAGCGGCCATATCATGAAAAATACGGATCACCATAAGGCTTTTCTGCAAAATGAAAATGTCCTCGCGGTTTTTACCGGCCGGCATACCTACGTCAGCGCCACCTGGTACAGCAATCCGCATACGGCTTCCACCTGGAACTTCATGAGCGTGTACGCCCGGGGCATAATCCGGTTTCCGGAGGAGGCTGCACTGGAAGAGATCCTCCGGAAAACAACGCTCCATTTTGAAAACTACAACCCGCATTCCACCACCATTTTTGACAACCTTCCGCGCACCTATACGGAAAGGCTCATGAAAGCCATCGCGGGCTTTGAGATCGAGGTCACCGGATTGGACACCGTTTTCAAGCTGAGCCAGGACCGGGACGCCGAAAGCTACCGCAACATCATCGAAAAGCTGAACGAACAAGGGGAAGATGGCCGCGTGATCGCCGCTGAAATGGAAAAGAGGACGAACCAGGTTTTTCCCGACCAACTGGACCGGTAATGGAGCCGGCGTTGAAAGCATTTTTTGGGCAATACGGCCATCTCCCCCAGCCGGGCATGGAGGAATTGCTGGGCAGATTCCAGGTAAAGGCCGTGAGAAAAGGAGAACTTCTATTGGCCCAAGGCCAGGTTTGCAACAAGCTTTTTTTTGTAAAAAAAGGTTGCCTCAGGCTGTACTATATAGCCCGCGACATAGAGACCACCGTCTGGTTTTCTTTTGAGCACAATTCCGCCATCGAGCTTTCGAGCTTCCTGAGCGGCGCCCCATCCGACTATTTTCTGGAAGCCGTCGAGGAAAGTGAGGTTTTATTCCTGCACAAATCGGAGCTCGAACAGATCTGTGACCGGCATCCCGAAATGGGAAAGATCATGCGCGTGTTCTGGGAAGATGTCATCCTGAATTTACTCCGTCGATTTACAGCTTTACAAAAGGATTCCGCTGAAAAACGTTACCTTGACCTGATGGATCAGCCGGTGTATCTGCAAAGAATCCCGCAAAAATACCTGGCGTCCTATATCGGCGTTACGCCCACATCGCTGAGCCGGATCCGAGGGAAGATCCGGTAGGCCGGTTTGAAGCGGGTTGATGCTCTTCAATGCTGTCAAACACAAGGAAATGGCATCCAATGTCTTAAATTACCGCATCGGGAACATTGCGCCCATTCTTTCAGCCGAACAATACAGCCGTCAATCATTCATAAAAACAGAACACATGCAATTACGTGCTTTTATCCGACACCTGATCCAGCCTTCATTTTTCATCTCCACTTTGCTGCTTTTCACAGCGCTATCTGGAAGGGCACAATTCACCATCAACGATACCTTCGGTGACCTGACGGAATGCGACACCATGACCCGCGGCATTTTCATCGTTTGGTGGGATAAGGATTTTGACCTGACGGCTAAAGCGGACCAACTGCTGGATACCATGATCAGCTATCGAAACATCTGTTTGAACGACCTGGACATGGCCGACCCGCCGAACCCCGAAAACGGCTACTATTACAATGTCTACCTCCACGGCGGCGGCTTTTTCGCCCCGCAGAACTGGGGCAACGGCCAGGGTACCGACAGCAACGGGTTCCCGTTCCTGACCCTTCCCAAGGACGCCGTCAACGACTGGGTGAATACCGCTCACGAGACCTTCCATATTTTCCAGTACAACGCCAATTCGCCCGGTTTTGCTTATTCAGGCGACAGCCAGTGGTACATCGAGGCTTCGGCCAACTGGTTTGCAGCCCGGCAAAACCCGGACAGCCCGCGCAGGTTTGTGGAGGCCGAAAGCCTGGTGCGAATGCCCCATGTCCCCTTTTGGCTGAGTTATGACAACTTCCCGGCCGATTATCCGCCCAACTGGCAGCGATACGTCCACCAATACGCCCTGGCGCTCTACCTGTACTACCTGACGGACATAGCCGGGGTATCCGAAGACCTGATCACGGCCGGTATGTTCAGCGGTACCCTGGAGCTGCCCCAGGAGTATATGTACAACACCCTGGGCGGCGCTGAATTCCGGCAGCATTTTATCGATTGGGCAGCCCATATGACCAATGATTTTGATTTCATCCCGGCCTACCAGGCGGCAACCAACCTGAACGAGTGGAACGATTACGCAGACCCCGACGACGACAATGAATTCATCGCCGTATACGACAACCAAGGTTCGGGCGGCTGGGTATCCCCCGAACCGGACAGGGTGACCAATGCCTGGTCGTTCAATACGTTTAAACTGAACAACAGCCAGGCCGAAACCTACACCTTTGAGATCAACGGGGATGCGACCGGAAGTTACGGCGATAATGCTTATTTCCAGGGAAAGGTATTGGTGCGGAACAGCTCAACCGGACCCGGTTTTTACGACCTTGAAATGACCGATGACACGCACGGCTCGCTCAGCCTTGCATTGACGCCTGAGGATACGGCCGCGTATTTCATCGTTGCCGCCATGCCGGAAAAATTCGAGGACGATCACCCGTCGTTTCAGCAGTTTCCCTTTCAGGCGAGGATCACGGCCGGGCCGGTAACGGGCGTGCTGGAAACTGACACCGCAAAAACAAGGACAGAAGTCAAACGATTCAACTTCCTGGGCCAGGAAATCGACAAAGACCAGGGCGGCCTTCTGCTCATTTTATACGACGACGGCACCGTGGAAAAGCGGTATCAGATCAATTATTAGGTAATCCGGTAAAGTTGAACTACCAAGATTTCATAACAGACATTTTTTCATAAAGGGCAAAGATGGGGAAAGGGAGAGACCGGGAAAGGGGGTGAAGGCATTGCTTTTCACCCTCTCCCCCACGCTCTGAGTCTCCCTCTCCGCTTATTTTCCGAGTAGGATTTTCAAGTTAAGGGTTCTTAATGGGCCACAATAGTTAAGAAATTTTCAGCCTCCATCGTCAACCTACCGCCGCCCGGCAACCACCAGCCGAAGGGCCGCCGTTCGTCCGTCAGCGTTTTGTAAACGGATGAAGTACACCCCCGGCGCCTGGCCGCTCAGGTCGAGTGCTGCGGTGCTTTCCGTTTCCGCGTCCGTTTGGAAAAGCCGGATCAATTGTCCGAATTCGTTGCGAACCTCGATCTTGACGTTTTTTCCCCAGGACGGATCGAGCGTGAGATTAGCTTGTCCATCTTCAACCGGGTTGGGCCACAATCCTGCATCGGGAAGCTGTCCGGTGTTGAATTCAGGCTGAATTCCCTCCCGGTTGCCCGCTCCCGCAGGCGGCGTGATCACGACATTGTCGAAGGTTGCGGTGACCACGCTGGTGCTGTTGGCGCCTGAAGCGGTTAGCCCGATCTGGATGCAACTGCTCATAGGGATGACCACGGCGAATGAATAGATCCAGTTCACGCCATTGGCCGAATGATACCCCTGGAAGGTATTGCCGGTACGGACGATCCGCAACCAGCGCGAGCCGGGGGTCGGGATATACGACGGGTAAGACGCTCCGCCGGTGACAACGCGTACGGATCTCGCCAGCACATTTCCGCCCTGATATACCAGCGCTACCTTTTTGGCGCCGGGCGCATCGGTTTCGCGCATGGTAATGCCGGCAAAGCCCGGCAGGGTCAATCCGGCGACATGAGCGGTGATCGAGCCGTTTCCGCAAAGGGTATGCTTGAAGAAGGCGCTTTCATCGGCAGTTGCGCCGGGGGTATAGCAACCGCTTGCGGTCAGGGTAAAGGTTCCGGATTGCGGGTCGTAATCGGCATTGTTTCCGTCGGCGCAGCCGATACCGTCGGGCGTTTGCGTCCAGCTGCAGGATTGACCTGTCACGGAGATGTTTGCGACACAGGATGCTGAATGGCCGCTCTGGTCCGTAGCTGTTACGGTTACCGGGATCACCGAATCCACGTCTTCGCAATCGACCGATGAAAGGCTTGCCTGCAGATCAGCGATGCCGCAATTATCCATGGCAGCAGCCAGATCAGCGGGATTGATCGCAACGGTTTCGCCGCCGTTGATGGTGATCGTGATGTTATTACAGCCGATCTCCGGATTGACTGGGTCCTGCACCGTCACGGTTGCGCTACATTGGCGGGAACCGTTATTTATATCCGTCACCGTCAGGGTGACCGTATTGGGCCCCAGGTCGCCGCAACCGAAACTGGTGCGGTTGAGGGTCATCGACAGCAATCCGCAGGGGAAGGTACTGCCGTTGTTAATATCTCCTGCAGCCAGCGATGCCGTGCCGCCTGCATTCAACTGCACCGTGGCATTCCGGCACACCGCGGTAGGCGGCGCGCAGCAAAATTGTTGGGGATCGGCTACGGTGACCGTTGCGGTGCAGGTACTGGTCAGCTGATTGGCCGTATTGGTAGCCGTCAGGGTGACCGTATTGGCGCCGATATTCCCGCAGGTAAACGAATTAGGCGTGACGCTCAGGCTGAGCCCTCCGCAGTCGACAGATGAATTGTCATTGACGTCAAGCGCCGAAAGCGACGTACTTCCGTTACTGGTCAGGTTGACGGTAAAGGGTTTGCAACGGGCGGTAGGCCCGGCCAGGCAAGGGGCTACATTTTTGTACTGCACGCTGACCACCTCCGATTGTGTATTGTTCAGGGTCACTACAGCAATGGGTTCCTTGGATTGATCATTCAGATAATGGAAGGAGACCAAAGTGTCCACCCCCACGGTAGAAATCTGCCAGTACTGTATCGCAATATCCGTAATGTCCAGCCATCCCAGCGGTGGTATCTTTGCATCAATCCGCCGTTCCCGGTATTGCGTTCTATTCTGGCGAAGCACATCAAACGTTCCGCCGGGTATGGTCAAAGTCCCCCAGGCGTTCACAACATCCAGCCGGCTGATGGACGTACGAATCCGCAGGGAATCCGGGGAAACGGGCAATTGACTGAGCAATGCGGCCGATATATCATTGGGTCCGAACGGCAATAAGAACCCGGAGGAAGCCAGTTTGGTATCGAAAAACTGGACCGGCGCCTGGCTCAGCATGAGCGGCGGATTGTAATGCGATATCAGGCTCTGGCCCAGCCCCAGCGGATCATCTCCGTAGACCCCCAGGAGCAGCACCTCGTTGTTGGTCACATTCAAGTAGACTTCCATAGTGGAGTTCAGGGGTCGGTACATCAGGGTGGCTGTCGGGAAAGCCGCGGCGCCTGCCCCCGTCTGCGGATCCAGAAAGATCTGGTTCCAGGTCGAAGAGGCCTGCAGGTTGCTCAAATCCCATTGCTGATTGCCTCCCGGCGGCGTGTAGATCGCGTTTATGGCGCCGGGCTGGTTGCCGAATGAATAGGACAGGTTATCTCCGACGGCCGGAAATACGCTGTTGGAGATTGAGATCTGGGCCCAGGCCGGAACTGCGAGCCCCATCACCAAAATCAAATTGAGTCCGATGGTTTTCATCTATGTATAGTGTTTTTACTCCGTTCAGATCCTGCCGGGGCATGGATCCGGATAGCGATGAACCACACAGAAGGGATTGGATTCGGGCGACGGTATTCAAAGTCAGGCATAAAACCGTCCGATTGTTTCCCAGCAAAATTGCAAGGAGGAAATACGGCTCATTTATCCCAACACCATACCATTTGTCTCAGAGGAAAATTGAGGGAAAAGCTCAAATGAGATAAGCAGACGATGATTCGAGGTCAAATCTAACGCGTTTTCATGATATTTTTTTAAATATATTACCGGCTACTGAATTTTTATTCATCCTGTCCGACCTTCATAAGTATAAACCATTCATTATCAAATAAATTAAATGAGTTTGATTGCTTCCGCAAACAATGAAATATATGTCGGCACTTCGATTCAGATACGGCTGATGTGAAGGCCCGCGCTTCCGTTATGTGTTCTTTGTCCGCATCCCAGTTGTTCCCCGATCTCCTGCCCTTAGTATCCTTAGTATCCTTAGTATCCTTAGTGCCCTTAGTGCCCTTAGTATCCTTAGTGCCCTTAGTGGTCTTAGCGGTCTTAGCGTCCTTAGTGGTCTTAGCGTCCTTAGTGCCCTTAGTGGTCAACTCATAACCCAATCAAAAATTTTCCCTACCTTTGAATTTTACAAATCACCTCAACACCGCAACATGCATATCCGGACCCAATCTCTGGAGGATTTTTACGAAGAAGCCGAACAGTTCACCGGCAAAGACCTCAACGCATTGCTGCCGCCGGGCATCAACCGCGAGATCGGGCATTTCAACGTATTCGATGTGGCCAGGACCATCAAGGAGGTCAAGCAAAAAAACGTAATGCCCTATAGCCGCCGGGCCTATTACAAGGTCAGCCTGATCCGGGGCCGCAACCGCGCCGAATACGCCGACAAGGTCATCCAGGTGGAAAAGAATGCCCTCCTGTTCGGCACGCCGAAAGTGCCCTACCACTGGATACCGCAGGACGAAAACCAATCGGGCTCCTTCTGCATTTTCACTGAGGCTTTCCTGATGAAAAACAGGAGCGGTATGGTGCTGGACGACCTGCCTATCTTCAAATCAGGCGGCTACCCCGTGTTTGAGATCTCCGACGAGGTGGCGGACGAGATCGCGCTTATCTTCCGGAAAATGGAAAGGGAAATCGCCTCGGATTACGAATTCAAATACGACCTGCTCCGCAATTATACCATGGAGCTCATCCACTACGGGCAAAAACTGCAACCCGCTGCAGCCCTGCATTCCGCCAAAAACGCAGCCACCCGGATCGTTTCCCTGTTCATCGAATTGCTGGAACGGCAATTCCCCATCGAATCGCCGCATCAGACCCTTTCCCTGCGGTCGGCTAAGGAATACGCCGAAAGACTTGCCGTTCACGTCAACCACCTCAACAAGGTCCTGAAAGAAAACACCGGCAAAACCACCACTGAGCTCATCAGCAGCCGGATGGTTCAGGAAGCCAAGGTCCTGTTGAAACAGACCGACTGGAACATCACCGAGATCGCGAACAGCCTGGGCTTTGAAGAGGTCGCGCATTTCTCCAATTTTTTCAAAAAACAGACTTCCGTAGCGCCGCTGGCTTTCCGGTCCTGAAATCCAATATTTGAATTTTGCAAACAATAGATTGATCCTTGCAAACACCCCGACTGCTTTTGGGCGCACCTTTGTGTCATCAATTTTCAACCACAACATTCAACGATGACAACAACAAAAAGCAGCATCGCGCTCATTACGGGCGGCAGCCGCGGCCTCGGCAGGGATATGGCCTTACGCCTCGCCGAAAAAGGGATCGACGTAATTTTCACTTACAACACCAACAAGGCTAAAGCAGACGAGGTCGTTGCCGAAATTCAGTCCCTCGGACAAAAGGCAGCAGCGTTCCAACTGGATACCAGCAACATCAAAGCTTTCTCCCCCTTCTTTGAACAGGTTAAAACCTGGCTGCAGGCGGAAACCGGCAGCCCGCATTTCGACTTCCTGATCAACAACGCGGGAACCGCCCTCCACTCACCCATCGCTACTACGACGGAAGAGCAATTTGACGAGATCGTGAACATCCATTTCAAGGGCGTTTACTTCCTGACCCAAAAAGCCCTGCCCCTGCTCAACGACGGCGGCCGCATCATCAACATCTCGTCGGGCCTTGCCCGCTTTGCCATGCCGGGGTCCGCGGCGTACGGTTCGTCCAAGGCCGCTATTGAGATGTTTACCCGCTACCTGGCCAAGGAGCTGGGACCGCGCCGCATAGCCGCCAACGTGGTCGCTCCCGGGGCCATCGAAACGGATTTCGGCGGCGGCCGCGTCCGTGACGACAAAGGGATCAACGATCATGTAGCAAGCCTCACCGCACTGGGGCGCGTAGGCCTCCCCGAAGACATCGGCGGCGTGGTCGCCTTCCTGTGCACCGAAGACGCCGGCTGGATCAACGGCCAGCGCATAGAGGTCTCCGGCGGCATGATGCTGTAAATTGGCAAAACTGCGTATATTGGCTGTGACAACTTGAACTTGCTTGAAATTTTTTGCAGTCACCAGGCTGTTTTGTAACATGCATGGATAAAATCTGCGAATTACGGGTATCTCCTATGGAGCAGCAACAGATCATGCATAAGGTTGCCCCGCATGGTATACAGTCTCTTATGCGGTGGTTGAGACTTTGAATTACAGCAATTGCGGCGTTGCCAGGCCGGTAAGGTGCAGCGCACCGGTAATTTCTGTGTCCCAAAGGCCCTTGACCTGCCAAAGGTGCAGCGCACCGCAATCTTATCTGTTGATGTAAACCCATAGTGGCGCCCGGCAGGGACAAGAAGCAATTTAATTACGCAGTATTATGAAATTTCCCATTCTCTTCTCTTGTTTGTTGCTCGTAGCAGGCACCGCCACCGCCCAAACCCCGCGTCAACTGACCGCTGATCCCGCCCAACCCGGGCCCGGGATCCAGCCGACCATGTGGGGCGTCTTTTTCGAGGACATCAACTTTGCCGCCGACGGCGGCCTGTACGCCGAGCTCGTCAAGAACCGCTCCTTTGAGTTCAGTTGGCCGATGATGGGCTGGAACGAGATCAGGGAGGGCGATGGGAAGGGCAAATGGCTCGTCATCAACCGAGGCGAGCTGGCTGCCCGCAATCCGCGTTTTCTCCGGCTGACCGCCGACGCCCCCAACGGCGCATACGGCATCCAAAACGAAGGATTCCGGGGTATGGGCGTCAAAAAAGGGGAAACCTACCATTTTTCGGTACAGGCCCGAAAATTCGGAGTCGCCGATGTGAAAATGCGGGTCGAATTGGTGGATACCCTCGACCGGCCGCTCGGACATGCCGTGGTGGAGGGATTCGGCGCCGACTGGAAACGCCACACGACATCCTTCACCTGCGAGATCACCGAGGCCAAGGCCCGCCTCAACGTATGGCTGGAAGGCGAAGGCGCCCTGGACCTGGACATGATCTCCCTGTTTCCGGAGCATACCTGGAAGAACCGCCCCAACGGCCTGCGCGCCGACCTGGTGGGCATGCTGGATGCGCTCCACCCGGGTTTTATCCGGTTTCCGGGCGGATGCATCGTGGAAGGCCGCGAACTGGCTAACCGGTACCAATGGAAAAAGACCGTCGGCCCGGTCGACGAGCGCGAACTGATCATCAACCGGTGGAATACCGAATTCGCACACCGGTCGACGCCGGATTATTTCCAGTCGTTCGGCCTGGGTTTCTATGAATATTTCCAACTGGCCGAAGACCTGGGCGCCGAACCCCTGCCTATCCTGAGCTGCGGCATGGCCTGTCAGTTCAATACCGGCGAGGTAGTCCCGATCGACCAGCTTGATCCCTATATCCAGGATGCCCTTGACCTCATCGAATTTGCGAACGGCCCCGCTGGTCAGGGTTGGGGCAAACTGCGCGCCGAAATGGGCCACCCGGCGCCGTTCAACCTCAAGATGCTGGGCGTGGGCAACGAGCAATGGGGCGAGCAATACGTGGAGCGGTACAAGGTGTTTGCAGGGATACTCAGGGAAAAACACCCCGAGATCCGGCTGGTGACCGGCTCCGGTCCGTTCAACCGCGGTGAGTGGTTCGACTACCTCTGGGGGGAGATGCGAAAGGAAAAAGCCGACCTGGTGGACGAACATTATTACGCCCCGCCGGAATGGTTTCTGCGCAATGCCGGCCGCTACGACGACTACGACCGGAACGACCCCAAGGTATTTGCCGGTGAATACGCCGCACACGGCCCGCAGGGTGACGATCCGTCGTCCAGGAATACCTGGTTGAGCGCGCTGGCGGAAGCCGCCTTCATGACCGGCCTGGAGCGGAATGCCGATGTGGTGCAAATGGCCTCTTACGCCCCGCTGTTTGCCCATGTGGAAGCCTGGCAATGGCGGCCCGACCTCATCTGGTTCGACAACCTGAATGTGGTGGGAACGCCCAATTATTACGTCCAGAAGCTCTTTTCCACGAATAAAGGCGACCGGGTAGTGCGCATGCTGGAGAATGGCTCGGCGGTTTCGGGCCAGGACAGCTTGTATGCCGGCGCGGTTTCGGACCGGGCAAAGGGCGAACTGATCTTCAAGATCGTCAATACGTCCTCCAAAGCGATGCCGGTGGAGATCAGCCTGAAATCCGGGCGTTTTACCGGGAAATCGGCCGTCTTGCAAACCCTGGCCTCCGATGACCTGACCCTGTATAATTCCATTGAAAATCCATTGGCGATTTATCCCGGGAAAAGCGAATTGCGGGTGGACGGCAACCGGATCCCGATGCAGGCGCCGCCGCGATCCCTGTCCGTGATCCGGGTCAAAACCGGAAAATGACGTAACTTTGGGAAAAAACCACCGATGGAGTTAAAGCTGTTCGGCGATCTCGAAACCTTGCTTACCTTTTCTGCTATTATCGGCATCACTGTCGTACTGTCCTGGTCCTTCAACTTTGTTGCCCGGCGTTATATCCGTAAGGCCGTCCATAGACTGAATGCCGATCCGACCAATTACCAGTTCATCCGGCACCTGGTCACTGCCCTGATCTACCTGGTCGGCGTGGGTTGGGCGTTCCTTATTTTACCGGGTTTCAAAACGGTGGCCAATTCGCTGCTGGCCGGCGCCGGTATCGCAGCGGTGGTGGCCGGTCTGGCATCCCAACAGGTGCTGAGCAACCTGATGAGCGGCTTGTTCCTGGTATTGTTCAAACCCTTCCGGGTCAACGACCGGCTCAAGCTCAAGGACGGCTTTACCGGCGTCGTGGAGGACATTACCCTGCGCCATACCGTGCTTCGCGACTTGGAAAACAACCGGATCATCGTACCCAACGGGGTGATCAGCAACGAGATCATCGTGAATACCAACCTCAGCGACAACCGCGTCTGCCGGTTCATCGACATCGGGATCTCCTATGGTTCCGATATCGATAAAGCCATCGGGATCATACGGGCAGAAGTGTTGGACCACCCCTTGCACGTCGACCCGCGCACGCCCGAACAGCTCGCCGACGGAAAGGAAGAAGTGGAAGTCCGGGTAGTCGCCCTGGCGGAAAGCTCCGTCAACCTGCGGGCCTGGGCCTGGGCCGAGGACACCCCGAAAGCGTTCAATCTATACTGCGACCTGCTTCGGAGCATCAAGCTGCGCTTTGACGCGGAAGGCATCGAGATCCCGTTCCCGCAGCGGAAGTTGTGGATCGACCCGATCCGGGTGGAGCAGACGGAGGCGCCGGGGTAATACTACTCCATCATAAACCGCACATAATCCAGCATCCCCGCAAAGATCTTCTCCGCCATCTGCCGCCTGAACTCAGGGTCGGCGAGCTTTTCCTCGTCTTCGGCCTGGCTCAGGAAGGCCTGCTCCACCAGGATCGACGGGCGTGAATCGATCCGGGTGACCGTATAGTTGAACGCCCCGACGACGCCGTAGTCCTTCAGCGGCAATTCCCGCACGTGGCGGTACATGATTTTGGCGAAATCCGCCCAGAACGGGTTGTGGTAATAGGTGCTGACGCCGGATGTACCCAGGTAGTTGGCGCCGCCCCCCGAATTGGCGTGGATGCTGACGTGGATATGGGCGCCTGAATTTTCGACATCATTGCGCTTGTCCGACAGCAACATATACCGGTCGCTGTCGCGGATCTGCACCACCCCTACCCCATGAGCGCGGCAGATCTTTTCCAGTTCCAGCGCCGTAGCCAGGTTGACGTCCTTTTCCAACAGGCCCGACAGTCCGACGGCGCCGAAGTTACTGCCGCCGTGCCCCGCTTCGATGGAGACGACCAACCCCTTGACCTCTCCATTCGGCAGGATCTCCAGTGCGGGCGGGTGTTTGATGCGCAATTCCAGGTTTGAGCCGTTCTTTACCAGATCGTAACCCCAGATTTTCGGGGTTTTCAGATAGACGTAAAGCTCGTAGGTATCGGGGGTGCTTTGTTCCCATTTGAGGTTTTCGATCACCTGCAGCCCGTCGCGGTGCACCATCCACGTACTCGACGTTTTGACGCCGTACAGCGCGATGCGGATGCGTTTTTGCTCCACCTCCGGGTAAACGGCGTACGGCACGGGTTCGGGATACGGTATGGACACGACGTCGGCCTGCCCGTTGCCGGAAGCGCGCGCCGTGGTGATATAATAGCCGGGGCGGACGGTATTCGTCGGCAGCACGCTCACGTTGTCGCGATGAATGAAGCCGGTTTCGTTCCGGTTGAGCCGGATGCGGTAGTATTCCCCGACTAGCCCGTCCGGTTGCAGCACCACACCGGGATTATATTCCGCAATGATTGGCGGCCCCAGCCGGATCGGGCCCAGGTTGTACGACAGGATCGACCTGGGTTTTTCCACCCGGACCAAGGGAAATTTGCTTTCGTTTTGAACGGTGATGCCCGCCTTAAACGGCATTTTCAGCGGTTTGACCCTGGCGGCAGCTTCGGCGGACTCCAGTACGGCGGTCAACTGAATCGGCTTACCCGCTTGCAGGTCGTTCAGGTACAGATCCGCTTCATACAGGCTGTAGTCTTTGAAGTCCCTGCGCGCACAGAACAGCCATTTTTTGCCGGGTTGAACCAGGATATTGCCCTTTTGTCCTTTCGAACCGGTGAAACGGACCCTGACCACGTCATCCGGCATTAAAACCTGGTTTTCGGCCGGCTCCATGGCGGATTCATCGATCCAAAGCGGGAATGCGGGCCGGGCCGGGTCCTTTTTAACGTAAACGATTTTCCGTTCGTAAGCCGACCGATTGCCGTCGGGACCAAGTACCTCTGCGCGCACCGTGTTGGGGCCTTCATTCAAGGCAATTTCCCGGAAAAAGATGCCCGTCCGATACATTTTCACCGAATCGCCGTTGATCGCAGCCTTGCCCGGGTAAACGCTCTTGCAGAGCAGGTTCAGCCTGGGTTGATAGGTCGTATCCGGCACCCGGCTCCTGAACTCCAGCCAGGGCCATTCGCGCTGAACTTCCCCATCCGCATTGATCGCATAGCGATAGGGCAGTTTCCAGTCGGTAGTAGGCAATGACCAGGTCCGTCCACCCGCTTCAACGCGCAACGTATCCGGCAAACCGGCCGTTTCCCAGCGGATCCAACCCTGGTTATCCGGAACGAGCGAACGCCCGCCCGGGTTAACCGTAACGTTTGTTGCACCGGCTGCCGGCATTCTCAATTCCACCGGTTCCCTTGAGGCTGACGCTGAAGGAACCGCAACGGCAACCTGCTTTTTTGGCGTTGCACATCCGGCAAACAGCATCAACAGAACCGAAAAACCGCATATTTTTTTCATCTCACCCATAAGTTGCATTATAAACTCAACCGTTCGCCAGGGGCTGAGCCCCGCTGCGGCTACCCCGCAAGTCTCCGACTTGCGCGACAAAACCCCGTCGGTTACCCCAAAATAACCAAATCAACCCCCGACCGCCGTATTCACGTCACGAGCGTGCCGGAGGAGGTAAATCAACCCATAAACACATCAACGAATCAACAAATAAACCCCGTTCGCCAGGGACTGGGTCCCGCAGCGGTTACCCTGCAAGTCTCCGACTTGCGCGACAAAACCCCGTCGGTTACCCCAAAATAACCAAAT
>CALMYQ010000224.1 GCA_937873655.1 uncultured Lewinella sp. | reverse complement strand
ATTCCTCGATTCCTCGATTCCTCGATTCCTCGATTCCTCGATTCCTCGATTCCTCGATTCCTCAACATGAAAATCGACACCCACCAACATTTCTGGCATTTCAATCCGGTGCGCGACGCCTGGATCACGGAAGACATGCAGGCCATCCGCAGGGATTTTTTACCCGGGGACCTTGAACCGCTGCTGAAAGCCGCCGGTTACGACGGGAGCATTGCCGTACAGGCCGACCAATCGGATGAAGAAACAGCCTTTTTGCTCGACCTGGCCGGACAAAACGATTTCATCCTGGGGGTCGTGGGCTGGGTGGACCTTCGGAGCGAAGATATTCGCGAAAGGCTGGAAAAACTGGCTTCAAACCCCCTGCTGAAGGGGATCCGCCATATCGTGCAGGCCGAACCCGAAGACTTTATGCTGCGCCCTGATTTCCAGCGCGGCATATCCTATCTGCGCGAATTCGGGCTCACTTATGATATCCTGGTGTACCCCAATCAATTGCCGGCGGCGGTCGGGTTGGCCCTCAAATTCCCGGAGCAGCGTTTCGTATTGGATCATATCGCCAAACCCAATATCAAGGCCGATAGAATTGAACTTTGGGGCGACCATATCCGCGCCCTGGCATCCGCATCTTCAAACGTTTACTGCAAACTTTCCGGAATGGTGACCGAGGCGGACTGGGGTAATTGGGACCATTGGGATTTCGATCCGTATCTCGATGTGGTGTACGAAGCTTTCGGCCCGGAGCGGCTGATGATCGGATCCGACTGGCCGGTTTGTTTGCTCAGCGGCGAGTATCCCAGGGTCATGGATATCGTGGAAAGTTATCTGGAGACTTATTCCGAAGAAGTTAAAGACCGGGTTTTAGGCGAGAATGCAAAACTTTTTTACCAACTTTAAACCATGGATCTGAACATCAAGAACAAGGTCGTCATCGTTACCGGCGGCGGCCGCGGAATCGGTGAAGCCATTTGCCGGCTGCTGGCCGCAGAAGGCGCTGTGCCGGTTATCGTCGGAAGACTTAAGGCAGAAGGCGAAGCACTCGCCCGGGATATTGAAAAGCAGGGCGGCAAGGCATTGGCCATTCAAAAGGAACTGGGTACGCCCGGGAGTTGCCGGGAAGTGGTCGAAGAAACGCTGTCCGGATTGGGCCGGATAGATGCGCTGGTCAACAATGCCGGGGCGAATGACGGGGTAGGCCTTGAGCACGGTACGCCCGCCGCTTTTGTCGCTTCCCTCGAAAAGAACCTGTTTCACTATTTCAACCTGGCGCATTTCGCTCTCCCCGAATTGAAAAAAAACAAGGGCGTTATTCTCAATATCAGTTCCAAAACGGCGCTGACCGGCCAGGGCAACACCTCCGCCTACGTAGCGGCCAAAGGCGCTATTCTGGCCCTGACCCGCGAATGGGCGGTGGAATTGCTGAAATACGGCATCCGGGTCAACGCTATTGTGCCGGCCGAGGTCATCACACCGCTTTACCACGAATGGGTCAGCCAGTTTGACAACCCGGAAGAAAAACTGCGCGAGATCGGCAGCCGGATCCCTCTGGGAAATCGCCTGACCACGCCCGAGGAAATCGCGGATACCGCCGTATTTCTCCTGTCGGACCGCGCTTCCCACGTCACCGCTCAATACCTGTTCGTCGACGGCGGTTATGTGCACCTGGACCGGTCGGTGTCTGTGCTGGCTCAAGAATAGTGGAGGAATCGAGGAATCGAGGAATTGAGGAATTGAGGAATTGAGGAACTGAGGAACTGACCACGCCGAGGCGTGGGAGGAACTGTTCAAATCAACAGATCACCAACCAACCAACGCAAACAACATCAAAACGATAACCAACGATGGAGAACAAAAATTACCTGGTGCCCTTTATTCTGGTGACGAGCCTTTTTTTCCTGTGGGGGCTGGCCAACATCTTCAATTCGGCGCTGATCGCGCATTTTCAGCCCGTTTTTGAGATCAAGCGGGCGCAGGCGCTGCTGGTGGAAACAGCCTTTTACTTCGGCTATTTCACCATCGCCTTTCCGGCGGGCCTGTTCATGGAACGCTATAATTACAAGAAGGGGATCTTGCTGGGATTGGTCCTTTATGCAGCCGGCGCATTGTTGTTCATTCCGGCCGCCAAATTGCTAACCTTCGGCTTTTTCCTGATAGCCCTTTATGTGATTGCCAGCGGATTGGCTTTCCTGGAAACGGCCGCCAATCCCTACATCACGATCCTCGGCAAGCCGGAAACTTCTTCCCAGCGCCTGAATTTCTCCCAATCTTTCAACGGCCTGGCGCTGATTGTAGGGCCCTATGTGGCCGGCGCCCTGATCTTTGCCGGCAATGAGGGGGACCTGAGTACGATGGAAGCCAAACAGCAGGCCGCCAACGCAGTGGTCCTGCCCTATGTAGGGATCGCAACGGTTGTGCTCCTTGTCGCGGCGTTCTTCGCAATGACCAAGATGCCGGAACCCGAAAAAGGCGAAAAACTGCGCTTCGACCGGACCATCTTCCGCCACAAACACCTGGTTTACGCCGTGATTGCGCAATTGTTCTACGTGGGCGCCCAGGCGGGTATCTGGGGGATCACCATCGACTATATCGTCGACCTGCTGGGCGTTTCCAAGGAGACGGCCTCTGCCGGCTATATGATCTTCGGCACCCTCCTGTTCGTGATCGGCAGGTTCCTCGGCACTTTCATCATGAGCTATATCAAGGATACCAAGATCCTGGCGGTCTACGGGGTTCTGGCGGCCGTGATGTGCCTGGTTGCCGCCACCGGCGCCGGTAAAATGGCTGTTTACGCGGTCCTGGGGGTCAATTTCTTCATGTCCATTATGTTCCCGACCATCTTCGCGCTCGGGGTCAAAGATCTGGGGCATCAGACCAAACTGGGGTCTTCATTCATTATCATGGCCATCATCGGCGGGGCTATTCTGCCGCCGGTCATGGGTGTGATTTCGGACCATTACGGCGTTCAAACCGCCTTTATCCTGCCGATCTTCTGTTTCCTGGTAGTGGCCTGGTACGGCTGGAAAGGATACCGGATCCGGACGCCGGCTGCAGTTGCCGGGGTATAACCCGGAGCCTGACCCATTACTGAACCGGCAAGAGAAAAGGTGAGTGGGTGAACAGCATCACCCTCTCACCCTCTCACTCTCTCACTCTCTCTCCCTCTCCACCCCCTCTCTCATTTCTCCAGCTTGAACTTGACCGGGAGGTTGAACTGTACCCGGACCTTCCGGCCGCCTTGCTTGCCGGGCGTCCACAGGATATCATCCCAGGTGAAGAGGTTGACTACCCGCAGCGCCTCTTCTCCCAGTCCGCCGCCCGGATTCCGGACGATGGAGGCGCCGGAGATGCTGCCGTCGGTTTCCACAACAAACCGGATGACGGCCGTGCCTTCCATGCCGTTCTCGCGGGCGATGGACGGGTATTTGAGATTGTCGTACATGAATTTCAACAGCGCCTTGTCGGAGCATGCCTGGCGCTCTGCCTTGTTGGGCAGGTCATCGCAACCAGGGAATCGCGGCATTTCTTCAACCACGGAGAAGATTTCCGGGGGGCCGGCATCATTTTTCACCGGAGGCGGGAGTGCCGGCATTCTGGGTTTTTCGAATACCGGTTCCGGGCGATCCACCGGGGTATCTTCATCAATGTTCATGTTTTCGAATTTTACAGGCTCTTCGTCAAGCAGTTCTTCTTCGGGAACGGCCTCGATCACCGGCGGCGGCAGCACGGGCGGCGGCGGTTTGGGGAAACTGGTCGGCGGCGGCGTGACCAATACATCTTCTTCGGGGGTCAGATCCAGGAAATAACCCGTTTGCCGCTTGTCATATTGGGTCCAGCCGAGGGCCATTACCGCCAGCCCTACGGCAATCAGCAGGCCGAGGTTGAAAAACGAGCCGCTCCAGTTGAAGAGTTTTTTTTGCCCGAATCGCGCGCTTCCGTTCGCCCGGATCAGGTGGACCAGTGCAATCAGACCTATGGTAACCCCGCCGGCAGCCAATAGAATGCCCCGGCCGGTTACGTCGATAACCAGCGTAATCATATCGCAATCTTTTTGAATGAGAAATGAATTGAAGAATACCTGCAGGGTCAAATGCCGGCGGAAACCCTGTTTCTCACATAGATGAGCTATTCTCCCTTTTTGGTGTGCGCTTCCAGCAGCCAGTAGTCAAAAATGCGGCCGCCCTTGAGCCGTAAACGCTTTTTGACGACCAGGCCTGCGCGCTCCGCAAAGGCCGTGTAATCGTCCAGGCCGTATTGATGGGGGTGCAGGATATCGCCGGGGAGCCGTTGGAAAAGGCCTTTGAGCCATCCGGACCGATGAGCGTCGATGCTCAGGTACAGGACGCCGCCGGGCAGCAGGGCATCGGCCAGGTTTTTCAGGCTCTTTTCGAGGTCTTCAAAGTGGTTGACCGCATTGAGGCAAAAGATCCGGTGATAAGGGGCCGCCGGTTGGAAATCCTCCAGTTTTTGGGAATGAAACCTGACCCAGGGATACCAGGCTGATTTGAAATGGGGCAATTCCCTTTCATAGCGATCCAGCAGAGGGTCTACCCCGTCAACCCGGCAGTTATTCAGGACAATGAATATGCCTGCCGGACCGCAACCTGCATCCAGCAACCTTTCGCCTGTTACCGGATATATGTCCGCCCGTTCCATCACCTGGCGCCAATACCTTTTCTTACGCTCCAGGTAATCGGTTACCGGGCGTTTCCGGAGGTAGCGTTTCCACCAACGGATCTCTGCGGCCTGGGCTATGCGCCATTTTAGGTTCAAGGATTGTTGTTTGTTGTTGTTTGTTGTTGTTTGTTGTTGTTTGTTGTGGTTGTTTATGGTTGTTTATGGTTGTTTATGGTTGTTTGTGGTTGTTGGGGATAATATTTATTATTTTTGTTCCGACATGGGGTGCACTGATTGGAATGTAAATAAAATCAATTTCAGGGCGACAATATCGAATATCTATGCTTTTTGCCAAGGGGACGAAGGTCAAATTTCTGCACAGCAAGGACGAGGGCTTTGTGATGGAACAGCTGAACGACGGCATGGTGAACGTCCGCCTGTCGGGCTCGGATATGGTTATTCCGGTATTTGAAGAAGACCTGATCCGGGCTGATGAGCCGGTTGCGACCCCTAAACCCTCAGGCTCCAAGCCGGCTGCAACCCCGAAAAAGGATATTCGGGAAGAAAAAAAGGCGGACTTGCCTGAAATGCAGGTCCAATACGCCATCCTGAAAAGTCAGGGCATACAACTTGCTGCTGCACCGGTTTTTGATGCGGAAGGAGCAGCCAGCCGGTACCGGCTTTTTTTGCTGAATGATACCCGCAGCGATGCCGTTTTTAATGCCACGCTGAGCATCAAAGGACGGACGCCTTCCAACTTCAACGGCAAATTGAATGCCCATTCGACCTTTGCCATCGGTGAACTCCGCTTTGAACAACTGAATGATTCACCTGAACTCAACGTCAATTGCTGGCGGCTGACCACCGAAGGCAGCGGACCGGTCAAAACAAAAACCCTGAAACTCAAACCGAAACATTTCTTCAAGCGGCCGGAAACGGCGCCGCTCCTGAATATCCCGGCTTATCTGTTCGTTTTGATCCCTGACCTGGCCGCCGGGCAGGAAAACAAGGAAGAGCCCGGCGAAAACCTGCGGACCTATACCCGTAAAATGGCGCGCCCGCAAAGCACCTGGCTGGAAGATAATGTCAGATCCGGCCATGAAGTGATGGAAAAGGCGACTTTTGTTCCGGAAATAGATCTGCACATCGAAAATCTGCGGCCCAACGCGAAAAAAATGAACGCTTCAGAGATTTTTCGCATCCAGATCCAGCATTTCGACGCTTACCTGGACAAAGCCATCCGGTTGGGGGTCGACCGGGTCTTTATCATCCACGGGCTGGGAGAGGGACGACTGAAGGACGCCATCGCTTCCCGGTTATTACAGACCCCGGAAGTGGTCACGTTCAAAAATGAATTTCATCCGCGATACGGATTCGGCGCTACAGAGGTCATTTTTGTCGAATGATCTGATTTTTCAATTGATCCGATTTTTTGATTGGTACGAATGGTCCGATTGCAGGCATAATCCAATCAATCCAATCAATCGAATCAATCCAATCAATCGAATCAATCGAATCAATCCAATCAATCGAATCAATCCAATCAATCCAATCAATCCAATCAATCGAATCAATCGAATCAATCGAATCAATCGAATCAATTCCATTACGGTTCCGATCCCGCTTTCACCACAAGCTGGGCCATATAGGCGCCTTTTTCCGTTTTGGCATCCGCTACCGGATAGGGATCCAGTCGCAGGAGGCTGATGGAATATCCTGAAAAACGCCCAACGGCCAGATCCCGGTAACCGCCGCGAAGGGTCAGGGTCATTTCTTCCGGCGGCTGGCCGCCCTGGGCCAGGGTAAACCGGACCGTGGCTTCACCTTCCCAAATGCAGTTGACGTTGACCGGACAGCGCGAATCTTCCATCACTTCCACCATCGAGATTTCCAGTGTTTTATCCTCTTTTGCCGTTGCGATGCCGCCTTCTTTGAGGGTGAAAGGCACGCCGAGCTCGAAACGGTCGGATTTGCAGGCTGCCAGGGTCAGGGCCAAAACGGCATGCATCAGGATAATGGTCGGTTTCCTCCTCATTGTATGTTCATTTATTGTTTGGCGGCATAATTTCTGAAGGTTCGGCATTCCCGGATGACCCTTCTGTAGAAATCGGTGTTTGCATAATTGGTGATCAATTGCCTGAACCCATCCCTTTCCGGGGCTTCATCCGGACCGGCGAAAACGGCATTGCGCTTTTGCTCGCATTTGGCTTCCCAAAAGGCTGCCTTGGCCGCGAGGTTGGGGTCTTGTGCCGTAAAACGGGCTTTTTGAAAGTAAAATTGCGCCCTGGAACAGTCAAAATTTTCCAGGTTGCCGAACCGGGCATTTTCGTACGGCACAACCTGATCCTGATCCCCCCGGCGGTGCCGCAGAAGGCTTGCGCCGCTGCGGAATGCGTCCATCGCCCGCCAGGCCGGACCAAAGTACGTCAAATTGTAATATCCTATACCCAGGGTAAGGTATAATTGTGCGGACTTGTCAGGGTCCATCTCTCCGCGCGCGCTGAACTCCAGGTCGAGGAATTCCCGGATCAATTCACCTTTGTTGAAAAGGGACAGCGTGTCCGGAATGGGGCATTTGACGCAGTCCTGGATCCGGTCGACGAAAGGGTTGAACAGCCCGAATTCGTCCCATTCGCTGGTTTTCATTTCGTTGAGGGTTTTCAGGGCTGCTTCCAGCTGGCCTTCTCCCATCAGGAGGTTGGCCTTCAGGTTGATCAGTTCATTCTCAATGGTGCCGCCGCCTGATTTTTCGACCATTGATTTTTCGTACCACGACCGGTGTTCTTTCCTGCAAATGGCGATCAGGTTTTCGATTACCTCCATTTTGGGGTTCAACTTGAGCTCAAAAAGGGTGTATTGCGCCAGGAACGCTTTCCCTTCCTGACCGGTCTGTTCGTAAAGGTGGGTCAGTTTATCGCGCATGAAATCGTTGAAGTCCGGAAATTGCCTGAAGATGGGGTCGTCGCGCTGAAAATCGGCCCATTTTTTTTCGATCCGGTCGTTGAGCCGTTCAACAGAAACAATATCGAGCACCTCCTGCCAGGTCTTCAACTGGATCTTGAGCGAGTCGTCCTTTACCATTTTACGGGCTTCTTCAAAGGTTTTACCCGCAAAATAGTAGTTGCCGGCCAGCACTTCGAGGTACCCTTCGAGGACCTTCCAGAAGTCCTTTTGCGGTGTTTCCGGGTTTTGGAGGGCTTCCCGGACAAAGGTCTGCAGGTCTACCACCCGCTTGCCCGCAATGGGCCTTGGGATACCGAAATAACGGGCGTTGGGCTGGGCATGATCGTTGAAATCGGTACCCAGGAGGTCTTTTTCTAGCCTGTACAATTCCTGGACGGCCAGCAATTTAAGGTTGTCGTTGGCCGGGTCGTAGTTGTAGATATGCCGCATCTCCTCCACCAGCCGGCTGTTCTCATCGTTGGCCCTGAGCACATACAGCATGGCCCGCTCGTGATCGCTCTGGCAAAGCAGGAGGCACTCATTCCATTCTTCATCGGTGCGGATGTCGAAACTCAGAAAAGCGGATTGGCGCTTCCCGGGGCACTCGTCAAAAACCCGGCTGAACAGGTAGGAAGCTTCCACCCGTTTGCCCAACGCCATCAGCGCGCCGGCCCTGTGCCCTTCGATCCACCAGGCGATCATGCTGGGATCGTTGTCGATTTTGGGCATGAGGTATTCGTACAGGTCGAGGGTTTGCTGGTAATCCCGCATATAATGGGCCATCCGGATCATCTGATAGGCGCAGCGAAGCCTGAAATAATGGGATTCGACCTGGAGGAACACTTTTTTGCCTTCGTCGATGATGGCCTGCATGGTCTGGACGTCACTCGACTGACCGTCCCAGGGATCCACAATGGTCGCGTAATGTTCGCACTTCCGGGCGTACAGCAGGTAGTCGAGGGCTTCCATGCACTGGTATTTGTACAGGTGGCGCGCGAATGAGTTTTGGGCCAATTGGGGGCTTATGGAACGCAGGGAGGTTTCCTGATTGCCGGCAGCCAGCCGGAGTTGCCGGATTTCGTTGACGGGTACCCTGTAAATAATGTCGTATATGTCCTGGGCGGTTGCAGCCTTGCAGAAGCGCTCGCGCCACTCCTGAACATTCTCCTCGATCTGCCGGCGCTCGGCGGGTTTGTAATACTTGAACAGGGAGCGGAAATTGAGCAGATAGGGCGCCAGCCCTTCGTTCAGGTCTACCAGATTGGGCATAATGAAAGAGTACCCCTGAAAGACCGGACAATCACCTGCGGTCCGGAGCGGTTGAATGCCCAGCAGCAGCCCAATGAGGCTGCAACTACGGAGCAGCCGAATCAACCAGATCTTTGAGGCTTTCATAAGGCAATACGGATAAATTGGCGGAATCCAGGTGATAGAATATCAGGCGGCGATCAGCCGGATCCAGCTTTGCGCCGGTCTCCCGGACGATGGTTTCGAGTTGACGAAGGTCGACGCTTTCCAGCCGGAGACGATCGCCGCTATACAAATAATAGCCTTCAAGGTACGTACTTTTTATAACCTCATACCGGCCCTCCGCCATTTTTATGAAACGGGTGGTGTCACTGAGGGGCCGGCTGTCGAGGTTGTTGATGAGCTTGACCAGCCGGTCGTCGCGGAAAAGCGCCCCCCAATGAAAAACCGGCAGCGCCAGGTCGAGATGCAGGGGGTATTTGCCGCTCCCGTCGAGGTAATCGCCCGCCGTTTCCAGGTTCAGAATGGAATTGGATTCCTGCCAGTCGGCTACATCCCCGGTATTGTAAAACATCAGGACGCCCTTGTCGACAGGCGGTACCCCGGTGCGATCCGGAAACTTCCATTGGTGGAGCCGGATGGTGGCCGATACCTTCCAGTTTTTTTCCGCTGCATTTTTCCGGATCTCTTCCAGGAAATGAAAAAAAGCCTCGCGGGTGGTCTCCGTCCAGTCGCAGTCGATCTGGATCTCTTCCACCCGGGCTTTCCCGGCCATATCCCGGAGTTTATACCCGATCTTTCGCGCCAGAATCGGGATCTGACCGGCTCCGGTCCGGGCAAAAACCCGGTTGGTGATGAATACGCAGGGGATAATCCTGTAGGGAAGGAACGCGGAAGTATCAGCTGAAAGCATGGATGTCGGGACGGCCTCATGCCGGTTCTCATCCCAGTCAATGTCCAGAAATTTGACGTATAAGAGGTCGATGTCTGCCCTTTCCAGGTATTCCCGTTCCGGCACATTGATGTTAAAACGGGACTTCCAGTAGTAAAAGGCCGGCTCAACCGTATGGTCCGCCTTACCGGAACAACCCGCCACCAACAGCGCCAGGCCCCAAACTGCCCACTGCCCACTGACCCTTCGGCTCCGCTCAGGGCCCGCACTGACCACTGACCACTGACCACTGACAACTTTCATATAATCCCCTCTCTGATCAAATTATGCAAATGGACCATACCGAGGTACTGTTCGCCATCGGTCACGATGAGCTGGGTAATGCTGTACTGCCGCATCAGTTTCAGGGCGTTGACGGCCAGCGCGTCTTTTTCTATGGTTTTGGGGCTGGCATTCATCAGGTCCCTGGCGCGTATGCCGTCGGTCAGGGCGGATCGCTCCAGCATGCGGCGCAGGTCGCCGTCGGTGATGATGCCGCAGACCCGGCTGTCGTCGTCCAGTACTGCGGTTGCGCCCAACCGTTTGGAGGTCATTTCCAGGATGGTATGCTGCAGGCTGGCTTCCCGGTGAACGGCTGGTTTCTCATTGTGCGGATAGAGATCCCGAACGCAGAGGTACAACTGCTTGCCCAAAGCGCCGCCGGGGTGAAAGGTGGCGAAATCGCCGGGGGTGAATCCCCTGAGGGCGAGCAGTGCGGTGGCCAGTGCATCGCCCATGGCGGCCTGGGCCGTCGTACTGGCCGTAGGGGCCAGGTTGTTGGGGTCGGCTTCCTGCGAAACGGGCGTGAGCAGCACATAACTGGCTTCGCGCGCCAGAAAGGAGTCCGGATTGCTGACCATAGCGATGATCGGGTTGCCGAGGTTTTTGACCAGCGGGACCAGGACTTTGATCTCGGAGGTCTCACCGCTTTTGGACAGGCACATGACCAGGTCGTATTTCCGGATCATGCCCAGGTCGCCGTGTATGGCATCGGCGGCGTGCATGAACAGGGCAGGGGTTCCGGTCGAGTTGAGGGTTGCTACAATTTTCTGCGCAATAATGGCGCTTTTGCCGATTCCGGTCACCACGAGCCGTCCCTGAGCGGTGTAAACCGCTTTGACGCAGTTAATAAAATCCGCATCCAGCGCCGCTTTTAACGCCGCCAGCGTATCAATTTCGATGGCGATCGTCTTTTGCGCAGTTTTTAAGATCAAAGTTTCCTTTTCTGACACTAATTATCTATTTTTGACGGCTTTTTTAAAAAGTAAGCACGTTTGAATTTTGTAAAATTTGTCTGACAAAGCGCATTAAATTGCAAATAATGCCTAAATTTATACGCCTGCATATTCAACCATCCGTTGCCCTTTACCGATTCAACACAGCATGAACCAAATGACAAACCTGATCGAAAAGACCCCGGTTAGCGTGCAAAATTAGAGTAAAAACAGACTAAAAGTGTATTGAATTATGACTGCTTCCACAGATTCCTTGTTCAGCGCCCTGCAGCAGTATTTTGGTTTCGATAATTTCAAAGGAAATCAGGAGGCCATCATCCAGAGTGTTTTAAACGGTGAAGATACCTTCGTTATAATGCCGACTGGCGGTGGAAAATCTCTCTGTTATCAATTGCCGGCCCTTATGCTGGATGGAACGGCCATCATCATCTCTCCGCTCATTGCCCTGATGAAGAACCAGGTGGACTCTATCAGGGGGTACAGCCAGAACGATGAGGTAGCCCATTTCCTGAACTCCTCGCTGACCAAAGCTCAAATGAAGCTGGTCAAACAGGACATCACCAGCGGGAAGACCAAATTGCTCTTCATCGCGCCTGAAACGCTGACCAAGGACGAGAATATCGAATTTTTCCAGCAGGTAGGCGTCTCCTTCGTCGCGGTTGACGAAGCGCACTGCATCTCGGAATGGGGCCATGACTTCCGGCCGGAATACCGACGCATACGGGCTATGCTCGACGCCATCGGGACGGAGATCCCCGTTGTCGCACTCACGGCAACAGCCACCCCCAAGGTGCAGTCGGATATCATCAAGAACCTCAACATGGTGGAGTACAATACCTTCGTATCGTCCTTCAACCGCGAGAATCTCTACTACGAGGTCCGGCCGAAAGGCAAAAAGGACCAGACGATCCGCCAGATCATCCAGCTGATCAAGGAAATGCCGGGGCAATCGGGTATTATCTACGTCCAGTCGCGGAAAGCTGCCGAGGAAATTGCCCAGATGCTGGTGGTCAACGATATCAAAGCGGCGCCCTACCATGCCGGCCTGGACGCCAAAACGCGCACATCCACCCAGGACGATTTCCTGATGGAGGAGATCGACGTCATTGTGGCCACCATTGCGTTCGGTATGGGAATCGACAAGCCGGACGTCCGGTTCGTTATCCACTACGATATCCCGAAAAGCATCGAGAATTATTACCAGGAAACGGGCCGGGCCGGCCGCGACGGGCTCGCCGGCCGCTGCATTGCCTTCT
Organism: uncultured Lewinella sp.; assembly: GCA_937873655.1. Lineage (GTDB taxonomy): Bacteria > Bacteroidota > Bacteroidia > Chitinophagales > Saprospiraceae > JACJYC01. The sequence goes on along the minus strand of CALMYQ010000224.1, from coordinate 76,967 downwards.
ATTCCTACGCCGATATCCTGAAGCTGGAAAAATTCCTGCGCGACAAACCCGTCGCCGAACGCGAAATGGGCGCACAGCTCATGCAGGAGGTCATGGCCTATGCCGAAACCACCGCCTGCCGCCGCCGGTTCCTGTTGCACTATTTCGGGGAGGAATACGACGATTCGAAGTGCAACAACATGTGCGACAACTGCCGGTACCCCAAAGAGCGCGTAGAGGTGAAAAAGGAAATGGAAACAGCGCTGAGTACCGTGCTGGAGCTGGATGAGAATTACGGCATCAAGACCCTGCTCGATTTTGTAACGGGCAAGGAAACCAAGGAGATCAAGGATTTCAAATTCAACCAGAAACCCCTCTTCGGCGCCGGCCAGGGAAAGGATGAGACCTTCTGGAGTTCGGTTTTCCGCCAGGCGCTGCTCAATGACCTGCTCGTTAAGGACATTGAATCTTACGGCCTGTTGAAGATCACGGACAAAGGCCGCGAATTTCTGGAAGCTCCCTATTCCTTCAAAATACCGATTGACCGGAACTACGAGGATAAATCGTCGCTGGACGACGGCGAACCGGTCGGCAAGACCGCTGTGCTGGATGAAGCGCTGATGAGCCTGCTCAAAGACCTTCGAAGGCGCGAGGCCAAACGGCAGAATGTGCCGCCCTACGTGATCTTCCAGGACCCCTCCCTGGAGGACATGGCCACCCAATACCCGATTTCACTTGAGGATATGACCAAGGTGCAGGGCGTCAGCATGGGTAAAGCCACCCGGTACGGCAAACCCTTCATGAAGCTGATCAAGGAATACGTAGAAGAAAACGATATCGACCGGCCGACGGATTTTGTGGTCAAGCAGGTCGCCAACAAATCCAAGATCAAGGTCAATATCATCCAGGGCATCGACCGGAAATTGCCGCTCGAAGACCTCGCCTCGACCAACAGCCTGTCGATGGACGAGCTGATGGAAGAACTGGACGCCATCGTGGTATCCGGCACCAAGGTCAATATCGACTACTATATCGATGACAAGGTGGATGAATATTCCCGCGAAGATATCATGGATTATTTCATGGAGGCCAAGACGGATTCCATCGAGGACGCTTACCGGAGCCTCAAGGAGGACGACATTACCCTCGAAGAGATTCAGCTGATACGCATCAAATTCCTTTCCGATATGGCCAACTGATATGAAGATCATCATCATCAACGGACCGAACCTCAACCTGCTGGGCATCCGCGAACCTGAAATTTACGGGGTGGAGAACTTCGAGGTCTTCTTTGACCACCTGAGGGTACTTTTTCCCAACGTTACCCTGCACTATTTTCAGAGCAACCACGAAGGCGCCATCATCGACAAACTCCACGAGACCGGCTTTTCCTATGACGGCATCATCCTGAACGCCGGCGCCTATACCCATACCTCCATCGCCATTGCCGACGCCATCTCCGCCATCGAATCGCCGGTGATCGAGGTCCATATCTCCAATGTATACGCCCGGGAGACCTACCGCCACCATTCCATGTTATCGGCAAAATGCGAAGGGGTGATCGCCGGTTTGGGATTGCGCGGGTATGAATTGGCGGTGCAATATTTTTTGTAGGAGAAAAGGACCGGATTGGAAGATAATTTGGGAGAGGTTTTGAATGGTTAGGAGAAGAATTAGTGAATAGAATAAATTAAATGAGTGCATGGTCTGATATAGAAGTCGAATTGATTGTGGCTGATTATTTCAGCATGCTTTCAAAAGAATTATCTGGTAAGAGCTATAAAAAGTCTGAGCACAGAAAGCAACTTCGACCTTTACTTAATAGTCGTTCAGCGGGTTCTATTGAATTCAAACACCAAAACATCAGTGCTGTTTTGATCAATCTGGGGCAACCTTACATTAAGGGGTATTTGCCAAGATTTAACTATCAAAGTATATTAGACGATAAGGTAATAGACTACTTGATCGGACATCAATACATAGAAGAACAATTCAAACAATTCGCTGAAGGTAATTTTGTTCAACCCGCTATCAGAAAAGCATTTGATAAGCTCCTGGTTGAACCTCCTTCCAATACACAATTTGTTGAAGAACCAGCCGCAGCATATACCAGAAATCCGATCAAAACAAATTACCTGGAGAAAGAGCAGCGAAATAGAAGCTTGGGACTGTTCGGCGAAGAATTTGTTCTGGAATATGAGAGATGGCAACTCACTAATTCCGGTAAAGGAAACCTGGCCGATCAGGTAAAATGGATTTCGAAAGAGGATGGAGATGGTGCAGGCTTCGATATTCTGTCAAGAAATATTAACGGAACGGATAAATATATAGAGGTGAAAACAACCAAATTGGGAAAAGAAACCCCATTTTTCTTTTCACGTAACGAGTTGTTGTTTTCTCAGAACAACCCCCAAAATTATCACTTGTACCGCCTGTTCGACTTTGAAAAAAATGCCAAAATGTTTGTCAAGAACGGAGGGCTTGATATGATTTGTACATCTGTTCCCATGACGTTTAAAGGATATTTCTGATATAGAATCCCGGTTTCGACCCCGCTCATCCCGCCAAAACCAATCTCAGATATCCGTCGCATTGGCCAGCAAATGCTGCTGGACAAACCCGTGTATTTTATGCAGCTGATCCTTGCCCAGCCGCTGCCCGGTCCGGCTGCTGAACCAAAGCACAAAAATGCCGCCCAGCGTGAAGGGTATAGTCCAAAGAATATAAGAGGAAAGACCGAGTTGGTATTGCGACAGGCCTATGATGAGTACAACCAGGGTAATAAAGCCGCAAAGGAAATACAGAAAGATGAACAACATCCAGATATCCGGGCGCGGACCGTACATGCCGTTGACGATGGTGCCGTTCGCATCGTCCTCCAGGCTCACATTGAGTTGGGGCGTCCAGAAATGCCTTTCATCCGACTTTACCTTCAACACCAGGTAAGAAGGGCCGACAGACCCCGTTATTTCCTGGGCGGATGCCTCAAGCGAGGCTTTGACGTTGCCGGTCAGTTCTTCCATAGAATGCGGGACCAGCTTCCTGAACCTGGGTCGGACTTCGAATAATTCAACGGACATAGCGGGCAGCAATCGGCTGTTTTTTCAGCCGCAATCCCCAAAAATAAAAATTCATCCGCAGATTTTTTATTTTTTGTTCTGATGACCCCGACTGCGCCGGCCCATCGGCTTACATGCGGGACTTCCGGCGGAATTCCCTACCTTTCGCGTCAAAACCTTACAGTATGGAAAACTCGGACACGGCGGGCCAGAAGAAACTCGGTTTGTGGATGGCTATGGCCCTGGTGGTCGGCAATATGATCGGTTCCGGCGTCTTTTTCCTGCCTTCTTCCCTGGCGGCATACGGCGGCATCAGCATTCTGGGCTGGATTTTCTCCGCCGCGGGCGCCTTTTTTCTGGCGCTGGTATTCAGCAGGCTGAGTAAAATGATCCCCGACATCAGCGGCGGGCCGTACGTGTACACACGGGCGGGATTCGGCGAATTTGCCGCGTTTCTGGTCGCCTGGGGATACTGGATCTCCATCTGGTGCACCAACGCGGGCATCGCGGTGGCGCTGGTGAGTTATCTGAGCGTTTTTGTACCGGTGCTGGCAACAGATCACCTGATCTCGGTATTGGTCGGGCTCGGGGTCATCTGGCTGCTCACCTGGGTAAATACGCGGGGCGTTCGCGAAGCCGGGAGGATGCAGTTGATCACAACGATCCTCAAAATAACCCCGCTGATCATCATTGCCGTAGGCGGCCTCTTCTACCTTGATCCGGCCAATTTTGTTCCGTTCAATCTGAGTGGGGAAAGCGGGTTTTCAGCCGTCACCGCAACGGCCACCCTGACGCTTTTTGCCTTCCTGGGGCTGGAATGCGCCACCATCCCTGCCGGCGACGTGGCCGAGCCGGAAAAGACCATTCCGAAAGCGACCATGTGGGGCACTGGGATCACCATCCTGGTCTATATCCTGGGCACGGTAGCGGTGATGGGCATCATCCCGCCGCAGGAACTCCAGACCTCCAATGCGCCTTTTGCCGATGCCGCAGCAAAGATCTGGGGCAACGGCGCCCGGCAATTGATTGCGGCCGGCGTGATCATTTCCACCTTCGGCGCCCTCAACGGCTGGATCCTGATCCAGGGGCAAATTCCCATGGCCGCAGCCAAAGACCGCCTGTTTCCCGGTATTTTCAAAAAGGAAAACAAGCGCGGCATGCCCGGTATCGGCATCGTTATATCCAGCATCCTGGTGTCCGTATTGATGGTCATGAACTTCACGAAGGGACTGGCTGCCGCTTTCAAATTCATCATCCTCTTGTCCACACTGACGGTATTGGTGCCTTATCTGTTTTCCGCAGCTGCCTTCTCCCTGTTCACTTTCCGGGATAAAAAGCTGCCGAAGAGGGCACTCGTGATCAACACGGTAATCGGCCTTCTGGCGTTCGGCTATTCCCTGTGGGCAGTCGCCGGCTCCGGAGAGGAGATCGTCTACTGGGGGTTCATCCTGCTCATGGCGGGCATCCCGTTCTATGTCTGGTTGAAACGTAAGGAGGTTGAGGAATCGAGGAACTGAGGAAGCGAGGATTCGAGGATTCGAGGAACTCAGGAATCACCTCCTTCGCTCCTGATGAGCTCCGGCGGTCGGGGGAGAAAGCAAGGATTCGAATCCGCAACATAAAAGGTCCGCAGGACCATAATATCTGTAAGAGTCCATAGGATCGCAATATCTGTAAGGTCCATAGGACCGCAATATATGTAAGAGTCCATAGGATCGCAACACCTGTAACTGCACATGAAACCAACCGCCCACAACGAATGCGGGAAGCTGCAATCCGTCCTGATCAAACCGGTGCGAAACGCCTTCCTTCGCGATGCGCGCATCGACGCCGAATGGGAAATGCTCAATTACCTGGGCCGGCCCGACCTGGAAAAAGCTGTTGAGGAATACGCTGTTTTTGAGCAACTCCTCCGGGATGCAGGCGCCGAGGTACATATCCTGCCGCCCGGTGAAAACCTGACCATGGATTCCCTTTATTGCCGGGATGCGGCCATCGTTACCGACCATGGCGCGATCCTGTGCAACATGGGCAAAGCGGCCCGGAAAAAAGAACCTGCGGCAGAGCGGCTGGCTTTTGACCGGCTCGGGATCCCCATCCTGGGTGAAATACAGGCTCCCGGTACCCTGGAAGGCGGCGACGTGGCCTGGCTGGATAGTGGGACGCTGGCGGTAGGGTATTCTTACCGGACCAATCCGGCGGGAATCGCCCAATTGGAAGGATTGCTCCGGCCTTTCGGCATAGAAATCCTCCGGGCGGACCTCCCGCATTACAAGGGGCCGGGCGACGTATTCCATCTGATGTCCATATTCAGTCCGGTGGCTGATGATCTTGCGGTAGCGTATTCTCCATTGATGCCGGTGGCCTTCCGGAATGAACTGATCCGGCGCGGTATGCGTTTGGTAGAAGTACCGGATGAAGAATTCGACAGCATGGGGTGCAATGTGCTGGCGCTGGCCCCGCGCACCTGTCTGATGGTGGCGGGGAACCCGAAAACCCGGGCTGCACTGGAGGCCGAAGGCTGCCGGGTGGTCACCTACCTCGGTGAGGAGATCAGCGTCAAGGGCGGCGGCGGACCTACCTGCCTGACCCGTCCGATTGCGCGAATATTATAAGATGTTGATTCGTTGATCTGTTTATTCGAATCAACAAATCAACGAATCAACAAATCAACATAACATGTCTCAAAATCCCAAAACTGCAAGAGAAGAACGCGCCAATGCGATCACACACGGCATCGGCCTGGTATTGGCATTGGTCATGACCCCGGTTCTGATCCGGCAGGCTATGCAATCGCCGCATGCGGGGGCGGTACCGGCGGTAATGATCTTTTGTTTTGGCATGCTGACGACTTACGCGGCCTCAACCATCTACCACGCCGTACAACACCCGAAATCCAAGTTCAGGCTGCAGATCTGGGATCATATCAGTATTTTTTTTCTCATCGGCGGCACCTATACCGCAGTAGTGAATATCTTTTTGGAGCCCGCTTTGGCCCGGATCTTTCTAACCGTCATGTGGGGCATCATTGCAGCGGGCTCGGTCCTGAAATTGTTTTTTACCGGCCGTTTTCCAAAACTTTCTACCGGGCTATACGTGGGATTGGGCTGGATGCTGGTCTTCATAGCGAAGCCGATCTCAGAAACGATGCCGATGTCCGTCTTCTGGTGGATCATGGCAGGCGGGTTATTTTATTCGGCCGGTGTCGTCTTTTTCTCCTGGAGAAGTCTGAAGTACAACCACGGTATCTGGCACTGTTTCGTGCTGGCAGGCACCGCCATGCATGTGATCGCCGTATTGCTCAGCCTTCCGCTTGTGATCAAATAAGCCGGATCCTGTACGCCGGAGAAGGCCGCGTCCGGATCCTTACCAGGTAGTCAATTTATTCGTATATTCGTGATCGCTTTGCAAGGGTACTTTCATGGCCATTTTCAACTACTCCAAACACGTTCTTATCCATGAAAAAATGCAATCGATCCGAATGGAAACCCGTTGTAGCCGTCATTTTCCTGGCGCTGGGTTCCAATGCCTGTTCAACGCCTCCCACCGACCTTTCTGAAATCGCCGAAGCCGAGATCCTGCAGGCTGAAGCCGATTTTGCCGCTATGGCCCAAAAAGAGGGAGTCCCCCGGGCCTTTGAAACGTTTGCCGCCGAAGACGGGGTCATTCACCGCAATAACCTGATCATTGAAGGCAAGCAGGCTATCGCCGATTTTTACCACAACGGCAACTGGGAGAATACAACCCTCAACTGGGTGCCCGACAAAGTGGTCGCCGCCAAATCCGGCGAACTGGGGTACACCTACGGCCGCTTCCTTTATTCGAGCCAGGACTCAACCGGCCAGACCAATACCGTCGAAGGGATCTTCCATACCGTCTGGAAAAAACAACCCAACGGGCAGTGGCGCTTCGTCTGGGATTAATAGCCCAACCTCAGCGCCCTAAGTGATCCTCCAAAACCAATACCCTGAGTGTCCTAAGTGCCCTAAGTGGTCCCCAAAGAACCAACCCAAAACCCGATCACCAAACTATCACCCTAATACCCGACGATGAAAAAAATCACCAACCTCACGCTCATCCTGGCATTTCTGTGCCTGGCGCTTACCCTTTCGGCCTCCAATATCCGGATCACCCACCTCGAATGGCAGGATCTGCGCGAAACCGGCGGCGGCTTTTACTCGTATGATCGCGCCTACTCCGAGTTCAACCCGCACAGCCCGATCGCGTACCGGCGGTTCGGAGCCTGGGCCGGCGGCAACCGGTCGATGGCGTACGGGAGCCGGTTTGTGCGGACGGAATAGACCGGATTATGATTCGGCCCGGTAGGATTTGAACCGGAGTTTGGGCCTTTTATCCAGCCATGCCCGGTATTCCGCCAGTCCTTTTTCAGTTAGATAAGGCACGATCATGCCCAGGAACAGATCGGAATAGAACCGGACGACGGCATCGCTGCGCTCGTCAAAGTGGATATGCGCGTCGGGTATCCAGGCATTGCCCAGGATGATGGACTGCAGGATGAGCTTGTCGTATTGGCCTTCTACTTCCTCAGGCTTGAGGATGCCCTCGGCGATCATGTGTTCAATGCTGAATTTGAACTGGAAATGCCGTTGGGCGATGAGCTGCCGGAAATGGTCGCGCACTTCCGTGTTCCGCCGGGTGATAGCGATGAAATCGAGCAGAATGAAGCGGTATTTCCAAAAGACGAAAAAATTGTCCTCGCTCAATTCCAAAAGGGTGGTCAATACGGTGGTCGCATTTTCCATCCTTTGCAGGCCGGCATCCAGCTCGCGTACCAGTTCGAGGTAGAGCTCCTGAATGATCGTGTCCACATTGCGGAAGTGGTAGGTCAGATTGCCCGGGCTGATGCCGAGCGCCTGGGCGATGCTCCGTATGCTGACCTTGTCCAGGCCCTCTTCATTGAGCTGGCGCAGTGCTTCTTCCAGTATTTTGTCCCTGGTTTTCAAGAGTTGGTCGACAGATTTGAAGCAAAGGAACAAAAAAATTAGGTCGCTTGTTCTAATTTTAATAAAAACTAGTACATTTGTACTAAAATTATAACACCAAAAGAATTGACCATGAAAGTCCGACTGAATGAAACCAATGGTTCTGAAGAGCCCCAACCCGCGGCCAAAATGCTGGATTGGACCGGCAGGTTGTACCAGTCTTTCCTGCGCTACGTTGAACTTCGGGATGACGATCCCATCTGGATGATGGGCTACAAACTGGTTTTCCGGTTTGTGGGGATCATCTTTATGCTGATCCTGTCGCCGTTTGTCGTTTTAGGTCTTTTATTCGCATTTGCAGCTGTTTTTTGAACCATGAGAACTTTGCGCAATCCCTTTTTCCTGTTGTCCGTCTCCCTTTTTGCGCTGCACCAGATCAGCCAGAAAGGACTGGGTCTGCAGATCGGCTGGGCGGACAGCTACCTGGATAACCTGTTGTGTTTCCCTATACTTATGGGAATTTGGCAGGTTGAGCGGCAGGCCCGCTGGAAATTGGACAGATTTTCCGGGTTTGAGGTTTTTTCCGCCTGGCTTTTCCTTTCTTTTGTATTCGAGGTCGTTTTCCCGAAGCTGTCCGCGGGCTTTACTGCTGATTGGATGGATGTCGTTTTTTATGCCGCCGGCGCTGTCGGGTTCTATTTTCTGATCAATCCGGAATCCTCTCAATTGAAAACCATCTCTTCGACCGGGCGATGATTCCCAATCCGGTTTTGATATTCCTTTCGCTGGATTACTTCTTTTAGCTTTGTCGCGTGGTCGGGTGCAGCCCAAACCGGCGCCCGGTCATTGCGACGGAAAATTTTCCGTCGCTACTTACGACTCCCGACTTACGACTCCCGACTTACGACTCCTGACTTACGACTCCTGACTTACGACTCCTGACTTACGACTCCTGACTTACGACTAATCCATATAATTTTCCCACCCCTTTATTCGTTTCAATAGCCGCTGTTCCTTTTCAAACATTACCTGCTGAATAAAACCGAACAACTACTCCGCCCGGAACAGAGGCCCCATCCCAAGTGTAGAAAAAAATACGAATATTTTATTATTTACCGTTATGGAGGGCATAACTTTGCACCTTCTTTCAACACAGGCAGCGAATACGGATCTGATCGCATCCTTGTAATAGCTGACCAGAGAAATGCAATGAATTTGCCAACTATCTATAAAGACTTACAATTCAATCCCTTAAGCATACATCCAATGATGAACAAGAGTTTTCGACTGATTGTCCTACTGGGAATCCTGGCCGTCTCGGCTCATGCCCAAACCTTCAGGAACATTCAGGTCTCCGGTGAGATCGGACCACCGAACCCCGAAAAAATGGACTGCAATGACGCCGGTACCATCCATTTCGGCGCCTTTAACGGTCAGAGCAACGACATTCAGCCGGATACGATCTTCCTGTGTTTCGGCGACCAATTGCCCATTATCCACAACGGTGATGCCAGCCTGATGGGAGATCCCAACCCCAATACGCCTCCGGGGGTCGGGTATGCGGTATATGACTGCAAGCCGACGATTACGGGCCCCAACCTGGCCACCATCCTGACGGACGGCTGCCTCAACCACACTTCGCCGCTGGTCTTGCCCGATGGGACGATGATACCGCAGACGCTCGGCATGTGGGTGATCTCGCAAAACGCCAATGGGAATATCACCCTCGTCAATAACGGCCAGGTGCAGACTTCCTTTAACAACGGTAACCTGGTGCCGACCACGCTCTGGCTGGCCCCGATCACCATCGACGTCTTCTCAACCCAAGGATACGAGAACGACGGCATGGGCGGACCTTCAGGCCCCTGCGTGGACGTCAGTACCGCCGAATCCTTTGCCGTTGTATACCTCACGCCCATCAATGCCACGGACCAGGCGGTTACCGCCAGCCCCACCGGATGCGAAGGTACCTTCCGCGTGACCGGCGGCTTGCCCGAATGGTCGTCATTGGAAGAGTATTCAGTGGACATATCGCTTTCCACCAATCCGGACATCAAAGGGACCGTTACCTCTTCTACCCCCAACCACAACGACATGGTGGTATTCAGCGTACCCCAGCCGGGCGTGTATAACATTACCGTTTCCGACGGTACGAGCTGCGATTTCACTTTCTCAATGGACATGGGATCCTGCCAGGCGGTCACCTTCGTTTTTCCGCTGGAGAACGTTTCACCGGGCCAGCAGGAGTGCCTTGATATTACCGTTAAAGATTTTGACCGGGTTTCCACCATGCAGTTTACCATCGAGTGGGATCCGACCGTAATTGACTTCATCGATATCCAGAACGCCAACCTGGCACTCGGCAACCTGACCGGTTTGTACACGGAAGTTTCGCCGGGCATGCTGACCTTCTCCTGGACGGATCCGAACCTGGGTCCCAACGGGGTTACATTGCCCGACGGTACGGTCCTGTTTCAGCTCTGCTTCAATGTGATCGGTCAGTTGGGGGATGTCAGCCCCATTGCCATGACCGGCAATATCACCCCGATAGAAGTAGGAGATCCCTCCACGCCTGAACCGTTCAGCTATGGAGTAGTTGTAGAAGGCGGCAAAGTGATCGTATCCGATCAGGTACTGTTCTTTCTGGTGGAACAGGATAGCCTGAGCTGCCCCGACGCCATCGACGGTTCCTTTACCGTCACGCTGGCCGACGGCACGGCGCCCTATCAGTTCCAATGGAATACCGTGCCGCCGACATTGCCCAACCAGGGGCCATTTGTTATCGGCGCTTCCGGCGGTTCAATGACCATCGGCGGCCTTCAGCCCGGTAATTACCAGATCACGGTTACGGATATGGCCAACCCGCAAAATATGGCGGTCGATACGATCGAAGTCCTGTCGGCGCCCGAGATCGGGGTCGACCTGGTGCCCACCAGCCCGAGGTGCAACGGCGAAAGCAACGGGCGGGTAGAAGCCCAGGTTTTGCTGGCCGGGGTGATGCAAACGGACCTGTCGCCCTTCACCTTTAAATGGAACAACCCGACCGTCACTGGGGCTGTTCAGGATAATATACCTTCCGGGTTTTACGGCGTGACCGTCACGGATGCGAACGGATGCTCGGCATCGGCCAGTACCACCCTTTCGCAACCGGCGGTGCTCAACGTATTGGCTCAGAATACCTTCATAACGGAAGCGAGTTGCGTAGGCGCCGGCGACGGAGCCATTACGATCAGCGCTTCCGGCGGTACGCCCGCCAACGGAGCCTATACCTTCACCTGGGGCGGCGGCCTGGGCACCGTAACCGCCAACTCGGCTACCGTGAGCGCCCTCGAACCCGGCGAATACCCGGTGACCGTTTCCGATTCAAGGGGATGTGAATTTATGGATTCCTATACGGTTGCCGCTCAAAAAGTGCTTACCATCAATGCTTCGGTAACGGACGTATCCTGTAACGGCGGTACGGATGGCGCCATACTTGCAGTTGGAAATACCGCAGGCGCACCGGCGGATCTGCCCTATACCTTCGTCTGGAACAACTCCACCACACCCCCGGTAAACGATAACGTCAGCAGCAACCTGACCGACCTTCCGGCAGGCGTTTATATCGTTACCATGACGGATGCCGATGCAGCAGGTTGCCAGATCATGGACACCATAACGGTCAATCAGCCCGAACCGTTGGCCGCCTCCATTTTCGAGCAAAGTAACGAAACCTGCGCAGTCGGCAACGACGGCAGCGTGACGATAGCCGTAACAGGCGGGACGGAACCCTATAACTACGCCTGGAGCCATGACCCCAACCTCAACGATCCAGCTGCAGCCGGCCTTTCGGCGGGCATGTACACCGTAAATATCACAGACGCCAACAATTGTACCACCTCGCAGGATGTCGAAATCCTGGCGCCGGTACCCCCGGCCATTACCCAACTGGATGACGATTCCGTCAGTTGCCCCGAAGACACGGACGGTACGCTGACCGTCGTGGCTACGGCTACCAGTGCCCCGATCGTCGGTTATAATTGGAATACGGGCGATCAGACTTCAACGATTTCCAACCTGGCCCCCGGAGAATATATCGTTACCGTAACGGCGGAAAATGCCTGCGTGACGATCGACACGGCGTTGGTCCTGGCTCCGCTGCCCCTCGCATTGGACAGCGTCCGGATCACCTCGCCGGAATGCCCCGGACAAGGTAACGGCCAGATCGCCCTGTTCATCAGCGGCGGAACTCCGCCTTACCAGTATACCTGGAGCACTATGCCCAACCAACCCGGTACATTCAACCCGCTGCCCGGACTTTTTGCCGGGACTTACAGCGTGATCGTCAGGGATGCCAATAATTGTACGCCGCTGATCATCAATGACCTGGTGGTTTCCGACCCGCCCGGGATCGTGATCGACCTCCAGTCGCTGACCGGCGTAAGCTGTCCCGATGATACCACCTGTGACGGCCAGGCAACGGCAACGGCTATTTACAGCGACGGAACCACTGCCAATTTCAACTATGACTGGTCGACCGGCGAAAGTGAAGTCGGTGTGCCCAGCTCAGCCGTCAATCAATTGTGCCGCGGCATGCAGACGGTAACCGTGTCAGACGGGGTTTGCGGCGAGATCATGGAATTTGAGGTCGCCAGCCCGCAAGACATCATTATCTCCGCGACGACCGAAAACGTTACCTGCTTCGGCCTGACCGACGGTACGGTATCGCTTTCCGCCACCGGTGGTACGGCGCCTTACAACTACCAATGGGCAGGCGGTCCGACGGGCCCGACCCGCAACGACCTGGGCGCGGGCTCCTATGATGTGGTACTGACCGACGACAACGGCTGTAACCGCCAGCAAACCGTTCAGATCGCGCAACCCGAAGAATTTATCGTGACCATCGACCAGGCGGAAACGACGCCTACCGTCAGTTGCGCAGGCGATAACGACGGGGTGATCGTCGTGGTGGAAAGCGGCGGAAACGGCCTGGGCGCCAATCCGTTCAACTGGTCCAACGGCGTAGCGCCGGCCAACTCCCCGATCGCGGCCAACCTGCCCGCAGGTACCTACGCCGTAACGGTTACGGACATCAAAGGTTGCGAGGACGAGGTAAGTTATACCATCAACGAACCCGCTCCGATCGTGGTGGTCCTCGGTGAGCCTGTACCGCCGATCTGTTTCGGCGACCCAGGCCTGATCACGATCGACACCATCTACGGCGGCGCCGGCATGGCCTTTCTGGATTACAGCTATTCGGTAGACAATAACGGCCTGTTCCTGCCCGCCAACCAGCCGGCAACGGTTTTCGGCCAGTCCCATATCATAACGGTGGAAGACCCTGCGGGTTGTCACCAGGACGCCAGCATCGATATCCCGCAACCGGCAGAGATCATCATTGCCATGGATGATTCCCGGGTGGTAGAGCTGGGAGACAGTACAACGGTTAATCCGGTCGTTTCGCCGTTCGGCACCTATACCTACGATTGGACGCCGGAAGACTATATCCTCAACGGCGTCATGTCGCAGGATATCACCATCAAGCCGTTCTCCAGCCAGGAATACACCCTGACGGTCACGAATCCGGACGGCTGTACCGCTACGGCCAAGATCTTCATCGAACTGGATGCCAACCGCAACGTCTATATCCCCAACGGCTTCCACCCGGATGGCGACGGCGATTTCAACGATGAGTTCCGCGTTTTCGCCTGCACGGGCGTACAGTCCATCAACTATTGCCGGATCTACGACCGCTGGGGCGGGATGGTATACCAACAAACCGAAATCCCGCCGGTATGCGAAGGCGGTTCGAAATTGTGGGACGGCACCATCAACGGGAAGCGGGCCAACGAGGGCGTTTACGTATACCTGATCGAAGTGACCTTCCTCGACGGGGTGACCCTGGTTTACCGGGGGGATGTGACCTTGTTGTGGTAAGCTCAAATTAACATAGCGCAACAGCAGCGGGCCGGGATCATATCAGTTGATTCCGGCCCGCTTGCTTTTGCCCGGGTTTATCCGGCGGAGAGGCTGAAAAAGCGATCGCGGTATTCCGTCGGGGTGCAATCCATGACCCGCTTGAAGTGGCGGTTGAAATTCGACAGGTTGTTGAAGCCGGAAAGCAGACTGATCTGGATGATCGAACAGGCGCTTTTTTTGAGCAGCCGGCAGGCAACGTTCACCCTGAACTGGTTGAGGTAATCAACAAAACTTTGGCGGGTATATTTTTTAAAATAGCGGCAGAAGGCGTATTTGCTCAGGTTGGCCACGCCCGCCGCCTCGTCCAGACTGATCGGCCGGTCGAAATTATCGGATATATACTGGAAGATCGCATTCAGCCGGTGGTGCAGCGAAGAACTGGTTGATGTGTGGCAGACAACGGCCGAAAGAATGCGCCGTTCAGTGTGTAAGGCCATATCTGCAAGCGCCTGCAGAAACTTCATCAATCGCATTATGCCGGTCAATTCCAGTATTTCAATGAGATCGGTTTGCAGTTTTTTAACGTATTCCGACCCGATTTTGACCCCCCTCGCACTTTCTTCCAGCATGTTTTTCACCGGGAGCAATTCCGGCAAATTGAAGAAGTCCTTGCCGAATCCGGTTTCCTGAAAAAAGAAAGAAAGGATCCGGTAACGGGTTCGTGAATCTTCCGTTCGAAACGCATGAGGAACATTGGGGCCGATCAGAAAAACATCTCCTTTCTGAAACTGATCCACGGCCTCTCCTACGGCACAATCCCCTTCGCCTTCCACAATCAGGCTGAGCTGGTATTCCTGATGGTAATGCAAGGTGTCATAATGATCGTTCTGATCCCGGTCGTTTACCTGAAAAGAACATTGATCGTTGGGTAAAATCTTGTACAGCGACGCTTTCATAATCAATTGGGATGTATCAATTTTAAGGCAGATCAGGTTGAAAGGCAGGTGTTTCCGGCGCAGGGCAATTTTTCATTGGAAAAGGCCAATATTGTAAGAGACAAGCAGCAGGGATTGGTGCAAATTGAACAGAAAAATCAAATGCCTATTATGGAAACGCTCACTGCTGTCAAAACGCTGTACACGCATCTCATTTGTTCAAAAAAACACGATACTTACCGGAAGGACGACCTTCAAACCTTTTCAAAAGCCGGAAAACCCCTGCTGGCGCAATACGACCTGGAAGCCGGTCTGGAAAGAGCGAGACTCCGGGATCGCCCGTTTGATATGTGGCGATACCGCGAGCTCTTGCCGCTGGAATCCGACCGGCACAAAATCTCCCTGGGCGAAGGCGGGACGCCGCTGATCCGGCTGCCGGAAACCGGGAAGCGCCGCCGGGTTCAGCAACTCTGGTTGAAGGACGAAGCGCTGAACCCGACGGGTTCGTTCAAGGCCCGCGGACTGGCAATGGCGGTGTCAAAAGCGCGGGAACTGGGTGTAAAGGCTTGCGCTATCCCCACGGCGGGGAATGCTGGTGGCGCACTGAGCGCCTACTGTGGCAGGGCCGGCCTGGAGGCCCACGTTTTCATGCCTCGACTCACCCCCGATATTTTTCGACGGGAATGCGAATATTTCGGCGCCGAAGTGACGGTTGTAGACGGCACTATAGGGGATTGCGCCCGGAAAATGCGCGAGACCTGGTCGCCGGGATGGTTCGATATCTCGACCCTCAAAGAACCTTTCCGGTTGGAGGGCAAAAAGACGATGGGGTACGAGATCGCCGAACAACTGGACTGGCAATGCCCCGATGTGATCGTTTACCCCACTGGTGGCGGAACCGGGCTTATCGGTATCTGGAAAGCATTTGACGAAATGGAAAAACTGGGCTGGATGGGATCCCGGAGACCGCGTATGGCTGTCGTACAAACTGCCGCCTGCGCGCCGATCGTCCGGGCATTCCAGAAAGGCTTGCCGAATGCCGCCCCGATTGAACACCCCGGAGAAACCGTCGCCAACGGCCTGCGGGTGCCTGCCGCATTCGGCGATGAGTTAATACTGGATATCCTTTACCGAAGCCGCGGAACCGCCCTCACGGTCACCGATGAAGAGATCCTGGCCGCTGTTTCCGAAGCCGCATCCCGGGAAGGAATACTGCTTTCTCCCGAAGGCGCCGCTGTCTGGGCTGCAACCGGGAAGCTGGCGGAAACCGGTTGGATCCGCGCCGACGATTCTGTGGTCATGATCAATACCGGCGGCTGGTATAAATATGCGGAGCAGTGCTGATAGCGATGAAATTATCATCAGGTTTTCCGCTTGTGGGTGCAATCCGCGCCAATCCTGAGGCGGCCGAAACTGGTTACAACTTCACCAGTTTTTGAATATGCCGCCCGCCGTCCTTTCCAACTGCTTCTACCAGATAAATGCCTGTTGTCAACCCGGAAATATCCAGTTCATCTGCTACGGGATTTGGGAATGAGCGAACCAGACGCCCTTGTAAATCGTAAATGTGGACCAGCCGGAGATCCTGCAATCGATCCGTGATCAACCGGACGGCGCCTTCCGCGGGATTCGGCGCCAACGACAAATAATTCCCGATGGCTCCTGACGGCGTTGTATCGGCGGAAAGATGCGTGAGGCAGGGCGAATAATGGGGAGACCAGGACACATACCGCATCCCGTAAATGGTCTGTATGCCCAGGCCTTCTACTTCCTTTTCGATTTCTACAGGAGTTGATACCAACAGACCCATATACATCGGCCCGGAAAGGTCGATCACCAGGCTGTCCTCTACCGCCATGCACCAATAGGCTTGCTGCGGGAATTCATCCCAGTCGTAAGGCACGGCAACTTCATCCAGCCAGTGGTTGCTGATGAGGGAACCACGGTTACAATACGCATCGTTGAATACCGGCCTGGACCACCAGATTTTTACCGGTTGGTGTTTGGCCCAGACATAGATAAACATACTTCTATCGATATAACATCCTTTGTCTGAACCAAAATGTATTTTTGCCGGACGACCAATTATTTTTTTTGAAAGTTTAAACCTGTAAAAATAATCCAGCGCACCTGCCCTCACCTCAAACACCGAATCAAAAGGGCTGGTAATCTCCGCCTCGCCGAATGCCGGATCGATATCCTCTGTGGCCAGCGTATCGTATCCCACTACGATGGAATCCCGGTTTCCGACAGCGTCTTCAAACCAGATGGTGGCTTCGAACATGGCGGTGGGTTGGCCGTTTAGCCATACCGGAATGAAGCAGAGGATCGGAATGACTATTTTGAGGTTGGTTATTATTCGCATCGGTTCAGGATTTGACCAGGTTAATCGAATAGATGCCGCCGTTGAACTGGGCGACCAGGGCATATACGCCGGATTGAAGGGCAACGGTGGACTTGGTTTGCTGGTAAACGCCGGGCTGGAGGTCCGTTTCTTCTGCGATCAATTCGGCGTTGTTCCTGTCGGACAGGGAAATCAGCCAGATCTTCAGGTTGCCGGGTTCACTTGTTTCATATTCATAAGTAAAGTTGTTTAAAAAAGGATTCGGGGCCAGGTCTTTGAAATCAAACGGCGGTAAATCGGAAACGCAACTCAAGACGGGCAAAGTGAAGGCAATCTCCCGGGTTTCCGACATATTCCGCAATGTAACAATTGTATTCACTGGTGACATTGACGCCGAAATTGGGTTGAAAATAGCTGGAAAAATAGAATGCACTCGTATTCGTAGCTGTAGTACTGCAATGCACATACACCCCCGATAGCAGATACCGGAACGGCACGCAGTATCTGGTCTGGTCCGGCGGTACGCCCCAGGGGGCCTGGTTCCACTGTTCCCGGTTATTCTCCAGGCGATCGTTGGCGCTGTTAATGAGGCTTTCAGCTACCTCGTAAGCCTGTTCCGGCGAAATGGTCTCAATCCCCAACGGGTCCAGGGTGCCTTCGCAATTGTCATCCAGAAAAAAATGGATATTCACCCGGAGCCAGATCTTGGTGCAGTTGTCGAATATCGTTTGGACTGTGAAACAGTGGTCAAGCCATTCCGAAGGCGGCAGCAAATTCTGAGCGGGCTCTTCGGTTCCGCAGAGCTGCATGCCGTCCAGTTGTTGGCCCTGCGCAGTGGTGTTAAGAACCAGGAAAAAAGCGATAAGGATTACCCCCCCCCCGACGGGAAGGCTTGGAAGAAAGGTCGACAAAGAGCATAGTATAAAGGTTTTAGTTATGAATCATCTTGAGGAATAGAAAATGTTCAGGTTCAAATATAAGGAAAATAGTGGCACTTGTCAAGGTTTTTAGCTTGTGATCGCCGCTAAAAAATTTCGCATTTCAGAGATGACCAACTTTAACCAGAAGTCGGGTGATTTCGTCCCCAAAAAAGCCGTTAATCCCATAATGCTGAACGGTTGACACAATTTTCCCTTTCTTTGCAGTCATGAATTGGAAACAGAAACTGCCGATACCGTACTGGCTGGGCATCGTTATTGCCGTAGTCCTGGCAGCTATTTTCACGTTCAAATCCTACCTGGGATACTTGCTATGGAATGAGCAGAAAAATTTTTATTTCTCCCGGGAATTTTTCCTCCACCTGGTCAATTTCACGTTTTGGGCCTTCATCCTGCCCATTGTCAACAGCGTAGTCATTCGCTACCGGATACAATCGCCTTCCTGGCGGGAAAAGGGAATGGCCATCCTCGCCAGTCTGATTCTGGCGGCGTTACACGAGGTTATTACCAGCATCGAATATCATTTCCCTTACCACTACCTGGTCGAGGCTTATCCGCCGGAGAAGATCCATCGCCTGATCCGGATCTTCCCGTTTGCCTGGTTTCAGCGGTTGCTGGAATACTGGGTGCTGTACGCGATCCTGATGGCGGCCCATTACCAGAAGCAATTCCAGGCCAAGGCCCTTGAGCTGGCGCAGACGGAAAACCAGCTTTCGAATGCCCGGCTGAATGCCCTGAAACTGCAATTGCAACCCCATTTTCTGTTCAATACCCTGAATACCATTTCGTCCCTGATGGACATCGACGTGAAGAGCGCGCAGAAAGTGGTTTCGCGGCTGGGCGGCCTGCTGCGGTCGGTGCTCGACAAGGAAAAAGGCAACCTCATCCCGCTGGGGCAGGAATTTGAATTTGTCCGGAATTACCTCGATATCGAACAGATCCGGTTCAATGACCGGCTGGAGGTCAGATACGACCTGGAAGAAGGGATCCACGATGCCCTTGTGCCCAGCCTCATCCTGCAGCCGCTGGTGGAAAATGCGATCAAACACGGTTTCGCAAGGCGGGTCGACAACGGCGCCATTGAGGTGAAAGCCAGAAACGATTCGGGGCTCATCATCATTACCGTCCGTGACGACGGAGAGGGCGCATCCCATACCGATGAAGACCTCTTTTCCGGCGGTATAGGCCTCCAGAATGTCAATAACCGCCTGGCGCTCATTTACGGCGAAAACGCCGGTTTGTCCGTCAAAAACCTCCCGGAAAAGGGGTTTGAGGCCCGGATCACGATCCCGTACCAGAAAGTTTCGGATAAATAGGCAGCTTTTTACGTTCTTTCAATATGAGAAAGATCAAAACCCTGATTGTTGACGATGAACCGCTGGCCAGGGCCCGCATCCGCAAGTTGCTGGAAGGTCACGACGATACCGTTGTAGTCGGCGAATGCAAGAACGGCAAGGAAGCGCTCCGCATGATCCCCGATTACAAGCCGGACCTTGTTTTTCTGGACATCCAGATGCCCGATTTCACCGGGTTTGACGTCCTGTCGAGGTCAGGGGTGACCAACCTGCCCTTTATCATTTTTGTAACGGCATTTGACCAATACGCTTTGAAAGCCTTCGACGTCCATGCCGTGGATTATTTGCTTAAACCTTATGACAATGAGCGGTTCAATCAGGCGCTCGATCACGCCCGCCAACAGATTGCCCTGAAGGATCAGGCCTCCCTGCACAAGCAAATGGTGGACCTGCTGGAAGCCTTCAGCGTCAAATCGGCCGCCGCTCCGCTCACGATCCAGGTCAGGGAAAAGGGCCGGACCCTCCGGTTTTCGGTACTCGATGTTTACTTCATGGAATCCAGGGGGAATTACGTCAAGCTGAACTTGGCCGACCAGAGCTTTTTGCTCCGCCAGACCCTCCAATCCCTGGAATCGTCCCTGACCGGATTGCCGTTTTTGCGGATTCACCGGTCGGTCATCATCAATCAGAACTACCTGGAAAACTGCAAGTACACCGGCAACAACCAATACCAGTTCAGCCTGAAAAACGGCCGCCAACTGGTGTCCGGCCGCAGCTTTCGGGAAGAGATCGAAAATTACCTGTCGGATTCCGGCCGGTAACCCCTCTTCCGCTCCGCCGTTCAGCCAACCGTATATCACTAAACGGCCCGTTGGTCACAAAACCTTTGCCTTCTCCTGCCGCAGCCCTTATTTTTAGGCCAGGAAATCACCTTGACTGTTTATTATGAAGAATTTATCCACACTTTTCCAGGCGATCTGCCTGGTGGCGCTACCCCTGTGGGCAGGCGCTCAAACCCAATTATTATCCACGCCCAATGCGAGCCAGAAGGCGTCCGTCAGCCAGACGGTAGGTCTCACGGACATGGAGGTTGTTTATCACCGCCCGATGGTGAACAAGCGGGAGGTCTGGGGCAAACTGGTGCCCTACGGGCAAGTCTGGAGGGCCGGCGCCAACGACAACACGACCATCACATTCAGTACCGATGTCATGGTTGAAGGGCAGCCCCTCGCAGCCGGCACCTACGGCCTGCATATGATTCCCAACGAAAAGGATTGTACGGTCATCTTTTCCAAAAACAATTCGGCCTGGGGAAGCTTTTCCTACAACCCGGCGGAAGACGCCCTCCGGGTACCCGCCAAATTGACGGCTGCCGATCATTTTTACGAATACCTGACCTATGATTTTGAAAGTGTAGGCGCCGATGCAGCAACCTGCGTGTTGTCCTGGGCTGATAAATCGATCCCTTTCCAGGTCAAGGTCGATCTGGAAAACACAGTGGTGCCCAGCATTCGCCATCAGTTGCAGAATAAAGCCGGATTCAGCTGGCAGGGCTGGAATGAAGCCGCCAATTTCTGCCTGCAAAATGATTTTAACCACCAGGAAGCGCTGACCTGGGCAACCCGTTCGGTATTCATCCAGCCGACCCCGCAGAATATGCTGGTCAAAGCCCGACTGACGGGCAAGGTCAACAACCCCGGCAACGAGGCTGAAGCCAAAAAAACAGTGTTCGCCACCCTGGATCAGGATCTGCAGACCTTCCCGACAACCTGGCGCGAATACCACGCCGCAGCAACCTACGCCACACAGCAGGAAAACTGGGAAAAAGCCGTAAGCTGGGAACAGAAATCCGTGGATATGAGCCCCAATATGACCAATATGATGGCCCTTTCCGGGGTTTGGTCCAAGAAAGGGGATGAAACCAAGGCCAAAAAACTGAAAGCTGACGCTCTGGCGCGCGGGTCCAACACCGAGCTTAACAACTACGGTTACCAATTGCTCGGACAGGGTAATATGGCGGAGGCGATCGAAGTATTTGAAATGAACACCAAAAAGAACCCGACGGATCCCAATGTATGGGACAGCCTCGGTGAAGGATATTTCAACAACAACCAGAAGGACAAGGCCGCAGAAGCCTTCAAAAAATCATTGTCCCTCAATCCGCCGGCCAACGTCAAGGCAAACTCCCTGAAGTTCCTGGAAGCCATGGGGGTAAAAGCGGATGCGATTAAACCCTGAAAACGTCGATATTAGTTTGTTTTGATAATAAATTCAGGAATTTGGCAGAGTGGCCGGGAGCAATCCCGGTCGCTCCTTTACCCGGGTCAGCGGCTGAAATCCGACTTGCCGCCCGTTTTTTCCAGCAGCCGGGTATTCCTGATCTCCATATCATGGCCGAAGGCCTTGCACATATCATAAACGGTCAGCGCGGCGACGGACGCGCCGGTCAGGGCTTCCATCTCCACGCCCGTTTTAGCCGTAACCCGCACCATACATTCGATCTCTACTTCTTTTTTTTCATTCAACCGGATATTAATGCCGATCTTGTCTATGGGCAGGGGATGGCATAGGGGGATCAGGTCGCTTGTTTTTTTGACAGCCATGATGCCCGCCAGGATCGCCGTTTGAAAGACGGGGCCTTTCTTGGTTCGGATCTCCTCGTTTTCAAATTGTTTCAGGACGGCCTCATTGAGGACGACGACGCTTTGGGCGCGAGCCGTGCGCAAAGTGACCAGCTTATCGCCGACATCGACCATGGAGGGATTGCCGCGCTCATCGAGGTGGGAAAAAGATTCAGGTTGCATGGTATGGTTTACTTCAATTCGACACCCAAACCGGGTTTGTCGTTGGTATAAAGGTAGCCGTCTTTCAGGATAAATCCGCCGGAGACCACATCGCGGGCCAGGTCGAAGCTGCCGTCCAGGTCGAGGTAGCGGGTAGCCGGGCTGGCCAGGGCCAGGTGCAGCGCTGCCGAAATGCTGACGATGCTTTCGTCGTTGCACCCCCACATCAGGTCGAAATGGTGATCCTCGGCGATACCGGCGATCCGGCGGGCTTCATACAGGCCGCCGCACTTCATGAGCTTGATGTTGAAAATTCCGTAGGGATAGGGTTTTTGGGCCAGCTGAACGGCATTCACTGACGACAGGAGGTCTTCGTCGGCAGCGCATTTCTGGCGGAGTTCGGCCGGCAGTTCGCGCATCAGGTCCAGCTGCCCCGGAGGAAACGGCTGCTCGAAGAACTCAACGTCCAGTTGCTGGGTTTGTTTGGCAAAATACTGCAGGCTCCGGATATCGTACCCCTGGTTGGCGTCGATCCGGATCTTGACGGCCGGGCCTACCTTTTCGCGGAGCTTGGCGAGCAACATGATGTCCTGTTCGACATCCCTGCCGGTCTTCAGTTTGATGATCCGGAATCCGAGCTGGACATTGGCCTCCGCCTCATCCAGGGTTTCCTGTACGGATTTGATGCCGATCGTGATCGACGTCGGCAATCCTTTGTGGACCCTGCCCCAGTAATCGGTCAGGGGAATACCCAGAAACTTGGCGAACAGGTCGTGCATGGCAATGCCGACAGCCGCTCTGGCCGCCGGGAAACGCGACAAGTGGTTTTTGGTCCTTTGCAGAATAGCGTGGAAATAGCGCACATCCTGCTCAAGCACCAGGCTTTCCAGCACATCCTGCAAAACCGCAAGGCTTTCCTCGATGTGTTCGCCTGTCACAAAAGCGGCGGGCGAACCGGAGCCGATGCCGTACAGGCCCCGGTCGGTTTCCAGGTAAATGAAGAGATTTTCAACCGAACTGATGGTGCGGTAGGCAATGGTATACGGTTTGGTCAGTTCCAGGTTTTCTTTCCAGCAACGGGCACGAACGATCCTCATAACAGTGTTTTTACTGTTGCAAACTTAAGCTAAAATCTCATTTATTTAGCCTAAGTACAGGGTCCATGCTGCTGCCGAATCCGGCAACCGGATGAATCTGGCTGATCTGATCGCAACCTACCGTCTCGCAAGGCAGGGAAATGCAGAAAACGCTTCCGCCTCCCAACTGGCTTTTGACGAAAATTTTGCCGTTCATCAACCGGATCACCTTCTGGCAGGTTGCCAGGCCGATCCCCGATCCCTCGTATTCCTGACGGGAATGCAGCCGGGTAAACATTTCGAAGATCCGGTGGTGAAATTCCGGCGATATGCCGATGCCGTTGTCCTTGAAATCCAGGTGCAGGACCCCGTCGCTGACATGGTGCGTTATTTCTACAATCGGCGGAGTGCTCTTATTGTATTTGATGCCGTTTTCGATCAGGTGTTTGAAGATCAGGAACATCATGGTGTCCGACCCCATGATCGCCGGTAACGGTCCGATCTCCACACTGGCCGATTTTTGTTCAATCAGGTCGCCGATCGCTTCCACGGCCTGCCTGGCAACGTGCACCAGGTTCACCGGTTTGGGGGCCGTATGGTCTTGCCCCAACCGCGTGAAGGTCATCACGTCCTCGATCAGCGTATAAAGGTGTTTGGTGCTATGGATAATATACCTGGCGTGGTCCTTGAGCTCGGGGTCTGGATGATCGCGTTCCAGCTTTTTCTCCAGCAACCCGGCGAAACTCACGATATTCCGGATCGGTTCTTTAAGGTCGTGGGAAGCCATCCGGGCAAATTGCTCCAACTCTATATTGGAAGCTTTCAGGTCTTCATTGAGGTGCTTGAGGTCGCTTGTTTTTTCCAGGATGGTTTTTTCCAGCAACCGGCCTTGCTGGGCTTTTGATTTGTAGTTCAGCCAGAATGCCAGGATGATGCCGACCCCCAGGATGATGATGATCACGCTGGTTTTCAGCAGCAGCTTATTGTTGTTGAGTTTTAACAGGTTAGTCTCATTCTCTTTTTTTAGCAGTTCATTTTCAGCGTCTTTCTGGGCGACTTGAAAGACGAGTTCGTTCTGGGCGAAAATCTGGTTTTTTTCCCGGTTGGACAGGCTGTCCTTCAATGCGAACAGCGAATCGGCGGCGGCCAGCGCCAGGACCGGCCGGTAGGTCTTTTCATAGATCTTTTTCAGCAGACCGTAGCAATTGGATTGGGTGGGCAGATCATGGACTTTTTTGGCTATGCCCAGGCTCTGTTTCAATGCTTCTTCGGCCAGGCTGAATTCTTTCCTTTTTTCATAAATTTCAGCTTTTTGATAAATGCATCCCGCCAGAAAATAAGCGTTTCCGGATTTTTTCATCAGCTCCTCTGCCAGTTTTAGCCTGGCCAGTGAAGCTTCGGTTTTATTTTCATCCAGGAGAAAGCCGGCCATATTCAATTCGATGTTGGCCTGAACGTAATAGTCGTTCAGGCATCTGGCAAGGGCGCCCGCTTTATCATACAATTGTTTTGCCTTGGTCGTATCGCCCGTTTTTTGGGCGTAGGCGCCTTCGATCATGGCTACGGTGATCAGGATTGTCGTATCTTTTGAGTGCCTGGTGAGGTCAACGGCTTCCCGGATATAAGCTTCAGCATGGACCCGGTTGTTGAGATTGAGGTGCAGTTCCGCTATGTTGCTGAGGAACAAGATCCGGACCAGCAGTTGGTTTTCAGGGCAATAGGCCAGGGCTTTCTGCAGGTACGCCAATGCAGTAGGATAGTCATTCATAATACTGATGGCGATATCATTGTGGGTCACCGCTATCAGGAAACTGTCCTGAATATTCTCGGCAATACTGAGTGCATGGCGGTTCAATTGAATGGCTTCTGCCGGCTGGTTTCGAAGAATGTAAAATATGCCCTCCAGGTTAAGCGCCCTCGAGATGCCTTTTGGATAAGAGAATTTTTCTGCGAGTGTCCGGGCCTTTCTGGCATATTCCAGGCTTGCATCAAGGTCAACGCGGTGAAGTTCCCAACTTAATTCATTGAGCCGATCGACTTTATGGCTATCCGGCGGAGCTTCGTCAAGGCTTTCTTTCAGCGCCTCAATGCGGCGGCTTTGCGCATGGCTTATGCAAACGCCGAGGCACATGAACATAGTAAGGATCAGCAAACTTTTTAGGCGGTTGACACAAGTCTCCATCACTTCGGGCTGTTAAGCACGGATTACCCAATACAAGTCAAGGATTAAAAGGGAGAGTGAAATTGTTGAGGGGGGAGGAGTGCACCTGACACACTAAGTGCATAAACCTCTTGCAAAGCAAAGGTAATAAATATTATATTGTTTTATATTACAAATACCCGATAATTTTTTGCGAGGCTTTCCTGCGGGGCCTACCAACCGTCGCAACCGATGGGCGATCCGTCGGGTAACGCCGGGATATCGGGCGCTTTGTAGTCTTCCGGATGCTCGAAGAAATGGCCGATGCGGCGAATCAAAGCGAAATTATGAGCTTTTTGCGCTTCCGGTTGATTGCCGCCTGACCTGGCCTCCAGCTCTGCGCGGATCTTATCCAGCTGGTACAAGGCCAGGGCGCTGACTTGCGGCACGGCGTCATTGTCGGCGGCGACCTGGATGAGCTGGGCAACGGTCAGGAATTCTACGGTCCGGCCTATTTCCTGGCTGAGGCCTTTAGCCGCTCCGGCTGATGGATTTCTTCCCGCTTTCCATACCCGGTCCATGATTTCCTCCGGCCCGGGCGCATCCCTTCCCGCGGCCTTTTGCTCGACCAACCGGGCCAACCGTTCTGCGTTGAGCAGGAAAGAGATCGTGTGCTGAGCCGAACTTTCGGCAGCGCCAAGCGGATCAAACACGGAGCCTGTCCTGTTTTTGAACAATTCCCGGTCGCGCCGGTAGCCGGGCGGTTGCGGCGGGATCAACCTGACGATATGTTCCGGCAAGGCCAGATAATCGGCCGTAAGGGTCTCAAGCAAGGCATCCAGCGCAGCGCGTTGGGTAGCGCCGTCCAGCGGTTCGTTAGCGGGTTGCCCGTCTCCCCGGACGGCATAGGTATAATTGACGCCGCCGACCACTTTGGCCGCCGCTTCGATCTGGTATCGCGGCATCAGATAGAGCGGAACCAGGATATTTTCCAGGCTAGCCATCGGTGTGCCTGCAGGGATATTGTTTTCGCTGAAATTGTTCAGGGCCGCCTTGCGCAACTGGATGAGCCGTTTCAGTTCGGCTGAGGCGGATTTGCCGTTGTCCCACAAATGCGTGAAAGGGTGGGCGCTGGAAGCCGGCCGGCCATCCTGGTCGGTCAGGTAGAACAACCCCATCTTGATGTTGGCTGCCAGGATATCGTCCAGGGCCTTTTTCTCATCGGTTCCGGCCGCAAAATCCTGATATCCGTAGAGGATGGCGCGCTTGTCCCATTCGCCGATGCCGGTATCGTAAGCCTGAGAGAAATCGATGCTGCCGTCGTCTTTCAGGGTGATATAGGGATGCGGGTAATCCATCACGGAAGCCCTGTTGTTGTAGCTGGAAGCATAATTGTGGGCCAAACCCAGGGTATGGCCGACCTCGTGGGCCGATAGCTGCCGAAGGCGGGCCAGCGCCATTTCCATCATCCGCGGATCAGGGTTCGTGCCGTCCTCATAGGCGTCAATAAGCCCCTGGGCGATCATGAAATCCTGGCGGACGCGCAGCGAACCGAGCAGCACGTGGCCCTTGATGATCTCGCCGGTGCGGGGATCCACTACCGAACTGCCGTACGACCACCCCCTGGTGGAACGGTGCACCCAGTTGATCATGTTGTACCGAACGTCCATGGGGTCGGCGCCTTCGGGCAGGATTTCCACCCGGAATGCATCCTTGAAACCGGCGGCGGTATAGGCCTGGTTCCACCAGCGGGCGCCTTCCAGCAAGGCGGAGCGGACGGGCTCGGGAGTCCCCCGGTCCAGGTAGTAGATGATCGGCTTGACCGGCTCGCTGAGCGGGGCTGACGGGTCTTTTTTCTCCAGCCGGTGGCGGGTGATAAAGCGCTTGACCAGCGGCTGATCGATCGGGGTGGCGTAGTCATAGTAGCTTGTCGGGAAATAACCGCTGCGCGGGTCGTATTCCCGGGGTGTATATCCGGCATCCGGCAATTCGACGAACGAATGATGTTCGCGGACGGTCACCGACTCGGGCGACGGCGTTACGGACCGGATCCAGGCCCCTTTCGGGTCGCCGGTAAAGGTCAGGATGGTTTCAAATTCGGAATTTTTGGGGAAGTTCCGGGTGCGATCCAGGTAAATCGCCGACCGGTTGGCGTCCACTTTATACGTCCCCTGGTTGCTGGTCCTGAGCCGGTCGGCCACATTGTGAGCGTCCTCCATCAGGAAAGGCGTCAGGTCGATCAGGGCTTTATCGCCTTCAGCGGCTTCCACTTTAAACCCGTACAATACCGATTGTGCAAAGGCTTCGGCGACGCTGGCCTTTTCATCCGGGTTATCGCTGTTCGCCCGGTAGTCGTAATTGGGCTGCACCAACAGGACCTTGGGGCCTATCCGGCTGAATTTGACCACCCGGTCGCGCCCGAGCTGGTTGCGATCCAGGCCGATGTCATTCGAACCCACTCCGGCCGACAGGGAGTTGATGTACAAAAACTCCGTATCCCATTTATCAACCTCCAGCCAGATCTTTCCGGCTGTTTCATCCCAGTAATAATTGAAAAAACCCTTGAATGCCTTCCAATCGGCTGTTTTCTGGCTGATGGTCTGGGCAGGTTCGGCTTTCCTGGCCGCTGCCGGCTGTTGGGCGCCCAGCGTTATAACGGTCAATAACGCGATAAAGAAGGGTAAAACGAATTTTTTCATATCGGATCGGTATGTGGATGATTGCAAAGGTATTAATTGAGTCCGTAAACCTGCGCTACCCATCGGGGCAAATCGTAACTTTGCCCCATAATAATCGACCATATGGATTGGAGCGCTTATGTCATTGCGATTGCCGGCAGTGCGATTGCCGGGGCCATCAACACCCTCGCCGGCAATGGGTCCGCCATTACCCTGACCATCCTGACGGAAGTGCTGGGCCTGCCGCCGACCCTGGCCAACGGCACCAACCGCGTAGGCGTATTCACCCAATCCGCCGCGAGCACCTTCGCTTTTTACAGAAACGGGCGACTGGACCTGAGCCATTCCAAAATCTATATCGCTTTTACCCTGGTCGGTGCGGTGGCCGGCGCGCTGCTGGCTACCGTGGTGAGCAACGACCAATTCCGGGGCGTATTCCGGTTCCTGATGGTATTCATGTTATTGGTGACGCTGGTCAAACCAAGCCGTTGGCTGCGGGAGACCGAGGCGCCCGCCAAACCCAACCCCTGGATTGCCGGCCCGCTGTTTATCGGTCTGGGGTTCTACGGCGGCTTCATCCAGATGGGGATGGGGATCTTTTTCCTGGCAGCTACCGTTCTGGGCGCCCGTTTCAGCCTCATTGATGCCAACGTGATGAAAAGCGTGATCGTATGTTTTCTTACCCTGATCGCTATCATCATCTTCCAATGGCGCGGTCTGATCGATTGGAAGATCGGCGGCCTGATGGCCATCGGCCAAACGATCGGGGGATACTATACCGCGCGGTTTGCCTCCCGCTATCCGAAAGCCAATCTCTGGGCGTATCGCCTGCTGATCCTCATGATCATTATCGCGATCCTGATGCTGTTCGACCTCTTCTGACCCTGCCTTTATTTGGAAAAAAATCCGGAACTGCGCTTGAAAAAGCAAAAAACGCTTTTTGGGTAGAGTAATCAGTGTTGAAGCGGTTAAAATCGAAGTCCATTTAAATTTTTGATTATTAGCTATTTATGAGTGTTATTCGTTTGTAGCCGATTACAATCGGCTACAAACGAATACAAACGACATTAACCGGCTTGTGAACGACTCCTGCTTTCGGCCGCCCCTACCTTTGCCATGTCAGTTGACAACAACAGCGGCCGCGATTAATCAGATGGTTTAATTTTAAAATCGAAGTAACATGAATAACATGCGCAACCATGTCCAGCTTATCGGCAGCCTCGGCAAAGAGGTGGAGTACAAACAGCTCGAGAACGGTAACGCAATCGCAAGGGTTTCCATCGCGACCAAGGAAGTGTTCAAGAACAACCAGGGAGAACGCATTGTCGACCTGCAGTGGCACCATCTGGTCGGGTGGGGCAAGATCGCCGAGATCATGCATGTATTGATGAAAAAGGGCAAAGAAGTGGCCATTCAGGGGAAACTGACCCACCGGAGCTTCGACGATCCCGAAGGAAATACCCGTTACTTATCCGAAATCATCGTGAACGAATTTATGGTACTGAACTGAAACCTCAACGCGCAATCTCTTTTTAACTTGATGGATATAACGATCCGTCCATTTCAAATCATGTAAAAATTTTTCCATCATGAACGGACTTAAAAACAGCATCCTGCTCATCGGCAATCTGGGCCGCGACCCCGAAACCAAAACGCTCGAAAGCGGCCGCTCATTTGCCCGGTTTACCATGGCCACCAGTGAAAGCTATCGCAACGCCAACGGCGACAAGGTTACCTCCACCCAATGGCACAATATCGTAGCCTGGGGCAAAACGGCCGAAGTTGCCGGCAACCTGCTTAAAAAAGGCAAGGAAGTGGCCGTAAGGGGTAAGCTAACCTACCGAAACTACAAGGACAAGGAAGGCATCGACCGGTCGATACCGGAAGTGGTGGTCGATGAGTTTGCCCTCCTGAGCAAGCCGTAGGGCCTCCATTCCATGAACATAAACGCTTATCCGGAACCTGATCCTGCGCAGTCAGGCTGACGGTCCCCGGATAAGCGCCTGACCCCGGAAACGCGCACCTGAAACCCTGAAATATCGCGGACAGTCAGGACTTTCCTATGTTTTCTTCCGATTGCACACTGTCCGTGAGCCCCATTCCAATAGATACCCGGTTGCACCTGCACCGGGTATTTTAATTCCGCAATAGGGGTATGGGGGGATTGAACCCATCTTAATTAAAAAAATGTTCATTTTCGAACACTTTGAAGCAACCTTTTAATGAGCACCTTATCTTTGTAGGAAAAAGAGCCCACCCGGCGACTTGGATTAACACAAGGATTCCTGGAAGTCATGCATTGGTATGAGAGAAAACGCTAAGATTTTAATTGTCGACGATGAAGAAGACATCCTGTTAAGTCTGCAACTTTTATTGAGCCGGCACTTCAGTTCGGTTCAGGTTGAATCAAACCCCTTCCAGCTCCCCAGATTACTCCGCAATGAAAATTACGACCTCCTCCTCCTGGACATGAATTTCAAAAAGGGGGATACCAGCGGACAGGATGGCATTACCTGGTTAAAAAAGGTGGTAGAATTGGCGCCTAACACCAGCATCATTATGATTACCGCCTACGCCGATGTCAAAACGGCTGTGGAAGCCATCCGCGCGGGCGCTGCAGATTTTATCGAAAAACCCTGGCGCAATGAAAAGTTGCTGGCCACTATCCATGCCGCGTTGCGGTTGACGCAGACCCGGCAGGAGGTACGGCAATTGGAAGAAAGGCAGCAGGCGTTAAATAGCGTTCTGGATCAGCCGTTCGGTGAGATCATAGGGCATTCGGGGCCGATGCAGCAGGTCTTTCAGCTGATAGAAAAAGTTGCCAAAACGGAAGCCAATGTCCTCATCCTGGGCGAAAACGGTACGGGAAAGGAATTGGTGGCACGCGCCATCCACCGCCAGTCCAATCGCGCGAAATCGGCTTTTATCGGGGTTGACCTGGGCGCCATACCCGATACCCTGTTCGAAAGCGAATTGTTCGGACATAAAAAAGGCGCCTTCACAGACGCGCACGAGGACCGGCCCGGCCGTTTCGAAATTGCCTCCGGCGGCACCCTTTTCCTGGATGAGATCGGTAACCTGTCGCTGCCGTTGCAGGCCAAACTGCTGACCGCGCTGCAAAACCGCGAATTGCGGCGGGTAGGTTCCAACCAACCCATCCCCATTGATATCCGCCTCATCTGCGCAACCAACATGCCGCTTTACGATATGGTCGGTGAGCACGACTTCCGGCAAGACCTCCTCTACCGCATCAATACCGTAGAGATCAAACTGCCGCCTTTGCGCGACCGCCGGGAAGATATCCCTTTGCTGCTCGATCATTATCTGAATATCTTCGCCAAGAAATACCAGAAAACAGGACTGGGGATCCAGTCGGATTCCGTCAAGCAGCTGCAGGCTTATTTCTGGCCGGGTAATATCCGCGAGCTGTCGCATGCCGTCGAAAGGGCTGTCATCTTGTCAGATGGCAATACGTTGACAATCAATGACTTCATTCTGCCTACCGGAACCGGCGACCCAATGGAGGACGGCGGTGAATCGGACCCCGACTCCTTTAATCTGGCGGAACTGGAACGCTGGGCGATCCGGAAGTCCATGACCAAACACGGCGGGAATATCAGCAAGGCTGCCGATGAACTCGGGCTTACCCGCGCCGCCCTCTATCGCCGATTGTCCAAACACGATCTCTGATTTATGCTGCATCGCTTTCGAACCAAGGTCATCGTTCGCGTAACTATCCTGCTGGGGCTGATCACAGGACTTGCCTTCAGCCTGGCGGAAAGCAACTGGCTGGTAGCCGGTTTTATAGCCCTGTTCACCGGCGTAGCGGTCGGCAACCTTATTTTCTTTGTCAATCAGACCAACCGGGACCTGGCCAATTTCTTCTCTTCCGTAAAATACAATGACTTTACCACCACCGGATCAGCCGGCCATCAGGGAGATCATTTTAACGAACTTCATAAGGGGTTCAATCTCGTAAACCGGAAGTTTCAGGAGATCCGGGCGGAGAAGGAAGCCAATCACCAATTCATGCAAACCATCGTCGAGCATATCAATATCGGCCTGCTTTGCGTAAATGAGAACGGTGATGTGATCCTGATGAACAAGGCGCTTCAGCGACTCCTGCACAAATCCTATCTCGTGCACCTCGACGGCCTGTCCGCTATCGACGAATCGCTGGAAAAAACGGTGCGTTCACTGCGGCCCGGAGACCGTGAACTGGTCAAGCTCAATATCGAAAACAAACTCCTGCAACTGGCCATTCAGTACGAGGAGATCAAACTGAATCGCCAGCTCATCCGGCTGTATTCCTTTCAGAATATCCAGGGCGAACTGGAAGCGCAGGAACTGGAAGCCTGGCAAAAACTCATCCGTATCCTTACACATGAGATCATGAACTCCGTTGCCCCGATTGCCTCACTCAGCTCAACCCTCCGGGAAATCGTCAACGGCAGCGGAGAACTGGATGAAGGGGCACTGGGTATGGTGCGCAACTCCCTGGGCGTGATCCAGAAGCGAAGCGAAGGCCTCCTTGATTTTACGGAAACCTACCGGAGTCTGACCCGCGTACCGCCGCCGAAGTTTCAGCTGATCGACGGAAAGGCTCTCCTCCAGGAAACGCATACTCTTTTTGTTCCTGAAATGAAGGAAAAGAAGATCGATTTCATCCTGCACCTCCCGCCCGGCGATGTTAACTTCCAGGGCGACCCCAACCTCCTGGAACAGGTGCTCATCAACCTCATCAAAAATGCCAAGGATGCGGTACTGGATGTCGATAATCCCAGGGTTGACCTTCACCTTCAGAAAAGCGCCAACGAAAAGGTCATGGTCATGGTAGCCGACAACGGAAGCGGCATACCCCCCGAAGCCATGGAGCAGATCTTCGTGCCCTTTTATACCACCAAAAAAGAAGGCAGCGGTATCGGCCTGAGCTTGTCCCGCCAGATACTCCGGCTCCATAAAGGTACGATCGAAGCCCAGTCGGAAACGGGCAAAGGAACCGTTTTTACCATTTCCATTTAAAATGCGTACCGGATCATCAAATGCCAGACCTTGACCGGTGTGGCAACTGAAAAAAGTTTTGAAAAGCCGTTGTTCCTTTCATACCGGACCTCCGCGCCCCATTTTTCAGACCGGATGCCGGCGCATCCGATAAAGCCCGTTTCATAGGATCTGAATCCGTTTTGACCGTCGGAGGTTCTCACCGCCGGGAATACATCCGTTTTCACCGTTGAAAAAAAGGTGGACTCTATGGTGGTAGTTTGGCGTTCTTTGACCGCCAACCCGTTGGAAATGCCGGCGCCGAGGTAAGGTTTCCACTTTCCTTTGCTCAGCAAATGCCTGTACAAGGTTTGGAGTTTGACATAAGCCAGGTCGATTTCGGTAGAAAAATAGCGCTGCTGATTGGCGTCGGTAACTTCCAGGTAATCGCCGCCGGTTTTGTAGGAAGTATAGAACAGTTCATTGGACAGGATGGATCTTCCGTTCGTCCGGGCAAAAACCAGGTCCAGCCCCACACCGGCTGCGGGATTGACGGACGGCGGCATTTCCTGATACCCCAACCTGTTCGGATCCGCGAAGCTGTTGAACCGGAGCTGCAACGTATTGACGCCTGCCATCGCATAAGCCCTGAGAACGGCTTTATCCTTTTTGTTCTCAAAGATCACCGGAGGGCCTGCGTTACAGCTGCTCCTGTTATAGGCCGTACAAAAATCCAGCAGGCTCTTTTCCGTATACTTTAGCCGGCCGATGAGCGGGAGCATTTCGCGGCAATCGCCGGCCAGCAAGCCGATCTGCCGGATATAGAGCGAATTGTAGCCTGAATGCGCAAGGTCGTCAGAGATGTACTTTTTATATACCAGGGCCTGGATGGGGCCATCGCCTTTCCGGATGAGGTAATGCACCTTCCGGGTCGGATCGCGGAGCTGGAACAGGCTGAGTTCGCCCTCCTGCAGGACCTGAATAAAAAAGGAATCCCTGCCCCAATGTGGGTCGGGCGAACGGTCGAGGTCTATCGCAAAACGGTAGGAAGATTGATCGATATCGCCGATAAAAGCCACGTACTTTTCCCAGACGCCTTTTGATTTTTCCACCCGGAAACCGGAAATATCCGGTACGTAGAAGGTGCCTCCCTGGCCGCCTTCGGGCGTAAATCGGATTTCCTTAGGACTAACCGACCAGTTTTTATAGTCAATCTCGCCCTGGATCACTCCGCTCCGGGTATAGACTTCCGCCGGTCGATAATTTTTCTGGGCGAAAACCGGCGTAACCAAAACAACGAATAGCAAAGTTTGAATAAAGGGGTTCATATGAACTGGTTTTAGCGTTTGTAAAAGGAAGTTCCAGGTCAGTGTCTACCTGGTGATCAGCAGCTGCCTGCTGATCACGGCGCCTTCATTCCGTACACTGACCCAATAAATCCCTGAAGGCAGATCGCGGACATCCAGGTCGAGGGTATACTGCGATGACTGCAGGTCCCGGTTGAATTGTCTGAGGGTCTGCCCGACTGCATTGCTCAGCCGGACGGAGATCCGGGTATCGCCCGGATGCTGAAAGTACAACCGGGTATGCCCCTGCGAAGGGTTGGGTGAGAGGCTGAACCCGAAATGATCCGGATCAACGCCCGCAATACCCGTGATCTTATCGATCTGGAATGTCACCGGCGCGGACCACCTGAATGCCCCGCCGGCGTCAACGGCCTTAGCGGTCAGTGAATAGGAAGTGAAATCCGGGAAAAAATGAGAAAGGGTATACGGAGCGGTTACGGCTACGCCGACTGAATCACCGTCGACATAAAAAGCGACATAAGCAAGTTGCCCTTCCGGGTCGGAAGCTTCAGCCGTCAGATTGATCGGCGCCAGGTCTTCCAATTGCACCACTTCCCCTTCGGACGGTGACGTGACGGCAACCTGCGGCAGGTAATTCCCCGATATCCGGATATTGTCCAGGTAAATCCGGTTGCCGTATCCGCCGATGTTCTCAAAATCGATCTCCACCACCTCGCCGGCGTAGATGCCCAGGTCGGCTTCCTCCGCCCGCCACTGGCTGCAATCCGTGGGCAGAAAAGCGGAGTTGACGGACGGCGCCGTGGCCAGCGCGCTGCCGGTTTTATCATAGATCATCTGCGTGGCCCCGGAGCAACCCGTGGCATTGACCCTCAATTCATCGTATCGCGTTGTGCGCGGGGCATAGGCCAGATCAAAATGAAGGACAGGGTCGACGAGTTCGGAAAGGTCGAACCGGGCCCGGAGATAATCGCGGCGGAAGCGCGTGTTGTACCATCATTTGGCACCTTTTAGACGCGTGCCACCCAGCGCGTGGTTTTGGGCGTTTGACCCTCCCGAATGGTTTTTGTTTCCTTGCATGACCGCCAGGGGGGGGTCGATCCCGCCGGTAAAGTCCGAAACAAACGGCTGAATGCCGCCTTCGACCCGGACGGCGCCGGTCAGTACTTCCGCCGCGGCGCCTTCCTGGTTGGTTACCGTGAGCGAAACATCGTAGGTCCCCGAATCGGGATACGCAACCACCGGGTTGGGCTCATTGCTGGCAGCGGGCTCTCCGCCGGGGAAACTCCAGCTCCAGGTAGCGATCCCGCCCTGGGAATCATCCCGGAAAGCGATCGTTTCGCCCGGACAGATCGGCCCCCGGGGGAATAAGATGCCGGCCTTGGGCGTTTCCGGCGCTTTTACCAGGAACCTGAAATATCCGTCGGGAGCCACCTGCGGGCGGACAACCGATTTGCCGCTGTTGGAAAGGGCCTGGATATAATACCGGACTTCCGTACCGGCCGGAAAAGCGGGGATGGACGCTGTCCATTTGTCATCACCCGCCGCAGACATTGCCAGGGGCGTGTAAGCGGCATCATCGGCTGTTTTGTAAAACACGGTTGCCCCCAGGATGCCCGATTTATGCTTCAATATGGCTTCAACAGGATAGGAACCTGTGCTGGAATAGGTGTCTCTGAGCCGCGGATGCGCGATCCAGAGCGGATCCCGTGTGCCGATCAGCTTGGTGATGCAATGCAGGGCGCCCAGCGACTGGATAATGTCGTTGCAGGTTATGCCGACCACATTATAGCCGGGCAGGTTTTCCCGGTAAATGCGAAGCGCGGTAGTATCGTATTGTTCCTCATAGGTGGGAACAAGCACGGTCTTGTTGATGAAAATAGCGTTGGAATAAGTCCGGTATGCGCCGTTCTGGTACGGATAGAAACCGCCTTCCGGGGGCATCGGCAGCCGTTCGACCCGGTAATTGTGTCCGAAGGGCGTAGTGAAGTTGTTGCGCAGATAAGCGATATTGGCTTCGATCTGGGGGCCGTCGGAGACGCCTTGCGGGTATTCGCCGACCAGCAAGGTTTCCTCATCAATGACGAGCATATGCATGTCGAGGTGGTGGATGCCGTCATAAGGCAGCCGCCGGAATTTGACGTATTTGTTGACGCCGAGGAATTTGCCGGCGATATTATTGATCTCCGCTTCGGTCTTGCCCGGATTTTCGGCAAATACCAGGTCGGATGAAAACGCTGTTCCCATTCCGTCGCGCAGGTGGTTGCCGCCGGTATGCACCCAATCGAACGGCGGGGTAGTCGCGCCGTAGTAAGGGAGTCCGAAGTACTGGGCAATCGTTTCCGGGATCACATCGTCCTTGGGCCTTGGGCGGTTGTA
Organism: uncultured Lewinella sp.; assembly: GCA_937873655.1. Lineage (GTDB taxonomy): Bacteria > Bacteroidota > Bacteroidia > Chitinophagales > Saprospiraceae > JACJYC01. Next base: position 40,236 of record CALMYQ010000224.1, on the reverse strand, counting down.
GATCCAGTCGGCAATATAGAGGCTATCGACGTTGTCCTTGTAAACCGTCCAGGGGCCGTAGTCCCTGATCCAGATCGTGTTGTATCCTGTGATCAGCACGTCCACATTGTTCATGGGGATGCCTTCCGCGGTGAGGTGGTTGGTGACCTCGGCCACGTCGTCGGCGATGATGATTACCCGGCATTCGTTGACCGCGTTTCGAACGATCTCCGTCAGGACGTCGATGTACCCGGTCCAGGTAATGACCAGCGCTTCCACTTCCTCCCATTCGGCCATGGTGCGCACGCCGGCGGGCGGGGCTACCGGTGGGGAAAGCAGCTGGACCGCTTCCAGGTAATCGTCCATTCTTGCGGATTCTTCAACGGAAAAATCGTGCGGTTGCGCGCCTTGCTGGGCAGAAGTCAGAAAAAAACTACAGATAGCTAAAAGAAGAAGAGCCGGTTTTTTCATAGGATATTGAGTATTGCCGGCTAAAGTTAGGCATTTTTACTTCGCACGCGGCGGTAAATCTGCACAACCCGGGCCTGACGGCGGAGGTCCTTTCAGGTTTGGCAATCCGGCATGAAGGGGAAATACAGGGTATCTGCGCGATGATCCGGCGCTATTTCTTCTTTTTGAAATCGCCGTTTTTCCAGGAATCAAAGAATTTTTTCCAGGCGATCGGGTTGAAGATATTCATCGGCGGCCGCTGGCCTATGTAATAATATTCGCGGGCCTGCTGACGCAGGTAATAACTGCCGTTCTCCGTGCCGTCTTTGGGCACTTCGTTGCGCATTTGCCGCAGGCTTTCATTGGCGAGGTTGCGGGCGGCGCGTTCCTGCAATTCGGGCGTGACGTCCATAGCGAGGAATTCCAGTTTGAAATGGTCCTTGTTCGGCCATGGGAAAACGACGGTTTCGGGCAGGTTGATCGTATCCTGGGTCATCAGCTGTACCAGCGAATACCGGTCATCTTCGAGGGTCTGCGGGATTTTGAACTCAACCGTCTGATAACCCACTGCCGAAAAGACGATCACATCGCCTTTTTCAACGACGATCGAGAAAAACCCCTGGAGGTCGGAATAAGTACCCCGCTGCTGGTCCTTGACCAGGATATTGGCATAAGGGACAGGGAACAGCTGCTCGTTGCTGCCGTCGAGCACCATACCGGAGAACTGGACAAGGCTGCTGTCGGGCGTCTGGGCGGACAGCCGGCCGAAAGACAGTAAGAACAGAGCCGAAACCAGAAAAAGACCGTATTTCATATGCAAAAGACCTTTGACCGTTGCTTGAACGGGTTTTTAATAATATAGACCCGTCACCGAATAAAAAGGTTCGATCAGACAGCTAAATAACAAATAAAGGCGTTGTTTAGCCTCCTGACCCGCCGCATTTAACGGCCTGTTAACCAAAATTACGCCAGTGCAAGGTCAAGGACCTGCGTCATCCGGGTAACATACTCGAACTTCATGCCCTGGATGTATTCCGGGGTGATCTCATCCACATGCTTCTCATTCTCTTTGCACAAAATGACGGTTTTGATGCCGGCCCGTTTGGCGGCCAGGATCTTTTCCTTGATGCCGCCCACCGGCAGGACCTTGCCCCGGAGCGTGATCTCACCGGTCATGGCCAGATAGGGTTTGACCGGCCGCTTTGTGAAGGCTGAGGTCAGTGCGGTCAGCATGGTGACTCCGGCCGATGGGCCGTCCTTCGGGATCGCTCCTTCCGGTACGTGGAGGTGCACATCATTTTCGCCGAACACCTCGCTGTCGATATTCAGTTCCTGGCAATGGGCCTTGATGAAACTCAGCGCAGTTGTAGCGGATTCTTTCATCACATCGCCCAGGTTGCCGGTCAGGGTAAGGCCGCCTTTGCCTTTACTCAGGCTCGACTCGATGAAAAGGATATCGCCGCCGACTTCCGTCCAGGCCAATCCGATGGCTACGCCGGATGTGCCCGCATCCTGGTACATGTCCGAAGAAAACCGGGTAGGGCCGAGGATTTCCTTAAGGTCGGCCGGTTTTACGGTTTCGGATGAGGTTTCCTCCATGGCTACTTTCTTGGCTACATGGCGCATCACCCCGGCGATCTGGCGATTGAGCGACCGGACCCCCGATTCCCGGGTATAGTCCTGTATGATCTTTTCTATGGCCTTGGGCTGCACCTTGACGTGATTCTTTTCCAGGCCGTGTTCCTTGCGCTGTTCGGGGATCAGGTGCCTTTTGGCGATCTCCACCTTTTCTTCGGTAGAGTAACCGCTGATCTGGATGATCTCCATCCGGTCGAGCAGCGCGGGCTGGATGGTGCTCAATGAATTGGAGGTAGCGATGAACAGCACCTTGGAAAGATCGTATTCGAGTTCCAGATAATTGTCATAGAAAGTGGAATTCTGTTCGGGGTCCAGTACCTCCAGCAAGGCTGAGGAGGGATCCCCGCGGAAATCCTTACCAACTTTATCGATCTCATCCAGGATGAAGACCGGATTGGAAGCGCCTGCCCGTTTGATGGACTGGATAATGCGGCCCGGCATGGCGCCGATATAGGTCTTCCGGTGGCCCCTGATCTCCGATTCGTCGTGCAGCCCGCCGAGCGACATCCGGACGAACTTGCGCTTGAGGGCTTTGGCGATGGATTTGCCCAGGGAGGTCTTACCGACGCCAGGAGGGCCGACGAGGCAAAGGATGGGCGCTTTCATATCGCCTTTCAGTTTCAGGACCGCCAGGTGTTCGAGGATTCTTTCCTTCACCTTTTCCAGGCCGAAGTGGTCCCGGTCGAGTACTTCTTTTACCCGTTTCAGGTTGAAGTTATCCTTGGTGTATTCGTCCCAGGGAAGCTCCAGCAGCAATTCGAGGTAAGTGAGCTGGATGGAATATTCCGCTACTTGCGGATTGATCCTTTTGAGCTTGTTGATTTCCCGGAAGAAGGTATCGGCAGCGGGCTTGGGCCATTTTTTGCGCTTGGCCTTCAGGATCATCGAATCGATCTCTTCTTCCTGCGGGCTTTGTCCGAGCTCTTCCTGAATGGTTTTGAGCTGTTGGTTGAGAAAATAATCGCGTTGCTGTTTTTCTATGTCCCCCCTGACCTTGTTCTCGATCTGGTCTTTGAGTTCCAGCAGTTGCAATTCGCTGTTGAGCTGGCGGAGTATGGTATCGGCTTTTTCCCGGAGGTCGTTGATCTCAAGTATCTTCTGCTTGATCTGGATCTTGGATCCCAGGTTGGAGGCGATAAAATTGAGCAGGAATCCGGGGTTATTGATGTTGCGCAGCATGACCATGGCCTCCGAAGGGATATTCGGGGACAGTTCGATGATCTGCTTGGCCAGGTCGAGAATGGAAGCGATCAGGGCTTCGAATTCCAGTTTGTTTTTTGGGTTTTGGTACTCAAGCATGCTGATCTTGCCTTCCATGAAGGGGGTATCCCGGGTAATCTCTTCCAGTTGGAAGCGGCGGCGCCCCTGGAGGATGGCCGTTATGGAGCCGTCGGGCATGCGAAGCAATTTCAGGATCCGCGCAATGGTGCCGATATCGTACAGATCGGAGGGGAGGGGATCTTCGACATTGCTGTCGCGTTGGGACAAAACCGCGACGATGCGGCCTTCCTCGTAGGCTTTGTTGACAGCTTTGATGGACTTGTCCCTGCCGATGGTGATCGGGATGACGATTCCAGGAAAAAGTACCGTATTTTTCAATGCTAAAACGGGCAGAACGGTCGGAAATACTTCGTCATTCTGGATCTCTTCCTCCTCCTCCATGGGCATCAGCGGGAAAAAATCCACTTCGTCTTCAAATCCTTGTTGGGCAAATATTTCTTCGAACATATAAACGCTTTGTACCGGTAACGCTCCGGGGTTGAATCCGCCGGCTTCGGAAAGGCCCTGTCCGGCAATTGTTTCCGGGGGCTTTCCGTTGGCAAATTATGAAATTAACCAAACCTAATCCAGTTTCCGTGTCAATTTGACAGTAAATTGCAGATTAATCCGCATCAGGGACCTTGTGCAAGATCTGTGCCATCGATCCGTGCAACGCCCTTATCGGGGCCACATGCCTGTAAACTGGACAAAAAGGCAGTTTATTTTGATCAATCGCACCTTGATGCAGGATATCGGCCTCGTAATCCGGCATGGGAAAAGATATAAATAGTCGTAATTTGTAATTTGCGGGCCTTATGGTATAATTTTTTTAATTTTCCGGCCCGAAAATTAAAGTATGGAAACAGGAGCAGATCAATTGCTGCAAGCAGTGGAAGCCTATGTGGTGTCGTTTTTTGACAAACAGATCTCCGGTGAGTATGTTTATCATGACCTGACCCATACCAGGTACGTACTGGATTCCGCGATCAAAATCTCAGATGGGTATGAATTGACCGAAAAGGAGCGGGAAGTCATTCAGATCGCCTGCTGGTTTCACGACATCGGGTATGACAAAGGCCCCGACGGGCATGAAAACCGAAGCGCGGAATACGCGGTTGAATTCCTGAAGAAATACGACTTGCCGGAAGCGGAGCTTGCAGAGATAACGGGATGCATCATGGCCACCCAATTGCCGCAAAAGCCCAACGGCCTGCTGGAAGAGATCGTCTGCGATGCCGACCTGAGCCACCTCGGCAGCGAATGGTACTGGGATCGTTGCGGCAAGCTCCGGCAAGAGTTGTCGCTGACCCGCAAGAAGATCATGTCCGAACAGGAATGGGTTGATTTTGAACTGAACTTCATCGCCAACCATCAATACCATACCGGCGTAGCGCGGGAGTTGTTCGGCAAGCGAAAGGAAAAGCATGTCCAGCAGTTGCTGAAACAGAAACTCCGGCTCAGCCCTTCTCCGGCCAACGACAAAACCGACGGCAAAAAAAAGAAAAAGAACACCCCGTCAAGCGAAATCGACCTTAAACAGATCAACCTGGGCCGGGGCGTGGAAACCATGTACCGGACCACTTACCGGACCCATATCAGCCTCAGTTCCATTGCCGATAACAAGGCGAATATCATGCTGAGTATCAATGCGATCATTATTTCTATCGTCATTTCCAACCTGGTGCCCCGCTTCGACGCCATGCCCAAACTGGTGGTGCCTACGGCTATCCTGCTGGCGGTTTGCCTGACGGCGCTCGTTTTTGCCATCCTGTCTACACGCCCCAAGGTGACCGAAGGCCGCTTCACCCGCGAGGACATTGAAAACAAGCGCGCAAACCTCCTGTTTTTCGGGAATTTCTATAAAATGGGCATCGAGGATTTCCACTGGGGCATGATGGAATTGATCAAGGACAGCGACTTTCTTTATACATCCATGACAAAGGACCTCTATTACCTGGGGGTCGTACTGGCCAAAAAATACCGGTACCTGGCCATGTGTTACACCGTATTCATGTACGGCCTGATCATCGCGGTCGTTGGTTTTGCGTTGGCGTTTATCTTATGGTGATACCTTTAATTACCATTTTCGTGAATAAAAAAAATTGAAAAGGATATGCTTTCAAAAAAAATAGAATCGGCGCTGAACGAACAAATGGCGATGGAGGGGTATGCTTCCTTCCTGTATTTATCCATGGCGGCCTGGTGCGACCGGGAAGCCATGCAGGGATGCGCCGCGTTCATGCGCCGCCAGTCGGAGGAAGAGCGGCAGCATATGCTCAGGATCTTCAACTATATTCTCGAACTGGACGGCCATCCCCTGACGCCGGCCATAGCCGAACCGCCTCATTTCTACGACAGCGTACAGGCTATGTTCAACAATGTTTATGAACACGAGCAGAAGGTCACCCGGTCCATCCATCAATTGGTTGAACTGGCGAGCGAGGAAAAGGACCTCGCCACTTTTCAGTTCCTGCAATGGTACGTCGATGAACAACGGGAAGAAGAAACCCTGATGCGGACCATCCTGGACCGGATCAAACTCATCGGGGACGGCCCGCAATGTCTCTATTATATCGATAAGGAGGTAGAACGGATCAACCAGGCCCAGGCTGCGGCCGATGCAACACAAGGAGCCGCCACCTAGCATGAGGACGCCTCAGGATCATATCTTTCAGCTCATACATGCCATGACGCCTGCGGAAAAGCGTTTTTTCCGGGTACACTTCGCATCCGACAAGGCCGTCCTGTCGGATATTTTTGACCTGATCAACGGGCAAAAAGCTTATGACGAAAAAGAGATCAAAGCTGCGCTCGGCCCTAAAACTGCCCGCCAATACAAGGTCCTCAAGATCCAGCTGAGCGAACTGCTCATGAAAAGCCTGGTGACGGAGCATTTCAAGGAATCTGCGCTCAGCAAGATCCGCCAGGGGCTCGAAGAAGTAGACATCCTGTTGAGCAAGCAATTGATGGATCACGCGGCCCAGCAATTGGGCAAGGTGCGCAAGCTTTGCGAGAAATACCAGGAATTCACTTACCTCATCGAAGTGGCCTACAAGGAGATCTATATCTTCTACCACCGGCTGGAACAGGTCATTTCCGGTACGGCGGATTTCCTCCGGACCATTCGCCAAAGCGTAGAGCATATGCAAATGCACCTGGGATATATGGAAATGGTCACCCGGATTCAGGATATCGCCAGAAGCCGGCCTTCCAGTTATACCAGAGAGGATGCCGAGTACGCCTTGTCTCTTCAGCAAACCCTGGACAAAGTGGACCTGGCGACCTTGCCGGTTCGGACCAGGTTGTCTTATTTTTCCATTTATATTTTCATTCACTCGATCCTCGGCGACCTCGAAGCCCAGCTGAAATACCGGAAACAGGCTATAATCCTGTTTCGGAAAAATCCCGAATTTCAGGAAAATATGGGCCTGCTTTATCTGTCCGCCTTGCGAAATTACGCCAATTACTGCTTTGAGAAGGCCTATTACGATGAGGTTGAGAATGTGATTTCAGAAACCCTTGATCTGGTTGAACGCCAGCCGGCCCTTCAGATCCACTTCAACCACTTCCTGTATCTGCGGTTGAAGATGATCCTTTATACCAGTCAGTACAAAAACCTTCCCCCTGATTTTAAAAAAATAATACTCCGGCACCTGCGGAAATACAACCAGGAGGAGGACCGGATTGCCGGTCTTATTTACCTGAGCCTGGTCGTCTTCAATATTGCCATTGAAAAATACAGCAGAGCGCAACTCTATATCATGCGGGCCAGGGACGTAGGAGAAAACCTGGAGCTGCACTTCCGGCAAGGGTTGGTCGCGCTCCAGATGATTTTAGATATCATAACCGGCGACCTTGATAAAGTTGCCGCTTTGCTCAAGCTCCAATTGAAGGAAGAACATTCTGCCGGGTACCGGATCTTCCTGGACCTGATAGCCGAAATTGTTACCGCCCGTTCGCCTTTGCCTGCTGTTTGCCTGGTTTATTCCCAAAAAATGAAAGCAGCTCCCAAAGACGCCTTTCTCTACGTTTGCGACAGTTTGCACATAACCACCTGGCTGGAGGCCGTCAGTGCCGGAGTACCCTTTACGGAGCTTTTACCTAAGGTGAGCCCAAAAAAAATGCCCAATCCCTTGGATAAGGAAGTGGGCTACATATAATACCGTGCTTATTTGCAATTGATTATGACGCTAAGATAACCCGCCTGTTAAAATCCGGAAAATCAAAAATTTCAAAAGTTAATCCTGGAAAATTCACCCTCCGGACTTGCAGACTCCAATTTTAATCATCGGCGGTTGATGAGATAATTGATATAAATAGCTGATTTTTAGCCAAATAAGAAAATAATGATTTTTCTGCAAACGTTTGCATGGATTGGTGATGAAATCGGATATTTTGTACACTAAACTGATATTGAGTGCAATAGGTTAATTATTTAACCTGAAAACAAAAGGCGCCTCCGGTAAAAAAGGACCGGAAGCGCCACAGTCGGATGATCAATTAATTACTGTTTGACAAATTGGTGCGTATACACTTTATCCTGTTGAACGACGGCAAGGGTAAGTACGCCTGCCGGTGCGTCGGTCAGATCGATCGTTTCATTGAAGCTGCCGTCGAAATTGCGCCATTGGGCCTGGTAAACCACGCGGCCGGCAGCGTCGTACGCCACCAGGCGGGTATCCTGGGCCGGCGCGCGGAAACGGACTTCCAACTGGCCGGAAGTGGGGTTGGGTGAGATCGTGAAATCTTCCAGCTCAAGCCTGGGAGCCGCTTTGGCGGCCTTGAAATCCGGAGCCGGTTTTTGAGGCCCTGGTTCTGGCTTATCTAGCCTGAAGCTGATCGGCAGGTTGAATTGCACCCTGACCTGCTGACCTCGCTGGAGGCCGGGGGTCCAGCGGAGGCCTTGTTCGTTCATCAGTTTGACCACCCGCAAGGCTTCTTCCTCGCAGCCTCCGCCGATGCCGCGCAACATCTTGATATCGGACAGGCTGCCGTCTTTTTCGACGACGAAACCGATAACCACGGTACCCATGATGCCGTTCTCTTGAGCAAGTTTGGGGTATTTGATGTTTTGGTAAACAAACTCCAGCAATGCCTTGTCGGCACATTGTTTCTTTTCAAGGTCCGATTCTCCGGATGTCTCGCAGGTGCTTGGGAAACGAGGCATGACTTCCACAACCTTGAAAAGTTCCTCTCCATCACCGGATACCGGCTTCAGTTCGCCTTCCTTCTGCGTTTTCCCTTCCAGCATGAACCGGATCGGCATATTGAACTGCACCCTGACCTTGCGGCCGCGTTGCACGCCTGGAATCCAGCGGATGCCGTCTTCGTTCATCTGTTTCAATATCCTGATGACTTCTTCGTCGCAGCCGCCGCCGATACCTCTTTTGACTTCAAAATTGGAAAGCGTGCCGTCTTTCTCAATCACAAATCCGGCGACGACCACGCCTGTAATGGATTGTTTGCGCGCTTCTGCCGGGTATTTGATATTGGTATAGATGTATTCCAGCATTTTCCGGTCGGCACATTGTTTCTTCTCCGGTTCGGAACCGGCCTGGTCCTCGCATCCCGGGAAACGCGGCATTTCCTCAACGACCTTGAAGATCTCTTCCGGGCCTTTTGCAGTGGTCGGCATTTTGAAGAACACCGGTACAACGGATTCTGCTGCGACCGCTTTGCCGTTTTTGCGGGCCGGGATCCAATCCGGCATTTCACCGATCACGCGGAGGACTTCCCGGTCGATTTCCGGGCTCAGCGATTTGATGATCTTCGGATCTTTTACTTTGCCCGTTTCGGTGATGGTGACAGCGGCATAGACCGTACCTTCGGTGCCCGCTTTTTGGGCTGCTTCCGGGTACTTCAGGTTGTCGACGACATATTGCAGCATGCGTTTTGATCCGCACGCGTTTTTGATGGCCGTGTGCTTATCCAGATCCTCACACCCCGGAAACCGCGGCGCTTCGTAACCGGCTTTTTCCTTGGTGATGATGATAATGACGCCGTTCTTGCCGGCATCGCCGAATTGCTTTGCGGCTTCTTCGCCCTTCAATACGGTTACGCTTTCGATGGCCGAAGGCGAGATTTCATTTAATTGATCTTCGCTTGATAGCCTGTCGTCGATTACATAAAGCGGTTTATCATCATTGATCGGGTAGCCCACTACCACAACCTCCTTGATCTGATCGGGAACGGGCGGAGCCAGCTGTATTTTTTCGCCCGATTGGGCAAACAGTCCCAATGCTGAAATAAATATGGGCAGCGCCAACAGGTATTTCAACCTGGCTTTTGCCGGCGAGGGTAATTGCATCATCATATTGATTCTCTTTTTAAGTTGTGAATGAATGAAGTGATTTGCCAGGGCAACCGAGGGTCCGGACAACGACTGCCGCAATAACAAATGGCCATATTGTTTCTTTTGTCCGAAGCTGGTCACGGCAGCGTCGGCAATGTATTCATGCGTAACCTTGATGGAACGGCGATAGAGATAGATCAACGGGTTGAACCAGAAAAAAAGGCCCAGGATCTCCACCGCCAGGATGTCCAGGCTGTGCAGACCCCTTACATGGGCCATCTCATGGATCAGTATTTTTTCTTCTTCTTCCTCAGAAAACCGGCTCAACCAGGATTTGAAGATGGCCTTTCCGAAGGAAAACGGGAGGTGATTTTCCCGGGTTAAAACCAGGGAATAGCCCGCTTTTCGCTCTTTTGTGCCTTGGATATAAACCCGGCTCAACCGGATCATGCCGGCTGAAAATCGCAAAAAAGCAACCGCAACCCCCAACCAATAGCCCGTCAGCAACCATGCGCTCCAGGTTATACCGCCGGCCTGGGGCAGGTCGGGCAATACCATGGCTTCGGGCATCATTCCCGGGGATCCGATTTCAATCGACGGGGTAAGCGGGGGCTCGGTATGACCTAACCATTCGATCGAAAAGGGGAGCGTCAGCAAGGGAATGATCAATCCCGCTGCCAGGGTACCCAGCAGGTAGTACCGGTTGAGCCGGAAAAAAGTCTCCTTGCTCAGGCAGCAATAGTAGAGGCCGTAAAACCCCAGCCAGCAGCAACTTACTTTCAGCAGATAAAGGAGCATAATATTCGTTTTTTATGGGCAGGCCGGTAGGGGCAACCACATGGGGCGCCCTACTGCCGGTCGTCTTCCAGTTTGTCGATCAGGTCGTTCAATTCCCGAAGGCTCAGGTCCTTTTCCTCCACCAGGAAGGAGACCAATCTTTTCATGGATCCGTCGAAGTAGTCGGTAACCAGCTTTTGCAGCGAATCCCGGGAATAGTCCTCCTTGCTGATCTTTGGGAAATACTCGTAGGTGCGGCCGTAGGCTTTATGGTCCAGTACGCCTTTTTCCTCCAGAATCCGGACGATGGTTGAGATGGAACTGTGGGGCGGTTTGGGCTGCCCCAGGCTCTGCTCCATGAAATCCCGGATCTGGCTGACGGTGCAGGGACCCAGCTGCCAAATGATCTGCATGATGTCTTCTTCTGCTCTTGTGAGCTTCATATCTGCGTTATTTTGAGAAAAATAATTGTTCCTTCAACTGTCGCATCCTGTCGGCAGCTACTCCACGGTATTCATTATGGCCGGTAGCCAGGTATTGTTCGTATTGCCGGAGGGCGATCTTCAGCAGGTAGTCCGCATTCTCCGGCTCATGGTGATAACAATCGCTGAGCAGCGCCTGGGCCTGATCAAATTGAAATGCTGCCATAAGGGCCATGGCCTGCCGGTATTTTTCTTCAAGAACAGGCGAACCGACCTGGCTTTCAGCCTGAACGGCAGCCAGCCAAAACACGGTGACCAGGATGGGAATTACTTTGAATCTCATGAATTCATACCAGTTTCCGTTACAAATATAGGGCAAAAAAGATCAGAATGACTGTGTTTTAAGTTTTTTAACTAAAAATTAAGTCATAGAACTTCTTTTTTAGATGAGATGCACCTCCGGCGTGTTTTGGTGTGTGGAATTCAGGATATTCAGAATAAATTACCCTGGACCGCGTCGGGCAGCAACCGGAAGGAACGTCGGTGGTGGATGCAGGGGCCGTGGATGCGTATTGCTTCCCGGTGGACTTCGGTGGGGTATCCTTTGTTTTGCGCCCAGCCGTAATGGGGGAAATCCGTGGACAACCCGGTCATGTGCTCATCCCTGAATGTTTTGGCCAGGATAGAAGCGGCTGCAATGGAGGCATATTTCCCGTCGCCCTTGATCATGCAATGGAATGGCAGGTCCTGGTAAGGTATGAACCGATTCCCGTCGATGAGCAGGGATTCCGGCCGCACGGCAAGTTGGTCAATGGCGCGGTGCATAGCCAGGAAGGAGGCTCGCAGGATATTGTGGTGGTCGATCTCTTCGGGTGTCAGAAAAGCAACTGCCCAGGCCATGGCGGCTTGTTGTACGATAACGCGGGCTTCGACGCGCTGGTGTTCGCTCAATTTCTTCGAATCATTGATCAGCGGATGGGAAAAGTCGCGGGGCAGAATCACGGCAGCTGCAAATACCGGACCTGCCAGACACCCGCGGCCGGCTTCATCGCATCCTGCTTCGATGAGGTTTTCATTAAAAAAAGGCTGTAACTTGGCAAGCATAATCGTTTCGCTGAGTACCGCAAGTTATAAAAATCGGTTTGTTTTACACTTTTGCGCTATCCGACAGGGTAAAAAGACAAAAATCCTGAAACCATAACCTATGCATCAAATAGCCCTCATTGCCGCAATGGGCGAAAACCGGGTGATCGGCGTCGACAACCGGCTGCCCTGGAACCTGCCCGACGATTGGGCTAATTTCAGGCGCGTGACCCAAGGTAAAACCTTCATTATGGGCCGGGCCAGCCTGGAATCTCCCGAAGCCCTGGTCTCCGACCGCCGGAATATCATCCTCAGCCGCCGGGACGGATTGTCTCTGCCCCCCAGATGTGAACAGGCCCATTCCCTTGAACAGGCGCTTGAAATGACCCGGGATGAAAACGAGGTCTTTATCCTCGGCGGCGCCAAGGTTTTCGAACAGGCGCTGCCCCATGCCGGTTACCTTTATCTGACCCTGGTGCACGCCGCTCCCGGAGGAGACGCCTTTTTCCCTGAAGTGGACTGGTCGGAATGGGAGCAGGTCGCCTCCGTTTTTCATCCGGCTGACGACCGGCACCGCTATGCTTTTTCTTTGGACGAGTACCGCCGGGTAGCAACTTCCGGTACTGTTTGATCGTTTATTCAAAAAAGAGAAATGAAAAGACTGCTTTTCACCATATCAGGCTTTCTGTTCACCTTGTGCATCGCTTCCGGCCAGGAAGGCATGACAAAGGTCAACGGCCAGTATTATCCCTATACCATCGACGAATGCGGGGATACCCTGATCCTGGCCAGCCTGGACGGCGTATCCGTATCCACGCTGCGGTCATTTCCCAATGACGAGGAATACCGCCGCTACCGCCGCTACCGGCAATACGCGCTTAAAGTTTACCCTTATGCCGTTGAGGCCATCAAAACCTTTCGCGAGGTGGAATACGCTACGGAAACCCTGCGCAACAGCAAGCGGCGGAAATACGTCCGCAAGCTCCAGAAAAACATGAAGGACGAGTTTACCGATCCCCTGAAAAACCTGACCAAAACCCAGGGCATGATCCTGATCAAAATGGTGGAAAAAGAACTGGACACCCCGATGTACACCCTGATCAGGAACCTGAAAAGCGGCGTAGCAGCTTCCTACTGGAATACCCTGGGAAAGCTCTACGGCCACGACCTGAAGGAGGGCTATATCCCCGGTAAAGACCCCGTCCTGGACGCCGTTTTGAATGATTTGAATATTTCTTATGATGTGAATAAGAAGCAGTGATCAGTGATTAGTTGTCAGTTGTCAGTTGTCAGTTGTCAGTTGTCAGTTGACAGTTGTCAGTGATCAGTGCTCCTGACAACTGACAACTGTCAACTGGAATTTACATCCTCCCCCCCTGCATGGCTTTGGCCACATCCTGCACCTTGTTCCAGACCCGGAACACGTTTTTATAGCAGATCTTGGCGATGTCTTCTTCGGTATATCCCCGTACCAGCAGGGTATAGATCAGGTTGGGGTATTGGGAAACATCCTTGAGGCCGGTGGGGAGGCTGTCGCCGACGCCGTCGAAATCGGAGCCGATGCCTACGTGGTCGATGCCGGCCAGCTGTACGACCCGGTCGATATGGTTGGCCACCATCTCCACGTCGGAATACAGGCTTGGGTTGTCCTTTCTGAATTGCTCGATGACGGGTTTGGCGGCTTCGTCGCGGAAGGAAAGGCCTTTCTCCTGGAGCAGGGCGCTGAGTTTGGCCCGCATTTCATCCTCATAGGCCTGGATTTTGCTGTCCAGAAAACTGGAGCCGAAGTTGATCTGGATCACGCCGCCGTTTTGGGCCAATCGTTTGATCATATCGTCGTTCATATTCCGCTCGAACCCCGGCGTGAAATGCCGGACGGAGGAGTGGGACGCGATGCAGGGTGCGCTGGAGATCTCCATGACCTGCCAGAACGTGCTGTCGGAAACGTGCGAAATATCCACCATTATGCCGGTGCGGTTCATTTCCCGGACCACTTCCCTGCCGAAGGGGCTGAGGCCGTTCCAGGTATGGGTCGTATCGTAGGAGGAATCGCAGATCAGGTTGTCCTTGGAGTGGGTCAGGGTGACGTAGCTGATGCCGCGCTGGCGGAAGTAAGCCACATTTTTGATGTCATCGCCGATGGGGGCGCCGTTTTCCATACCCATCGGGAGGGAGATCAGGCCTTTTTTGAAATTCCCTTCCACTTCCTTCGGCGTTTTTACCACTGCGAACTTGTCGGGGTGCGCTTTGGCAATGCCGTTGACCATATCGATGAGGGAGTCGGCGAATTCTTTGGCGCCGCCTGTCGTCTGGTAGGAAGCCGGAATATAAATGGACATGAACGGCGCGTCCAGCCCTCCTTTTTTGGCCCTGACGTAGTCGAAGTCTCCTTCATCGGTCTGGACGGGGATGCCGACGTATTCCTTGGTCAGCCTGAAATTCTGGATCTTGAGCCGGTAGGGCAGGTCGACGTGGCCGTCGGTGATGATGTATTTATGGGCCAGTTCGTTGGCCAGTATCCGGAGCGGGTCGTCGCCGTCGGAGCGTACGGAAGAGCTCACTTTCGGATTGCAGGCGGACAGGATAAGGACAGCGAACAAGGATAAGGTGAGGAAAGATCGGAACATGATGCTTGCGGTTTTGATGTAAAGTTAACGATGAAATCAAAACCGGGCTGTTCTTCGCCGGTAAAACTTATTTTTGCCGTGTCGATACGCCTCTCCGGTTCGCTATTCTTGTAATTGGTTACCGGGCGGATTATGCCTGAAAAATCTTCCAACCATGAAAATTCTCCTTTCTATTGCGATTTCGGTATTTGCAGCTGCCCAACTTTTCAGTCAGGACCAGGCCATCCTGAAAATCAGGGCCAACCACGAGCCCCGGCATTTCGACCTGCTGAAGGAATACGCGGCGTTTCTTTCGCTGCCCAACACCATGAACGATCCTTCGGAATTGGTCGCCAATGCGGAATTCATTTCGGGAATGATGAAAAAGCGCGGGATCCGTAACGTACAACTGCTGCACGCGGATGCGGAGGGCGCCATTCCGGCTGTTTACGGGGAGGCGCTTACGCCCGGCGCTACGCGTACGGTGATCTTCTACGCCCATTACGACGGCCAACCGGTCAATCCCGGCAAATGGGCGGAAGGCCTCTCTCCATTCACACCGCAACTCGCTTCCGGCCCGTTGGATAAGGGCGGCCAATTCCTCGATTTTCCGGCTGCGAATGCCGATCTCAACCCCGATTGGCGCCTGTATGCCCGCAGCGCCGCCGACGACAAAGCGGGGGTCTTCACCATCCTGAACGCGTACGATGCCATCCGGCGGACGGGCCTTTCCCCAAAGATCAACCTTAAATTTTTCTTCGAAGGAGAAGAGGAACGCGGCTCCGTCAACCTGGGCGAGATCCTGCAAAAACACAAGGACCTGCTCCGCGCCGACGCCTGGATCATCTGCGACGGCCCCATGCACGCATCCGGCAAGAAGCAGATCACTTTCGGGGTGCGCGGCGACGTCAATATGCACCTGACCGTTTACGGCGCCAAACGCCCGCTGCACAGCGGCAATTACGGCAACTGGGCGCCCAACCCGGCCATGAAGCTCGTCAGGTTGCTGGCCACCATGAAGGACGACGAAGGCCATGTGCTCGTCGATGGTTTCTACGATGACGTAACGCCCCTCAGCGCCTCCGAACGCGCGGCCCTTGCCGCCATCCCCGACCCGGCGCCCATGATGCAGCAGGAACTGGCCTTCGCAGAACCCGAGAGCACGACCCGGACCTTCCTGGAATCCATCACCACCCTGCCCACCCTCAATATTAACGGCATCGTCAGCGCCAATGTAGGCCGCCTGGCCAGCAATATCATTCCGACCACGGCCACAGCTACCCTTGACCTGCGCCTGGTGAAAGGCAACGACAGCCGGCGGCAGATCGGTAAGGTGATTGACCATATCCGGAATCAGGGGTATCTCGTGCTCGACCGGGAACCGACCGATGAGGAACGGCTCGCCAACGCCAACATCGCCACCGTACGCTCCGGAACCGGCTACAATGCCCAACGCACATCCATGGATCTGCCGGTCTCCCAACTGGTCATTGAAGCCGTCAAATCCACTACCGGCCAGGAGGTGGTCCTGATGCCTTCCGCCGGCGGCAGCCTTCCGCTCTACCTCTTCGAAGATATCCTCCGTACACCGCCGATCACCGTGCCGGTTGTCAATTACGACAACAACCAGCACGGCGAGAACGAAAACGTTCAGATCGGATTTCTGTGGGACGGTATCGAGACCATTGCCGCCATTATGCTGATTGATTTCAAATAGCGGAATGTTTTTTAAACAATTAAGTATTTATTTTTAAATTTAAATTAATTTGTTTATTTTTGTCTTCCTGACCGGATACCCTGCGTACTCCGTTTCAGGCTTTCTCTTTTTCATAACCATTTAAACCAACAGCCATGGCAACATTGAATCCGTATCTGAATTTCAACGGCAACACGGAGGCGGTATTTAATTTCTATAAATCCGTTTTTGGCGGGGAATTTGCATCTTTGCAACGCTTTCGCGACATCCCGGGCGGCGGTCAGACGGCGGAAGCCGACCTGGACAAGATCATGCATATTTCGCTCCCGGTAGGGAACGGAAGCGTGCTGATGGGGTCGGATGTTGTGGAGTCCATGCAGGACAGGGCCAGGGCGGGGAGCAATTTTTACATTTCCATCAATGCCGGCAGCAAAGCCGAGGCAGACCGGTTATTCAGCGGTCTTTCTTCGGGCGGAGTGGTTGAAATGCCGATCCAGGACGCCTTCTGGGGCTCTTATTTCGGCATGCTGGAAGACCGGTTCGGTATTCACTGGATGGTGAGTTTCGCCTATCCGCAGTCGTAGTCGGAGGAGATAGCGCGGGCGGTTCGGGCGCTGCCGACAAAGCCTGAGAGCACCTGAACCGGTAAAAATTGAACAGCATAAAAAAGAGTCAACCACAAATGGAAAAAGGCATTTCTGTTGCCGTTGCAGCGGATATTCCCCAAATTGTCCGATTGCTGAACTCCGCCTACCGCGGCGAAGGCTCCAAAACGGGCTGGTCGACGGAAGCCGACCTGCTGGACGGCTCCATCCGGACGGATGAAGCCAATGTCCGGAGCCTGATGCTAAAGGAACATGCTGTTTTTCTGAAATATACGGAAAGCGACGGCAGCCTTCAGGGGTGTGTTTATCTGGACAACCGGGAAGGAAGCCTTTATTTGGGGATGCTTTCCGTCAATCCCCAACTTCAGGCCAAAGGCATCGGCAAACAACTGCTGGCTGCTGCCGAGCAACATGCCCGGCTTCAGCAATGTTCCTCCGTCTTCATGCAGGTCATCAACGCCCGGACCGAGCTGATGGACTGGTATATCCGGCACGGCTACCAGCGTACCGGAGAGGTTTTTCCATTCAACGGCGATCACCGGTTCGGGGCGCCGAACCGGCCTCTTTTCTTTGAGATCCTTGAAAAAAGGCTGTCCTGATACCCATTCCAGGTAACGCGGGTTTGATTTTGGGGATAAAATGGTGTAACTTTGAACAAAGACACCTGGCGGAAAGGCTTTTGATCTCCGCTGAAAAACCCAATAATCATGACCATCTTCCGCATGTATTCCCGGGTCCTTTTTCCGGGTCTGATCATTTCCATCTTTAATTTTTGCACGGCACAGAAGACGTTCGTCTCCGGGAAAATGGCGCCGATATCGGCTGCCGCCTCCATCCGGACGATCAGTCCCAACGGCGATTGCCCGCTGAATGACAACCGCCCCGCATTTACCTGGCAACCCGGCAGGGAGATCCCCAAAGGGACTACGTATTCATTGATCCTGGTTGAGCTCCGTGAGAAACAGGATGCGGCCAGGGCGCTGGCCGCCAACCCCAGGCTCATCGACCTTAAGGGCATCCGGGGAAATTCGCTTTCCTTTCCCCGGAACCTCAAACCGCTTGTCCCCGGCAGGGTATATGCCTATCAGATAACTTCGGAGCCGCCGAAATCGGCGCCAAATGCAAAACCGGTCAAAAGCGACATCGCCGTTTTTTTCCTGCAACCCGGCCTTCCTTTTGACCTTCAATCGATCACCTGCTGTGAATCGAACCTGCTCAAAGACGGCGCTGCCGCCTGGACCACCGCCTACGGCACGCCGCATATCTCGCCCAAACAATCGGGATGTTTCAACAGCGAAGGCCTGATCGAAATGAGCGGGAACCGGCAGGCAGGTACTGCCGTACAACAGGCCTTGCCGGCCGCCGGCAAGATCAAAAAAGGAGAGAAATACAGGGTCTCATTTTGCATTAAAGCCTTTCCGAAACAATTGAACTACGTCCGGCTAAAGGTATTGGCCTTCAACGGCAGCCTGCCGGCTACGGGCGCACACCCCGACCCCGGCCAGCAGATCGCGGTGATCGGTGAAACCGGCAATATAACGGATACCGGGTGGAATCGTTATTTCCTGGCATCCTGGACAGCGCCCCGCGATTTTGACAAAATAGCTGTACTGGCCGTTGCGGATGAAGATGCGCCCCAGGGTGTTGTCGCCTCCGGCGCCGTTTCCGGGATCTGCCTGCAACTAACCGATGATTGCGGGTTTACGGCCGCCGACCTGGGGATCGATGACCCGGATAAGATCCCCACTGCTGTCAGTAAGCTGCTGGATCCCGATAACAAGCCGGCTTCCCTTGAAGTCGGTTTTGACCAGGGCCGGATGGTCGACCTGTTCGGGCAGCCTTTCGATTCTGCCGGCCATAACAACTGGTACCAACCCGGCGATGAATGCGTATCGTTCGGCGGCGATTTGCCGCCCCAGGCAGGTGCTGACCTCAAAAAGTGGCAGGAGTATACCTTCCCGGGCGGCGTAAAACCGGACG
Source organism: uncultured Lewinella sp. (assembly GCA_937873655.1). GTDB lineage: Bacteria > Bacteroidota > Bacteroidia > Chitinophagales > Saprospiraceae > JACJYC01. The sequence goes on along the minus strand of CALMYQ010000224.1, from coordinate 21,448 downwards.
ATCTTTATGCGGCTATGAAGATCATCCAGGAAAAGATCGGCAACGAGATCAAGTTTCCGGACTGGAAACCCATACCGCCGGCCAAAGACGGGGAATGCCGGATACCTTACGATAAAAACAAGCCTTTCAGCGGGCGGGACATCGTTTATGTCCATGGTTTCCGGCCGGACCATGTATATCAGAACATCATCAAAAGCGATCCGACGGGTTATCTGGCCGGAGCGGCTTCGGCTACCGGTTTTCTGGATCCCGCCTCGCTGGACGACGCGCTGACCCGCCGCTGGCCGGAATCTCCGGGCGATTTTTTCGGCGAAGGTTTTTACAAAAAGCAGGGTGAAGGCTATTGGAACGAACATATCCGGCACTTCCTCGGAGATGTCGACGAGCCGAGCAACCGTTACCTGGTGATCGCCTACAACTCATCCCAGCGGTTGGTCGACAATGTGCATTCCATGCTGACCCAGATCAGTCTGGCCATGAACGAAGGGACCGGCGTGGTGGCCTCCTCCAAGGATCCGCGCGGCAAAGCCTGTTTCGGGCGGGATTACGTGATTGTCATCCATTCTACCGGCGCATTGGTCACGGATGCGGCCATGTCTATGGCGGCCCTATCCGCCACCGACCCCGGCATCGGCGCTTTTCTGGGGGACGCCAAATATATTTCCGACCGGGCCAAAGCGCATATTTCCCTTCACGGTGCTGTCAGCGGGAGCGAATTGGCGGGATTGGCCGTAGTAGGCGCCAATGTTGCCGCTATGGGCGCCGGCGGCGCCGACCTGGCGGTGGATGTCGGGAACGCCGTTAACGCCAACCCGCCCGCAGGCATTCAAATGATGAAAATGGGGCTTTCCGCTTTCGGTATCAGCACCGATGCCATCGGAGCCTTCCTGGATGCGGCCACCGACGATATGGTCACCCTGGCCAATACGGCAGCAGCCGTTACGAATAACAGCATTTTAGTGGACCTCACCCCACCGGTATCTAAGATGCTTTGGGGGCCGCTCTTCAACCAGACGCCGGTGCCCGTCCTCACCGTTGCGGGCGGGCATCCCGGCGGACTGGGCATATCACTCGGCACGCGGCGCATATTGCCGGGACTGGACGACGGCGTGGTAAGTACCAACAGCCAAAGCGGCAGTCCGTCGCTGGTGCATCCGGATCCATACGGGTATATTCCGCCGTCGACCCGGATATACGACCCGGGCATATCGGCCAAAAGAGCCGTACCTTTCTACATTGATCAGTATTTGACCCCCGCATTGGCCGGATACGGCAGCATTCCGTTTCTGGCGCCCGACGGCATGGTGCAGCCCGTTGCGGTATTGCCGGTGTCGGCGCCGAGGTATGCCAATCATTTTCCGTTTCTTCAAAGTACATCCGAACACAACCATCCGATGCAGCCCGACAGTGTGTATGTCGCCACGTTCGGCGCTTCCAATCCGGAGGAAAGCCTGGTGGTGGAAAACAGTTTTCTTTTCAGCCAGCAATTCGTCAATACCGGGATCCTTTCCTCCATGCGGCAAACCATCCGCGGGCAGGACCTGGTGGTTTCTTTCCAGATCAGTTATCCCGTATTCAACCTGATTCCGCCGTCGTATACCTGGCGAACCCTGCGCTTTTCAGTAACGGCGCCCTTGTGGCGGCGCACTTACCGCAAATTGTCCGACGGGTGGAAGGAGACCGATTATGTCTACCGGTTTGTACTGAGATAAACATGGGTCGGCATGGGGGTGAACCGGCAATGTAGCTATCTTTACGGGGAAACACCCTTTATATGACTGTGAAATCCTTTTTCAAAGAGAACACCTTGCTGGTCGGGCTGGCCCTGATAAAATTGCTGATCCATTTCACGACCAATACGGGTTACGGCTTCCACCGGGATGAGTTTTTGTACCTGGACGAGAGCCGGCACCTGGGTTGGGGCTTTCTGGAGGTGCCGCCGCTGACTCCGCTGATCGGGAGGATCGCTACGGCGCTGTTCGGCGACAGCCTTTTTGCGGTCCGGCTGTTCCCCGCCCTGGCCGGAGCGGCGGTGGTCATTCTCATCGGGCTGATGGTAAAAGAAATGGGCGGAAAAAAATGGGCGACCCTGCTCGCCTGTGCCGCGTATATCCTGTCTCCGTCCTTTTTGCGGAGCGGCACGCTTTTCCAGCCTGTTTGTTTTGATCAATTCTGGTGGTTTTTATCCGCTTTTCTCCTGGTAAAGGCTGTGCGGCGGGATGACCGTAAGTACTGGGTCGGTCTGGGTATTGCCGTCGGTTTGGGCTGGATGAACAAATACGCCATTGCTTTCTGGATCTTTTCGCTTTTCATTGGGTTGCTCATCAGCCCGAAGCGCAAGGTTATCTGGTCCAAAAACGCGCTGATCGCTTTCGGTATTGCATTGGCGATTGCCTTGCCCAATTTGTTCTGGCAGTACAGCTACCGGTTTCCGGTAGTTCACCATATGACCGACCTGGCGGCCACCCAACTGGTGCATGTCGAGCCGACCGGATTTTTGATGAGCCAGCTGCTGATGCAATTTGCGGGTTTCCTGATCTGGATTCCCGGGGTGATCTGGTTGCTGGCGGCCAGGTCAGGGCGCGATTTCCGGTACATCGGGTACGGCTACCTGATCTTGCTGGCCCTATTGCTGTTTTTGAGCGGCAAGGATTATTATGCACTGGGGGCATATCCGGCGCTGATGGCAGCCGGCGGGGTAGCCCTGGAGCAATGGACTTCCGGCAGGATGGCCTTCCTGCGTTATGCGATCTTGCTCTTGGTGGTCGGCCTGGATCTGACAGCTTTGCCGATGGGCGTACCGATCCTTTCCATAGAGAGCATGGAAAAATACTGCGATCGGCTGGCCAAATACGGCGTAGAGCAGCGCTGGGAGGACGGCAGGCTCTACCCGGTTCCCCAGGATTATGCCGACATGCAGGGTTGGGAGGAAATGGCGGCGAACGTATCCAAAAAATACCACGCACTAAGCCGCGATCAGCAATCAACCTGCCTGATCTACGGCGGCGGCTACCACCACGCAGGCGCCCTGAACTATTACCGGAAAAAATACGACCTGCCGGAGGCTTACAGCATGAACAGCAGCTATTTGTTATGGATTCCGGACCATATCCATTTTGACAATATGATCCTGCTGGATAATGTATGGGAAGACAGTTCGGCCTATTTCAGTTACCACGAATTTGTCGACAGCACCCATCATCCCTACGCCAGGGATAACGGGTATGTTTTTTACCGGTCGCAACCCAAAGTCAATGCCGATTCCGTAATTGCAAATTTGATCCGGCGGGAACGGGAGAAAATCGGGCACTGATAAAAAACCGTCAGATCCGTTCGAGCAGCCACCAGGCCGGGCGCCTTTTCTGCCGGACCCTGTAGTTGCCGCGGATGTATTCCCGGATATGATCCAGGGCTTCGTCGGTATTGTCGGTGCAAAGGACCAGCTTGAGGTCTTTCGGGGAAATGGTTTCGTTTTTCACCATATGCTCAATAAACGACATCAGGCCTGCGTAGTAGTCTTTGCCGATCAATACGACCGGGAATCGCTGAATGACGCCGGTCTGTACGAGGGTGAGGGTCTCGAAAAGCTCATCCATGGTGCCCCAGCCGCCGGGCAGTACGATGAAGGCATAAGAATATTTCAACAGGAGCACTTTCCGGACAAAGAAGTACCGGATGGTGATCCAGGTATCCATGAAAGGGTTGGGTTTTTGCTCGAAAGGCAGGATCACATTGCAACCCACCGACCGGCCTCCGGCTTCGCGCGCGCCGCGATTGGCCGCCTCCATGACGCCGGGGCCGCCGCCGGTCATCACCGTAAAGCCCATGTCAGCGACGGCCTTGCCGATTTCCCGGGCTTTCTCGTAATTGGGGTGCCCCTCCCTGAATCGGGCCGACCCGAAAACCGTGATGCAGGGACCTACAAAATGCAGGGTCCGGAACCCTTTGATGAACTGGAAAAAGACCCGAAGGGCAAACCACAATTCCGAGCTCCTGCTCTTTGGGCCTTCCAGATATTCGTACTCCGGCGACTGAATGATCTTTTCTTCAGCGTTATTCATCGGATTGTTTTCAGGTTCGTTTGCGTTATCAATCCGGATAGGCGGCGTCCAGTTTTTCTGCCAGTGCCGTTATGTCTTCCAGCCGGGCCAGTGCGGATAACCAGTCTGCAGGAATGCCTTCTTTGCCGTAATAAATGCCGGCCATTCCGCCTGCAATGGCTGCCGTAGTGTCGGTGTCAAAGCCGAGGTTGACAGCCGTCAGCACCGTTTTTTCAAAATTGTCCTGGCGGAGGAAACACCAGAAGGCGGCTTCCAGCGAGTCGAGGACATAGCCGCCGGATTTGATCTGATCTTTATCCAACAAGCTGATATCATTTTGTATGATCCGGTTGAAATGCATTTGTTCCGCCAGGCCGAATGCCGGTTGTTTCCACAATTCCAAAACGGCTTCACGGGTATCGGAGTAGCAAGCGGCCTTGTCGCGACCCGTCAGCAGGAATTCCGCCATTTTGAGGTAGATCATACAGGCCATGGCCGATCGGATATGGCGGTGCGTCAATGCCGAGACTTCGCGGACGAGCTCAAATTGTTCGACTGCATCCTTGCCTTTAATATACCAAAGCATAGGCAGGATCCGCATCAGTGCCCCGTTCCCATTTTCGGTTTCGGTACCCTGGTTCTTTAGTTTTTGCAATTCATCCGTTCCGCCTGTTTTCAGGATATTTTCCAACCGTTTGATGGCGTGGCTGGTGGTGATGCCGATATCAAACACTTCGTTTCGGGCCGCCCAGTACGCGTCGTTTTTCCATTGGACAAAGCGCCCGGCCATATCTCTGAGGTCGTAACCGTTGAGCAGGGATTCCGCCAGGCAAAAGGTAAGCGAGCTATCGTCGGACCAGGTGCCTGGGAGCTGCATGTGCGAACCGAATCCGGACATGCCTGCAGCGGGATAGCGGCTTAATTCCAATCTGGTTCTGAATTCAAACGGGACGCCGACGGCATCGCCGGCAGCGACGCCCAACAAGGCGCCTGGTGCTTGATTTTTTTTCATGGTTTTGTATTAGCCTTTTCCAATGCATCAATATCCGCAGCGGTCAGCAGTTTGACATTGCGGGTCAGCTTGTCGGCGCTCCAGTCCCACCACCTGATCTGCAGCAGGCGATCGATATCCCGGTCGGCGAACCGCTTGCGGATCAACCTGGCCGGGTTGCCGCCGACAATGGAATAAGGTTCTACATCCCTGGTGATCAGGGAATGCGAGCCGATGATGGCGCCGTCGCCGATCTTTACACCGGCCATGATAACGGCTTTGTATCCGATCCAGACGTCATTGCCGATCACAATATCGCCTTTAAAAGGGTAGATTTTTCCTTCCATCGCATTTTCCCAACCGTTTCCGAAAGCGGCAAAAGGGAATGTGGAAACCGCCTCGCTCAGGTGGTTAGCGCCGTTCATAATGAATTCCACCCCGGAAGCGATCATGCAGAATTTGCCGATGATCAGCCGGTCGCCGGTGAAATCAAAGAAGTATTTCAGGTTTTTTTCAAAATTCGCAACATCTTCAAAATCGTCGTAATAGGTATAATCGCCGACGATGATGTTGGGGTGTTTGACCAGGTTTTTAAGAAAACACAACCTTGAAATGTTCTCCATGGGGAACAAGGTATTCGGGTCGGGGCCGGAAGGTAAAGCCATTTAATCTCAAATTTTGCCTGAAAATAAACCACATTATCGGACATTTTGTTAAAATTAGTCACCCGATCGAACGCCTATGCCTTTCAAACGCCTGAAAAAGTTCCTCAGCAGCATTAATCCGACCGCTGCAACAGCCTTTGCAGCCGTTTTTACCAGTTTCTGTGCGCTGGGCATTTCCATTTATCAGTCCGTTATTCTCCGCAATGAGCAATACGCCGCTGTCTGGCCGTATATCGAACCCACGGTGACCTATACCAATCATTCATTTGCGCTCAATATTCAGAACAAAGGCACCGGCCCGGCTATTATAAAGAATGTTTCCATTTTCCTGAACGGAGAACCGGTCAATGATTACAGGGCATTCCTTGTCGATCTGCTGCATCAGGACCAATTCCAGTCCCTGTCTATCTCCTCGTTGAAGAACAGCGTGCTTGCCATACAGGAAAATGTCACGATGTTGCAGGCCGAATTTCCGGATTCCGTTGTCATTGTCACCACAGATTTTCAAGAACGGTCGAGTATCAAAATCTGCTACTGTTCCATTTTCGGCGATTGCTGGCAATATACCGACGGCGACGTGAAAAAGATCAGGCAATGCGGAGATTAGCCTGCTGAACCCGGCCAATGCTCACCGGCAATGACCTCCGGCATCCGGATTTCTGCCAACGGCTCATTTTCTTCCCGCCCAAACAATAAATCCGATAACTTTGAAGGAAACGAAGTTGTGCGTCTATGAAATGGACCTGCTCAATATTGCTGATGTTAAGTCTGACCGCTGCCCAGGGGCAATATCCCTTCGACGGACCGACCATATTGACCGAAGATCAGGGGTTGAGCAACAGTTTCGTTACCGCTGTTGACCAGGACCAGGATGGGTTCACCTGGATCGGTACGGCTTCAGGTATCAATCGTTTTGACGGCCGCGAGATCCGGTCGTTCAACCAATCCGATGAGCCTTCAAACGCCCATCAGGATCTTGTATTTGATGTTTTTTGCGATAAAGCGGGCCATACCTGGATGTCTTCTATCGGCGGCCTGTTTGTCTTTCAGCCGGAAAAGGAAAAATTCCGCGCTTTCCCGGGCAAGAACAGGGATTACCTGAAAGGGATTTGGTTCTACCAATTTTATCAGGACCGGAGCGGCAAGACCTGGGTTGCTGCCAACAAAGGCGGAATCTGGCAGGCCGATCTCGGGAAGGATACCCTATACCGGCACCCGCTGAAGCCCGACGGCGACTTCACGGAAGAGGAACGCTCCAGGACCAACAGCGTCTTTGCCGTGGCGCAGGATGTCCGGCAAGATTCTATCCTATGGCTGGGCACGCACAACGGCCTGGTGCGCTACAACACCCGGACAGGGCGGTGCCGCCTGTATCGGATCGAGGGCCCGTATGCCGACCAAAACCCGTACAGGAATCATTTCAGGAGTCTGTATTGCCATGAAAACGGAAGGATTTATATCGCCGCACAGCAATTTATGGCGGTATTTGATCCGGAGGCGGAAACCTTCCATAAGATCCAGGACCTGAAAAGCGCTCCGGGCCCCCGGTATACGTCGTTTTGCCGGTATTCAGACGACAAGCTTTGGCTTACTTACGAACTGGGGTTGATCGTTTGTAATACCGCGACCGGCCAGGTGGAAAGAGAATTCACCAATTCACTGGATGACAATCGGTTCTACGGCGCCGAGCTGAAAGACAACGAAGGAAGGCTCTGGGTTCGGTCCCCTGTCGGGTTGTTCCTGTACAGGCCGCTGGCGCAACAAATCAAAAGTTATCAGCACGATGCAAAGAGCCATGTGGATTACGGTTATCTGGTCACGGATATCGTGGAAAGTCAGGATCAACGCGCCCTTTATGTCTGCGAAAGCAGGGGCGAAGGGATTTTTATATTCGACCGCCAAACCGAACAATGGTCGGTGATCCCAGCTCCTCCGGGAATCCTGAAGAACCGGCCTTTCCTCGGGCAAGGCATGATCCGGCTCCGGAACGGGCGCATCCTGGTACTGGAATCCTACCACCTCTTCGAATTCGATGAACACAACCGAAAACTGACCGGAATTCGGCTTTCATCTCCCCTGCCGGCCGGCGCGGAAATGGTAGAGATCCTGGAAGACCGGCGGGGCAATATCTGGATCTCTACCCGGCGGGACGGGCTGCTCCGCGTTGACCCCGAAACCTGGAGAGCCGTTCTGTACAAGGGCATTTTCGATATTGAAGGTTTTGACAAGCGCCATGAACTCATTTTCGGCTTGAAGGAGGACCGCCTCGGCCAGATCTGGATGAGCGCCTCTCCCGGTCTCATCATATACAGGCCCGATCAGGATGATTTTATCCAGATCGTGAAAACGCCGTTTGACCAGGGTGATCCGAAAGAATTGTTCTACACCTGTTTCGCTACCGACGGCAGTGGAAATGTTTGGGCTGCTTCGGCCGACTGGGGCATCTGCAAGTTCGACCCCGGTACGCCGGAAAAGGGTGTGCTCGAATGGTATGACGGCGAGAAAGGGCTCCCTTCTTTTCCGATCGGCATGGCTGTCGACCGGACCGGTAATATGTGGATGAGCGGAAACAAAGGGCTTGTCCGGTTTGATCCCCAGGCTGGAGCGTTCAACGAATACGGCGTCAGTTACGGCTATTCACCCAAGAGCCAGGGTTATATCCGGGAGCTTCCGTCGGGTTTGATCGCCATTGGGGTCAACAAGGGATTCAGCCTGTTCGATCCGGCCAGTTTGCAATTAAACCGGGAAATCCCTGTGCCTTATTTTACTTCCGTAAAAGTATTTGACCGGGAAGTAGGCGCCCGTGACAGCACCTGGCACTATGGAGACCTCAACCTGAGTTATCGCCAGAACTTCTTTTCCTTTGAATTTTCTGCCGTAGCCTACGACTTGCCGGAAAGCGTCCGGTTTGCTTATAAACTGGAGGGGGTGGACAAGGACTGGGTGCAGGCCGGCAACCGCCGGTACGCTTCCTATACCAATATCTCCGGGGGTGATTACACCTTCAAAGTCCGGGCTGCCAACAGTGAGGGCCTGTGGAACGAATCATCCGCAGATCTGCATATAAGGATCACTACGCCCTGGTGGCGGACCTGGTGGTTCTTTGTTTTGCTCGGCCTCGGGCTGGCCGGGATCGTTATCGGCATTTATCGCTTCAGGATCGGGCAATTCAAGAAGCAACAGCAATTGAAGACGGAATATGAAAAACAGCTGGCCAACGTGAAAATGGATGCCTTGCGCTCCCAGATCAACCCGCATTTTATTTTCAACTGCCTCAATTCAATTGACTATTACATCATCAAGAATGAATCCCAGAAAGCCTCCGAGTATCTCAACCAGTTTTCCCGTCTCATCCGGCTGATCCTCCAGAATTCGAGCGCCAACAGCGTTACCCTGAAGGACGAGCTGGAAGCGCTTCAGCTTTATATGCAAATGGAAAGTCTGCGGTTCAACAACCGGTTCGATTATATTGTGAAGGTTGAAAAAGGGCTCAACCTGGAGGCATTGGAAATCCCGCCGATGCTCTTGCAGCCTTATGTCGAAAACGCGATCTGGCACGGCCTCATGCACAAAGGCGACAAAGGCAAAATATCCGTGGAAGTCACCCGGGAAAACGGCTTCCTTTCTTTTGCCGTTGAAGATAACGGGATCGGCAGGAAAAAAGCGGAAGCGCTGAAATCAAAGAACGCAACCAAAAAACGCTCGATGGGCATGAACATCACCCGGAACAGGATCGAACTGCTCAACCAGATGTTCGGCCGGCAAACTACGGTAAGGATCATTGATCTGGAAGGTGAGGACAATGTACCCAAGGGTACCCGCGTAGAATTATCCATTCCCATAAACTGATTAACATGGTACGTTCCGTTATTATCGACGACGAACTGCACAGCGTCGAAACCCTTAAATGGAAACTGGAGCAATACTGTCCGGATGTAATGGTAGCCGCGGTTTTTACCGACTCGCTCCAGGGACTTGAATACCTGAAAAAAGAACCGCCGGATCTCCTGTTTCTGGATATCGAAATGCCGATGCTCAACGGCTTTGATATCCTGGAAGAACTGGGGAAGGTCAATTTTGACGTCATTTTCACTACGGCTTACGATGATTTCGGCATTCAGGCCATCAAATTCAGCGCCCTGGATTATCTGCTCAAACCCGTACAGAACCAGGAACTGAAAAAAGCCGTTGAAAAGCACTTGTCAAAAACGCAGCACCATATTCCCGAAAAACAGCTGGAGGTGCTGTTTAAGAATATCCGGGATGAAGAGTCCGGGAAACCCACCAAGATTGGGTTGGCAACCAAGGAAAGCATCGAGTTCGTGGAAATTGAAGATATCCTGGTTTGCGTTTCCGACAGCAATTATACGACCGTTCACCTGGTGGACGGCCGTAAAAAACTGATCTCCAAAACGCTCAAGGAATTCGAAGAGATCCTGAGCCCCTTTCAGTTCTTCCGGACCCACCATTCCTACCTCGTCAACCTGCGGCATGTAAAGGAATACATCCGAACCGAAGGCGGTTACCTGGTGATGACCAACAAGTCCAATGTGCCGGTATCCAGGAACAAGAAAGATGACCTGCTGACGAGGTTCCAGGATAATTTCCTTTAGGTTTGAGGCTTTGCCATCTGACCCGCCGGCATGGTTAACGGCTCATGGAGACCTGCAAACCGATCATTCAGTGTTGCTATTCGCACCGGTTTGCCCCCAATTTTGCGGCGTCCTGCATGGGACACCTCATTAAACCAAATAAAACAATCTGCCATGCCGACGCCTGTTGAAATTTTGTTGGACCCGGTATCCTGGAAAAATTCTTTAATTACCCAAAATCAATACCAGATGAAGACTGTATTTTTTGGTCTCGGCCTTGTGCTGAGCCTTTTGACAGCTTTGCCCACCTTCGGGCAAATGCAACCACTCAGGGCCTTGTATCAGGAAGCCGAATACCCCGGCGGAAATGAAGCCCTTCAAAAGCATTTCAAACGGCACCTGCGCTATCCGGTCTCAGCAATCGATAAGGAGGTGACCGGACGGTTTACAGTCACCTTCAGGGTGGCGCCGACCGGCGAGATCCACGATATTAAAGTGCTGAATTGCCTGGATGAAAGCCTTATCAAGGCTACTAAAAAGGCCATCAAGGCGATGCCGGACTGGTTGCCTGCTTTCTCCGGGGAAGAACCGGTTGAAAGCGATATTACCTTGATTTTTCGGTTTGAACTGCACGATGCCTTGTAAAGAATAAAGAAAGCGATTACTTACTGCCGGACTTCATCATTGGGGTCCGGCTTTTTGTGTAAATTGAAGCTCCCGTGCGCCCTGACGCCAAATGGCGTCGCCGAGGTCGGCCAGCTTCGGCAAATCCTCATCGAATACCTTGCCGAAGATATTACCGCAATCAAGCAACTGCCCTTCGCCGTAAAAAATGCCGATGCAGCCGACAATCTTATTCCGGGCCGGGCCTTTGGGGCCGATCACAATTTCTCCCGGCCGGGCAAACACGGAGGCATTTTCCTGGGGAATATCCAGCAAAGGCGCATCGTCGATCCAGATCTCGCGGCCGGAGACGCGCGCGTGGTAGAAAAGCCTGGAAAAGGGGAGGGTTTCCAGGAAAGCGGCTGCGGTTGCCGGCGCTTCCTCCCGGTACAATTGAAAACGGATATCGCCGACCTGCGGCGCCCTGATCAGAAAGTCCATAGTATTCAAGTTGTCATTCAACGGATTTTAACCAAACCAGCCGTACACATCCTCCAGCTTTAAAGCCTTTTTTGCCTCAGCGTCAATGTCGTGGACAACCCGGCCGCCGGCCATATGGATAATGCGGTTGCCGAACCGGAGGGTTTCCCGCATATTGTGGGTGATGAGCATGGTCGTCAGGCGATAGTCGGCAATGATCTTCCGGGCCGTCTCCATGACCACCTCCGCCGACCTGGGGTCGAGGGCGGCGGTGGGCTCATCCAGCAGCAGGATATCGGTATGGTCCATAACGCTCATCAGCAGGGTAAGCGCCTGCCGCTGGCCGCCGGAGAGGCTGCCCATGGGTTGTTGAAGCTTGTTTTCCAGTCCCAGTCCAAGTCCCGCGATCTTGTCCCGTACGGTGTTCCTGAACTGGTCATTGATGCCGATGACCAGCCGTTTTTTACCTGTACGGAGGGAAGCCAGCCGGAAGTTATCCAGGATGCTTAATTCAGGCGCCGTGCCGGCCAGCGGATTCTGGAATACGCGCGCCACCCACCTGCTGCGCTTGTGCTCGGGCAACCGGGTAACTTCCTGACCATTGAGGCTTACCCACCCTTCGTTGGGTATTACAGCACCCGCGATCATATTCAACAGGGTGGTTTTGCCGGAGCCGTTGGCGCCGACCAATACGACAAACTCCCCGTCGGCAATGCTGAGTGTGACGTCTTCCAGGGCCCTGACCTCGTTGATCTTCCCCCGGTTGAATACTTTGGTGACATGTTGGAGTTCGATCATGATGCGGTATTTCTGATCAGTCGGGGAATACCTACTATGGCGAGAACGAAGACCGCCGTGACCAGTTTGAGCATATTCGGATTGACGCCCAGCGACAAGGCCAGGGCCAGCACCAGTTGAAACAGGATGCACCCTGCCACGATGAGCGCCAGTTGCAGCCAGATGCGCTGTACACCCAGCCAGTTGATCAGCGCATCCCCGATCAGTACAGAGCCCAATCCCACCAAAACAATGCCGATGCCCATATTGATATCGGTATAATGCTGATACTGGGCCACCAGGAATCCGCTGAGTGCGGTCAGGGCGTTGGCGATGGCCAGTCCGATGATCTTCATATGATCGTTATTTATGCCCAGTGCGCGGGTCATGGACTCGCTGTTGCCGGTCGCCCGCATGGCCAGTCCGAAATCCGTCCGGAGCATATAAGACAGCAGGCCCCCGAGCAGGATCAGAAACAGCAGGCTGACCCAGACCTCGTTGTAAATGGCTTTGTCAAAAATGGACAGGGCTGAAAAAACGGAGGTGGTGTTCAACAAGGGGACATTTGAGCGCCCGAGAATGGTCAGGTTGACGGAATACAGCCCGGTCATCACCAGGATCCCTGCGAGCAGGGCGTCGATCTTGAGCCGGGTATGCACCAGGCCGGTCAATACGCCTGCCAATGCACCTGCCGCGACGGTGATGCCGATCACAGCGGGCAACGACCAATCCTGGGTGAGCAATACGGCCGTCACGGCCGCGCCCATGGTATAACTCCCGTCCGTCGTGATATCCGGAATGCGGAAGATCTTCATGGTGATGTAGATCCCCAGCCCCATCGCCGACAGACAGAGGCCCATAGTGAGTGCGGAAAGGTAAAAGATCATTGCTGGACCGGCTCGTAGTTATCGGGGATGGCCATGCCGAACCGCTGGGCCGCGGCGGGGTTGTATACCCGTTTGCGAACGTTGACCATTTCCCAATGCAGGCCGTCGGTTGAGCCGGTTTGCAGGAATTTTGCTGCCTGTTCCCCAGCCTGGTGCCCCCATTGGTACAGGTCTGCCCCGAATGCGGCCACTGCGCCGCGGGCCACCAATCCGGCTTCGCTGGTGAATACAGGTACGCCGGCTTCGTTGCAATCGTTGATGATGGTTTCGAAAGAGCCGAAGACTATATTATCCGGATTGGCAAAAAAAGCGTCGATTCCCTCGTTGAGCAGCGCTCCGGCCACCAGTTTGACATCGGCGGTGGAATTGACCGGACGGGCCACCAGTTTGGCGCCGTACCGGTTGGCCAGCCCGTTTATGCGCAGATAAGCTTCCACGGATTGCGGCTCCGATTGATTGTACAGCAGTCCGACCCTGAGGGTCTCGCCTTTGGGTTTTACCAGTTTGGGAATGATGGCGAAGGACGTATCGATATAATCCAGGTTTTCACCGGTACCGAAGAGGTTGGGCGGGTCGTTGCCGTTAGCATCCTTTATCTTCATTAATTCCGGGGTCGGCGCTACCATCATGAAAACGGGGATGTCTCTGGTATTTTGCAAGGCCGTGATGGTGGGTAGTGTCGGACAGGCCGCGATCAGGGTGACCTCTTCCGAAATAAAATATTTAATGATCTGGGTCAGCGTAGGTATATCCCCCTGAGCATTCCGGTAAACCAGCTGCATGGTCTGATCCTCTTCCGAAAACCCGCCTTCTTTCAGGGCTGCCAGGAATCCGTCCCTGGCCTGTTTGATGGTGCTGTCTTCAAATGCGTCGGCGAAGCCCACAACCGGCAGATCGCTTTTTTCCTGTTTACAGGCAGCGTATAGAAAAGGGATCAACAGCAAGAACAAGAAAAATTTTCCTTTGTGATGGCTCATCTCTGAAGTTTGGGTGAACAACCATAGTAAAACGGAAGGGAAGGTGAAAAGGTTAACGCCGCCGTCTTTCTTTTGGCCTCAAAATCCGGATTTTTGCGCCATTTTCCCTTGTTTTAGCCCTGTTTTTGACCGAAATCTTTAAAAAGAAACAATAGTCTACCTTTTCGAAACATGGGTCGAGGCAGCCCCCCTCCCAGGACCCCTATCTTTGTACTATCAAACACGCTACTGATTTCATACACGCTGACAGGTTCAAACTACTCCAAATGAAAACACAGTGTGAATAGGATCCAAATAAGCAATCGCCGGGCCGGCTTCTCAGGCAGTCGGGGCCCCAAACGACTGAAGGAGAGGCCGGCGCCAAAAAACCAAACGAACAATCCCTGAACATAGCCCCAGCCCCAAAAACCAAACGAACAATCCCTGAACATAGTCCCTAACCCAATAAACCAAATTCAACCATCCCCGAAACTGACCCGGTTTTTTTTGCTGAACAACAACAATCATCATCCCAAGGACTAACCCAAACTTTTTTTATTCGTGATCGTAATCCTATTAGCCCTGACCGGTTTAAGACCTCAATTGTAATCTCACGCAATAACCCAAGCTCTGTAGAGGAAGACATGCAGGTTTGTGCAGACACAATCCCTAACCGCTGCGTACTTCCTCTACTTTTTTTATTTTGACCCGCCACGATCAGGCCCTTTCTGGGCAGGTCCGCTTCAGCCCTGTTTTCGCAGATATCTTCGCACCAGCGAGCCGAAGACCGCTGCCGCCAATGCGTATCCAAGCACTTTCGAGACCAGCACTTCACCTTCGTAGGCCGATCCGGCCACAAACAGGATAAAAACGGCCAGGTGTACGATTACCCGCTGGATATCGATCCACCGGCGGTCCGCCTTTTGGGTCCACGCCACGATGATGTCAATCCCCCACCAGGCGGCGACGATCAGGTCGGGCCAGAAAGCGCTCACCCTGGAGGTATGGGTCATTTTTTCGAAATCTCCGCCGAAAAAGCCGGACATAGCGCACCAAAGGTGTACCAGAAAGACGATGTAGCCGGCCGTCCAGTACAACAGCCACCGCCGGCCGGCCGTTTCCGATTGTTTGCGGTACCAGAACCAGATCAGGGCCGGGAACAGCAGGATCATGGTGGCCCAGGCCGTATAAAAGGTACGGTAAAGCTGCAAGGCTCCTGCGGGGCCACGGACATCCGCCTCCGGGTTGGGCATTTCAGGCGTAGCGGGCGGCGAGAAACTGAAGAACCCTTTATCGGCAGTCATTCGGGCAGCGATAAAAGCCGCGGCGATGAGCAGAATGGCTGAGCCCAGGGCGATCAGCCGGGAACGGGTGGAAGGTGCGGGTTTCATGGTCCGGTTTGAATTTTATACTCAACGGCAATAGGTTTTGTGCATTTGCCCGCGCCCGCCCCTGACCCCTAAAGAGGGAAACCTACCCTGAATGCACAAAACCTATTTCAGCGCAGTATAGGTATACAAAGTTGGTTATCAGGTAGCAATTTACGGAATAATGGTAAAATTTACTTTTTGACCATGATTATCATTTCGATCGCCTTTGGAGTTTTAAAATAGGTGCCCCGCTGAATTTAATTGGAGTGGGAATATACTCACCCCGCCCACCCTTCCCGGTCCAAACTCCGGAAATGGATGGCTTCCGCCAAATGCTCGATCCTGATCTCCTCGCTGCCTGCCAGATCGGCGCCCGTGCGGGCTACTTTCAGGATGCGGTCGTATGCGCGGGCGGATAGCTGCAGTTTTTCCATGGCTTTTTTGATGAGTGTTTGCCCGGCCTGGTTGACCTGGCAGACCTCGCGCACCATGCGGTTCGGCATTTGGGCGTTGGCATAGACATTGGGCAGGTCCTTGAATCGCTCGGCCTGAATTTCGCGGGCCTTGACCACGCGTTCCAGGATCTCCCGGCTGGTGGTGCCCGGACGATCGGTTTCCGAGAGTTCATCGAAGGACACCGGCGTGACCTCCACGTGCAGGTCGATCCGGTCGAGCAGCGGGCCGGAGATCTTGCCCAGGTATCGCTGGATGACCGCGGGCCCGCAGACGCAATCCTTCTCCGGGTGGTTGTAATAGCCGCAAGGGCACGGGTTCATCGAAGCCACCAGCATGAAACTGGCCGGGTAGTCCATCGCCACCCGGGCCCGCGAGATGGTCACGCGCCGCTCTTCCATGGGCTGGCGGAGCACTTCCAGGACGGTGCGCTTGAATTCCGGCAATTCATCCAGGAACAGGACGCCGTTGTGGGCCAGGGAGATCTCTCCCGGCGCGGGGTTGGAACCGCCGCCTACCAGCGCTACATCGCTGATGGTATGGTGCGGCGCCCGGAACGGCCGTTGTGAGACCAGAGAGGAATTGGCCGGCAGTTTTCCGGCTACCGAATGGATCTTGGTGGTCTCCAGCGCTTCGTGCAGGGTCAGCGGCGGCAGAATAGTGGGCAGCCTGCGCGCCAGCATGGTCTTGCCCGCACCGGGCGGACCGATCAGGATGACGTTGTGGCCACCTGCCGCCGCGATCTCCAGGGAGCGTTTGATGTTTTCCTGGCCGCGGACATCCGAGAAGTCCACATCGAAATAGCCCTGGGCATAAGCGAATTCTTCGCGCGTATCCACCTTAACCGGTTGGAGCTGCTTTTCGCCGCACAGGAATTCGGCCGCTTCCCGCAGGGATTCCACTCCGAACACCTCCAGTTCGTTGACGATGGCGGCCTCGCGCGCGTTCTGACTTGGCAGGATGATGCCCTTGAATTTTTCTTTCCGGGCCTGGATGGCGATCGGCAGGGCGCCTTTGATGGGGCGAAGAAGTCCGTCGAGCGCCAGCTCGCCCATGATGACATAGGCGCCGACCTCGGAATCGATGATCTGGCCGGTAGCAGCGAGGAATCCGATAGCGATGGGCAGGTCATAGGCGGAGCCTTCCTTGCGCAGGTCGGCCGGGGCGAGGTTGACCACGGTCTTCACGCGGTTCATCCGGAAGCCGCTGTTGTTGACGGCGGCTTCAATGCGTTGGAATCCCTCGCGCACGGCACTGTCAGGGAGGCCTACCAGATGATAAAATGGACTGCCTTGCGGGACGGTTCCGCCCGCGTTGACTTCTACGGCGATGGTTTGCGCGTTGACGCCCTGGAGGGCGCTTGCATACGTTTTGGCTAGCATTTCGGGTTGTTAGGTTGAAAACGTTGAGCTACCCGGATTTTGACCACAATTTTCTTTTTTAACCACAACTTGTCCCGCAAGGCGGGATTAGAAACATAAGAACACAATAGGAATCATCACCATTTCGCTTTGCGAAATGGTGATTCTCTATGTGCCCTATTGTGCCTGATGTGGTGGAAGAAAACAGTATGTTTTGGCACAAAACATAGAGAAACTCATAAACATCAGAGAAACAATGCTTGGCAAATATGCGGAATTTTTGGTAAAAATCAAAGAGGGCATATTCAGTACCCGAAATGCCCCCCGCCCATTGAATGCTCGTCTGACAAACGGATAAACCGATTGCGCTAACTAATTCCTCAACCCCAAATCCATGATCAAAACGCTTGTGTCCTTTTCCAAATAGGGAGGAATCGGATAGTTCGCATTTTTCAATGCCGCAATGGGCCGATGCTCTTTTTTGAGTTGATAATAGTCCTCCGGCCCGCACCAGAAATAGGCGATGTTGCCGGTGTAAAACATGACCTCAATGGGCTGCGTCGTATTGAGAATGACGTAATCAGTCGAGATCTTGTTCTTAAGGCTCCGCAGGATTTCAGCATCGTGTATTCTGTTCACCCTTTCGGGGCCGTGACCGAAATAATTCGGTTTGTTCCTGGCGTGATAGCTTTCAATCCGCCAATGCCTGAAGGTGAAAAAGCCGACCAGGATCAAGGCAAAAATCACGGAAGCCCGTTTCAACGCCGTCGAAATGTTCAGCTGGTATAATTTCTGTTCTAAAAAAACAAGTGCAGCGGCCATTAAAAGGAAAACAAGCGACGATACATAGACATAAGAAATAAATTTGGTTTTGGCCATCATGAAGAAGAGGTAGATGATGACTATCGATGACAATACGGCATACTTTAAAACCCGGTTCCTGACCAAAAACAAGAACGCTACGGCGCCGCCCAGGATCAGGATCCAACTCCATTCGCCGTACAGGATATAGTTGTATTTAAAATAAAAGAGCCAATCCCCCGAATGGCCTTCCAGGACTTCAAAAATATGTTTCCTGTTAAATGCGTATTCGGCCTGACTTTCCTTGGGGAACCTCAGCGCGATGTAGATCTGCCAGGGTAAAAAAACCACAACAGAGATCAACCCAGCCAGGATCATCTTTTTTACCTTGCTCCAGAATGCCTTTCTGTTGATCAGTTCGCCGATGAACCAGCCTGCAAAGACCAATAACCCAACCAGCCATTTGTTTAATATGGCCATCCCCGAAAAGACGCCGATCAGGATTAAAAAAACAGGCCTGGGCTTGGTTATGTATTCGGCCATGCTCCAATAACTGGCTGTCAGATAAAAGAAGAATATCACCTCGTTGTGGTCCCGGCCCATATACCCTGAGACCTGCTCCAGGCCAAAATAGCTCAAAGCAGACATCAGGGCCGCGATGTATCCAAGGTTTTTATTATGCACCAGGACGCCGATCCGGTAGGTCAGCAACACTTGCAGGCCGTTCAGCAACATGCTCGGTATCCGGACCGCTATTTCGTTCACCCCGAATATTTTCATGCTCAGGGCCATCTGCCAGAGAAACAGGGGTTGCTTGTGGAGCCATATGTGATTGCAACACCATTCTTTATAATTGTAGGGCAGGATGGCTTCCCGCCAAAGGGTAGGAACAAAGGGGTGATCCATCATGTTTTTGGCCACCAGCGCGTGGTATCGTTCATCCCATTCATTCAAAAACGGATCCAATATGATCATCAGCCAGCGAATACCGAAAGCGCCGATCAGTAGTAAACCGACCGCAGTCCTGGTTTTGTTGGCTGAATAAAAGAAGATGCTGGTCAGGATCAATAAAACGGAAGGAACTAAAATAGTCAATTGCTCATTTGAGAAGCTGGTTTCTATTATTCTCATATGGACTATTTTGCAACTGCGATGGAAGTTGAAGCGCTATTCAATGCGAAAAGCAGCGCAAAATACGCTGCTTTCCGAAAGTTTGAATAGAAAGTTTATCTGTTCAATGCTTGGCAAAGCGGGCCTGATCGGCCGGTCTCTTAAAAATCAAACTTGATGCCTTGTGCCAGCGGGATTTCTCTGCTGTAGTTGATGGTATTGGTCTGGCGGCGCATATAGGCTTTCCAGGCATCGGAGCCGCTTTCGCGCCCGCCGCCCGTTTCCTTCTCTCCGCCGAAAGCCCCGCCAATCTCCGCGCCGCTGGTACCGATATTGACGTTGGCAATGCCGCAGTCCGATCCGTTGACCGAAAGGAAATACTCGGCTTCGCGCACGCTGTCGGTCATGATGGCCGACGAAAGGCCTTGCGGTACGCCGTTCTGCAGCGCTACCGCCTCTTCCAGGGTATCGTATTTGATGAGATAAAGGATCGGCGCAAAAGTTTCGTGCTGAACAATGGCCATATCGTTGGTCACTTCCGCGATACAGGGCCGCACGTAGCAGCCGCTTTCAAAGCCCGGACCGGACAACACGCCGCCTTCCACCACCATTTTACCGCCTTCGGCTTTGATCCGTTCGATGGCATGGAGGTAATTGTCTACGGCGCCCTGGTCGATCAGCGGGCCGACATGGTTGCGTTCGTCGAGCGGGTCGCCGATGCGCAATTGGGCATAAGCGCCGGCGAGGCTCTTCTTGACCTCTTCAAAGATGCTTTTGTGTACGATCAGCCGGCGGGTGGACGTACAACGCTGCCCGGCAGTACCGACGGCTCCGAACAAAGCGCCGGTGAGCACGATCTTCAGGTCGGCGCTGGGGGTGACGATGATGGCGTTATTGCCGCCCAGTTCGAGCAAACTGCGGCCCAGGCGGCCGGCAACGGTGCCCCCGACGATCTTGCCCATCCGGGTGGAGCCCGTTGCGGATACCAACGGAATGCGCCGGTCCTTGGTCAGGAATTCCCCGACCCGGTAGTCGCCGTTGATGATGCAGCTGACCCCTTCGGGGATATCGTTAGCTTCCAATACACGTTGCAGGATATTTTGGCAGGCCACCCCGCACAAGGGCGCTTTTTCGGACGGTTTCCAGATGCAGACGTCGCCGCAAACCAGGGCAACCATGGCGTTCCAGGACCAGACAGCTACCGGGAAATTGAAGGCGGAGATGATGCCTACGGGCCCGAGCGCATGCCATTGCTCGTACATGCGGTGTTTGGGGCGTTCGGAGTGCATGCTCAGGCCGTACAATTGCCGGGAAAGGCCTACGGCGAAATCGCAGATGTCGATCATTTCCTGGACCTCGCCCCAGCCTTCCTGCAGGCTTTTGCCCATTTCGTAGGAAACCAGACGCCCGAGCGGATCTTTGTACTTCCGGAGTTCTTCGCCGTATTGCCTGACGATTTCCCCCCGCTTGGGCGCCGGGATCTGGCGCCAGACATGAAAAGCCGCTGTCGCTTTGGCAACGACGGTTTCGTATTCCTCAGCGGAGGTCTTGCTGACGCTGCCGATCCATTCGCCGTCGACCGGGGAAACGGAACGGATATATTTGCCCGAATTGGTGGATTCCAGGCCGGTGCTGGTACCGGCATTGTGTTTGCGCAGGCCGAGCTGCCGCAGAAAACGTTTGTCCATTGGTTTTATTCAGTTAGTTGAGAGATGCTACAGGTCCGTAATTCTCCATGTCGCATTATTGCGACAACAATTTCTTGACCACTTCGGAAATGGCTTTTCCTTCGGCGCGGCCGGCCAGTTGCCTGGAGGCAATGCCCATCACTTTTCCCATGTCTTTCATGGAAGAAGCGCCGGTTTCAGCTACGATCTTGCCGACTTCCGCTTCCAGCGCCTCCGGTGTCAATTGTGCCGGCAGATACTGCTGGATGACCTCGATCTCCTCGCGCTCCTTTACCGCCAGATCTTCCCGGTTTTGTTCCTCAAAGATGGCCAGTGAATCCCGGCGCTGCTTCACCAGTTTTTGCAACATTTCGATCTCGCGCTCCGGCGTCATCTCCTTTCCGGAGCCATCGGTTTTAGCCAGCAGAATTGCGGCCTTAATGGCGCGAATGCCCCGCAGGGTCGCCTGATCCTTGGCCTTCATGGCCTGGATGAGGTCTTTGCCTATTGTTTCTTCAAGTGCCATTTTGGAACGTTTATTGTTTTTAGT
Source organism: uncultured Lewinella sp. (assembly GCA_937873655.1). Lineage (GTDB taxonomy): Bacteria > Bacteroidota > Bacteroidia > Chitinophagales > Saprospiraceae > JACJYC01. Next base: position 145 of record CALMYQ010000224.1, on the reverse strand, counting down.
GGTAAGTCGCTAGTCGTAAGTCGTAAGTGATGTTGCAAGCTCCCTACGCCTTATGACCTACCACTTACGACTTACCACTTACAACTTACCACTTACGACTTACGACTTACGACTTACGACTTACGACTTACGACTTACGACTTAC